>CALOEA010000055.1:0-39891 GCA_942492185.1 uncultured Alphaproteobacteria bacterium
TACAGCTCAAAACTCTAGCGATCCTGCAGGAGCTCTCGACCCTGGAGGACTGGTCGGCGCGCGACGAGGCCAGCGGCGAGACCACCATCGTCGCCCTGCCGCAGCCGCACGGCGACCACTTCCACGTCGGCCGCAAAGTGGTGATGTCGCGCGACGCCAACGGTCTGGCCAACGCCGGCGTCTGGAAGGCGCTGGAGCGCAAGGGCCTGGCCAAGTCGGCGATCTTCCCGCAGCAGCTCACCTTGACCGCCGACGGCCTGGGCTACGACACCGGCAGCGTCGGCACCATCCTGCACGGCACCGACCACTAGCCGGGCGCGCCTAGAAGAAGCGCTCGTCGAAGGGGAAGCTGGAGAGCTTGACCGCCCCCGTCGCGGTGATCAGCACCTGCTCTTCCAGCTTCACGCCTTCGGCGCCGCCGGGCGCCCCGACATAGCTCTCGACGCAGAGCACCATGCCCTCCTCCAGCAAGCCGTCGTAGGCGCCGGCGAAGTACTCCTGATTGATCACCAGGGGGTACTCGTTGCAGAGGCCGATGCCATGCGCGATGCCGCGGTTCATCTGCGGCACGAAGACCTCTGGCAGCCTGTAAGACCTCTCCGCTATCTCCTTGAAAGTCATGCCTGCTTTCAGAACGTCGATGTTGTGGTGGACCTGCTCCCAGGCGAGCCCGAAGAGGCGCCGCTGGCTGTCGTTCGGGCGGCCGTCGGTGATCCAGGCGCGCGAGATGTCGACCGAATAGCCGTGGCGCCCGACGAGGTCGGTATCGAAGCTGACGAGGTCGCCCTGTCGGATCAGCGTCTCCCCGGCCTCGCCGTACCAGGGGTTGGTGCGCTGGCCGGCGGTCAGCAGACGGGTATCCATCCACTCGCCGCCGAGCTCGCCATTGGCCTGGGCCAGCACCGACCAGAGCGCCTGCTCGCTGATGCCGGGGCGATGCGCCGCCTGCATCCGCCGCAGCCCCTCCTCGCAGGCCTCGATCGCCGCGACCATGGCCTGGATCTCCTCCGGCGACTTGATCGCCCGGGCGAAGTCGAGCAGGCCCAGGCCGTCGACCGCGGTCAGACCGCAGGCGCCCAGCGCCGCGGCGCCGGCCGGATCGAGACGGTCGTAGGCGACCCGTCGGCTGCTGCCGCCGTGCGCCGCCGCCAGCGCCGCGATGTCGGCGGCGAAGGCCGCCGCCGCCTCCCCCGCCCGCGGGCCGGCCGCCATGTGGTACCAGGGACGCGCCGGGCGGATCTCGTCCAGCGTCTCCAGGTGGCGGGACAGGTGCTCGCAGTTGCGGAACTCGAAGAGCACGGCATGGCCGTCCGCCGCCAGGAAGAGGTAGCGGCAGGGATTGTGCAGCGAATAGACCTGCATGTTCCGCGAGTCGCAGGCATAGCGGATGTTGATCGGGTTGAGCAGCAGGATCCCCGCCAGCCCCTCGCGCTGCAGGCCGGCGACCACCCAGCCCTTGCGCCAGGCCCGCAGCGCGACGGCGTCGAAGGGGGCGTGGCGGTCGAAGGCGAGGCCGTGCAGCGTCAGGTCCGGAGCGGGCATGTCGAGCCTTTCGATGCTGGCAGTCACGGGAACAGGAGGGGGCAGCCTCCGGCCGATCGCTCCGGGCCGCTCGCCGGCAGGCGACCGGCGCGGTTGCGAGGGCGACTCCGGCCATTGCCCGCAGTTATCCCACGCCCTCGCCTCTAACGTGTCTTGCCCGATGCCGCGCAGGGCCTATTCTCGAACAGACCAAGAACATGAGGGGTGGCGAGACCGATGGCGGGAATGAAGCGCAGGGCGCTGCTGGAGGAGGAGCGGCGGCAGCGGCAGATCACGCTGGGCGAGCTGGTGGATCGGCAGGTGGCGGTCTTCTGCTGGTGCAACCGCTGCAGCCACAGCGCCGTCCTGGAGATCGCGCCGCTGATCGCCCAGCTCGGCCCGCTCTGCCCGGTGCCGGAGGTCGGCGCGCGCCTGGTCTGCTCCTCCTGCGGCTCGAAGGACATCGCCACCCGGCCGGCCTGGCGCGGCCTCGGCCAGGTGGCGCGGCACCAGCCGGAGGAGGAAACGGCAGGGACCGCCGTGGCGCCGCTGCCCGACAAGGCGCCCTAGCCGCCGTCTTCCAGCGTCGTCTCGAAGCGGGCGGCCAGGCTCTCGTGCGCATAGCCGGAGATCAGCGCCAGGCTGACGATGCGGGCCTCCAGCCCTTCCGGCGCCTCGAGCGCCAGCGCCAGGCGGCGCTCCTGCGCCTCGCCGTCTTCCAATCGCTCGCCGTAGTCCTGGGCACCCAGGAAGCAGTAGGCGAAGAAGTGCGCCGCGCTGCCCAGCGCCGCCTGCAGCCGCGCCGCCGCCTCGCCGGAGGGCTCGCCGCGCTGCGGCAGGCCCTGGGCCTCCTTCACCAGCCGGATCAAGGTCAGGCGGGCCGCTTCCTGGAAGCCGTCGGCCACCAGCCCGACCTCACCCAGCGCCCGGTTGAGCTGCTGCAGCGAGCGGGTGCGGCCGAACAGGCGGCTCAGCATCTCACTGGCCAACCTCGGCCTGGGCGGCACGGCGCCGCTTGCGCCGGGCGGCGGCCCAGAGGTTCAGCGCCTCCACCGTCACCGAGAAGGCGATGGCGAAGTAGAGATAGCCGCGCGGGATGTGGACGTGCACGCCGTCCGCCACCAGCGCCATGCCGACCAGCAGCAGGAAGGCCAGCGCCAGCATCTTCACGGTCGGATGGCGGTTCACGAAGGCGGAGAGCGGCTCGGAGGCGAAGAGCATCACGATCATGGCGATCACCACGGCGGTGATCATCACCGGCAGATCGTCGGCCATGCCGACCGCGGTCAGCACGGAGTCCAAGGAGAAGACGATGTCCAGCACCAGGATCTGCAGGATCACGGAGAGGAAGGCGCGGCCCTTGCCGCCGCCGTGCGGCTCCTCCGCCTCTTCCATCGTGTGATGGATCTCCATCGTGCCCTTGGCGATGAGGAAGAGGCCGCCCAGCAGCAACACCACGTCGCGCCAGGAGACCTCCTGGCCGAACAGGCTGAAGACCGGATCGACCAGCCCGATGATCCAGGTCAGCGAGAAGAGCAGCGCGATGCGCCCGATCAGCGCCAGGGCGAGGCCGAGACGCCGGGCAAGACGCGCCTGCTCCGGCGGCAGCTTCTGCGAGACGATCGAGAGGAAGATGATGTTGTCGATGCCGAGAACGATCTCGAGCGCCGTCAAGGTCAGCAGCGAAGCCCAGGCGTCGGCACTGGAAAGAAGCGCAAGCAGCTCGTCCATCGAAGATCCCTATCCTGCGGTCCGCCATCACTACTGGCGACGCGGCGCGCTCAGCGCAAGAGGGATACGCAGGAAAGCCGCTCCAGGGCGGAGCGATCAGGCGGACTGTACGACCTCGGCCTCGAAGCGATCGAGCAGGTCGCGCCAGCCCTCCTCGCGGTAGGCCTCCTGGTCGAGGCCGTCGAGATAGACCGCCTGCTCGGTATAGCGCAGGCGCGTCGCCCCGCCATCGGCCTCCAGGGTGACGGTCGAGAGCGAGACGGAAATCCGCCGGCCGTCGCAGTCCATGGTGTAGCTGAAGACGATCCGCCGGCCGGGCACGATGTCGGCGAAGTAGCACTCGTTGGCATAGGTCGGCTCGCCGGCCTTGCGCCGGAACTGGCCATGCTCGCGGCCACCGATCCGGAAGTCCTGGTGATATTCGGACATCTCCCAGCCCTCCGCCTTCACGAACCAGCGCTCTCGCGCCGCCGGGTCCGCCCAGGCGGCGAAGACGCGCTCCGGCGGCGCCGCGATGCGGCGCTCAAGGGTGAAGCTGCCGTGCTTGGCCGAGTGTTCGCTCATCGTCATCCCTCCTCTGACAGGCCCCCCTTGTCCCCGGGGGCGGTGAAGCGACGGCGGCCGCCGCGACTCTCGCTGCGGCTCGCCCGCCCCTGGCGAGCGGCGGTCAGCCGCGCTCCCTCTTCTCGCAGTTCACCATCCAGGGCGTGCCGAACTGGTCGACCAGCATGCCGAACTTCTGCGCCCAGAAGGTCTCGGACAGCGGCATGACCACCTGGCCGCCCTCGGAGAGGCCGCTGAAGACGCGCTCTGCCTCGGCCGGGTCGGCGATCTGCAGGCAGACCTGGGTCCCCTGCGGCGTGCTGTAGTGATCGGCCGGGGTGTCGGAGGCCATGAGGCGCTGGCCGCCGACATTGAGCCGCACGTGGGCGACGAGATGCTTCATCTCGGCAGAACACTCGCTGCCCATGTCGGGCACCTCGCCGAAGGTCAGGATCTCCTCGATCTTGGCGTCGAGCACCTTGGCATAGAACTTCATCGCTTCCGCGGCGCGGCCGTTGAAGCTGAGGTAGGGGACGATCTCCATGGGACAGCTCCTCTGCTGGCTGCACCGCTTCCGCTGCAGCACCAGGCAAATACGTAACCGTCCGGTTTACTAATACGGGGCCTGGGAGATCGTCAAGAGACTTGCCGCGGGTCGAGCGGCCAAGGGCGCCTAGCCCAGGGCCGCGGCGTAGTCGGCCGGCTTGAAGCCGACCAGCAGGCTGCCGCCGGCCTCCAGCACCGGGCGCTTGATCATCGCGGGTTGCGCCAGCATCAGCGCGATGGCCCTGGCTTCGTCGAGATCGGCGCGCTCCGCTTCCGGCAGCTTGCGGAAGGTCGTGCCGGCGCGGTTCAGCAGGCGCTCCCAGCCGGCACGCCGCACCCAGCCTTCGAGGCGCCGGCGCTCGAGTCCCTGGAGCTTGTAGTCGTGAAAGGCGGCCTCGATGCCGGCGGCGGCGAGCCAGGCGCGCGCCTTCTTCATGGTGTCGCAGTTCCTGATGCCGTAGATCGTCACCGTCGCGGGCTTGGCCATCGCGATCCTCCTCTCCCTAGTCGCGCAGATGATAGGTCAGGGCCAACGCGATGCAGTGGCGCAGCGCCTCGGCCGGCGGCGGCTCCGCAGCGGCGAACAGCAGCGCGCGCGAGCCCTCGAAGCGAAACTGCCCCGGATAGCGCTGGCGGAAGTCCTCGAGCAGCGTGGTGCGGCAGTTGACGAAGAGCCCATAGCGGTCGGGACGGCCTCGCAGCGGCGCGATGCGCAGGGTCGTGCCGGTTCGCGGCCTTTGCGGCCGATAGGCCGGCTCGCCCCACTTCAGCGTCTCGGTGACGGCACCGACAGCCGGCGTCGCGGTGGCGGTCTCCAGGATCAGTCGCCGCAGCGCCAGCAGCGGGCCGCGCAAGCCCGCCGGGTAACCGGCGAAGACGGCACCGACCGCCGGGTCGGCGATCGGCGGCCGGGCCTTGAGGACCGCCGCCCTCACCGCCCCTTGTCCGACGCCGCCAGCCGCGCGATCAAGGCCCGGGCGGCGGCCGGATTGCGCTCCTTGTGGCCGCCGATGACGTAGAGAAAGACCGCGCGGGCCTTGGCGGCGGGCGGTGCCCCCGGCGTCACCGTCTCCAGGTCGGCCGGCGCCTCGCCGCCGGCCCAGAGGCGCGCGCGCCCGGCCCAGGCGTCGAGCGCCCCGGGGCCGTAGCCGGCCTTGGCCTTCGCCGTCGTGCCCATGATGCGGAGGTAGACGAAGGGCGCCGTCACGTCGGCGATCAGCGGGTGCTCGCTGTCTCCGGCCACCACGACGGCCACGCCGTGCTTCCGGGCGAGCGCGACGAAGGCCGGATCGCGGAAGCTGGGGTGGCGTACCTCGACGGCGTGGCGGATCGCCCGCCCCCCGACCTTCCTCGGCAGCAGGGCGAGGAAGGCGTCGAAGTCCTCGGCGTCGAATCTCTTGGTGGTGGCGAACTGCCAGTTGATCGGCCCGAGCTTCGCCTTCAATTCGGCAACGCCGCTGGCGAAGAAGCGCTCGATCGAGTCACCGGCCGAGGCCAGGAGCTTGCGGTTGGTGGCGAAGCGCGGCGCCTTCAGCGCGAAGACAAAATCGTCCGGCGTCTCCTCGTGCCACCTGCGAAAGGTCTCGGGCTTCTGCGAGCCGTAGTAGGTGCCGTTCACCTCGATCGAGGTGAGCTGGCGGCTGGCGTACTCCAGCTCCCGCTTCTGCGGCAGGTCATCGGGATAGAAGACCCCGCGCCAGGGCGCGAAGGTCCAGCCGCCCACCCCGACGCGCACGGGGCCACGCTCTCTCACTGCCACGACGGACCTCCCTGCTGCCGGCCGGTGGATCGTCCCTCGAGACTAGCAGGGACAGCGCGACGAGAGACCGCAAACGTTTTGCGAGAGAGCAACTATGGCGTCCCCTCGGGCAGCAGCGCCTCGGTCTCCGCCGCGAGGCGGCCGGCCAGGGCTGAGACGCCCGCCGCCAGCCGCGCCTGCGCGGCGCGCCAGAGCGGGATCGCCGCCTCGAGCCGGCGGGCGCCGGCCTCGGTCAGCCAGACCGCGCGGCGCCGGAGGTCTCGCTCGACCACCGCGATCTCGACCAGGCCGGCGGTCTCCAGGGTGCGCAGGTTGCGCGAGAGCGTCGACGGCTCCAGCCCGGCGCGGCGCGCCAGGGCCGCCATCCTGTCGTCCTCGACGGTGGCGATCAGCGCCATCAGGCCGAGTTGCGACGCCGTCAGCCCGGTCCCGGCCAGGGCGCGGTCGAGGTACTGCCCGATGCGCCGCGCCGCCAGGCGGCTGTTCCAGCCGGCGCAGTCCCCGACCAGCGCGCGGGCGTCGCGGCGCAGGGTCTTTCGCGGTTGCTTCGCGGTGCTCATGAGATCTATGTATATACATTTATTGTAGCTACATGGAAAGGACCAGCCGGGACTCCCAGATGGACGCAGCACCCGCAACGATCCTCGACCGCATCGGCCGCACCGCCCTGCTGCCGCTCCGCCGCCTGGTGCCGGCCGGCAGCGCGCGCGTGCTGCTGAAGATCGAGAGCGAGAACCCGACCGGCAGCATGAAGGACCGCATGGCGCTGGCGATGATCGAGGCGCCGGCGACGGACGGGCGCCTGCCGCCCGGCGGCGCCGTGGTCGAGTACACCGGCGGCAGCACCGGCGTCTCGCTGGCCCTGGTCTGCGCGGTCAAGGGCCACCCGCTGCACATCGTCACCTCCGACGCCTTCGCCGCCGAGAAGCTGGCGCACATGGCGGCGCTGGGCGCGACGCTGCAGGTGCTGCCGAGCGAGGGCGGCGGCATGACCGAGACGCTGACGCGCGACATGATCGAGGCCGCCCGCGTGGTGGCGGCCGGGAGCGGCGCCTACTGGACCGACCAGATGCGCAACCGCGACCAGCTCGCCGCCTACCGCGCCATGGCGGAGGAGATCTGGCAGCAGAGCGGCGGGCGGGTCGACGGCTTCGTGCAGTCGGTCGGCACCGCCGCCTCGCTGCGCGGCATCGCCGAGACGCTGCGCCGCCACCACCCGCGGGTCGCCGTGGTGGCGGTCGAGCCGGCGGAATCGGCGGTGCTCTCCGGCGGCCCGCCGGGGGCGCACCGCATCGACGGCATCGGCGCCGGCTTCGTGGTGCCGCTCTGGCAGGCCGGGCTGGCCGACCGCATCGAGCGGGTCTCGACCGCCGAGGCGGCCGCCATGGCCGGGCGCCTGGCCCGCGAGGAGGGCCTCTTCGCCGGCACCTCGAGCGGCGCCAACCTGGTCGCCGCCCTGCGCCTGGCGAAGACCCTGGGGCCGGCGGCCACGGTGGTCACCGTCATGTGCGACAGCGGCATGAAGTACCTCAGCCGCCACTGAGCAGCCTTGTCGTCGCGCCGGTGACGCCGCGGTCACGGCGGCTTGAAGCGGCGGCGGCTTGCAGGCCCCGCGCCGACGCACGACATTAGGGGTCCGCGACAGGAGGCCCCCATGCAGGACAGCAAGACCCGTTACCGCAAGACGCCCGAGGCACTGGCGAAGCTCACCCCGGAACAGCATCGCGTGACGCAGCAGAGCGGCACCGAGCGCCCGGGCACCGGCGAGCACCTCGACAACGAGGAGCCGGGGATCTACGTCGACGTGGTCTCCGGCGAGCCGCTCTTCGCCTCCTCGCACAAGTACCACTCCGGCTGCGGCTGGCCGAGCTTCACCAGGCCGATCGAGCCGGCGCACGTGCAGGAGCTGCGCGACGGCTCGCTCGGCATGATCCGCACCGAGGTGCGCTCGACCCACGGCGACAGCCACCTCGGCCACGTCTTCCCCGACGGGCCGCCGGATCAGGGTGGCCTGCGCTACTGCATCAACTCGGCCTCGCTGCGCTTCGTGCACCGCGACGACATGGAGGCCGAGGGCTACGGCGACTATCTCGACCAGGTGGAGGACCCGCGATGACGACACCGAACATCGCCCCCGGCACGCTCGACCGGCGGCCCGGCGAAGAGCTGGCCGTGCTGGCCGGCGGCTGCTTCTGGGGCATGCAGGACCTGATCCGCCGGCTGCCCGGCGTGCTGCGCACGCGGGTCGGCTACAGCGGCGGCGAGGTGCCCCATGCCACCTACCGCAACCACGGCACCCACGCCGAGGCGATCGAGATCGCCTTCGACCCGGCGCGCACCAGCTTCCGCGCGCTGCTGGAGTTCTTCTTCCAGATCCACGACCCGACGACCAAGGACCGCCAGGGCAACGACCGCGGCGCGGCCTACCGCTCGGCCATCTTCTACCTGGACGAGGCGCAGAAGGCCGTGGCCGAAGACACCATCGCCGACGTCGAGGCCTCCGGCCTCTGGCCCGGCCGGGTGGTGACCGAGCTCGCGCCGGTCGGCCCCTTCTGGCAGGCCGAGCCGGAGCACCAGGACTATCTGCTGCGCTATCCCAACGGCTACACCTGCCACTTCGTACGCCCCGGCTGGGTGCTGCCGAAGCGCGACAAGGCGGCCGCGGCGGAGTAGCGCGGTTCGGAGGCGGCGGGTCCGACCCCGGACTTTTCCCGCGAGCCCCTGGCCCATCCTTCGAGACGCCGCCGGTGGCAGCTCCTCAGGATGAGGGCGCAGCTTCTGTTCGCCATCGGCACAGCCTCATCCTGAGGAGCGGCGCGCCAGCGTCGCGTCTCGAAGGATGGGGGCCAGGACCTCATGCCGGCGCAAGGTCCCCGACCTACCCCCCTCACCCCAACCCTCTCCCGCAAGGGGGAGAGGGGGGTAACGGCGCGGGGTTCGGGCCGCTCGCCCCTTGGCCCATCCTTCGAGACGCCGCCGGTGGCGGCTCCTCAGGATGAAGGCGCAGCTTCTGCTCGCCATCGGCACAGCCTCATCCTGAGGAGCGGCGCGCCAGCGTCGCGTCTCGAAGGATGGGGGCCAGGACCTCATGCCGGCGCAAGGTCCCCGACCTACCCCCCTCACCCCAACCCTCTCCCGCAAGGGGGAGAGGGTAACGGCGCGGGGTTCGGGCCGCTCGCCCCTTGGCCCATCCTTCGAGACGCCGCCGGTGGCGGCTCCTCAGGATGAGGGCGCAGCTTCTGTTCGCCATCGGCGCGGCCTCATCCTGAGGAGCCCTGCGACAGCAGGGCGTCTCGAAGGAGGGGCCAGGGGCCGCGATCCACACGCCCCCCGCCCCCAGCCATGCGCTCAGCGTGCAGGGCCTTGAGCGGCGGCCGGGTGTGCGGGCGGGCGGTCTTTGCCAGAATGGCCGCCGGATCCCAGCCCGGAGAGACGCCATGCCCGCCTATCGCTCCCGCACCTCGACCCACGGCCGCAACATGGCCGGCGCGCGCGCCCTCTGGCGGGCGACCGGCATGGGCGACGGCGACTTCGGCAAGCCGATCATCGCGGTGGTCAACTCCTTCACCCAGTTCGTGCCGGGCCACGTCCACCTGAAGGACCTGGGCCAGCTGGTGGCGCGCGAGATCGAGGCGGCCGGCGGCGTGGCCAAGGAGTTCAACACCATCGCGGTCGACGACGGCATCGCCATGGGCCACGACGGCATGCTCTACAGCCTGCCCTCGCGCGAGCTGATCGCCGACTCGGTCGAGTACATGGTGAACGCGCACTGCGCCGACGCCATGGTCTGCATCTCCAACTGCGACAAGATCACGCCCGGCATGCTGATGGCGGCGCTGCGGCTCAACGTCCCGACGGTCTTCGTCTCCGGCGGGCCGATGGAGGCCGGCAAGGTGGTGCTGAAGGGCAAGGAGGTGGCGCTCGACCTGGTCGACGCCATGGTCGCCGCCGCCGACGACAGGGTGTCCGACGAGCGACGTCGCCGCCATCGAGCGCTCGGCCTGCCCGACCTGCGGCTCCTGCTCCGGCATGTTCACCGCCAACTCGATGAACTGCCTGACCGAGGCGCTCGGCCTGTCGCTGCCCGGCAACGGCTCGGTGCTGGCCACCCACGCCGACCGCGAGCGGCTATTCCGCGAGGCCGGCCGCCTGGTGGTCGACATCGCGCGGCGCTACTACGAGCAGGAGGACGCCTCGGTCCTGCCGCGCTCCGTCGCCTCCTTCGCCGCCTTCGAGAACGCCATGAGCCTGGACATCGCCATGGGCGGCTCGACCAACACGGTCCTCCACCTGCTGGCCGCCGCCCACGAGGCGGAGCTGGACTTCACCATGGAGGACATCGACCGCCTGTCGCGCCGCGTGCCCTGCCTCTGCAAGGTCGCGCCGGTGAAGGCGGACGTGCCACATGGAGGACGTGCACCGCGCCGGCGGCATCATGGCGATCCTCGGCGAGCTGGAGCGCGCCGGCCTGCTCGACAGCTCCTGCCCCACGGTGCACAGCGCCACCCTGGGCGAGGCGCTGGAGCGCTGGGACGTGCGCCGCACCGCCAGCGAGAGCGTCACCAGCTTCTACCGCGCCGCGCCCGGCGGCGTGCCGACCCAGGTCGCCTTCAGCCAGGCGCGCCGCTGGAAGGAGCTCGACCTCGACCGCGCGGGCGGCGTGATCCGCGACGCCGAGCACGCCTTCTCGAAGGACGGCGGCCTGGCGGTGCTGCAGGGCAACCTGGCCCTGGACGGCTGCATCGTGAAGACCGCCGGCGTCGACGACTCGATCCTGGTCTTCGCCGGCCCGGCCAAGGTCTTCGAGAGCCAGGACGCGGCGGTGGTCGGCATCCTCGGCGGCGCGGTGGCGGCCGGCGACGTGGTGGTGATCCGCTACGAGGGGCCGAAGGGCGGCCCCGGCATGCAGGAGATGCTCTATCCCACCAGCTACCTCAAGTCGAAGGGCCTGGGGAAGGCCTGCGCGCTGATCACCGACGGCCGCTTCTCCGGCGGCTCCTCGGGGCTCTCGATCGGGCATGTGAGCCCGGAGGCCGCCGAGGGCGGGCTGATCGCGCTGGTCGAGCCGGGGGACCGGATCGAGATCGACATCCCCGGCCGCAGCGTGCGCCTGGCGGTGGACGAGGCGGTGCTGGACGCGCGGCGGGCGGCGATGGAAGCCAAGGGCGCGGATGCGTGGAAGCCGAAGGGGCGGCAGCGGAAGGTCAGCACGGCGCTGAAGGCCTACGCGGCCTTCGCGACCAGCGCGGCGAAGGGGGCGGTGCGAAAGGTGTGAGGGGGGCAGACGGCCTCCGCCAGCCGATATGCGTTCGGAGCAGCCGAACACAAGAACCTATGTGTCTCCATGCAGCCCTTCTGGTGAGCCGTTCCCTGAAAAACGGACCGTCAGCAGATTGACGGCAATGACCTGTGGTCTTTCAAGCTGGAGTAAACGGAATCTCGTATCGATGCGGGAGCGACGGTGAACCGATCAATGTTTGTTGGTAGGGCGAAATCTGCCGTAGCGCCCGAAGGGATCTCTGACAGCAAGGACAATGGAGCCAACGTCAGAGAAATCGCCTGACCCGGCTAGATGTAGAACTTGAATGGCAAGGGCGCTACCACCTCTGTCGGGCCCGCCGTCAAGATTTCACCAACCAGATCAGCGAACCTCAACGTCACTGGCAGACCATCAGCAAACCCCGCATTGTTGAAGTTGAGCTTGGTCAGCGACAGCAGGTCGCTGAGCACTTGGCGCAGATTTGCCTCGCTATTGACAATGTCGACAGTTAAGGGATTCGGGACTTCACGGCCAGGATAGGTGTTCAATCGGGGCGTGAAACCTGTAGTCAAAAAGGTAAGCCCTACGGTCAGAGATAATGATCGCGGTTCCGCGCAACACTGGTTTCGATCCATAGCGAAAGAGTTTCAGCTCGTTCTGGCGCCTGATACGAATTCCCACGAGTTTGGTGCTAGCCGGGACGGTGGACTGGAAGCCCTCCCACTCGTCCTTGTCGAACCAGGTCTTGCCGTGAATGAACAACTCCGTCGGCGGCTTTCCATGCATTTCTTCGTAGGACGAGATCACCATCTTCATCAGCTCAGCCGCTCGCTCACGGTTGAGATGGAAACTGTCGTCGCTCTCGGAGTACCAAGGTCCGACTGCACCTTTGAACACGACACCCTCTCCTGAGTTCAGGAACATCTGAGCACCGCAGCAAGCGTTGTCGCGGCCCTTAGTGTTCTCAATCCTCTTGAAGACCAGACCGACGTAGCAAACGCCCTCGCGCACATCGGCTACCCTCCAGGGCCGGCCGCCCGCCTTGTAAAAGCTGGTTGTGGCGAGGTTCCAGGCCACTGAAGCCGAATCCTGAAGCGATCGTCGCATCCCTTCTTCGAACTCCGTGGGTGTCAAGGTGGTCTCCCGCACCACTTGCAGGACTTGGCCAGTGTCGAGAAGTCGAGCTTTCAGCTGATTGTGGAAATTGAGCTCGTATTCATACAGGACAGCCGCTTCCATCTCCTCAATGAACAACGACCCTTTGGACAGGATTGACTTCGCGGCCTTGCGACCGAGGGAGCCCGTTGACTTCACACGCTGGTCCTTTGGCACAACTGATTTTGGCCGGCCGAAGCGAAAGACCTCCTCAGGGACAACGGCGAACCAGAACTGGGGCCGCGCTTCTTCTTCTCTCAGATATTTCCGTAGGGCGTCGCTGTAGACGTCAACAGCCTTGAAAATCGCCTCATGGCGATCCTCGGTCCTGATCCGGTTACTGAGGACGTTGCCATCAATGGCGATAGTCGCGAATGGCTTGGCCGGCCATGGAACTCCGAATGTAGCTTCGAATCCAGGCCATAAGCTTTTGTTTTCTTGGCGACCTGTCTCCGGTGCCGCGATGGTTCCAGACATGGCCGTTACCCAGGTTTCGTATCGTCG
This sequence comes from uncultured Alphaproteobacteria bacterium, assembly GCA_942492185.1. Taxonomy (GTDB): domain Bacteria; phylum Pseudomonadota; class Alphaproteobacteria; order Kiloniellales; family JACOMY01; genus CALOEA01. Next base: position 13,020 of record CALOEA010000055.1, read on the forward strand.
GATACCCTCAGCCGTGCCTATGACACCAACGTCCATTCGCGCGGGATTCTGGTTGGAAGCTGGCGGTCCATAGAGGAACAAACCGTCCTTGGGGTGCTCTGTCCTTTGGTTGAAGCCGAAGCTGAGCAAAGGCTCTTCAATGTGCGCCATGATCCAGTCGGTCACTCGTCGCCCCCTCTTCGAGGTCGGCATCGAAACCAACGCCCTCATCATCCTCAGGCTCACTCGGCTCCTCAGCTTCATCCTGGAATTGGAGATCTCCGACGATGTGACGCTCTGCCGTCAGTTGGAGGAGCTTACCGGCCAACACTAGGCTCTGAGACCCATCCAGCGGGATCGCGCACTCTGCCGTGTCATTCGCCAGCCAAACCACGAAGGCCTCTTGAAGCTGCCGCCAGTGCTGATTCCACCAGTTTCTGCAGAATCGGCGACGGATAGGCGAAGTCCGCTTCGGGTCGGTGATAGCCGACTGACCGTCGTGCGAAAAGGCGACGTAGGGTTTGAAGCGGACGAATGCGGGCGGGCCGAGAACCACGTTCACCTTCATCGCCAGATGCCAGTAGACCTTGTTTCTCTCGCTGCGACCGACGACGTTCTTGTTGGTCCGGCGCCCCGATGCGGCCGTATAGGGGACCTTGTTACTGGCGACCAAGCCATTGGGAAAGTAGTAGGCGCTGCCAAAACGTTGCGGCAGCTCTTTCAGGCCGCGTACGAGCAAGTAGCGTTCCACGTGTTGGCGTAGCAGCGCAGTGGCTATGTTATGAGCATCATTGCGGTTGGGTGAAGTGACCTCGGGGGTGTCTCCGGAGAGAAAATCCTGCAGGGACACCACCGCTCGCTGCTCGAACACGGTGGCCGTCGACAGGGCGGCGTTGATCGAGTCGATGTCTGCAAAGGTGATCAGCAGCCGATAAGACTGCGCGAATGGTAGTCCGCTCGAACGTAACGCTGCCGCAACCGCGGCGTAATCCGCTTCGTGCCTGAGATAGCGAACCTCTGCCGGCAAAGAGTTGACTGGCAACAGGCTGGTTAGGACTGGCTCCTGCTCGATACTCACAGAGGCGGCCGTTGCTACAGCATCCTGGCGCCATCGCTCGAACTCTTGTGTTTGGTCGCTGTCTGTGCGGAAAACCTTAGCGGTCTCAAGCGTATCTAACAACTCGATCAGCTTTGCGCCCCAGCCATGGCTGAAATCGATGGCGTTTAGCTGGTGGACCAAGATTGGAAAGTCGCCAAAACCCACGTCGTCAAGGCGGACAGGGATGATAAATGCCGGGTCGCCTAATGCCTTGCGAATGGCATCAGCCACGGATAGCTCATTGCGCACGCCCTGCCGCTGTGGATCGACGCTCGCTTTGGAGGCAACGAAGATAACTTTGCAGGCGTGCGCCCGAAGCGCGTCCTCGATCGTGTTCCAGAATGGCGTACCGCCTTTAAGGCCGAACATGTCAGCCCACACCTTGTAACCATGGCCAGTAAGTCGGGCGCCAAGCCAACGAGCGAAGTCGTTGTCTTCGGGAGTGGCGTGGCAAATGAAAATGGTGTTTCTAGCCATAGCGTTAGCGAATCGGCCTGTGCTATTATATCGCGAGACTGAGATCTATGCGAACAATCTGCGTCATGCCTATCGATTCTAGAGTTGTCTCAGTACAATGGACAGACGATACAACTCGCATAAAAAACCAATCAACCTTTTCCTCCAGCAACAAACAAGATAGAGCAACGAATGCGGGGTTAAACGATGATTGATCAAGAAGTTCTGCAACAACTTGTGCCCAACCGATTTCCTGAAGACGATTTCCGACGGGAGGATCTACCTGATCGGTCGTTGAAAGAACCCCAGCATTGGATCAGCACCTGGAGTGCGTATCTGCGCTGGCGGCTGCGGGCCGAAGCCGACAAAGGCCGTCTCGGCGAACTCATGGACCAATCCGGCTTCATCACGACCGGCATCTTCCGGGTAACTCGTCCGTATGAGTCGCCGGTTGATCCTAGTTTCCCCGTCGTCGAGGGGGTTCAGTTTGGCGCCCTCTTGTTGCGTGGTTCGTCTAAGCCGGAAACCTATCTCTCAACAATACCACTGGAGCACGATCGGCTGCACGCGCCGATCCGGGAAGTTGTCGCTTCATTTAACCTCCATGGTCCGGCCTACTCAGATGGCTGCATCTCAGCAGTCTACGATGACGAGCACGGCCATGCTTGCGGCATCACCGCGAGGCATGTTGTCCAGAGGTATCGGAGAGGCGAGCGTGTACCGCTCCATTGCTCGAATTGCGGCTATGCAGCACGGATGCTGCGAAGTGCCCCGGGCTTGATCGATGCCGCTAGCGTAAGATTGCCTTGTGGATGTCCACACTATAGATGCCCTCCCCCAGGAGCACTGCGAGCCGCGATCGAGGGTGAAACCGTCCATCTTCACCTTGGCCAAAGCGGGATGATCCCCTGCACAGTGATGGCATCAGCATCCACTCCCTCGCAGATCAAGAGCGCCGCCATGCCCAAGCATTTTCTGACCGAAAAACACGGCTTTCCTGGGGACAGCGGGTCACTGATCGCCTCATCGCCTTATCCGGACGAGCATAAAGAATTGATCGGCATGTATCTTGGTGAAACGGCTTGCGAAGACCCAGAGAATGTCTTTGTGACCTATGGTTTCGCTCTCGATCTCAAACAGGCGGCCGATATTCTTGGTGCGCGCGATCTCCAGGGGAATTATCATGACTGAGCGATTTCAAGTGACGATTGTCGGGCCGGAGCCGCAGACGCTCACCGACGCAGAAGATGGCCCATTCAAAGTGACCCCCCATGCCCGCGGCGGTGCTGTCGTCGAGCGGATCGACGATCTCGCGCGGATTTGGGAGCAAGTTATCACGAAACTGACGAAACTCGCCTGCCAGTCATCAGTCGTCGAGGCTACCCCACAGTTTGAACTCTCCGAGATCGAATTCAATGTCGGGATCGAGGCAGGCCTTAGCGTCGGTCTGGTCACCAAGGGCGATGCATCGGTCTCAATCAAATTCGCCAGGATCAAAGCTGACAAAGGGTAAATCACAGAGAGAGAGAGAGAGAGAGAGAGAGCCCGTCGCCAGAGAGAGCACCATCAAGTATGCCGGTGCGATGGATTCATCTCACTTTCACTCCCACTCAATCGTCCCCGGCGGCTTGCTCGTCACATCATACACCACCCGGTTCACCCCCCGCACCTCGTTGATGATCCGCGTCGCCACGTCCGCCAGGAAGGCGTGATCGAAGGCATAGCTCTCCGCCGTCATGCCGTCCGTGCTGGTCACGGCCCTCAGCGCCAGCACGTGATCATACGACCGCGCGTCGCCCATCACCCCCACCGTCTTCACCGGCAACAGCACCGCGAAGGCCTGCCAGATGGCGTCGTAGAGGCCGGCCTTGCGGATCTCCTCGATGTAGATGGCGTCGGCCTTGCGCAGGATGTCGGCCTTCTCGCGGCTGACCGGGCCAGGGATGCGGATGGCCAGGCCCGGGCCCGGGAAGGGATGGCGGCCGACCAGGCTGTCGGGCAGGCCGAGCTCGCGGCCGAGCGCGCGCACCTCGTCCTTGAAGAGCTCGCGCAAGGGTTCGACCAGCTTCAGCTTCATGTGCGCCGGCAGGCCGCCGACGTTGTGGTGGCTCTTGATGGTGACGCTGGGGCCGCCGGTGAAGGAGACGCTCTCGATCACGTCGGGATAGAGCGTGCCCTGCGCCAGGAACTGCGCGTCGCCGACCTTGCGCGCTTCCTCGTCGAAGACCTCGATGAAGGCGGCGCCGATGATCTTGCGCTTCTGCTCCGGGTCCTCGATGCCGGCCAGGCGGCCGAGGAAGAGCTCGCTGGCGTCCTTGTGGACCAGCGGGATGTTGTAGTGGTGGCGGAAGAGCTCGACCACCTGCGTCGCCTCGCCGGCGCGCAGCAGGCCGTGGTCGACGAAGATGCAGGTGAGCTGCTCGCCGATCGCCTCGTGCAGCAGCACCGCGGCGACCGAGGAGTCGACGCCGCCCGAGAGGCCGCAGATGACCTTGCCACTGCCGACCTGGGCGCGGATGGCCTCGACCGCCTGCTGGCGGAAGGCGGCCATGGTCCAGTCGCCGGAGCAGTCGCAGATCTCCTTGACGAAGTTGGCCAGCAGCTTGGCGCCGTCGGGGGTGTGCATCACCTCGGGGTGGAACTGCACGCCGTAGAAGCGGCGCGCCTCGTCGGCCACCATGGCGAAGGGCGCGCCCTCGCTGACGCCCACCACCTTGAAGCCCTGCGGCAGCACCACGACGCGGTCGCCGTGGCTCATCCAGACCTGGTGCTTCTCGCCGCGGTTCCAGACGCCGCGGGTCAGCGCCGTCTCCTCGGTGATCTCGACGAAGGCGCGGCCGAACTCCTGGTGGTCGGAGGGCTCGACCTGGCCGCCGAGCTGGGCGGCCATGAGCTGCTCGCCGTAGCAGATGCCGAGGACCGGCAGGCCGGCGCCCCGAAGACATGCTCCGGCGCGCGCGGGCTCTCGGTGGCGGTGGTCGAGGCCGGGCCGCCGGAGAGCACGATGCCCTTGGGCGCGAAGGCGCGGATGCGCTCCTCGGGCGCGTTGTTGAAGGGCTGGATCTCGCAGTAGACCCCTCGGCCTCGCGCAGGCGGAAAACAGGAGGGGGGGCGCGCGATGAGCTGGTCACCTGCGCTTCCGAGGTCGAGGATCAGGATCGGCATCGCGGCTCAGGGCGCGGGCAGGTCCGCCGGGCGGGCTCTGTCCTGGGGGCAGTTGAGTCGCGTCGTTTGGCATGGCGGCGAGATAGCCACGCAGGCCGGGAAGAGTCCAGATGCGGCGGGCGCGATGGCAGGGGCGGAGCGTCAGGCCCGCCGCCACCCGCCGCTCGGTCTCCGGCAGCAGGGCGGCCAGGATGCCCAGCGCCGGCAGGAAGGCGCAGAGCTGGTAGACCGTGGCCACGCTGGTGGCGTCGGCCAGCAGGCCCAGCAGCCGCCGCGCCGAGCCCGCCGAGCCCGAAGGCGAAGCCGAAGAACAGGCCGGAGATCATGCCGATGCGGTCGGGCAGCAGCGACTGCGCATACACCACGATGGCGGAGAAGGCCGAGGCGATCACCAGGCCGATCACCACGCTCAGCAGGATGGTCGCGCCGAGCCCGACGTGCGGCAGCAGCAGGGTGAAGGGCAGCACGCCGAGGATCGAGCCCCAGATCACCTTCCGGCGGCCGATCCGGTCGCCGAGCGGCCCGCCGACCAGCGTGCCGACCGCCACCGCGCCGAGGAAGACGAAGAGGTAGATCTGCGCGTCCGCGCCGCGGAGGCCAGCGCTCCACCAGGTAGAAGAAGGCGAAGCTGGCATGGAAGTGTCGAGAGCTGCAGGGCGAGCAGCACTAGAAGCGCGTGGCCGAGCATCACGGCCACAGGCGGCACCGGCAGCGCCCCCGATGTGGCGGAGCATGAGGTGGCTGGCCTGGGCTCCACAGCTCGGAGCGGGCGGGCATGGCCGTTGCGGCTGTACCAGCGGCCGAGCGTCGTCAGCACCGCCATCCCGGCGAAGGCGGCGAGGGCGAACCAGGCGAGGCTGGCCTGCCCGCTTGGCAGCACGACGAAGGCCACCAGCAGCGGCCCCAGCGCGGTGCCGAGGTTGCCGCCGACCTGGAAGATCGACTGCGCCAGGCCGTGCGCGCCGCCGGAGGCCACGCGGGCCAGGCGCGAGCTCTCGGGATGGAAGATCGAGGAGCCGACACCGAGCAGCGCGCCGCCCAGCAGCAGCACCCCATAGCTCGGCGCGTAGGCCAGGGTCAGCAGCCCGGCCATGGAGAAGCCCATGCCGACCGGCAGGGAATAGGGCTGCGGCCGGGCGTCGGTGAAGAGCCCGACCAGCGGCTGCAGGATCGAGGCCGACAGCTGGTAGACCAGGGTCAGCATGCCGATCTGGCCGAAGCTCAGGTCGAAGCCGGCCTTGAAGACCGGATAGGTCGCGGTGAAGAGCGACTGCATCATGTCGTTCAGGAAGTGGCAGAGGCTGGCGGCCAGCAGCACCGGCAGCGACAGCGCACCGACGGCGGGACGGGGCAGGACGGCGTGCGACAAGGGGAGATCCTCTGGGGCGGCCCGCCGCGGCCGGGACGAGCGGCGGGGCAATTGCGCGAAATGCCGATGCAGCCTAGAAAGGCTGCCGGCGGCCTGCCACCGCAGGCAGGCCTATTATCTACGAGAGTGGGCCAGACGATGCAGACCGCCAGCGACAATCCCGTCGAGCGCTTCCTGCAGGACGGCACGCGCGCGCGGTGGTGCCGCTGCCCAACGACTACCCCGACGGCCACGTGATCGCGCCGCACGCGCACCGCCGCCACCAGCTGCTGAGCAGCGACAGCGGCGCCGTCATGGTCGGCACGCCGGCCGGCCGCTGGCTGATGCCGCCGCAGCGCGGCCTCTGGATCCCCGCCGGGGTGGTGCACGAGGTGCGCATGCTGGGGCCGGTCAGGATGCGCAGCCTCTATTTCGAGCCGGGCGGCACCGAGGGCATGCCGGCGCACTGCCAGGTGCTGGCGATCCCGGACTTCATGCGCGGGCTGATCGGCGAGGCGATGCGCCTGCCGGTCGCCTACGAGCCGGCGGAGCGCAGCGAGGCGCTGATGCGGCTGATCCAGCTCGAGCTGCGGCGCCTGCCGGCGCTGCCGCTGGCACTGCCGCTGCCGGCCGACGCGGCCCTGGCGCGGCTCTGCCAGGCCTTCCTGCGCCGGCCCGATGCCCATGCCGCGATCGATGCCTGGGCCGCCGCGCTAGGCCTCAGCCGCCGCAGCTTCACCCGGCGCTTCCGCCAGCAGACCGGCCTCAGCTTCATCGCCTGGCGGCAGCAGGCCTGCCTCGTCGCCGCGCTGCCGCGCCTGGCCGCCGGCGAGGCCGTCACCGCGATCGCGCTCGATCTGGGCTACGACAACCCGGCCGCCTTCTCCACGATGTTCAGCGCCTGCTGGGCGCCCCGCCGCAGGCGCCGCCCTTCGCGTTCGCCCACCCCGCACCTCCGCCGCCGCAGCCGTCTTCGACACGGCGGTTCTAGCCGCCGCCATGGAGGCCGCACGGGCGGAGGTGGCCGCCGCCGCGGGCTGCCCGCGGCGGAGCGGGCAAGGCCAGCGCGGCGGCCGAGGCCGCCGTGAGCGGCCAGACCCGCTACGGCCCGCGCTGCGCAGGCCGTCGCGAGGACGCCGCCGCCCCTGCCCCGCCTGCCGCTGCCCGGCTGGCTGGCGCAACCGCTGCTGCGCAAGGGCTGCGCCCTCCTGGCGCTGATGCTGCTGTTCCTGCTGCCGATCGAGCTGCTGCGCGACCTGGTGCAGGAGCGGCAGTGGCGGCAGGAGGGCGTTGTCGGCGAGATCGGCCAGCTCTGGGGGCCGCCGCAGACCCTGGTGGGGCCGCTGCTGGCGGTGCCGGTGATCGAGGCCAAGGGCAATCGCGGCCTGGCGCTGGTGCTGCCGGAGACGCTCACCGTCGAGGGCCGGCTGTCGCCCGAGCTGCGGCGGCGCGGGCTCTTCGAGGCGCTGGTCTACGGCAGCGAACTCGCCATCACCGCCCGCTTCCTGCCGCCGGGCAGCGAGGCCTTCCAGCTGCAGCCGCGCCAGCTGCTGTGGGAGGAGGCCCGCCTGCTGCTGGTCGCCAGCGACCTCGCCGGCCTCGGCGGCGCGGTGCCGCTCGCCATCGAGGGCACCGCCGGCGAGGCGACCCGCTTCCGCCCCGGCCGCCTGCTGCCCGGGCGCGGCGTGCTGGAGGCACCGCTCGCCGCCATGGCGCCGGGCAAGGCCCTGGCGGTCTCCTTCGCGCTGACGCTGGACGGCAGCCAGTCCTTCGCGGTGGCGCCGCTCGGCGAGACGACGCGGCTCACGCTGGCCTCGAGCTGGCCGCATCCCTCCTTCGGCGGCGCCGGCCTGCCCAGCGAGAGCCGGATCTCCGAGCAGGGCTTCAGCGCCGAGTGGCGGGCCTCCGCCATTGCCCAGGGCCTGGCGCCGGCCTGGCACCTGACGCCGCCGGAACTGGAGGGCGACCCCTTCCGGGCGCTGCGCAAGGCCGCGCTCGGGGTCTCGCTGGTGCAGCCGGTCGACAGCTACCTGATGAGCGAGCGAGCGGTGAAGTACGCCCTCTTCGTGGTCGCGCTGGTCTTCGCCGTGGTCTTCCTTTTCGAGGTGGTCGGGCGGCGGCCGCTGCACCCGCTGCAGTACCTGCTGGTCGGCGCCGCCGAGACGCTGTTCTACCTGCTGCTGCTCTCGCTCTCCGAGGTGCTGGGCTTCGCCCCGGCCTATCTCGCCGCCAGCGCCGCAACGATCCTGCTGATCGCCAGCTATCTCGGCTGGTCGCTCGGCTCGCGGCGGCGGGCGCTGCTGCTCGCGGGCGGACTGGCAGCGGTGAAGGGCTACCTCTTCGTCACGCTGGCCAGCGAGGACTTCGCGCTGCTCTCCGGCTCGCTGGCGCTCTTCCTGCTGCTGGCCGCGCTGATGCTGGCGACCCGCAAGGTCGACTGGTACGCCCAGAAGCGGGTGGCGCCGACCTGAGGCCGGCGCCGGTCTCAGAAGGCCAGGGTCTCGCCGATGGCGAGGAAGCGCAGGGCCTCGGGCGGCAGCCCGGCCTCGGCGGCGGCGGCGCGCAGGCGCTCCTGCGTCTCGCCGCCGCTCTCCAGACCGAGCGGATAGGTGCCCCAGTGGACGATGACCGCCCGCCGGGCCCCGAGGTCGGCGAAGGCACGGACCAGTTCGCGGGGGTCCATGTGGACGCCGCTGTTGATGCTGCGCGGCTCGTAGCCGCCGAGCGAGAGCACCGCCAGGTCGATCCCGCCGCTCGCCGCGCCGACCGCCGCGAAGTGCGGGCCATAGCCGCTGTCGCCGGAGACGTAGACCCGCCTGCCACCGGCCTCCAGCAGCCAGGCGCCCCAGAGACTGCGGTCGCGGTCGAAAAGGCCGCGCCCCGACTCGTGCTGCGCCGGGCGCAGCGCGATCGTCACGCCCTCAAGCGTCGCGCCCTCGCCCCAGTCGAGCTCGGTCAGGGCACAGTCCGCGCCCTCGCCCGCCGCGACGCCCAGCGGCATGTAGCAGGCGGCGCCGCTGGCCGCCGCCAGGCGGGTCACGGTCTCCGGTTCGAAGTGGTCGTAGTGGTCGTGGGTGATCAGGATGGCGTCGAGGCGCCGCGGTGCCGGTCCCGCCAGCGGCGCCGGCGTGGCGCGCGGCGGACCGAAGGGCGGCAGCGGCGTCACGTAGTCGGCGGCCGCGGGATCGACCAGCAGGACCGCGCCGCCCAGCCGCAGCCTTACGGTCGCGTGGCCCAGCCACTGCACCGCGTCGCCGGGGGCCGAGGCGCTCCAGAGAGCGGCCGCCTGCTCCGCCGGCAGGGCCGGCGCCGGCGAGTCCTCCGGACCGGCCAGCGCCAGGCGCGTGCGGTCGAGCAGGAACTCGATGGGAGTCGGGCCGTGCGCACCGGAGGGATTGGCGAAGCCGCGCTCGCGATGGTGCGCCGGGGCGCCGGCGACGGGGTCGCCGACGTTGGCGCAGGCGCCCGGCAGGATCAGCGCGAGGACGGCAAGGGACGCTCGAACGAGCGGCGGTGCGCGGTGCGGCATGACGGGACGCTCGACCGTGGCGGGCCGGCCAGCCTGCGGAGCGCTCGTCGCAGTGTCAACGCGCAGCCACCGTCAGGCCTGCAAACCGTCCCAGCGGTAGGCGATCTCCAGCAGGTCGCTGCCGGCGAAGCGCTCGACCTGCTCGGCGACACGGCGGCCGCCGACACGCTCGTAGAAGAAGCGCGCGTTGTTCTCCGCCAGCACCCAGAGATAGCCCGTCTCGTGGCCGGCGGCGGCCAGCGCCGCCAGCAGGCCCTGCAGGAGCGCGCGCCCCGCCCCCTGCCCCTGCCAGTCGCTCTGCACGTAGAGAGTATAGATCTCGCCGCTGGCCGGCGGCTGGCGGTCGCGGCCGGCGGCGCGTCCGGGGCCGGCGGAGCCGAAGCCGATGACCTCGCCCTCCGGCGTCACCGCGACGAGGACGGCCTGCCGCTCGCCGCCGGCGATGCGCCGCAGCAGCTTGCGCCACTGGAAGGACTGGCCCTGGACCGACATGCCGAGCAGGTAGTGGTCCGGTACCAGGCCGGCGTAGGTGCTCCGCCAGGTCTCGACGTGGACCCGGGCGATGGCCTCGGCCTCCTCGGCGCGGGCCGGGCGGACGGCGAGCGTTTCGGTCACGCCACCGGATCGCCGTCTGGCGCGGCGCTCTCCGGCGCCTCCGCGGCCACGGCGGCCTCGCGTTCCAGGAGCGCGACGAAGAATCCATCGGTGCCGTGCCGCTCGGGCCGGAGAGTCAGGGTCGCGCCGCAGCCCTCGGGCGGACCGCCGCCGAGAAGATCCGGCCAGAGATCGGCGATCGACAGCAGCCGGAAGTCGGCGCGGCCGGCGAGGAAGCGCTCGACCTGGCGGTCGTTCTCCAGTGGCAGCAGCGAGCAGGTGACGTAGATCAGCCGGCCGCCGGGCTTCACCAGGCGACAGGCGCTCTCCAGGATCTCGGCCTGCAGGGCGGCCAGGCGCTCGACCTCGCCGGGCTCGCTGCGCCAGCGGGCGTCGGGATTGCGCCGCCAGGCGCCGGTGCCGCTGCAGGGCGCGTCGACCAGCACGCGGTCGAAGCCGCCCTTGTGGCGCTTCACCCAGGGGTCGCGATGGCTGGACAGCGGCCGGCGCGTGACGTTGTGCGCCCCGGCCCGGCGCAGCCGCTCGCCGGCGCGCTGCAGGCGCTTCTCCAGCACGTCGCAGGCGACGATCTGGCCCTTGTTCCCCATGGCACCGGCCAGGGCCAGCGTCTTGCCGCCGGCACCGGCGCAGAAATCGACCACGCGCTGGCCCGGCCGCGCATCGGCCAGCAGCGCGGCAATCTGCGAGCCCTCGTCCTGGCGCTCGACGAGCCCCCCCTTGAAGGCCTCGGTCTCGGCGACGTTGGGCCGGCCCTCGAGCCGCAGCCCCAGCGGCGAGAGCGGCGTCGGCTGCGGATGCAACTCAGCCGCCACCAGCGCCTTGATCGCCTCCTCCCGCGTCGCCTTCAGCGCGTTCACCCGCAGGTCGAGCGGCGCCTCGGCGGCCAGCGCCCGGAGGCTCTCCGCCCCCTCCGCGCCGAACAGCGGCAGCAGCCAGGCCGGGCACTCGCCGGCCACCTCGGGCGGCTGCTCGCGGTGATCGAGCGGTGCGCCCTCAAGGCGCTCCAGCCGCTGCTTCTCCTTCGGCGCCAGCGGCTCCGGCCCGAAACGCTGGCCGGAGCAGAGCTGCGCCACCTCGCCGATCCGGCGGTGCGAGACGATGATCTGCTCGGCCAGCGCGCGGCTGCGTTCGTCGGCCGGCAGGCTGTGGCGGCCGAGCCACCAGTCGAGGCGGGCGCGGTGGCGCAGGCGGTTGTAGATCGCCTCGGTCAGCCAGCGGCGGTCCTTCGAGCCGATGAAGCGGCGGTCGCGCAGCCACTCCGCCACCACGGCGTCGGCCGGGCGGGTGGAGGCGGCGATCGCCTCGGAGAGCTCGATGGAAGCCTGCAGGCGGGCGGCGGGGGTCACAATGTCACTCGCATGGGTGTCGGGGCCGCATGCGATAGCGCTTTAGCGGCCCGCTGTCACCTCCAGGGCGGCGACGCGCCGGCCGGCCACCGGGTCAGCGCAGCAGGCTGCTGTTCGTCAGCTGGAGTTTCGCCGTGCCGCTGGCAGGCACCGTCACCTCGCCGACCATCCAGCCGCCCAGGTCGAGAAAGCTGGATTTCCAGACGACCTCGGTGGTGACGAACCAGGGTCCCGGCTGCAGCCCCGTCAGCAGGAAGTTGCCCTTGCTGTCGCAGATCGTCAGCCGCTTGACCACGTAGCTCGGCGAGTTTCCGACCGGGCGGGCGCCGCTGCTCTTCGCCGTCGCCATGATGCGCTTCATCGAGGGGGTGGCCGGAAAGGCCACGACTTCCGAGCCGGCACAGGTCTTCACGCCGCTGTGGTTGCTGAGGGCGGCGTGGCCGAGGATCTCGCCCTGGCCCTGCCCCTGATAGGGCGCCCACTCTTCCGCCGTGCCGTAGTCGGTCACCTCGAAGCTCCCGGTCGCACAGCCCGCGACCAGGACTAGCAGCAGCATCGCAACTCTACGCATCGCCCTCTCCCCCTCGTGTCCGGCGGCACTTTCGCAGGCGTGCCGCCGCCCTCCAAGCGCAAAGGGCCGCGCCTCGGCCGCTCATTCGTAGAGCTGGTTGCGATAGTGCCACTCCAGGCCCTCGTCGGCCGCGGCGATCTCGGCCTCGCTCATCTTCTGCGCTTCCGCGGTCTGCTCCAGGATCATGCGACCGAGGCCCGGCAGCGTCGCGCGCGGCACCTGCGCCTCGGCGGCCCAGAGGCGGGAGCGCCGGAAGGCCTTGGCGCAGTGCAGGAAGACCTCCTCGACCGTCACCAGCAGGCCGCACTTCGGGGCCTTGCCCTGCATCTCCAGCCCCGCCAGCAGGCCGGGGTCGGCGGTGATGCGCGCCTGGCCGTTGACCCGCAGCGTGTCGTCGAAACCGGGGATCAGGAACAGCAGGCCGACGGCCGGGTTCGACAGCACGTTGGTCAGGCTGTCGAGGCGGTTGTTGCCGGAGCGTTCGGGGATCAGCAGCCGTCTGTCGTCGACGACCCGCACGAAGCCCGGCGGGTCGCCGCGCGGCGTGACGTCGGCGCGGCCGGTGGCCGACTGCGTGGCCAGGGTCAGGAAAGGCGAGAGCGCGATGAAGGCACGCGCGTGCTTGTCGAGGAAGGGGATCGACTTGCGCAGGGCCAACCCCTCGGCATGGCCATAGAGCGCCCGCAGCGCCGCCTCGTCGTCGATGAAGTAGGACTCGCTGCCGTCGGCCGTCATGGCTCGCTCCCCAAGGGTCGTGTCGTCGGGGCGCACCTTAGAGGCGCGCTCCCCCCTAGCTCAAGCCAGGCTCGGACGCGGTGCCGGCGCCGGCACCGAGGGCACGACGGCAAGCTCGCTGCCGTCCCGCGACACGGTGAGCGGCAGCAGGCATCCGGCCGGCAGCCGGCGCAGCAGACCCCAGACCTCGGCGGCAGAGGCGGGCACGCGGCCGGCCAGCGCCAGCAGCCGGTCGCCGTCCCGCAGGCCCGAGAGCGCCGCCGGCGAGTCCGCCTGCAGGCTGCCGATCCGCAGCCCCTCCTCCGTCTGCTCGACCGTCAGGCCCAGCTTCGGCGGGCGGCCGGCCGGCGGCTCCGGGTCGTCGAGCCGGAAGACCGCGGTGGCGATGCCGGCGGCCAGTGCCCGTTCCGGATCGTCCTCCGCCGTCGTCGTCAAGAAGACGGCGTGGTCGGAGATCCCGAGGTCGCCCAGCTGATAGGGCGTGCCGTGGCCGTGCTCGAGGTGGCCGCGCCCGACGATGCCGACCACCAGCTCCGGCGGGGCCTCGCCCTGAAGCGCGCGGGCGATGTTGCAGGCGAACGCCCGATCCCAGGTCTGCTGCGCGGCCAGGAAGCCGTCGAAGCGCCGGTCCAGCACCACGGGCCGCTCGCGCAGCCGCGACATCAGCCGGGCCAGCCATCGGCGATAGGCCGCCGTCGGCGGGGCCGCCGGCGTGAGACCGTCGCGCTCGGCCTCGGGGATGGCATCCCAACCCTCCCGGCGGACACGGCTGACCAGCGCCCGCGGGCAGTTCAACGCCAGCATCGGCACCCGCTGCTGGCGGCAGAAGTGAAAGAGCGGCAGGTAGAGCTCGGGGTCGAATCCCCAGATGCGGAACCAATCGACCGCTGCCAGGAACTCCTCGGTCCGCAGGTGGCCGGCCACCCAGCGGTCGAGCAACGGCTGGGTGGCGCGCGGGAACATCTCGAAGCCGACGGCAAGAGTCGGCCGCCGCGCCTGCAGGGCCGCGATGACGTGGAGCTGCCAGCGATGGATCTCGGCCACGTCGTGGGTCTCGCCGAGCAGCAGGACGCGATGCCCGGCCAAGCGCTCGAGCAATCGGGCCTGCGGGATCTGCCCGCGGGACGCAGGATCGAACCAGGTGCCGCGCGGATGGGCGTCCGCCGCTTCGGCGGCGGGCTGGAAGCTGTTCACGAACGCGATCCCCCGATGGTGCGAATAAGTCGCATTATCTATCGCATTCGCAGCGCCCACAGGAACAGTTTTCGTTGCCCCGCCCGGCTAGAGCCCGCAGGCCGCAGCGATCCGCTCGGCACTGGCGCGCGGCGAGTCCACGGTGCAGTCGATCTCGAGATCGTAGCGGCGGCCGGCATGCACCCGGTCGAACTGCCCGCGCGCCAGGCCGATCTGGCGGTCGCCGCGCGCCCGTTCACGCGCCTCCAGCACCGCCAGCGGCGCGAAGAGCCCGACGGTGAAGAGCTGGTGCGATGTCAGCCGGCGGGCGTAGTCGGCCGGCTCGTCGCCCAGCATGACCTCGTCGACCACCAGGTCGTTGCCGGCCTCCGCCAGGGCGGCGACGGCGGCCCGCATCCCGGCCAGCGCACGCTCGACCAGCGGACCGCTGTGGATCGCGACGGCGGGGTGGCCTTGCAGCCGCAGCCGCTCGAACACCAGGCCCTCGGGCCGGCCGAAGGCGCTGGCCGGCAGCATGTCGAGGAAGGCATCCATCGAGACATGCAGCAGCGGCCGCCCGGCGATCTCCTGGAGCGCCTTGGCGATACTGCTCTTGCCGACGCTGCCGACACCGTTGAGCAGGATGACCTTCACGCTCCGCGCCACGCGCCCGCCTCCCCTTGCCCCGTGGTGCGAGCATAGGGCGGGCGGCGCGCCGCGCCCAGACTCCGGCGCTCACTCCGCGCGGCGCCGGCCATCGGCAAAGACCTGCCGCCAGGCGAGCACGCGCACCGAGCGGCGCAGGCCGGTTGGCCAGAAGGGATCGGCGCGGACCAGCGCCTCCGCGATGGCTCGGTCCGCTGCCTCGACCAGCCAGAGACCGCCGGCGCCCTCCCCCGTGGCCGTGAGCAGCGGGCCGGCGGCCCGGATGGATGCGGCATGGGCCGCGAGGAAATCCAGGTGCGCGGCCATGTGGCGCGGCCGCTCGGCCGCCTTGGCCGGATCGTCTTCGAAGAGAATCGCGAACAGCATGAGATCGGCTCCTTCCGGATACTGCAGCCATAGACTGAGCAGCGGCAGGTGCCATTGAAATGCCGGATCCAGCCGACCTATCCTGCAGGAATGCCGGATCTCCATTGGAACGACCTGCCCTTGCTGCTCGCGATCGCGCGCGGCGGCAACCTGGCCCGCGCCGCGAAGCGGCTGCGGGTCGACGAGACCACCGTCGCCCGCCGCCTGGCGCGCGCCGAAGCCGCCTTCGGCCTGCCGCTGTTCCTGCGCAGCCGCGGCCGCCTGCTGCCCAGCGAGGCCGGCCGCCTGGTGCTGGACCAGGCGGCACGCAGCGAGCTGGAGATCGAGCGGCTGCAGGCCGCGGTGCGGGAGCAGGAAGCGAGCGTGGCCGGCAGCGTGCGGCTGACCGGCGTCCCGCTGCTGGTGAACCGCCTGCTGGTGCCGGCGCTTCCGGCGCTCTTCCGCGCCCATCCGGCCCTGGTCCTGGAGCTGATCGCCGAGCCGCGCGACCTCAGCCTGGCCGGCCGCGAAGCCGACATCGCGCTGCGCCTGGCGCGGCCGCAGGGCGAGCAGCGCATGCTCGCCCGAAGGATCGGCGGCCTGGCCTATGGCGTCTACGGCGTTCGCCGCCGGCGGGCGACGGCCTTGCCGTGGATCGCCTACGAGACGGCGATGGCCACGCTGCCGCAATCCCGCTGGATCGCGCGCCGCGTCGCGGCCGGCGAGCCGCTCTCGCCGCTCAGGGTGAACGATGCCGAGGCGCTGCTGCAGGCGGCCAAGCGCGGTATCGGGCGGGCCCTACTGCCCTGCCTGGTGGGCGAGCGGGAGCCTGGCCTGGTGCGGCTGGATGCCGGTGCGCCGGCGCTTACCCGGGACCTCTGGCTGCTGGTGCATCCCGACCTGCGGCCCTTGGCGCGGGTGGCCGCGGTGATGGCATGGGTCGAGGACATGGTGGCCGCTAGCGCCTGAGCGAGCGCACCATCTTTCGAGACACCCGGCTTCGCCGGGTTCCTCAGGACGAGGTCAACGCCTTTGGTTCACGTGGCCGAAGGGCCGCATCCCGAAGCGCCGCCGGGGGCCTACGCCCCGTCGCGGTAGTTCGGCGCCTCGCGCGTGATCGCGACGTCGTGGACGTGGCTCTCGCGCAGGCCGGCGTTGGAGATCTTCAGGAAGCGGGCATTGGCCTGCAGCTCGGCGATGGTGTGGCTGCCGGTGTAGCCCATGGCGGCGCGCAGCCCGCCGACCAGCTGGTGCACGATGGCGCCGATCGGCCCCTTGTAGGGCACGCGGCCCTCGACGCCCTCCGGCACCAGCTTCAGCGAGTCCTTGATCTCGGCCTGGAAGTAGCGATCGGCGGAGCCGCGCGCCATGGCGCCCAGGCTGCCCATGCCGCGGTAGGACTTGTAGCTGCGGCCCTGGTAGAGGAAGACCTCGCCGGGGCTCTCCTCGGTGCCGGCGAAGAGCGAGCCGATCATGCAGCACTCGGCACCGGCGGCCAGCGCCTTGGCGATGTCGCCGGAGAACTTCACGCCACCGTCGGCGATCACCGGCACGCCGGCCTCGCGGCAGGCCTCGACGGCATCGAGGATGGCGGTCAGCTGTGGCACGCCGACACCGGCGACGATGCGGGTGGTGCAGATCGAGCCCGGGCCGATACCGACCTTGATGGCATCGGCGCCGGCATCGACCAGCGCCTTGGCGCCGGAGCCGGTGGCGACATTGCCGCCGATCACCTGCACCTCGTTGGAGAGCCGCTTCACCGCGCCGACCTGGCTCAGCACGCCGGCCGAGTGGCCATGCGCGGTATCGACCACCACCACGTCGACGCCGGCCTCGACCAGCGCCTCGGCGCGCGCCAGGCCGTCCTTGCCGACGCCGGTGGCGGCCGCGACCCGCAGGCGCCCGAGGCCGTCCTTGCAGGCCAGCGGATAGGCCTGCGCCTTCTCCATGTCCTTCACCGTCACCAGGCCGATGCAGCGATAGGCCTCGTCGACCACCAGCAGCTTCTCGATGCGGTACTGGTGCAGCAGGCGCTTCGCCTCCTCGCGGCTCACCCCCTCCTTCACCGTCACCAGGCGGTCCTTGGTCATCAACTCGGAGACCGGCTGGCGCTCGTCCTCGGCGAAGCGGACGTCGCGATTGGTGAGGATGCCGGCCAGCTTGCCGCCGCGCTCGACCACCGGGATGCCGCTGATGCGGTTGGCCTCCATCAGCGCCAGCGCCTCCGCCAGCGTCTGGTCGGGATGGATGGTCAGCGGGTTCACCACCATGCCGCTCTCGAACTTCTTCACCCGGCGGACCTCGTCGGCCTGCTGCTGGATGGTGAAGTTCTTGTGCAGCACGCCGATGCCGCCGAGCTGTGCCATGGCAATGGCAAGGCTGGACTCGGTCACGGTGTCCATCGCCGCCGATACCAGCGGGATGTTGAGATCGATGGCGCGGGTAAAGCGCGTGCCGGTCTGCACCGCGCCAGGCAGCACGTTGGAGTGCGCCGGCTCCAGCAGCACGTCGTCGAAGGTCAAAGCGTCGCGGATCTGCATGCCAATCACCCACTGCTTGCCGGCCAAGGCGGCGCGGTCCCATGAGGAGTTGGCGGCCCCTGATACAGCAAGGCTGTGACACTGCCAAGGCAGGATTGCCATGCGGCCGGCGCAGAGGTGGCGGCTTTGCCCGAACCGCGGCCAAAGTCGAGGATTTCCCGCTGCTTGCGAGGCCAGCCCGGCATGCCCAGGTAACAGGGGCCGCCGCGATGCAACCCACCGGAAGGAGCGTCATGAAGCCGAATGTGACCCTGATCGCCGTCGCCGATGGAAGCCAGGCCCGATTCTACCTGCACGAGAAGGTGGGCGAGCCGCTGCGCCGTGCGCCCTTCGAGGCCATGGCGATCGACAACCCGCCGACGCACCGGCAGGGCAGCGACCGGCCCGGCCGCGTGCAGAACCGTGTCGGCCCCGGACGGGCGGCGATGGAGAACCCGGTGGACTGGCACCAGCAGGCCGAGGACCGCTTCGCCGGCCAGGTCGCGACCCGCATCAAGGAGATCCTGGCCGCCGAACCCGGCTGGCGCCTGGTGATCGTCGCCGCGCCGGAGACGCTGGGCGTCCTGCGGCAGGAACTGGACGGAGCCCTCCAGGGACGCCTGCACGGCGAGGTGCCGAAGGACTTTGCCAAGGAGCCGGACAAGCGGCTGAACCAGGCCCTGGCGGAGCTGCTGCCGGTGGCGTAACGGCCGCGCCTTCGAGGCAGCGCCCTACCCCGCCTTGTAGAACTGCAGCTCCTGCTTGGCGCCGGTGGAGAGCACCTTGGCGTGGACCGCCGTGACCTCCTCGTAGAGTGCCAGGGCCTCGGCGTCGAACCGCCTGCCGCCGCCACAGAGGTTCATGAAGTGACCCTTGCGGTCGGCGCCGCGCACCAGCATGGCGAAGTCGGGATTGCCCTCGACGTTGCGCACCTCGGGCGTGATGTAGCGCACCGCGAGGCCGATGCGGCGCTCGTTCGAGCGGTTCGGCCCGGAAGCGTGGAACATGCGGCCGTGATGCAGCGAGAGCTCGCCCGGCGCGAGCACGACCGGCGTCGCCCTGGCCTCGTCGACGCCGCCCTCGATTTCCTGGCCGCGCGAGACGAGGCTGGTGGGGTCGTAGGTGTCGCGGTGCGGCAGGATCCCCTGCTTGTGGCTGCCGGCGACGAAGCGCATGCAACCGTTCTCGGTGGTGACCGGCGAGAGCGCCAGCCAGGCGGTCAGCTCATGCTCGGTGGAGCCGAGGCCCCAATAGGTCAGGTCCTGGTGCCAGCCGACATGGCGGTTGCTGCCCGGCTCCTTGGTGAAGAACTCGCAGCTCCAGACCAGCAGGTCGGGGCCGAGGATCGACTGCACGACATCGAGGATGCGCGGGTCGCGGATCGCCTGCTCGACCTCGGGCATGAAGAGGTGCGGGGCGGAGCGCAGGTAGTTGCTGAGCGGTCTGGGCAGCGCATCGGGCTTGCCATAGCGCGCCTCGACGGCCTCCAGGGTGCCGCGCAGGGCCTTGGCCTCGGCCGCCGGCATGATCGGCACCGGGAAAAGATAGCCGTCGCGCGCGTACTGCTCGCGCTGCTGCTCGTTCAGGCCGGTCGTCATGGCGGTCTCCCCTGGGTTTGCTTCTTGACCCCACTTAGGGGCCGACCGGGCCGCAGAGGCAAACGCGTTCTCTTGACCGCGAGGCTAAGCCCACCTTAGCCTCGATCCATGCCGACCCGTCGCATCCCCTCGCTCAACTGGCTCCGGGTCTTCGAGGCGGCGGCGCGCACCGAGAGCTTCGCCAAGGCGGCGCAACGGCTGAACATGAGCGCCGCCGCGGTCAGCCAGCAGATCAAGGCGCTGGAGCAGTTTCTCGGCCGCGACCTCTTTGCCCGCGGCGCCCACAGCGTAAGCCTGACCGACGCCGGGCGGGTGCTGCTGCCCACCGTCCACCAGGCCCTGCAGTCGGTCGAGGTGCGCCTCGCCTCGCTGGCCAGCGACCGCGCGAGCGAGACGCTGACGGTGCAGGCGGCGCTGGTCCTGGCCTGCTCCTGGCTGGCCGAACGGCTGTCCGACTTCCAGCGGCGGCACCCGAACGTGCGGGTCCACCTGCTCGAGGAGGGGCGCTCGCTCGACTTCACCCGCGCCGACGTCGACATGATGATCCTGCTGGGCGAGGACCGCATCGCCTGGGGCGACAGCGACCGGCTCTACTCGGAGACCGTCTATCCGGTGGCTGCCCCGGCCATCGCCGCGCGCATCGCCACGGCCGAGGACCTGCTGGACGAGCAGCTGATCGAGATCTCCTCGCACCGCCTGGGCTGGGTGCAACTGCTGGAATCGGCGGGCGTGCAGGACGTGGCGCGCCTGCGCCACTGCTTCAGCGACACCACGCAGATCGCGCTGTCGCTGGCGGCGGTCGGCTATGGTGTCGCGCTGGCCCGCGCGCCGACCACCAACCTCCTGGTCTCCTTGTATGGCCTGCAGCCTTGCCTGCCGGGCCTCATCCTGCCGGAGAGCCACTCCTACTACCTGACCTACCGCTCCCGCGGCGCGCTTTCGCCGGCGGCGGCGCGCTTTCGCGAATGGCTCCTGGAGATGGCCGCGGACCCGGGGGCGCGGCCGCCGGGCGGCGCGGAGGCCTACGCGCCCTCGCCGCGGAAGCCGGTCGCCACGAGATAGAGCTCGGCGGAATCGGCACGACTGGCCGGCGGCTTCACATGGCGCACGCTGGTGAAGAGCTTTCTCAGCCGCGCCAGCAGCCCGCTCTCCAGGCCGCCCTGCAGCACCTTGCAGACGAAGGCGCCTTTCGGCGCCAGCATCTCCTCGGCAAAGGCGATGGCAGCCTCGGCCAGCGCCAGGGTGCGCATGGAATCGGTGTTGGCGTGGCCGACGGTGTTGGCGGCCATGTCGGAGAGCACCAGGTCGGCCCGCCCACCGAGCGCGGCCTTCAGGTTCTCCGGCGCCTCGTCGGCGAGAAAGTCGCCCTGCAGGATCGTTGCGCCGGCCAACGGCTCCACCGGCAGCAGGTCGAGGCCGACCACCCTGCCCCTGGCGCCCACCTTGGCGACCGCCACCTGCAGCCAGCCGCCGGGCGCGCAGCCGATATCGATCACCTTGGCGCCCTTGCGCAGCAGGCCGAAGCGCTCGTCCATCTGCTGCAGCTTGAAGGCGGAGCGGGAGCGATAGCCCAGGCGCTTGGCCTCGGCGACATAGGGGTCGTTGAGCTGCCGCTCCAGCCAGAGGGTCGAGGAGTGGCGGCGGTCGCGCGCGGTGCGGACCCGGACCGTGAGCTGGCGATTGCCGGTGCGCTGGCCGGTGCCGGCACCGCGGCCACCAGCCTTGCCGTCGCCCTTCCCGCCGCCCTTGCCACCGGGACGGCGGCTCATGGCCTTGCCGCCTCTTGGCCGCGCGGCAACAGCGCCGGCGGTTCCGGCTCGCTGGCGCGGCGCATCAGGCTGAGCAGGATGCCTTCGCGCACGCCGCGGTCGGCGACGCGCAGCCGGCCGACCGGCCAGGCGCGGCAGATCGCCTCCAGGATGGCGCAGCCGGCGGCCACCAGGTCGGCGCGATCGCGGCCGATGCAGGGATGGCTGGCGCGCCCGTCCAGACTCATTGCCAGGATGTCGGCGGTGACCCGCTCGATGGTGGCGAAATCGAGGAAGCTGCCGTCGACCTGCGCACGGTCGTAGCGCAGCAGGCCGAGATGCACGCCGGCCAGCGTGGTCACGGTGCCGGAGGTGCCGAGCATCTGCAGCCGGCCGGCGGCGTTGGCGGCCGCCAGTTCGGCCTCGGCCCGCAGCGGCGCCAGGGCGGCATAGACCTCCTCGACGATCGCCCGGTAACCGGCAGTCTCCCCGGTCGCCGGGCCATAACGCTCGGCCAGCGTCACCACGCCGAAGGGCAGCGAGACCAGTGCGCGCAGGGTGGCGTTGTCCGGGTTCGGCCCGACGGCGCCGAGGGTCCAGTCCGACGAGGGCAACTCGTCGCCAAGGACGCCGGCCGCCCGCTGCAGCCAGGCGACCTCGGTCGAGCCGCCGCCGATGTCGAACACCAGGGCCTGCGGCAAGGCCGGCTCCAGCAGCGGCGCACAGCCGATCAGCGCCAGCTCGGCCTCCTGCCGGGCGGTGATGATCTCCAGCTCGAGGCCGGTCTCGCGGCGCGTCCGCTCGAGGAACTGCTGGCAGTTGCCGGCGCGACGGCAGGCCTCGGTGGCCACGGCGCGCACCCGGGTCACCCGGCGCCGGCGCATCTTGGCGGCGCAGACCCGCAGCGCCTCCAGCGTGCGAACCATCGCCGCCTCGCCGAGATGCCCGCTGCCGACGATCCCCTCGCCCAGGCGCACGATGCGCGAGAAGGCATCGATCACGCGGAAGCCCTCGGGCGCCGGCCGGGCGACCAGCAGGCGGCAGTTGTTGGTGCCGAGATCGAGCGCGGCATAGACGTCGCGCCAGCCGGCGCCCCCACGCCGACGACCGCCGCCGCGCCCTACGCGCCCGGCGCTTGCGCGCGCTCTGCCTGCATAGACCAACCGATATCTCCCAGCCGGTCCGGCGCCAGGGCGATTCCCCCGTTGGCGGTTCAGCCGACCATTGTTCTCGTTACTCGCCCGGCATGATAGCCGGCCCACCGGCCGCCCGGCCAGCCAAAGCGTCGGAGAATCTTGGCCGACCGCCGCCGGCAGGACCTCAGCCCTGTTTCAGGGCCTCCAGCCCGGAGGCCAGGGCGCCCTGCAGCAGGCCGACATCGTAGCCGTAGGAGACCATGCGGAAGCCCTGCGCCAGCCAATCGCGGCCGATCTCGACGCTGGGCGCCATGCAGGCGGCGAACTTGCCGTGACGGGCACAGGCCGCCAGCAGCCCCTCCACCGCCGCGGCGATCCGCGGGTGGCCGGTCTGGCCGGGGATGCCGAGCGACAGCGAGAGGTCGAACTGGCCGAGGTGGCCGCCGTCGATGCCCTCGACCGCCATGATCTCGTCGACCTTGGCCACCCCCTTCTCGGTCTCCATCATCGCCAGCACGAGGGTGCGGGCCTCGGCCGCCGCCATCTTGTCGGCAATCTCGCCCGGCGCGTAGTCGTCGTGCGCGCCGCCGAACATCGCGCCGCGCACGCCGGCCGGCGGATAGCGCGTCCAGGAGACGATCTCGCGGGCCTCCTCGGCCGACTCGACCATCGGCAGCATCAGGCCCATGGCGCCGAGGTCGAGCAGCAGCGAGACCAGGTTGTACTGCTTGGCCGGCGGCCGCACGATCGGCACCAGGCCGAGCCCGCGGGCGGCGGCGAACTGCGCCTTCATCTCGGCCATCGAGATGCCGCTGTGCTCCATGTCGTAGAGCGCGAAGTCGGCGCCGGCGGCCCGCAGGATCGCCGGCAGGCCGGGGCTGGTGAACTCGAAGACCATGGTGCCGAAGGCCGTGCCGCCGCCGGCCAGCCGCTGCTTCACAGGATTGTCGCGCATCCCATCTCTCCTCTTCAGGTCCGTGCCATCTGCAGCAGGCAATCCTCGCCCAGCGGCTCGATCGGCGAGAAGTCGCGGGCCGCCAGGTGCTCCGGCCGGGCGAAGGTGGTGCCGCGATTGTCCACCGCGCAGACGTTCAGGTAGAGGATGACGCGGCGCAGCGGCGTGATGTTCACGGTCGAGCCGTGCACCACGTTCATGTTCATGAAGAGCACAGAGCCCTTCGGGCCGGTGATCGCCTCGATGCCCTTCTCCCCGACCAGGCGCTCCAGCGTCTCCAGGGAGATATCGTAGCGGAACCTGGCCGCCGCCGCGTGATCCTCCGCCTGGTCGTTCACCCGCGCCTCCTGCACGATGCCGGAATCCTGGGTGCCGGGAATCAGCATCAGCGGCGCGTTGCAGGCGCTGATGTCGTCGAGGAAGATCGAGATCATCAGCCCCTTGGGCTCGGGAACGCCGTCGACCCGGTGATAGGTGCCGAAGTCCTGGTGCCAGTCGACCACCGCGCCGCCGAACTGCTTCACGTTGACCCGCGACTGGTGCACGTAGATCTGCTCGCCCAGGAGCTGTTCGGCCGGCGCCACCAGGCGGGGATGGCGCGAGAGCGTACGGAAGCGCGGATCGAGCATGTGCATGCCGTAGACCACATGCGGCTTGCCGTCCTTCTCCAGCATGACTTCGGGCCCGCGGTGCTGGGTCACGCTCTGCAGCGCGCCCTCCAGCACGGCAAGCTCGTCGGTGGCCAGCAGGCGCGGCACCAGCACATAGCCCTTCTCGCGATAGGTCGCGATCTGCTCGTCGGTCAGTCTCATGGCCAGGGCTCCTTCAGTTCGGTGGCGGTCGATGGGTATCGGGGTCACGGGCCAACTGCCCAGAGCGCGAGATCCGGCCAGAGCAGCAGCACGGCGAGGGCGAGGATCTGCAGCGCGATGAAGGGCAGCAGCGAGGCGAAGATCTCCTGCAGCGTCACATCGGCCGGCGCGACGCTCTTCAGGAAGAAGGCGGCCGGCCCGAAGGGCGGCGAGAGATAGGCGATCTGCACGTTCATGCAGAAGAGCACGCCGAACCAGACGGGGTCGAAGCCGAGCGCGGCGACGATCGGCACGAAGATCGGCATGGTCAGCAGGCAGATGCCGATCCAGTCCATCACCATGCCGAGCACCAGGATGATCAGCATCATCACCAGGACGATGCCGAGCGGCCCCAAGGGCAGGCCCTGCATCAGTTCGGCGATGTAGCGCGGCCCGCCGATCAGCCCATAGACGCCGATCAGGGCGCTGGCGCCGAAGGTCAGCCAGAGGATCATGCCGCAGGTCCGCATGGTCTGCCGGCCGCTGTCGAGCAGCAGCGGCGCCGTCAGCTTGCCGCGCAGGGCGGCGGCGATCATCGCGCCGGCGACGCCCACCGCCGCCGCCTCGCTGACCGACGCGATGCCGCCATAGATGCTGCCGAGCACCGAGGTGGCGACCAGCAGCGGCATGACGAGCGGCCGCAGCGCGGCGAGCTTGCGGCCGAGCGGTACCGGCCCCTCGTCGGCCGCCAGCGGCGCCAGCGCCGGGTTCAGGTTGCAGCGAATGACGATGTAGGCGACGTAGAGGCTGGCCAGCAGCAGGCCGGGGCCGACGGCGGCGACGAAGAGGTCGCCGATGGCGACGTTGGCGGTCAGTCCATAGATGATCAGCACCAGCGACGGCGGGATCATGGTGCCGAGCGAGCCGCCGGCGCAGATCGTGCCGATCGCCAGCTTGCGGTCGTAACCGAGGCGCAGCATCTGCGGCAGGGCGACCATGCCGAGCAGCATCACCTCGCCGCCGACGATGCCGGTCATCGCCGCCATGATGACCGCCGCCACCATGGTCTGCAGCGCGACGCCGCCGCGCAGCCGTCCGGCCCAGACGTGCATGGCGTCGTAGAGATCGCGCGCCACGCCGGATTTCTCCAGGATCGCCGCCATCAGCACGAACATCGGCACCGAGACCAGCGCGTAGTTGTCCACCGTGGCGTAGACCCGGCTGGCCAGCAGCGGCAGGCCGTTCGGCCCGAAGGTCAGGAGCAGCGTCACCACCGCGACCGAGCCGGTGACGAAGACCAGCGGCACGCCGAGCATCATCAGGCCGACGATGGCGAGCCCCATGAGGGCGGTGATCGTTCCGATGTCCAAGGCGGTGGCCTCAGCGCCGGCCGGGCGGGCGCCGCTGCACCAGCAGCAGCAGCACCATCAGGGCGGAGACCAGGACGATCAGCGGCCGCAGGATCGCCGGCGTCGGGGAATCGAGCGCGGTGGCGGTGGTCTGCCAATTGGAGAGCGCCTCCCAGCCGGCCTTCCAGCCGCCCCAGGCCAGCGCGCCGAGGAACAGCACCGCCAGCAGGAAGCCCAGCCAGTCGGCCGCACGCTGCGCCCAGGGCGGGAAGCGCTCGGAGAGCACGGTGATGCGGATGTGCTCGCCGCGCTCCAGGGTATAGAGGCCGCTGACCAGGAAGCAGGCGGCGCTCAGCAGGACGGTCGTTTCGTGCACCCAGACGGTGGGCGCGTTGAAGGCATAGCGCAGCACCACCTCGTAGACCGAGATCAGCACGGCCACGAGGAAGAGCGGCGCCATGAACTCGCCCAGCCCGCGGGCCAGGCGACTCAGGGGGTCGCGTCGGCGCGGCGCCCCCGCCTCCTCCAGGGAGACGGGGGCCAGGTCCTGCTGCGACATGCTGCGATCCGTCTGCTAGAGCAGCCCGATCTCTTGGAGGAACACGGTCTGACTATCGACGATCTGCTGGGCCATCGGCGAGTCCTTCGCCAGGTCCTGCCAGATGACCGCGGCCGCTTCGCGGAACTCGCGGCGATCGGCCTCAGACCAGTTGACCAGCGTCAGGCCGTAGTCGGCCGCATTGTGCGCGATCTTCTGGTCCTCGATCATCAGGCGCTCGTACATGTCGCGGCCGAAGTCGCGGGTCGCCACCGTGAGGATCGCCTGCAGGTCGGGGGAGAGCGACTCCCAGTGCTCCAGGTTCACCACGATGTCGGTGGCCGGCATCGAGTGGAAGCCGGGGTAGATCGCATAGGGCGCGATCTTCTGGAAGCCGAGGTCGACGTTCATCGAGAGCGTGCCCCAGTCGGTGGCGTCGATGACGCCCTGCTCCAGGGAGGTGTAGACCTCGCTGCCCGGCAGGTTCACCGGCGCGCCGCCGAAGTGCTCGAGGAGCTTGCTGACCGCGCCGGTCGGCGCGCGCATCTTCACGCCCTTCAGCCCGGCGACGCCGTCGATCGGCACCTTGCTGGGGATCGATTCCATGCCGTGCCAGACGAGGCCGACGTGGTAGGTGCCGTGCGCCGCATAGAGCTCGCGCGCCAACTCCTTGCCGCCGCCATACTCGTACCAGGCCTGCATCTGGTCGGGCCGCTCGTAGGCGCCGGCCAGGTCGCCCAGCATGACGAAGGCGATGTCCTTCTGCGCGACGTAGCCGCCGCCGCCGTTCTGGCCGTCGAGGATGCCGTTGGCGACGGCATCGTACATCTCGACCGGACCGACGACCGTGCCGCTGGCCAGCGGCTCGATGGTCAGGCGGCCGCCGCTCATGGTGCCGACCGTCGTGCAGAAATCCTCGAAGATGCGCATGTTGACCGAGCCGGCGCCCCAGAGAGTCTGAAAGCGCCAGGCGTGCTGCGCCTCGGCCCGCACCGCGGGCGCGGCGAGGGTGAGCGCCAGCGGCGCCGCGGCGCCGGCGGCGAGAAACGAACGACGGGTCTTCGTACCGGTCTGCTGTGTCATGCGACCATTCCCTCCCACAGTTGCTTGTCGTCCCGGGGCGTTCTGCCTTCAGTTGAGCCCACGCTAACAGCCACCCACAGCCGCACTCCCCCGGACGGGTAGATTGGCCGCGCCGCGGCCATGTGCAG
>CALOEA010000056.1:0-40532 GCA_942492185.1 uncultured Alphaproteobacteria bacterium
GAGAGCATCTTCCGCGACGACACTTCCTGATGTCGAGTCCAGTGCAGCCAACGAGAGCAACAGTGACCAGATCGCGAAAACTCTTGAGGCTCTCGATCTCCAGTGCAAATCAATCCGCGGAGTGCTAACGAGTACTTCGTTCATCAGTGTTGGCTCCTGACCAAAAAGGCTCGACAGACCAGAATCCCGCCGAAACACGGGCAAAGCGAACGCTTCGCCTTCACTAGAGCCACAACGAACGCGAATCTAACAGCCGAATTCGAGATTCTGTGAAGCGACCCCCGAATTCACGCGTTTCACCCCGTGCCTAGCACCTTCAGTACGCCAGCGGCGGCTCCGGCGGCGTATGGAGCAGTTCTTCGAACTCCCGCAGGTCGCGGAGGACGGCCAGATCGCGGTCTTGTTGCATGTGGTCGAAGTCGTCCCAGCCGGCTGCGATTGATTCCTGCAGGCAGGCAAGGGCCAAGTCGATGTATTCCTCGCGCTGGGTCTGTTGGTCGACTATCAGCGACTCGCCTTCAGACGCCTGGATGGAATTCGCACACAGGGCGTAGCCACAAGCGGCGTTGTAGAGGTTTACTGAGTTCTCAGTGTCAAATGACCGTAAGAACTTGGCGGTTTGCGGGATCTCGTCGTACAACCCTGCTCCGGCGAGGTCATGGATGTATCGTGGCAAACGGGACTGCACGTCAGGTTGATTGATAAGTGCCTCCCAATCAGCCACCGCAACCCGAGGTTGTGCCGTAGTAGGTTCCCTCGCGGGTAATTCATTCTGCCGGACCCAATCGGCGATCGGATCGGATCCTCCGAGTTGCCGGCGGATCTGCTGAGCTTCGACCATAGTAAGTCGATGGCAATTGCCGGCATCGTCCATTGCCCAGCCTGTCCAGAGTTGCACCAGCAAACGGAGTTGATCTTCAGGGACAATTTGTAGGTTTGGTAATCGCGCGTCCCACAGTCGCGCAGTCTTGTCGTTGCTGGCAGTCGCCAGCCGTTCGCCATCCGGACTGAACGCCACAAAGTTGACAACACCTTCATGTCGCATGGGTTCCCGCAGCAAGGCACCGCTGCGTGTGCCCCACAGTCGCGCCGTACCGTCCCCACTGGCGGTGGCCAGCCACTCCCCATCGGGACTGAATGCAACATGAGTAACATAACTTCCATGCCACAGGGGATCCCCCAGAGGGGTGCCGCTACGCGCGTCCCACAGCCGCGCCGTTCCATCAAGGCTGGCGGTGGCCAGCCGCTCGCCATCGGGACTGAATGCCACATGAGTAACCGATTGCTCATGCTGCAATGGATCCCCCAGTGATTTACCACTACGGGCGTCCCACAGCCGCGCCGTCCCGTCAAGGCTTGCGGTCACCAGCCACTCGCCGTCGGGACTGAACGTCACATGAGTGACAGACTGTTCATGCTGTAAGGGATCCACCAGCAGAACGCCACTGCGGGCGTCCCACAACCGCACTTTGCCTCCCCAGCTGGTGGTAGCCAGCCGCGTGGAAAAGTCGACGCTAGCGGTGGCCAGCCGCTCGCCGTCGGGACTGAAAGTCACGTGAGTGACCGACTGTTCATGCTGCAGGGGCTCCCCCAATGGGATGCCGCTTCTTGCGTCCCATAACCGCGCGCTGTACCATCGTTACTGGCGGTGGCCAGCCGCTCGCCGTCGGGACTGAATGCAACATGAGTAATATAACCTCCATGCCACATGGGCTCCCCCAACGGGATGCCGCTTCTTGCGTCCCATAACCGCGCTGTACCATCGTTACTGGCGGTGGCCAGCCGCTCGCCGTCGGTGCTGAACGCCACGTGAGTGACTCGACTCCCATGCCGAATGGGTTGCCCGAGCGGGACACCACTGCAGGCATCCCACATCCGCGTCGTACGGTCAAGGCTGGCTGTGGCCAGTCGTTCACCATCGGGACTGAACGCAACATGAGTAACTTGACTCCCGTGCCACAAGGGGTCTGCGAGCAGGGCACCGCTACGCGTGCCCCATAGTCTCGCCGTACCGTCTCCACTGGCGGTGGCCAGCCACTCCCCATCGGGACTGAATGCAACATGAGTAACATGAATTCCATGCCATAGGGGTTCTCCCAGCGGGGTACCGCTATAATTCCACAGCCGAGCCGTTCCGTCGTTGCTAGCGGTGGCCAGCCGCTCGCCGTCGGGACTGAAAGTCACGTGAGTGACCGACTGTTCATGCTGCAGGGGCTCCCCCAACGGGATGCCGCTTCTTGCGTCCCATAACCGCGCTGTACCATCGTTACTGGCGGTGGCCAGCCGCTCGCCGTCGGGACTGAAAGTCACGTGAGTGACCGACTGTTCATGCTGCAGGGGCTCCCCCAACGGGATACCGCTTCTTGCGTCCCATAACCGCGCTGTACCATCGTTACTGGCGGTGGCCAGCCGCTCGCCATCGGGACTAAAAGTCACATGAGTGACCGACTGTTCATGCAGCAGGGGCTCCCCCAACGGGATGCCGCTTCTTGCGTCCCATAACCGCGGCTGTACCATCGTTACTGGCGGTGGCCAGCTGCTCGCCATCGGGACTGAAAGTCACGTGAGCAACTTGACCTCCATGCAGCATGGGTTGTCCGAGCGGGACACCACTGTGGGTGTCCCACAATCGAGCCGCACCATCGTTGCTAGCCGTCGCCAGCCGCTCGCCAACTGGACTGAAAGCCACGTGAACGACAGCACTCCGATGCCACATGGATTGCCCCAGCGGGACACCGCTGCGTGCGTCCCACAACCGAGCCGTACCGTCAAGGCTGGCAGTGGCCAGCCGCGCGCCATCGGGACTGAATGCCACATGAACGACGAAAGTCCCATGCCGCAGGGGTTCTCCCAAAGGGACGCCGTTAGTGGCGTCCCATAACTGCACAGCGTCCCTGCTGGTGGTGGCCAGTCGCGCGCCGTCGGGGCTGAACGCCATATGAACGACAAGTTGTTCATGCCTCAGAGGCGGAGTCGATTGCCGCCACGACTGCAAAGCGCGGTCCGTCAGAACAAACAAGTATTCGCGACGTAACGGGTCATCGGGAGCGATTGTGAACCAGGCGCTTAGCAAATCTTGGTTCGCTCTGTCGATCCGTCCGTCAGAGAACTCGCGAACGCCATGGTCGAACAAGCCTCTTGACACCATTTGCCTCAATGCGTTGGCTTGGTTTTCTGCATCCTCCCGCGCTTGCTCTTCTCGCTCGTTGGCGGCAATCAGCTCTTTATTCGTCGTGTCGAGTTGGGTATTCGTGTCGCGCATGTCTGAGTGCAGTTCGCCCAAATCTGAATATGCCGTTGCGAGTTCATTTTTTTGGCTATTGACGATCACCATCATGACAGACAGTGTGACGACCGCCACTAGCACCGCCGCGGCTGTCGAGCCGACGAGAGTTTGATGACCCTTCACCCAGCGTTTGGCCCTAACAACGATTGGCTCGCGCCAGGCGGTGACGGGGTCGTCGGAGAGCCAGCGGGTGACGTCGGCAGCGAGATCCTTGGCGCTCGCGTAGCGGGCCGATTGGGATTGAGACAGCGCCTTCAGGCAGACGGCTTCCAGCGGTTTGGGAATGTCGGCCTGCAGCGCAGTCGGCGGGCGGAGAGATGTCCCTGTCGACGACGGCGAACTGCTGGCTGTTGACGATTGCGGAGGCTTGCCGGTGAGGATGGCATAGAGCACACCGCCGAGACTGTAGATGTCGCTTGCGGGTGAGAGTTCTTTGAGCCTGCCTTGCTCCTGTTCGGGGGAGCTGTAGCCGCGCGTTCCGCGAAAGTGTCCTTCGCGCGTCTTCGAATCGTCATCGTCAGCCGCGAGCAGGGCGATGTGAGCGTTTGCAGGCTGGTCGTAGCTGGTGGCTGTTTCAGGCTCGACGACCAACTTGGCGAGGCCCCAGTCGAGGACGAGCGTTTCGCCGAACTCACCCAGCATAATGTTCTGCGGCTTGAGGTCGCGATGGATC
Source organism: uncultured Alphaproteobacteria bacterium (assembly GCA_942492185.1). GTDB lineage: Bacteria > Pseudomonadota > Alphaproteobacteria > Kiloniellales > JACOMY01 > CALOEA01. The sequence goes on from CALOEA010000056.1 coordinate 3,960, forward strand.
ACTCCGCGAGTGTGGGCGTAGGCCATCGCATTGCAGACGTCGATGAAGCGGTTAAGAAGTTCACGCAGCTCCGACTGCGGCCGCCCGGCGGCATGATAGGCCTTGATCGCCTGTTGCAGATTGCGTCCCGAGGGATCGCCCCCCTCCTGTTGCAACGCCTCGACGGCTTCCTTCAGTTCGCGATCGCTGGCTTGTGAGTCGTCGAAAGCGAAGGCCTGTACCAGGCGCTGCAGTTGCTCTTGGCGATCATCGCTGCGTTCATCATGAAAGTTGTGTATTGCATCCAACAGTGCGAAGTCTTCGGGTCGGCGTTCGCGAGCATGAAAGGCGGCGATGGCCCTCAGAAAGTGCTTGTCGCCGTAGACCCGCATCACATAGTAAGGGGAACTACCCGACTGCTCTGCGACCTGACCCCGATTGGCGTCGTAGACGGGGACGATGTTGGGATGCTGCAGCTTGCCAGTCAGCTCGGCTTCCTTCCAGATACGGAAACATGCTGCCTTCGAGCCGCGATCGGACTGCCGGACGATCTTGAGAGCCACGAACCGATCGAGATCGGGATCGTGAGCCAGCCACACTTCTCCCTGGCCTCCAATACCCAGCCGATAGCGGGGGATCAGCCGCGTCTTGGCATCTCCCACGGCGGCACCGAATGTTCCGGAAACTGCAGATTCGTGCCAGTGAGGTCGGGTGTCTTCGATTCCCTGCACCTTGTCTTCGATCTGAAACTGCTGCCGCAGCCGATAGGCCCAGTCGGGGAACTTTTCCAATGTCGCGAGCCGCGCCTGAATCGATACCCCACATTCTCCAACTTGCTCGTCGTAGAATGCCAACGCTGCAGCGAATTCCTCAGGGAGATCGCCTGAAGAACCTGAATAGCCCTTTGATTCGGTCATTGTTCAGCTCTGCCAGTTTCAAATGTCGTTGGAAATCGTCAGAGAAGGGAGTCACACCAGTCCTAAATCGCCCGCTCCTTCGTGCGGAGGATCAATGCCTCCTGCCTGCCGAGTTCGCGGGCAATCTCCCGAACCGACCATCCGTGTTCGCTGCACATCCGAACGGCTGGTAATGGCGTCGTGAATCCTGTCACGGGGCTCGTCCCGTCGCAAGTCTCGGGTACTCTGGACCTCGACTTACTGGAGCAGGCCATGCATCGGGAGTTGCGCCAAATCCCACGTAAGCAATCAGAACAGACAGCTTCCCCAGCAGCGATGAGGAAGGACATAGACTCTTTCCGAAAGCGCTTCGGTGAATGTCACCGACGCTATTTGCGGACATCCGTCAGAGAGGAGTTTTGAACCCCTGCCACGTGCTCATCTGACCCCCCTGCTGGCTGCCCGCCCATGGACTCGGGCGCCCCGGATCACTCGCTCTCCGGGTCACGAGGTCGTGCTGCGACAGCAGCAGCGTGACGAACTCGATGAAGTCGGCCCCCGACAGATCTCGCCACTGCCAGCGGCCGTTCCTCTCAAACATGTACTGTCGAATCGCGGTCACGATCTGCTGCGCGGCCTCGGCGGGAATGTCGTCGAGAGCCAACTCGGACGACGACGCGGAATCCTCCTCCATCTGGGAATGAGGCTCCCGAATCTGTCGGAGCATCGCCGACGCGTGTTCGATGAATGATTCAAGGACTGCCTCGGCCAGTTCCTTCCGTCCATCGGCGTCGCAAGTTTCCAACCCATCCTGCAGACAGTCATGAATGGCGCGGTATTCCGACGAGCCGATCTCGTCGGGGTTCGCGAATTGGAATTCTTCATGTGTGCCTCCGACCGGGCCGACGAGTCCCGCTATGTCGTCAAACGGCTCAGCGGCGCCGTCATCATAGACGGGCGGCCGGACGTCGAGCCCGGTGACGAGATCATCATCCCGCCGGAAGTGGATTTCAAAGCCTTCCAGTTCCTCAAGGACGTCATCGACATCGTCTTCAAGGTCTCGGTCGCTGCCCTGCTCTTCCTGTGAACCGATGGATAGTCTAGAGGCCGACTTCCGCCCGATCGCGCAGAGCCGGGCGCCGACAAGGGTCGCGGTGCTGTCCAGCGGCCGCAATCCGACCTTCGACTACTATCTGCGCCGCCGCCTGTCCGCCAGCGGGCTGGCCTGGCGGGCGTTCGACCCTGGCACCGACGCCGAGCGCCTGGGGCGGTACCTGCGTCATGCCGACCGCGGCACCTATCTCGTCGTCTGCCGCTATGTCGAGGGGCCCAGCCTGCGGTCGATCGAGGCCGCGCGCGCCTGGCTGTCGGGCGTGGCGCTCTTCGACGACGACGACATTGCGGCACAGATCGCGGATAGCGCCCTGCCGAATGGCTACCGCGAGCGGCTCTGGCTGCAGCGCGGCCGCTTCGAGCAGAGCCTGGGGGCCCTGGCGAGCTGCCGCTGGGTCTCCACGCCCACGCTCGCCGCCCGCCACACCGACAGGACCCCGGTGTTCTGCCTGCCTCCCCTGCCGCTGGACAGGGAGCTGCAGGCACGGCCGTCGCGTCCCGCCACGACGACGCAGTCGCCGCTGCGTTGGATCTACCACGCAACCGCGAGCCACACACGCGAAGCGCTCTGGCTCTTGCCGGTCGTGGCGGCGGTGCAGCAGGCGCGGCCGCAGTGGCATTTCGAGATCGTTGGCGACGCGACGGTCGCCGATGCCTATCGCTCCCTCCCGCGCGTCAGCGTCCTGCCGCCGCGATCCTGGCCCGCCTACCTCGCCTGGAGCAGGTGGCAGCGCGCCACGCTCGGGCTCCTGCCCTTCACGGACAGCGCCGTCAATCGTGCGCGATCGGAGGTGAAGCTGTTCGACTACGCCCGCCTCGGCGCAGTCACTCTGGCCGATGAGCGCTGGCCCTGGCGCCATCGCTTGGAGCGGCCAGACGCCGCGCTCTGGGCTGCCGGCACCGTCTCCGCCTGGATCGAACGCCTCCTGACCCTGTCCCCTGACGATCTGGCCGCCGCGTGGCATGCGCAGAAGGCATGGCGGCGAGAGCGGCACGACAAGGCCTCCCCTCTGCCGTTCTTCTGATGAAGCGGCGCAAAGCGGGGAGTTCGAGCAGTCTGGCTGGGCCCGCCACGTCATGGCGGCTCCGGCGGCTCTGGCGCAAGGCGGTCAAGCTGCTGCTCGATCCGGTGCGCTTCTTCGACGACGCAAAGCAGCCAGGCCTGCGGCGCGCCGGGCTCAGATGCCTGCTCGTGCTGCACTCCCTGCCGCTGACGCCCCATCTGCTCGGCTACGTGACAATCCGCCTGCTCTGGCGGATCAGCGGCGGCCGCGGCCTGCGGCTGCGCGCGCTGCGAGGGCTGCAGCGGCAGGGCCATGGCTGGCTCGCGCTCGACACCGACCCGCAGTTCGAACTGCGCGGCTGGCTGCCTCTGCCACGCGGCCCGAGCCATATCGCTCTGACGCTCCACGGCTTCACCGGCGAGGAGCCGTCGAAGCTCTATGTCGGTGGACGCCGGCGCCATGGCGACCAGGGCTTCGAGGAGGCGGCCGCGCTCGCCATTCCGCTCGAGCTGAATGGCCGGGGCGAGTGCCTGGTCGTGTTGCCGCAGCGCCACCGCCTAAGGCTCCGCTTCGACCCGCTCGGCGCGCCCGGCGCCTTCGAGATCACATCGCTGCGCCTGCGGCCGGCCAGCCACGGCGCGACGCTGGCACGCCTGCGGCGGGCTGCCTGGCCCCCCGAAACCGCACTGGCCTACCTGCTCACAGGCAACCCGCCTCGGCGGCGACACCCGCGGCGCGCCGGCATTCCTGCCGGAGACCTCGCCAAGGCGAGAGAACCCTCGGCCAAGGCCTGGGCCGGCCTGTCGCCGCCGTCCCCGGCGCGCGTCTCGGAGGCAAGGATCGACGTGGTCGTACCGGTCTACGGCGACCGCGCCGCGACGCTGGCGTGCCTCTACAGCGTCCTGGCGAACCCGCAGGCGACCGCCTTCGCACTGACGGTCATCGACGACTGCGGCCCCGATCCGTCGCTGCGAGCCACCTTGGTGGAGCTGGCCGATCGCGGGCTGTTCCGGCTGATCCGCAACCAGCGGAACCTCGGCTTCGTGCGCTCCGCCAATCTCGCCATGGCGCTCGCTCCGAGGAACGATCTCATCCTCTTGAACGCCGATACCGAAGTCTACAACGACTGGCTGGACCGCCTTGTGCGCCTTGCCGCCGACCACCCCGACGCCGCCACCATAACGCCGCTGACCAACAACGGCGAGATCGCCAGCTACCCCTATTTCACGGAGGCCTTCCCCTGGCGGCTGGAGCTCGACTTCGCGGCCTTGGACCGGCTGGCGGCCAAGGCGAACGGCTCGGCGAGCCTCGACGCGCCGACCGGCGTGGGCTTCTGCCTCTACCTCCGCCGCCGCGCGATCGAGCGCCTCGGCCGCTTCGACGAGCGGGACTTCGGCCTCGGCTACGGCGAGGAGAACGACTTCTGCCAGCGCGCCCTGGCAGCAGGCTGGAGAAACCTCATCGCCCCCGGCGTCTTCGTGCGCCACCTCGGGCAGCGCAGCTTCGGCGATAGCCGGGCGCGGCGGGTCGTCCACGCCCTGGCCGTCCTGGAGCGCCGCTATCCGCACTATCGCGCCAGTATCGAGCGCTTCATCGAGAGCGATCCGATGGCCCCCTACCGTGCGGCGCTTGACCGAGCCCGGATCACCAGGCTGCCGCGCCGTGCCGCACGCCTCGCCATCCTCCATTCCATCGGCGGCGGCACCGAGGCGCACGTGCTGGACCGCGCCACCCGTCTGGCCGGCGAAGGGGTCCTCCTGCTGATCGGCCGGCCAAGCGACCCGCCGAACGGCCGGCGGGTCTCCCTGGAGGTCGCGGGCACCCCCCATCTACCCAATCTTCCTGCCTTTGACCTGCTCGGCGACCTCGAGCCCCTGGTCGCCTTCCTGGCCGGGCAGCAGCTCGAGGCCATCGAGCTGCACAATCTCGTCGGTTACGCGGAAGCGGTGGTCACCGTGCTCCCCGAACTGGCGCGCCGCCTCAAGGTGCCGCTCGACGTGCACCTGCACGACTACCAGGCGTTCTGTCCGCGGATCAATCTGGTGACACCCGAGCTGGAGTTCTGCGATGTCGCGGATGCCGGGCGCTGCCGGCTCTGCTTGGCGCGGGGGCCGGGACAGATCGCCGTCGCCGACGTCAAACCCTGGCGCCGGCGCTATGCCAGGCTGCTGCGCGGCGCTCGGCGGGTCGTGGCACCCAGCGAGGACGCCGCGGCCCGCTTCGCGCGGCACCTGCCCGGCCTGCCGGTGGAGATCTGCCCGCATCCCGACCTGGCGGTCTGGGATCTGGAACGCGACAGCACCCTCCGCCTGCCGCCACCGCGGAACACCGTGCGAAGAATCTGTCTCATCGGATCGATCAGCGACGTCAAGGGGCAGCGTCTGCTGGCCCAGGTCGCGCGTCTCGCGCTCGTGCGCGGCAGCGCCCTCGAGTTCGTTGTGCTTGGCGAGGTCGGCAACCCGCTCCTGCTGCGCGGCCTCGGCAACGTGACGGTGACCGGGCGCTATGCCGAGGAGGAGGCCCTGCCGGCCTTGCGGCACGTCAACGCGCAGATCGCGTGGTTTCCGGCGCTTTGGCCGGAAACCTTCTGCTACACCCTGTCCCTGGCCCAGCGCGTCGGGCTGCCGTGCCTGGTGCCGGCGCTGGGGGCACTCACCCGCGGGAACGACGCCCCCTCCGGCCGCACGCTGAGCTATGCGCCCGCCACCGCACCGCCGGAGTTGCTGGCCCTGCTCGAGACGGCGTTCCCGGCAAGCGGCATAGGGCGGCACGCGCGGCACATGCGTTACACATAAAAAGCCTGTTGCGATACACATCGTAACAGTTAGAGTCGATTGACGGCATGTGCAGGAGACGGCTATGCGAGTGACCTCTCGGTCGGCGGCATTGTTCTTGATCCTGGCTCTCGTTGCGCGGGCACCCGCCCCCTTGCTGGCCGACGAGGTGACCCTGCTCAACGTCTCCTTCGACACGACGCGAGAGCTCTTCAAGGCCGTGAACGAAGCCTTTGCCGCCGAGTGGCTTGGCGCGACTGGTGACACTGTGACGATCCGCATGTCACATGGCGGCTCCGGCAAGCAGGCGCGATCGGTTATCGACGGACTGGAAGCCGACGTCGTGACGCTGGCGCTGGCGTCGGACATCGATCGGATAGCGACGATGACCGGTCGACTCCCCGAGCAGTGGCAGCAGCGCTTCGAGAACAACGCGGCCCCCTTCACCTCGACCGTCGTCCTGCTGGTACGCGCCGGCAATCCGAAAGGCATCGCCGGCTGGGGCGATCTGGCGCGCGAAGGCGTGAGCGTCATCACGCCCAACCCGAAGACTTCCGGCGGTGCGCGCTGGAACTACCTGGCGGCCTGGCTCTACGCGCAGGAGGCCTTTGCCGGCGACGAAGCGAAGATGCGCGATTTCATTGCCCGCCTCTATCTCAACGTGCCGGTGCTCGACGCCAGCGCCCGCGGTTCCGCCACCACCTTCGCCATGCGCGGCATCGGCGATGTCCTGATCACCTGGGAGAACGAGGCGGTGCTGCTGCTGCAGGACTTCAAGCCGGGGCGCTTCGAGGTCGTCGTGCCCGCGACCAGCGTCCTGGCCGAGCCGGTGGTCGCCGTGCTGGACGCCAACGTGGCCGCCCACGGCACCGGCGCCGTGGCGGAGGCCTACTTGGCCTTTCTCTACAGTCCGCGCGGTCAGGCATTGGCGGCGCAGCACTATTTCCGGCCGGCCCTGCCGGCCGCGCTGGCCGATCAGAGCCTGCTCGAGCTGTTCGTCCCGATGCGGCTCCTGCAGGTGAACGACGCCCTCGGCAGCTGGGACGAGATCCAGGCCAAGCACTTCGCCGACGGCGCGACCTTCGACCAGATCTATGAGCCTGGACACTGAAGCGGGCATGCGCAGCGCGGCACCGCCCTGGCGGTTCCGCCGCCCGGGCATCCTGCCGGGCTTCGGGCTCTCGTTCGGCATCACGATGGCCTATCTGGCGTTGATCGTGCTCATTCCCCTGACTGTTCTGATGCTGCGTACCGCCGCACTGTCCGCAGGAGAGATCTGGGCGATCGCCAGCGCCCCGCGGACGGTCGCCGCGATCGGGCTCAGCTTCGGCCTCGCGCTGGCCGCGGCCGTGGTCAATGCCTTCTTCGGCCTTCTGGTCGCGTGGGTCCTCGTGCGCTACCGCTTTCCGAGCCGCCGCCTGTTCGACGCCATGGTGGACCTGCCGTTCGCCCTGCCGACAGCTGTCGCAGGGATCGCCTTGACCGCGCTCTACGCCCCGACCGGATGGATCGGCCGGGTGCTGGCGCCGCTCGGCATCGAGGTCGCCTTTCAGCCCCTGGGCATCGTGGTCGCCATGGTCTTCGTCGGGATGCCCTTCATGGTCCGGACCGTGCAGCCGGTGTTGGCCGAGCTCGAAGCGCAGATCGAGGAGGCCGGCGCGAGCCTGGGCGCCAGTCGGCTCCAGGTCATACGCCGCTTGATCCTGCCCACCCTCCTGCCGGCGGTCCTCGCCGGCTTCACCCTCTCCTTCTCCCGGGCGATCGGCGAGTACGGCTCCGTCATCTTCATCGCCGGCAATCTCCCCTTCGTTTCGGAGATCGCGCCGCTCCTCATCGTCATCAGGCTCGAGGAGTTCGACTACCCCGGGGCGATGGTGGTCGCCTCCATCATGCTGGTGCTTGCGTTCATCCTCTTGTTCGTCATCAACCTTCTGCAGGCCTGGACACGGCGGAGGCTGGGTCATGTCTGACGCGGCCAGCGCCGCCGCCGCCTGGCGGGCTCCGACCGGCGAACCGGCGTGGGTGCGCCGCACGCTCATCTGCCTGGCCTTGCTCTTCCTGGCGCTGTTCCTTCTGCTGCCGCTCATCGTCGTCTGGCAGGAAGCGCTCTCCGAGGGACTGGCCGTCTTTGTCGCCAGCATTGCCGATCCGGACGCGCTCGCAGCGATACGCCTCACGCTCCTGGTCGCTGCGATCGCAGTCCCCCTGAATATCCTCTTCGGCGTCGCCGCCGCCTGGGCGATCGCCAGGCACGACTTTTGCGGCAAGTCGCTCCTCACCACGCTCATCGACCTGCCCTATTCGGTCTCGCCGGTGGTCGCCGGCCTGGTGTTCGTCCTGCTCTTCGGCAGCGGGAGCCTGCTGGGGCCGTGGCTGAAGGAGCGCGATATCGAGGTGCTCTTCGCCTTGCCGGGGATCGTCCTGGCGACGCTGTTCGTCACCCTGCCCTATGTCGCGCGGGAACTGATACCGCTCATGCAGGAACAGGGCAGCCAGGAGGAAGAGGCGGCGCTCTCGCTCGGCGCGAGCGGCTGGCGGATGTTCCTCCGCGTGACCCTGCCCAACATCAAGTGGGGGCTGCTCTATGGCGTGCTGCTCTGCAACGCGCGGGCCATGGGCGAGTTCGGGGCCGTCGCGATGGTATCGGGGCACATACGCGGCCTTACCAATACCATGCCACTGCAGGTGGAGATTCTCTACAACGAGTACAACTTCGCGGCAGCGTTCGCCGTCGCCTCGCTGCTCGCCACACTTGCCCTGGTCACCCTCATCCTGAAGGCCCTGGTCGAACGCTTCGCCGGCGGCGAGCTGGGGGCTTCTCGACGTCATTGACTAGCAGATGGGATCGAACAATGGACCTCACGATCAGCTCGCTCTGCAAAGGTTTCGATCGCGTCAACGCCGTGCGGTCGGCCTCCCTCACGATCGAGTCCGGCGAACTCGTCGCGCTGGTCGGCCCCTCGGGCTCGGGCAAGACGACCCTGCTGCGTCTCATCGCCGGCCTTGAACGGCCGGATGCCGGCCAGGTGTTCTTCGGCGCCCAGGACGCCGCCAGCCTCAGCCTGCAGGAACGCCATGTCGGCCTGGTGTTCCAGCACTATGCCCTGTTCCGGCACATGACAGTGCTGGAGAACGTCGCCTTCGGGCTGCGGGTCCGCAGCCGCAGCACCCGTCCTGCGGGCGACGTCATCCGGCGCCGCGCGCTGGAGCTGCTCCGCCTCATGCAGCTGCCCGGCCTGGAGCAGCGCTATCCCTCACAGCTCTCCGGCGGCCAACGCCAGCGCGTTGCGCTGGCCCGGGCCTTGGCCATCGAGCCCAGGATCCTGCTGCTCGACGAGCCCTTCGGCGCGCTCGACCCGCAGGTACGGCGCGAACTGCGCCGCTGGCTGCGCGAACTGCACGACAAGACCGGGCACACCACGCTCTTCGTCACCCATGACCAGGAGGAGGCCCTGGAGCTCGCCGACCGGATCGTGGTCATGCGGGACGGCGCGATCGAGCAGGTGGGAACGCCCGACGAGATCTATGACGAGCCGGCCAACCCCTTCGTGTTCAGCTTTATCGGCGAATCCTGCCGCCTGCCCGTGACGCTCAGACAGGGGCAGGTCTGCTTCGAGCGCCATCGTCTGCCGATGGCCGCTCCAGGACAGGCCGACGGCCCCGCCGACCTGATTTTCCGGCCGCACGACGTGGCCGTCGCCGACGGCGCCGCCGGTTACCTGACAGGGCGGATTGCGCACATCAGGCGTCATGGCGGCGTGCGCCGGATCGAGCTGCGCATGGGCGCCGAGGGGCACCGCATCGAGGTCGAGGTCGCGACCGACTTCGAGATCAGGCACAAGTGGCTCTCCATCCTGCCGAAGCGCTGGGCTCTGTTCAGCGCCGACGGGAAGCCGTCCGACGCGGCGCTGTCGCACCAGTTGGTCCCCACGCCGATGCACGCCATCCCCATGGCGCTACCGGCCGGGAACGCGTGAGGTAACCTTGCCCTCCAACGATTTCCCCTTCTTCATCGTCGGCTGCGTGCGCAGCGGCACGACGATCCTGCGCGACGTCCTGCGGTCCCACCCGGCGCTCTTCTGTCCGGAGGAGACGCACGTCTATCGCTGGTCGTGGCCCTTCGGCACGCCGCGCTATCGCAGTCTCATGACCCAGGCGACCCTGTGCCGCCATCATGAGATGAACGGCCTGGACGAAGCTGCGATAGACCGGCTGTTCGAGAGCAGCCGCTCGCGGCGGGATTTCCTCGAGCAGTACATGGCCGCTGCCATGGCGGCCCAGGGCAAGGTGGGACGCCGCTGGTTCGAGAAGACGCCGCAGAACATCTACGGCGCGATGCTCATCGCCGAGGACTTTCCAAAGGCCCGCTTCGTCGTGATACAGCGCCCTGCGCTGAAGGTCGTCGCCAGCCTGCGCGAGGGCAGCGTGATGCAGGAGCAGGCGGTCGTCGGCGCCGCCAACTACTGGCAGGAGGCCGCCACCCTCACGCGCGGCCTGGCACGCGCCTATCCGCAGCGCGTTCTGCGGCTGTCCCACGAACAGCTGATGCGCGACAGCGGCACGACGCTGGAGCGCCTGGCCAGGTTCCTGCACATCGAACGCACCGATCTCTTCGCCCACGACCTGGTGAAGCAGGTCGTGAGGCGGCCGCACGACCATCTGGACGCCGGCGATCTCCAGCTGGTGAACGAGGTCGTAAGGCGCCCGGCGCGTGCCTCGGCCTAGGGTGGATCGGCGGCCTGCGAGGCCCTCGCACGGTGCCACGCCAGGGCGGTGGAAAGGATGCTGTCGAGGCCGGAGAGCTTAGGCTCCCAGCCGAGCAGCCGCTTCGCCCGCGTCGGGTCGGCGACCAGCACCGGCGGGTCGCCGGCGCGACGGTCGGCCAGCTCATGCGGCACCGGTCGTTCCAGGAGGCCGGCGGCCGCGGTCAGGATCTGGCGGACCGAGTATCCATGCCCCGTGCCGAGATTGGCGACGAAGCTCCCGGCCCCCTGCAGCAGCCGGTCCAGCGAGAGGACATGCGCCCGCGCCAGATCGGTGACGTGGATGTAGTCGCGCACCGCCGTGCCGTCCGGCGTCTCATAGTCGGTGCCGAAGACCTTCAGCGGCGGCCGCAGGCCCAGGCCGGCCTCCAGCGCCAAGGGAATGAGGTGCGTCTCCGGGTCGTGGCACTCGCCGGCCTGGCCCTCGGGGTCGCCGCCGCTGGCATTGAAGTAGCGCAGCGTCGCGTAGGCGAGAGCATGCGCCCGCTCCGCCCAGCTCAGGAGCCGCTCGACCGCCAGCTTGCTTTCGCCGTAGGGGTTCACCGGGCGCAGCCGGTGGTCCTCCGGGATCGGCACCGTCTCGGGCAGGCCGTAGACCGCCGCCGTCGAGCTGAAGACGATGCAGCGGCAACGCAGCAGTACCGCCGCCTCGACCAGGTTGATCGCGCCGGCAACGTTCGTGCGATAGACGCTCAAGGGATCGCGCATCGATTCGCCAACCTCGATGCGTGCCGCCATGTGGACGATGCCGGCGACCTGATAGGCCAGCAGCGTCTCCTGCAGACGTTCCCGCTCCGCCAGGTCGCCGACCACCAGCGGGCCCCAGCGCACCAGGTCGCGCCGCCCGTTGCTGAGGTTGTCGTAGGCGATCGGCACGTAGCCGGCTGCCGCCAGGGCCTTGCAGGTGTGTGCGCCAACATAGCCGGCACCGCCGGTCACCAGGATGTTACGCATCATCGCGCCCTCCATCGGGCCGCAGGCCGCACACCGGTCAGGCCGCTTCCTGCGAACCGGTACCGACCTTGGCGCCATAGAGACGAAGGTGACTCTCGACCACCGCTTCTGCCGCCGCCACCGGTCGCCGGGCGCCGACCAGACGCCGCCAAAGCGCCATGTCTCCGGCCGCTCGCTCGATCACGGCGGCCAAGCCTGCGGCGTCGCCCATCGGGAAATGCAGCCCGAACTCCTCGTCCACGACTTTCTCGGCCATGCCCCCGATGTCGGAGACGATCAACGGCCGGCCGGATATCAAGGCTTCCTCGATCACCACCGGCGAGTTCTCCCACCAGATCGAGGGGACCACGACCCAGTCCACGGTCCGCATCAAGGTCAGTATCTCCGCCGGCCGATAGCCGCCGCGATAGGAGATCTTCCCCTTCAGCTGCTTGAAGCGGGCCCGGAGTTCATCGTGGAACGCCACATTGTTTCCCGACCAGCCTCCGAAGATCTCGATGTCGACGCGGGTGCCGCTGCCGATCAGCTGCTCGGCGGCATCGAGCAGGACGTTCACGCCCTTGTACTGGTTGAGCTGGGCGAAGAAACCGAAGCGGTTCACGCTGCTGCTGGCCGGCTTCGGATCGCGCTCGTACGCCGCCGCCATGGGATGGACATTCTCGATGACCGCCAGCCGGCGCCCGGGCAACCCCCATTCCTCCAAGCGATGCGCCAGAAAGGCGCTGGGCGAGATGACCTGCTCGAAGCACTCGAAGAAGCGCTGGAACCACTCCCGGCGGATGTCGAACTCGATCGGCCGGCGGGGCGGGTGGCACTGCGCGCACCGCAGGGCGACGGCGCCGTGGCAGAGTTCGTTGCCGGCGCTGCGAATCATCTGCCCGTCACGCGCACAGATGGACAGGAACTCGTGTGCCGTGAAGACCATGCGGAGCCGGGGGAACTGATTCCGGATCTGGATGATCGTATCGACACCGAGCCCTAGAAAGTGATGCAGATGCAGCACGTCGATCCGCAGCCGCTCGATCAGATCGAGGAGCTGAAGCTTGATCTCGTTGCGGAAGCCGCCAACGTTGTGGAAATAGTCGGAGATCAGGGGCGGCAGGGCGAACTCCCGGCCGAGATCGTCGAGCTGGTGGATCGCGAGCTGGCCGGCGAACTCCTCGTCCGGCTGCGCGGCCAGGAAGAAGGCCTCGACAGTCCCGTCGTGGCGCAGTGCGTTATAGAGGGAGTAGGCCGCCACCTCGGAGCCGCCCGGCTTCAGGTTCGGGTGCCCATGGACATAGATCAGCACGCGCGTCATCGCTCCCTCCTGGTAATCGGCCGGACCGTCGGCGGCGCGCGCTCCGCAACCGCGTGTGCCAGCAGGACGCGGTTGAAGAAGTAGCGTTCGCTGATGTGGTCATCCATCTCCGGATCGAGGCAACCGGCCTCGGCGATGAGCATGTCCGACGCATGCTTGCGGTAGATCTCCTCCAGGACCAGGCCGCGGCCTTGATAGTACTGCAGCGGCAGGGTCTGGTCGCAGGTGCGCTCGTGCAGGACGACGGCCCCGAACGGCGTGATGGCGCGGGACAGCACCTCCTGCCCGAGGGAACCGACCATCCGCCCATTGGCCGTCTGCAGGCGCGGCGTGGGCAGCGTCGGGCTCAATCCGGGCAGCTCCGAGCGGGGCACCGCGATGGACTGCCGGGTGTTGATCGCGGCGGCGATCTCGCCAAGGCCCGGCCCGATGAAGACGTCGTCGAGAATCAGGGCCACGCTCGGCGCATGGTCTGAATCGAGGAAGGTGCTGACCACGAACGACGATGGCAGCGTCACGTGAGTGACCAGATACTGCAGCGACACACCAGGCATCCGCGGCAGCGATGCGATCAGCTCGCTGACCCGCAGCGACGCCTCCCGCGTCACCGCGACGACGAAGATCCGCGCATTCGGCGGCAGGGCGCGCTGTATCAGGCTCGCATTCATGGCCGCAAGCTCCGGGCGCGTGCGCGCTAGGATCACGACGTCCACCGCCTGCCCGCCGTTCGCTGGAAATGCCAGGCTCGCGCGCAGGGCGACGTCGCGCGCACGGACCCGGTTCAACAGGGCGATCGCAGCGACGAGATCGGCGGCGCTCGAGGCGAAGTGATGCCGTATCGACTCCAGGAGCGGACGCCAGATGTCGCCCGCGTCGCAGGACTGTGCCACGGTCGGCGCTATGCAGAGCTGCCGCACCGCGCCCGCTTCCTCGAGGGATCCTTCGCGCTCTCCGAGCAGGACGCCCAGCAGCAGGTCCTCCTCTCCGGCCGCGCTGGTGAGCCGCCCGAAGATTCGAAATCCGGCCCGGTCATTGGGAAAGGCCCGCGGCAGCTGGAAGCCGTCGTTGACGTCGAAGCGGTCCCTCCGAAAGACGAGAAACTCGCAGTCGATGCCCCGGATCTCCACCGCGAAGGTCAGTGCGTTGGCATGCGGGCCGAGGACCCAGCCCTCCACGAAGAAGTACTGGTGCGCGAACAGCATGATGCGATCGACAGCGAACTTCGTCGGCCCGACCTGCTGAATGCCGTCGGCGGCGACGTCGGCGCGATCGCCATCGCGCAGGTAGCTCTGCCAGCGCGACAGGGCGGGATGACGCTCCCGGTCGCCGCGCTTGCGATGGGTCGCGACAGGATCCTCCGGCGGCGCGACCGGCCGGGGGAAGGGCGTTCCGGAGCGCGCGATGGCGCGCTTGAGGAGGGGACGAAGCTTCATTTGTCGAGCCACGGCGCCGCCGGTTGCGCCAGTGCGGTACTGCCGTGCGACCCGCTCTTGCCGACCTTCCACGCCACCGGCAACACTCCCACCGTCTGTCCCTGTAACGATCATTGAAACAGATATCGAAACACTATGTCTATGTGTATCATCACAGCGGCGGCAAAGTTCTGCCCCGGACACCGGAAGCGGCTGGCCTGCGGTGCCTGGAGAGGCCAGGCACATCGATCACAGGCGTAACAGGAGGGCTACTTGACGATGCAGAACGGACGTCCGGCTCACGCGCTGCCGCCGCTCGTGAGCGACCTGCTGCACAGCCGTTTTCCCTATCTGCAGGCGCCGGACTCGCTGCGCCGCCGCCTCTCAGCGACGCCCGTGCAACTGGACGCGGCCGGCAACCAGTTGCTGGGCACCGGACGCGACGGCCTGGAGCTCTCGATCTCGCCGCAGTCGACGAACAATGTCGTAGCGATAGGCCGCTACGGTCGACTGACGGCGGTCATAGACATCGTCGGTGACGACAACATCGTCCTGCTTCTCGGCGATTCGCGCCGCTTCGGCGGGCGCATCGGCGTCCGCGGCAATGGCAATCTCTTTTTCTTCGGCGAGCAGGCAAGCTGCAATGCCGGCAACTTCGTCCTGGTCGGGAACGGTGTCTCGATCTGCTTCGGCAACGACTGCATGCTGAGCCAGAACGTATCGGTCCGCGCGTCCGACTCGCACGGCATCGTCGATCTCGAGAGCCAGCAGATCATCAACCAGCCCGAGGACATTCTGGTCGGCCATCACGTGTGGCTCGGCTACAGCTCGACGGTGCTGAAGGGGACGCGGATCGGCAGCGGCGCCATCGTCGGCGCCGGCGCCTTGGTGACGGCGGACGTCGCGCCTTGCACGCTGGCGGTCGGGGCGCCGGCGAGACCGCTGCGCCAAGCGGTGAGCTGGTCGCGCAATCAGAACCCCACGGCTCAGGCGATCGCCGAGATCGCCGAACGCGCCGCCGCGCTGCCGACGCCCTGAGCGGCTTTCGGCGCGGCCTCGTGCCCGCCCGCCTGCGCTCGACCCGCCACATCCTTCGGTGCGTTAGATCCTGGCGTCCCGCAGGAGTCGGGCGACGATCTGATCGGCGAGCTCTTCCGGCTGCCGGGTGCCGCCGGCGAGTTCCATCTCCGGATCGAGCGGCGGCTCGTAGGGACTGTCTATGCCGGTGAAGTTCAGGATCTGGCCGGCGCGCGCCTTGGCGTAGAGCCCCTTGGGGTCGCGCGTTTCACAGATGTCCAGCGGCGTGTTGACGAAGAGCTCGTAGAACTCCCCGGCGGCCATGCGATCGCGCGCCAGCTGGCGTTCGGCACGGAACGGCGAGATGAAGCTGACCAACACGATCAAGCCGGCATCGGCCATGAGCCAGGCGACCTCGGCGACGCGCCGCACGTTCTCGACGCGGTCGGCGTCGGTGAAGCCGAGATCGCGATTGAGACCAT
The DNA here is from genome assembly GCA_942492185.1 of uncultured Alphaproteobacteria bacterium. GTDB lineage: Bacteria > Pseudomonadota > Alphaproteobacteria > Kiloniellales > JACOMY01 > CALOEA01. The sequence continues at coordinate 19,654 of CALOEA010000056.1, forward strand.
GGCGCACGTTGTCGCCGTCGAGCAGATAGGTATGCCGGCCGAGGGCGTGCAGCTTGCGCTCCACCAGGTTGGCTATGGTCGACTTGCCGGAGCCGGAGAACCCGGTGAACCAGAGCACCGTCGGCGACTGCCCCTTGCCCTCGGCACGCGCCGCGCGGTTGACGTCGAGGTGGTGCCAGAAGAGGTTCGCGGCCCGGCGCAACCCGAAGGTGATCGTTCCCGCGGCCACCGTCGCCTGGCTCTGGCGATCGATCAGGACGAAGCCGCCAAGATCGCGGTTCTCCCGGTAGGGCGCAAAGGCCAGGGGTCGCTCGGTCGCGATGTTGACCGCGGCGATCTCGTTGAGCCCGAGCGTCTTCGCTGCCTCCTGGCGCAGGGTGTTGACGTCGAGGCGGTACTTCAGCTCGGTGATCGTCGCCTGAACTTCGGCGGACCCCAGCCGCAGCCAGTAGGCGCGCCCCGGCAGGAGTTCCTGCTCCGCCATCCAGAAAAGATTGGCGGCGTACTGGTCGCTCGACTGCAGCGGCCCGTCCGGGGCGGCAATGACGTCGCCGCGGCCCACGTCGCTCTCGTCCTCCAGCACCAGGGTCACGGCCTCGCCGGCGACGGCAGCAGGCAAGGTCCGCTCGAAGCCGAGGATCTTCTGTATGCGGCTTCGCCGGTCGCCAGGCAGGATGCGCACGGCATCTCCAGGCCGCACGCGACCGCTCGCGACCGTGCCGGCATAGCCGCGAAAGTCCAGGTTCGGCCGGTTCACCCACTGCACGGCGAGGCTGAAGGGCTGCTGCGCCCGCTCCTGCGACACCTGCACGCCCTCCAGCCATTCGATCAGCGTGGCGCCCCGGTACCACTCGGCATTCGAGCTTCTGCGCATGACGTTGTCGCCTTCGAGCGCCGAGATCGGGACGGCCGCGAGCTCGGCGAACTCCAACGCTCCTGCGAGCTGGCGGAAATCGGCAGCGATCCTCTCGAAGGTCGACTGCTCCCAGCCGACGAGGTCCATCTTGTTGACGGCCAGCATGAGATGCCGGATTCCCAGCAGGGAAGCGATGATCGCATGGCGGCGCGTTTGCGGTAGCAGGCCCTTGCGGGCATCCACCAGGACGATCGCGACGTCGGCGTTCGAGGCCGCGGTCGCCATGTTCCGCGTGTACTGCTCGTGCCCCGGCGAGTCCGCGATGATGAACGAACGGCGCGGCGTCCGCAGATGGCGGTAGGCGACGTCGATGGTGATCTTTTGCTCGCGCTCCGCCTCGAGGCCGTCGACCAGGAACGCCAGATCGATGGCGTCGCTGGCCGCCCCCTCCCCGCGCAAGGCCTGGAGCTGGTCCTCCATGACCAGCCCGCTGTCGAACAGCAGGCGGCCGATCAGCGTGCTCTTGCCGTCGTCGACCGAACCGCAGGTGACGAACGTCACCCGCTCGCCGTCGCCAAAGACCGGCAGCGCCGCGGGGTGAAACTGCACGGGCGGTCGCTTGCCTTCGGCCATCAGAAGTACCCCATCTGCTTCTTGCGCTCCATCGAGCTGTCCTGCTCGCGATCGATGAGCCGCCCCTGGCGCTCCGACGTGGTGGCCTCCGCCATCTCGGCGACCACCTCCTCGAGCGTGGCGGCGCTCGACTCGACGGCGCCGGTCTGCGGGTAGCAGCCGAGCGTGCGGAAGCGGACGTTTCGCATCTCCGGGCGTTCGCCCGGCTCCAGGCGCATGCGCTCGTCGTCCACCATGATCCAGGTGTCGGCGCGCCGCACGACCGGCCGGGGCTTCGCCAGATAGAGCGGGACGATCGGGATGCCCTCGGCCAGGAGGTACTGCCAGACATCGAGCTCGGTCCAGTTCGAGATCGGGAAGACGCGCATCGTCTCGCCCGCCGCAAGGCGCGTGTTGTAGGCACGCCACAGCTCAGGCCGCTGGCGCTTGGCATCCCACCGATGGCCCGGCGCGCGCAGCGAGAAGATCCGCTCCTTGGCCCTGCTTTTCTCCTCGTCGCGGCGCGCGCCGCCCAAGGCGCAGTCGAAGCCATGGCGGTCCAGCGCCTGGCGGAGCGCGACGGTCTTCATCGCCTCGGTGTAGAGAGAGCCGTGATCGAAGGGATTGAGGCCCTCCTGCTGCGCCTCCTTGTTCCGGTGGACGATCAACTCCAGCCCGAGGCTGCGCGCCACCGAGTCGCGATGTATGGCCATCTCGCGAAACTCCCACCCGCTGTCGATATGCAGCAGCGGCATCGGCGGTGGCGCCGGCCAGAAGGCCTTCCGCACCAGGTGAAGCACGACCGAGGAGTCCTTGCCGATGGAATAGAGCAGGACCGGCTTGCGGAAGCAGGCAACCGCCTCGCGGATGATGTGAATGGCCTCGGATTCGATCAGCATTGCGGTCCCTGAGCTCTTGCGGGTGTCGAGCGGCAATCGGGCGAGGAGCCATCAATCGAATTCGAAGATCCGGAGCTCCAGTTGCTTCAGATGATTGATGAATCCGTCGCGAACCCGCTTCAGCTTCTCGGTGAAGAAGCCGAAGACCGCCAGGTCGTCGTGGTTCAGCGCCCGGATCTCGCGGCGGTCGTCATCGCTGACCTCAAGCGGGTCCTCGGTCAGGTCGCTGGTCTTGCGGATGTGCAGCCGCGGGCGGTGGTCGTAGCCGAGCAGCGCGAAGACCGTCTTGACCGTCAGCGGATACATCTCCACCAGACCGACGAAGCTGTAGTTGGCGCAGACGAACTCGATCGCCGCATCGGCGTCGCCGCCGCCCTGCGGGGCGAGGTAGCGGGTCATGGCGTTCTGCGCCAGCGGCGCATTGTAGAAGTCCCGGAACGTCGGGAAGCGCGCGCAGAAGTCCCGGTGGCTCGGGTGAGCCTCGGTCCGCTGGTATCGATACTCGGAGATGACGCGCTCGACCGGATGGCGCAGCACGGTCAGGAGGCGGCTCTGCGGCGCCCGCTCCAGCACCTGAGCGGCGTGCCGGTTGGTGAAGTGGCCGGATGCGAAGCGGTAGGGCTGCTCGGCGTGCGTCGCCAGGAAGCGATCGAACGCCTGATCCATCTGCACATGCGGCGGCACCGAGAGATCATGGTGATTGATATGCACGTTGATCTGCGGGCGCAGCGCTTGCGCCATCTCGGCACGGAAGGACGAGCCGGCGGTCTTGGGGATGTGCAGCAGGACCCAGAGCGCGCGGCCGTCATCGGCCACGAGTTCGACATACTCCTGAAAGCGCCCTTCGAACAGCGCCCGCAGGGCGCGTCCGTCACCGCCCCCCGGTCCCGGCACGCCAGCCGGTCCCGCAGTGGAGTCCTCGGCGGGCATCGCCGTAGCGGCATTCGATTGCGTCATGATCGCCCTCGTCTCCCGGGCCCCGCTTCTCGAACCGGGGTCGACCGCCAACAGCGGGCGGACGACAGCGATGCGGTGAAGCGGGGCGCCGGGACCGGTAAAGCCAAAGTGCTACGCACCGGCGGCCGGTGCGGCTGCCTGAGCGGACTCCCGGTCGGACCGCTGCCAGGTGACGGCCAGTCGCCTGGAAATGCGGGCGGCCCGCACGATCTGCTCGCCGGAGGGGATCTTGCCGCCCTCAACCAGCTTGTCGCGCACCAGCAGGTCGAGTTCGGCGACCTTCTTGCGGCCCAGTTCGCTGAGCTGGACGGTCCGCCGACGCTTCTGGGTGCCCGACACGGTCACGGTCAGGAGCCCGGGCCGCGGCCGCGACAGGCCAACGACCTGCTTCTGGATGTGCTGACGCGTGACGCCGAGGCGCACCGCGAGCGCTGCCAGCGGTAGATCGGCGCCCTTCCCGACTTCGCGCAGGAGCAGCCAGTCGGACACATCCAGCGGGCTCATCCGCTCGTCGTCGCTCAGTCTCAGCTGCAAGCGCTGCGACGCATTGATCAGGTCGCAGAGCGCCTCGACAACGTCACCTGAAGCCGAAGCTTCCGCAGTCACTCCGTCCCGCTTCTTGTCCATCACTGAAAGCCTCCGGCTATCGTTACGCTCGATGTTACGCCTCTCGAAGGGGATGGCGCAGCAGCAAGTCTTTCGGAGCGCCGCAGCGCTGTCAACATCGTTTCGTTACGTTTGACCCAATGTAACGTTAACAGTCTCGTTTGGAGCGCGGAGGCGCATCCTCGATGAAAGCTACGATGTCTCATCGAGCAGCTCGGCCCTTGGGCCGCCCCCAAAAGCAGGCATGACGGCGCCAGCGCCTCGTGCAGCCTCTCGTGACACCTCTATTGGCTGCAGAAAAAATTGTTCCTGCAGGCAGGAATCGGCCGCGGCGCCGCTGTCGGGAACCCTAAAGATGTCACGTTTTCTGCGCGCAAGCCTCGCGGGCACGCTCACTCAGTCGCGCGATAATCTGGAACCAAAAATTGTTTTGCAGTGCATCACTGAGTATGCTGCTATGCGTCGAATTCGGCGGGCTGGTCGTTACAGTTTATTGGAGAGAGCCCATGGTAGCGAAGGACCCGCTTGAGTTGCTCGATCAGCTGATCCAGTCGTGGTACGAAGCGGACGCGAGACGCGAACTGGCTCGCTCGAGCGAACTGGCAGAACAGATCGAGGCTGCCGCCGATCAGATACCCTTCGGCCGGCTTCGTTCCGGACCACCCTCCGTCCGCGACTATTTCGGGTTCGAGCCGCTGCCCTTGGGTTGGTCCGAGGAGTCCGGAGCCTCGCTTCATTGAGCCTTCGCGAGATTGCCGTCCTGTTCGCGACCAGCGTGACAGGGCGGCAAGGTCGCCTCGGGCCGCTCCTGGCCTATCCGGCGGCGCTGGCCGCGTTGCTCGCCGCCGGCCTCGCTCCCGGGCCGGCGACAGCGGAGTCGATACCGGCCGTGCCCCCCATCAGCCTCGTCGGCGAGGAGCAGATCGTCTTCGACTACCGGCGCGATGGCTGCCCAGCGGCGGCGGACGAGCCGCGCGACATTCCCGACATCCCTGCCGCCGCGTTCCGACGCAGCGACGGCCAAGTGGTCCTGCTGTACGGCAACCGGCGCAATCACTATCTGGTCGGAAGCGACCTCGATGCGGTCGCGCGGGTCGACTGCGGCAGCCTGCTGGACCCTGGAGGCAACGAGGATCCGGCGCAGTTTGCCGACCGCGAATGGCTCATGGGCGTCCATGCGCTCCCTGACGGCGGCCTGGCAGGCTTCGTCCACCAGGAGTACCACGGCGACAGCCACGCCATGGAAGGGTGCGCCGGGCGGGAGCAGGCCCTCTTCCGCTGCTGGTATGGCGCCGCGACGCTCCAGCTGTCGTCCGATGGCGGCTTCTCGTTCAAGCGGCAGGCCTTGCCTCGCGGCCTGCTGGCCGCCCTGCCGTACCGCTTCTCCTCGGCGATCGACCGTGCCGGGCTCAATTCGCCGAAAGTCGTGTTCAACCGGCACGATGGCTATCTCTACGTGATGCTGACCTCGGCTGCGGATCTCGGGGCCCAGGAGCGTGGCCAGTGCCTGTTGCGCGGCCGGTCGTCCGACGCGGCGGAGTGGCGCGCGTGGAGCGGCGAGGCCTTCGACCGGCGCCTCGAAAGTCCCTACGCGCCGGACTTCGTGTTCGACACCTGCCGGCCGGTGCTGAAGCTCAATGTCTGGAGCATCAAGTATCTGGAGCGGCAAGGGCACTTCCTGGCGATCGGCCAGCGCGGGAAGCAGGTGGCCTACGCTGTGTCGAGCAACCTGACAGACTGGTCGGAGATCCAACCGCTGGAGGGCATAACACTCGACCCGCCGCAGGCGCGCGCCACCGCCAGCACGCCATCGACCCTCTACTACAGCCTGCTCGACCCTGCCAGCTCCTCACCGTGGTTCGACAGCCTTGCGGCCAGCCCCTATCTCTATTTTGTCCGCTGGCGGAGCGATCCAGACGGATCGCGCCCCCCGGGCCGGGACGTGGTCCGCGTGGCGATCCGCATCGGCACGCCCCCCTGAACGGCGCACCCCCTTGCCAACGGAGGGTTGGTGGCGCACGACGTGCGGCCGCTCGATCCCTAAAGGTCCTGATCGCGCCGCCGGCGGGAGGGAGGCGCCGACCCCGGCCGATCGGCGGAGGCCGATGGCGTTCTTCAAGCGATCGGCGGTCGTCGCGGGTGCGTCCGTGGAAGGCCCGCGCCGACCGCCGACTCCTGAGGCGCCTGCGCGCTACCCCTGGATCTCGAATTCCCCCGGGCGCCAGCTCTTGTTGAACCAGGGCTCCAGCGGACCGTACAGCCGCAGGATCATGAACCAGCCCTTTCCGGGGATGGTCTGCACCCAGTTGTCCTCGAAGCCGGCCGGCGCCTGCGGACCGAAGTAGACGTCGACCGAGCCGTCGGCATTCACCTTGAGCCCCTCGTTCTGGCTGCTCACGCTGGGAAACTGCTGGTCGGTCTGCAGCATCGAGCGCGTCTGCAGGTCGTAGGCGATGACCGACCAGAAATCCTTGACCGGAACGTTCGGCGGCAGTCTCAGCCTGTAGGTCTTGCTGCCGTCGAAGGGGTTGCCCTGGGCGTCGTGGGCTGCCCAGGGGTACTGTGAGCCCTTGCCGACCATCTCCTCGGCCATGGCCGGCGTCACGCCGGTGGCGATGTAGTAGAAGAAGATCGCGCCATCCAGGTTGCTGACGCCGGGAGCAACCTCGAAGTTGTACCCGCCGAAGAACGGCAGGCGCCAGGCGCTGTCCGGATAGAAGTAGGCCTGCTCTCCACGGATCTCGAAGGCAATCGTGCGCGCGGTCACGGCGCCGATGCTGGCCGCATCCTCCAGGATCTTCTTCATCCGGGGATCGGGATCGAAGGGCTGGCCCTTGACGATGCCGATCGAGGCGAAGAGCCCCAGCGTGGTCGGATCGGAACCGGCGCTCGGCTCTTCCTGAACCGCCTCGTTAAGCAGGCTCCAGAACGAATAGTCGGCCGGCGCGATGAAGGTGGCCGGGACGCCCGAGGCGTTGACGAACTTCATCGCCGGCGGGTTTGCCGCATCGGCCAGAAGATAGATCTTCAGGTGCTTCTTGACCGATTCGACACCGGGCTTCGGGGAGCCATCGACGAGAAAGGAGCGGAAGGGCATCCAGTTGCCGTAGGTGCTCGGCCGTACGACGTGATAGCCCTCAGGCACTTTGCCATCGTAGCCCGGCGGCAGGATCAGGTACTTGCCGCCTTCGCCGCGGTCGGCACCGGTGATGCCGACGTCCGCGACCCAGCGGTACCACATGTCGTCGATCAGGCCGAGGACCTTCGGCGGAACCTCGACGACCAGCGGGCCCTTGCTCGTGTCCAGCCAGACGAAGCTGTAGACGGTGTTGTCATTGGCCGTCAGCTCGACGGTCTTGGAGTCCACCAGCTCCTCCCAGATCACATCGGTGACGTTGTCCGGGCCAAAGCTCCGCAGCGTCGTGCGCATGCCGACCTGATTGACGATCGGGATACCCAGGAGATAGGCCTGCAGCGCGCGCGACCGGTCCAGGTTGTCATAGATCGTCTGGACGGTATCGGGGGTGGGATAGCCGTCGTTCAGCTTCAGGGTGCCGAGCGAGCTGGGCACCTCGTCCGCGACCGCGATTCCGGGAGGAATGGGGGTCGTCATCTCGTAGTCCGCTGCCGCCGCCGTCGAGACAAGGGCGGCCGTGAGCAGGGTCGATAGCAGCGTCGCAGTCATTCGCATCGCGTAACTCCCTAGGGCTAGTCTTTGGATACCGTCCGCCGCTCTCCGCCCGCGCGTCGCCCCCAGATGCCAGATTGGCCACTGCCGCCCTGGGTACCGCCCCACGCTCCAGATCGGAGAAGCTAGGCGGGCACCCTAAGCCACCGGGGATTGACCCGTTTGCTCTTTGGGGACAACGTGCGCCGATGCAGGAAGCGGGATCGCCGGCGCTGCAGCGGGCGGCTTCGCTGCTCCATCTGCCGCCTCTCTTGAGTGAGCTCGGCGCCTCCCTGGAGGAGGTGCTCGAGGGCACGGGCGTGACGTCCGAGGACCTCCGCCCGAACGTCTACATTCCCTATGCCAGCTACCTCGACATCCTCGGCCGCGCCGCAACCATGACCGGCTGCGACGACATCGGGTGGCGTCTGGGGAGGCGCCAAACGCTGGCCTCCCTTGGACCGCTGGGCGAGGCCATGCGCCATGCAGCCACCCTCGGCGAAGCGATCGGCGACTTCACCGGCTTCCAGATCAGCAACTCGGCGGGAGCCGCGGTCTACGCACACCGGATCTCGGGGGACCTGTTCCTTGGCTACGGCATCTATGACCCTCGCAGCCATTTCTCGCCCTATGTCCACGACGTCGTGCTGGCGACCGGCTGCAACCTGGTCGCCGAGCTGACGCAGGGCGCCGTTCAGCCGCGGGAGCTGCTGTCGATCCGCTCGCTTCCCCCCGACCTGCGCCCCTACCAGGCCCCCGGCAACCGCGAGATCCGCTTCGCGCAGGAGCAGACGGGCCTGTTCCTCCCGGGTGAGTGCCTGGCTTTGACGCTGCCTCGTGCGAACCCGCGCCTTCGCAGAGCGGCCCTGGACACGATCGCTCCGCAATCGACATTCGCGCCTTGGGGCATGGCCGGAAGGGTCAAGCACGCGCTGCGCGGCCTGATGCTGGATGGCCGGACCACCATGGCGGCGGTGGCGCATCACATCGAGATGCACCCCCGCTCCCTGAGGCGGGCGCTCAGGAGCGAAGGCACGACCTTCGAAACGATCAAGGACGAGGTCCGCTATACGGTCGCGCGCGAACTGCTGACGCTGACGGCGCTCCCGATCGGCGACATCGCCATGGCGCTGGGCTTCGCCTCTCCCAGCTCCTTCGTGCATGGCTTCCGCCGCTGGAGCGGCACCTCTCCCGCGCGATGGCGCGGCGAACAGGCGAATGCCATCTCCAACGGCCAACGCTGAGCGCTTCAGGGCCGCCGATGGGAGGCAGCCGCCGAACCCCTTTTTGATTCTTCTTGATTCACCCCGAGCTCGCGGCGCTTGCCCAGTTCGCGCGCCTGTTTCCGGGTCAGCCCAAGATCATCAAGCAGATGATCGTCGAGTTGGGATAGCGGTCGAGCTTGTCGCGAGCCGCGCTCTGCGCACAGTCTGCGCCAAAGCGCCGCCAGGGCCACGCCGATGCAGCTTGCTCTCACGGCAGCAACGCCCAGATCCCGCCGAAAGCGTATCCGATCGCCAGCGAACCGATCACGGCAAAGGTCACGAACAAGGCTATCGTGGCGGGCCTGAGAACCGCCGCGACAGCCATGGCGCCCCAGATGCTGACGGCGCCGCCGGACACAAGGAACGCCATCGCTGCACCCGGCGACATGCCGAGATCGACCAATCCACGAACCAGAGGGATTGCTGCATAGCCATCGAGATACAGCGGCGCACCCACCAGCACTGCCAGCGGGATCGCGTAGCTGGAATCATTGCCGACATAGGTTGCCAGGAGATGCGGCGGCAAAAGATCGCGGAGCAGATACTCCGCAGAGAAGGCGAGGCTGAGACACAGAACGATCAGCTTCGTCATGGACAGGAGCTCCGCGCGGAAGACGCGCGTCCGGGCCGGTTCGTGCCAGATGCGGAACGAGAAGCCGTTTGGAGCGCAGGCACTGCACTCATTGCTGGCTGCGATCCGTGACGCACGGAGGGGAAGCCGCACCATGCTTGTGCGCGTCAGTGCCGCCGTTCCCGCACCCGCAATGATCCCGAGCGCAAAGGAGGCGACCATCTTACCGATGGCAAAGGCAGGGCCGAGAACGGCCCAGGTGGCAGCGAACATTGCCGGATCTGTGACAGGAGATGAGAGCCAGAACGCCATGATGGGTGCGAGCGGCACGCCCGCCGCCAGGAACCCTGTCATCAGCGGCAGCACGGTTACGCCGCAGACCGGCGTTATCGCGCCGATCGCAGAGGCGATCACGATGGTGGAGGCAGGCCGTCCCTCGAACCATCCCGCCGTGACGGCGCCCGCCCCGCTCGCTGCAACCCACGCCGCAAGGACGAGCCCGACCGCGATCATCGGCGCGACGTCAACGAAGCTTTGCAACGCGTAGCGCAAGGTCGCCCGGGCCATCTCCGGCCACACGGCGGCTAAGGCGGCGGCAATGATCGCGACCGTCGCCCACCCGACCAGCCTCTGCGTTTTCGGCAGCGCAATGTGCATGACCACCATCCGTTTCCCGGCAATCGTCTGCGCTGCGCTTCCATTGATAAAATGAATAGTTTAAATAATAGATATGAGTCGACACGATATCATGCAGCTCGACAGCGATCTGCTGCGCAGCTTCCTGGCTGTCGCCAAGGCCGGCAGCGTCAGCAGAGGCGCAGGGCGTCTGCTCCGCACGCAATCCGCCGTCAGCCTCCAAGTGCAAAAGCTCGAAGAGATTGTCGGACAGCAATTGTTCGATCGGCATGGACGCGGCGTTTCCCTCACAACCCGCGGCGAGCAGTTGTTGCCAATCGCACGTCAGGTCGTTGAAACACTCGATCAGGCCGTCATCGCCATGCGGCGGCCGGACGACAAGCGTGAAATCCGCTTCGGAATGCCCGAGGAATACAGCGACACCCTGCTGCCCGCGATCCTGGCCAGCTTTGCGCAAGAGCAGCCCCGTGCCCGTATCCTCTTGCGGTGCGGATCGAGCGTCGACTTTCCGGCCGCGCTTGCAGCCGGGGAGCTCGATATCGCCTTGCACACACCTGAGATCATCGCGGCTGACGACATGGTCGTTCACCGTGAGGCCGCCATCTGGGTCGGATCGGCCTTCCACGACGTCGAAAGCCGCCGTCCGCTTCCGGTCGCTCTGTTTGATCGGGCATGCTGGTGGCGGGATCGCTGTCTCGACCTGTTGCAAAAGGCCGAGGTGGACTACGAAATCGTCTGCACCTGCGAAAGCGTAGCCGGCGTCCGGGCCGCAATCTCGGCCGGCCTCGCCATCGGCGTCCTGCCGCAAAGCGCATTGACCAACCGCATCAGGCAACTGTCAGGCACCAGCCTGCCGCAACTCGAGAACACCGCGCTCGTCTTCACGCGATCGGGCGCCGCGCCGTCTCATCTCGCGGATCAGCTGGCTGCGATCGTGAAGAGGACGGTTCAGACGTTCCAGGGTGCGGCCTAGCCGCAGGAAGCACCAATCCGACCTGGATCGCTGGTCTCGACCATGACGAGGAGGGGGCGCCGCCTGACCCCGCCACTGCCCGGCTACCGCCCGGGCCCCACCTATCCGAACCGCATATCGCACCGCGGCGGGCATTCATCCCAAATCAGCGAGGCGAAGTCCGGCTCTAGCCGCCGGCCTTACCGCTGCGCCTGGGCCGGCGGACCGTTCGCACCTTTCCGCTCGGACCGCCGCCGCAGAAGAAGCGGTCGCCGCCGTCGGACTCCAGCCCGGAAACATTCACGCCGGGCGGCAGCGTCAGGCTGTCGAGCACCTCGCCACTTTGCGGATCGAGCCGCCGCAGTTCGCTGTCCTCGCCCTCCCAGGTGGCGTGCCAGAACTCGCCGTCGACCCAGGTGACGCCGGTGACGAACCGGTTGGACTCGATGGTCCGCAGGATCGCTCCGCTCTGCGGGTCGATCTGATGGATCTTGCGCTCACGGTACTGGCCGACCCAGAGAAAGCCCTCGGCCCAGGTCAGCCCGGAACCGCCGCCGCCGCCCGGCGCCGGAATCGTGGCGAGGACGCGGCCGTTCTGCGGGTCGATCTTCTGGATCTGCGTCTCGGCCAGCTGATAGAGGTTTTGGCCATCGAAGGCGGTGCCCGCGTGCGCGGCAACGTCGAGCGAGCGCAACGCCTTCCCGCTCGCCGGGTCGAGGGCGATCAGCCTGTCGCCGGAGGCGAACCAGACCTGCCGTCCGTCGAAGGTCACGCCATGCACCTGCTCGGCCCCGGGGAAGGGCCCGAACTCGTCGAGGATCTCGGCTGCGGCTTTTGTCATGCCCCGATCCTAGCCACCCGGCAGCGGCGCGGGGAGTAACAAGGCTGTCGCGAAAGACGGCACCGGCGGGGTCATCCAGCGGCGCGCGCGGCCGCGACCGACAGGCTGCACCTTGCCGGCCGCGGCCAAGGTCTCGAGCGCCCGCTGCATGCTGCGCTGGCTGCGGCCCAGCGCCAGGGCCAGGGAGGCACTCGACCAGGCCTCGCCGTCGGCCAGGAGGGCCAGGACGGCCGCATGCCGCTCCTCGATCGGCCGCGCCAGCACGACGACCCTGCCGCCATGGCGCGGCGCCAGCGCGAAGCCGCGCTGGGTGGCCCTGATGCCGGCCAGCGGGCGCAGCAGCGCGCGCAGCCGCCCGATCTCCACCCGCAGCCGGGCGCGATGCGACTCGTCCGCCTGCTTCGCGCCGAAGGCCCGCGCCACCAGCCGGTCCCGCGGCACATCGCCGGGCCAGGCCTCGCCCAGCGCGCGGGCGAGTGCGAAGAGAACCGGCCGCGTGGCGAGCGAGACCCGGGCTCGCGGATCGCCCACCCCATGGCGGCAGGCATCGACCACCAGCGCATCCGACGCCAGCACGGCCTCGACCTCCGCCAGCCGCAGCGGCCGCTCCGCGCCGTTCGCGACCAGGCGCGCAGCCGGCCGGTGCAGGAGCTGGACGGCACTGTCGACCTCGGCCGAAAGAGCGGGAATCGCGGCCTCCTGCGCCGCCTCCCCCGCCTGCCGCAGCGCGGCCTGGGCCGCCGCGCTCTGCAGCCGCCGGAGCGCGATCCCGGCGGCCACCAGGTCCCGCACGGCGCGCAAGGCCGGCGACAAGGTCTCGGCGGCGAGGGCGCCGAGCGCCTCCTCGGCTTCCTCGAGCCGACCGATCAGCAGCAGCCGGCGGGCCGCGAGCAGGCGTGCCTGCGCGCCATTCAAGCGGTCGCCATGGCGCTCGAGCACCCCCCGGGCCGCCTCCAGCGCCGCCACCGGCCACCCCAGGTCGCGCGAGGCCAGCGCGATCTCCGCTTCCGCGACCAGGCAGCGCGCACGCGCCACAGCCTCCCGACGGCCGAAGGCCCGCGCCGCGCGGCGCAGCAATGCCTTCGCCCGCCCGAAATCGCCGAGCTGCGCCATCGCGATGCCGCGCAGCGCCAGCGCCGGTGCATCGTCGCGCCGGGCGATGCGATCGAGTGCGCCCAGCGGGTCGCCTGCGGCCAGCGCCCGCGCCGCCGCCGTGATCAAGGAGTCCATCGGGGTCCCGCCATGGCTGTCACTCCCACTCGCTGGCCGGCCGCCGAGGTTATCGCACGACAGCGGTGGGCGCAGCGGGAAGGGTGCAACGCTCCGGCTGGGCTATAGTCCCCCTCCCGTCCGCCCACCGGAGCACCCCATGCAGCGACTTCCCGACCAGATGGCAGCCGTCCTCCTGCAAGGCCACGGCGGCTATGAGATGCTGGCCTATCGCGAGGATGTGCCGCGGCCCTCGCCCGCCGCCGGCGAAGTGCTGATCCAGGTTGCCGCCGCCGGTGTGAACAATACCGACATCAATACCCGCATCGGCTGGTACTCGGCGGCGGTGCGCGGCGACACCGCCGACGCCCAGGCGGCGCCGGCGGCGGCCGACGACGGCGCCTGGAACGGCAGCGGCCTGCTCTTCCCCCGCATCCAGGGCGCCGACGTCTGCGGCCGCATCGTCGCCCTGGGCAGCGGTGTCGAGGCCACCCGCATGGGCCAGCGTGTCCTGGTGCAGGGCTGCCTGCTGTCGCGCCGGGCGGGCGGCAGCGCGCCCTGGCTCGGCTCGGAGCTCGATGGCGGCTTCGCGCAGTTCGTCGTGGCGCCAGCCGCCGACACTCACGCCGTGCGCTCCGACCTCAGCGACCTCGAGCTGGCGGCCCTCCCCTGTGCCTATGGCACGGCGGAGAACCTGGTCGAGCGCGCCCGGGTCGCCGCCGGCGACAGCGTGCTGGTGACCGGCGCCTCCGGCGGCGTCGGCGCCGCGGCGGTGCAGCTGGCCAAGCGGCGGGGCGCCGAGGTGATCGCACTCTGCGGCGCCGACAAGCAGGAGGCGGTCAAGGCGCTGGGTGCCGACCTGACGGTCCCGCGCGGCCTGCCGCTGGAGACGGCGCTCGGGCGCGAGCGCGTGAGCTGCGTCATCGACCTCGTCGGCGGCCCGCAGTGGCCGGAGCTGCTGGCGCTGCTGCGCCCGCGCGGCCGCTACGCCGTCTCGGGCGCCATCGCCGGCCCGATCGTCGAACTCGACCTGCGCACGCTCTACCTCAAGGACCTGACGCTGTTCGGCTGCACCACGCAGGACACAGAGGTGTTCGGCAACCTGATCGGCTATGTCGAGCGCGGCGAGATCCGCCCGCCGGTCGCCGGCAGCTATCCGCTGCGCGAGATCGTGCGTGCGCAGCAGGATTTCCTCGCCAAGCGCCATGTCGGCAAGCTGGTGCTGATCCCGCCCGCCTTGTCGGCGTGAGGGCCTGCAGCGGCTCGCCGGCTTTCTTCGGCCGGGGCATGAGCGCGTTGCGCGGCAGGGTCGTCCCGACGTCTAGCCACGGCCCAGTGCCAGGCGGGTGATGCGGTCGGTGGCGAGATGGGCGCTGTCCAGCGAGCCGATCTGCCAGCCCGGCCACCAGCTGAACCAGTCGCCGGCCATGAAGACCTTGCGGCCGATCGGGTCGGCGGCGGCCATCCGTTCGAAGACCTCCGGCTGGGTGAAGGAGGTATCGTGCGCCCAGCCGCCGGACTGGTAGGGCATCTTCGACCACGCAATGCTGACACCGTTGGCAGCGAAGACCTTGTCGCGGAAGCCCGGATGCAGCTTTTCGCCGCCGAGCAGCGCCGCCTCCAGGCGGTCCGCGCGGCTGAGCTCCTGGAACTGCAGCGCCCGGCCATCGCGCACGTAGGCGCCGGTGAGGATCCCGGTGGCGCTGTTGAAGCTGTAGGAGGGATACCAGATCTCGGTGATGACATCCTTGGTCGTCGAGATGCCGCCGTAGATCCGATCCCCCTCTTCCCAGAAGCGCGAGCGGCCCTGCCAGCCGACCTTGCAGGCCGCCTGCATCGCCACCTCCGCCAGGGTCTGGCGCACGCTGCCATCGAGGAAGTTGCCGCCGAGCTGGGCCAGCAGCGGCGGCGCCAGCGTGGCGATCACATAGTCCGCCGGCGCGCGCGGCCCGCTTGGCGTGACCACCTGCGCCGCCTCGCCGACGATGTCGATCGACTGGACGGGCTGGCCGGTGACGATCAGGTCCTGCAGGGTCCGCCCTCCGGGGACCGCGGCGCGGAGGAAGCCCTCGACGATCTTGTCCATGCCGTCGGTCGGCTCCAGCAGCGTCTGCTGCCAGTAGTACTCCAGCTCGTGGAACATCTCGCTGGACCAGAAGTCGGAGGCCAGCACCTCGTCGAGCGTCAGGGTCGACCAGCGCTCGCCCGCCTGGGTGACGTCGCCAGGCTGCACCGCATAGCCGGCGCGCGCGAAGTCGGGGAGCTGCGCGGCCCCGTCGTAGACCATGCGGGCGCCATCGCCGGAGAGCTGGCCGAACTGCTTCAGCAGCGCCAACAGGGCCTCGGTCTCGGCCGGATCGACCAGCCCATCGAGTGCCCCCTGGTCGGCGACCTTGGCCAGCAGCTCCGCCAGATGGCCGCGCAGGTCGTTCGTCACGCGCCGCAGCTGCACCGGCTTGCCGCCGTTCCAGCCGTCGTTCTGCAGCAGGTTGGAGGCGTCGGCGAAGATGTAGGGCTGCAGCTTGACGCCGAGCAGCTTGCAGTAGTCGATGACGCGCGCGTGGTGCTGCGGGATCCGGCCGGGCCCGGCGTTGAGGTAGTTGTCCGGGTGGTTTGCCGGCATGTCGCCGACCGCCTCGAAGGTCATGGTGCTGGGGCTGTTCCAGTCCCATTCGCTGAAGCTGTCGCCGTGCCGGAGGGTCAGGCTGCGGCCACCGGCCCGCGCAGTCGCCTCGAGGATCTCCACCTCCGCCCCGGCCCGCGCCAGGCGCAGCGCGCTGCAGAGCCCGGCAACACCCGCACCGATCACCACCACGCGCTTGCCCGCCAGGCTGCCGCTGGGCAACGCCTCGGTGGTATCGCCGGCGGCCAGCGCCCCGCGCCCGAGCAGCCCCATCGCCGTCATCGCCATGTAGGCGGCGCCGCTGCCGCCGATCGCCGCCATTCCCCGCAGCAATACGCGTCGCGTCAGCCCACCCCGCATACCCGACATCTCGTTCCCCCCGGTCTCGTTGGCCCGGCGCGAGACTCGCGCGCCTGCAGCAAGGGGTAATCCTACCATAGGAGATGGAACGCGCCGCATCCGCCCGCCCGAGGCCGGCAAGGCCGCCCGCGGACCGGCGATGGCGCTGCCGCTAGCGTTCCGGGTTCCGGGCCGCCAGCAGGTCCGGCAGGTCGTCCCCGCGCACGCGCGGCAGGCCGTCGTCCGGCCGGAACCAGGGCAGCTGGCTCTCGACGAACTGATGCGAGGTCGGCACCGCCCGCTCCGGTGCGTCGAGACAGCCGACCGAGAGATTGTCGTACTCCGGATGGGTGTCATCGACGTGGCGCCAGATCAGCCGCGATCCGCAGGTGGCGCAGAAGCCGCGCCGGCCGAAAGGCGAGGACTGGTAGTAGGTCGGTTCCGCCTTGGTGAAGCGCAGCGTGCCCGGCTCGATCAGCACCGCGACCTCCGCCGGCGCACCGTTGGACAGCTGGCACATCCGGCAGTGGCAGTAGTAGGCCTCCTTGAGATAGGCCCGCGCCTCGTAGCGCACCGCGCCACAGAGGCAACCGCCGGTCACCGCCTCGCTTTCGCGCGGCTTCGCCGCTGCGTTCCCGCCGTCCTCCATCTGACGTCCTCCCGGCTTTCCGGCCCCCTCGTGCCGGCGGCCCGCGCCGGCCGGCACCACGCCGCATTAGGCCGGCGGCTTGCGCAGCACCACAAGCAGCGAATTGTGCAGCCGGCGGCGCAGCCGCAGCGGCCAGCGCCGGCTCCAGCGCTCCAGCGCGAAGACCAGCGCGCGGGGCAGAAGCGGCAGCAGCAGGCCCAGTTTCATGTGGCCGTTGGTCAGCGGCGTGACGCCGGTGGCCAGGCGCTCGACCGTCAGGCCCGCCTGGCGCGCGAGGGCCGGGATCTCGTCGAGATGCAGCAGGAAGATGTGGCCGTCGGAATCAGGCAGGAACTGCCGCTCTTCGAAGACTTCGGGATGGGCACAGTCGCTGAAGCGCGGCAGGCGATGCCGCAGGTAGCTGCCCTGCGGCGTCGTCAGCACCACCAGCCCGCCCGGCTTCAGCAGGCCGGCGAGGTGGCGCAGGAACCGGTCGGGATGGGCGCAGTGCTCGATCACCTCGGTCGCCAGGACGGCATCGAGCGGCCCGATCGACGCGGCCGCGAGATCGAAGAGGTTCTCGGCGCGAAACTCCACCCGGCCCCGCTCATGCTTCGCCCGCACCAGCGGTATCAGCTCCCGCCGCAGGTCGTTCCACACCATGCGATAGCCGGCCTCGGCCAGCGGCAGCGTGAAGTTGCCGCCCGCCGCGCCGACGTCGAGGACACGGGCCGGCGGCGGGCAGCCCAGCTTGAGGGCGGCGACGGCGGCCTCGTGGCGTACGCGATAGGCGTAGGCGTAGCCGCGCGCGCGCCACGGCAACCGCTCGCCCCAGACCTCCAGCGCATCCCAGCGGCGCGCCTGCTGCCACAGGGGATCGGCGGTCGCGTCCGGCAGGCGGCGCATGGTGCCTAGACCACCCGGCCGCAGGCGGCGCCGCGCTTGCCCGGCCTGCCGAACTGCCCCCCTGCGCCGCGCCCTTCGACCGCTGTCACCTGAAACCCCCGGCTGTGCGATCTCCGGAGTCCACCATGTCTGCGCGCGGCGGCAAAAACACAAACGCGCGACGGCGGCGCGGCGCGGCGTGGCGCCCGCGGCTTGCTTGCGCCCCGGCTTGCTTGCACCCCGGCTCGCTTGCGCCCGAGGCTTGCTTGCGCCCGAGGATTCTAATGTATACATTCGTACGCACTCTAGCGGAGGCCGGTGCGCCGAGCGACCGGCCCTTCGCGCACCCCGCCCGTTCAGCCGAGGCCCGCCATGCCCCTTGCCTCCCTCCCGGCCGTCTTCATGCGCGGCGGCACCTCGAAGGCCGTCATGTTCAAGCAGGCGGACCTGCCGGCCGATCCGGCCGCGCGGCAGCAGATCTTCCTCTCGGTGATGGGCTCTCCCGACCCCAACGGCCGGCAGCTCGACGGTATGGGCGGCGGCATCTCCTCGCTCTCGAAGGTCTGCATCATCGGCGCGTCGCAGCGCCCGGACGCCGACGTCGACTACCTCTTCGTGCAGGTCGCGGTCGAGCGGCCGGAGATCGATCTGGCCGGCAACTGCGGGAACATGTCGTCGGCCGTCGGCCCCTTCGCCATCGAGGAGGGCCTGATCCCGGCGCCGCCCGACGGCGAGGCCGCGGTGCGGATCTTCAACGTCAACACCAACAAGATCATCGTCTCCCGCTTCGACGTCGCCGAGGGCCGGGCGCTGAGCGAGGGCGACTGCCGGCTCGACGGCGTCGCCGGCAGCGCCCCGCCGATCCGCCTGGAGTTCGTCGATCCCGGTGGCAGCAAGACCGGCAAGCTGCTGCCGAGCGGCCGCCAGCGCGACCGTCTGACTCTCGAGGACGGAACGAGCGTGGACGCCAGCCTGGTCGATGCCGGCAACCCTTGCGCCTTCGTCGAGGCCGCGGCGCTGGGGCTCGGGGCGCTGGAGCTGCCGGACGCGATGGAGGGCGACCCGCAGCTCCTGCGCCGTCTGGAGGACTTGCGGATCCAGGCCTCGCTGGCGATGGGTCTGGCCGGCGACCCGGCCGCCGCCGCCCGCCTGGGCAGCGTGCCGAAGATCGCGCTGGTGGCCGCCCCCGCCGACAGCCGCACGCTCGACGGCCGGGCGCTGGCCGTTGCCGATCACGACATCGCCATCCGCATGCTCTCGATGGGCCTGCCGCACCGCGCCGTGCCGGCCTGACCGGCGCGCTCTGCCTCAAGGTCGGCGAGCGCCTGCCCGGCAGCGTTCCTGGACGCCCTCGACGCGGCCGGCATTGCCAGCCGCCGCGGCGGCCTGCTGATCGCCCATCCCTCGGGCATCCGCCACCGCAGTCGATGCCGAGGTGACGCTGGCGGCTTCGGGCCCGCGCGCCCTGCAGGCCACGCTCTATCGCACCGCCCGGCGGCTGTTCGACGGCAGGGTCTACTATCGTGCCCCCTGAGCCGACCGGCCCGACCTGAGGCCACGATGCCGCACCGGCCGCATACTGCCGACGCCCCGCCCCGGCCCTTCTCGTGGATCCTGCTCAGCCGTCGGGTGTCGCTGGCGACCGCCCTGCTGATCGTCGCGCTGCAGGTCGTTACGATCTTCGTGGCCCTCGGCCTGCCGCCGGTAGCGAAGCTGGCACTGCTGCTGCTCTACTATCTGGTGACGCTGCCGGACCAGCGGCGCATCGCGCACGCCTTCGCGCTGGCCACCGTCGTCGTCGCGCTGATCGAGGGACCGGCGGCGGTCGAGCCGGCGCTCGACAGCGCCCTCTTCCTCGGGGGGCTGGTCTTCGTGCTGACGCAGATGGCCGCCGGCGCCGCCCGCTCGCCGAACACCGCGGCAGTGAGCCAGGCGCTGATGTCGCGCCCGGTGGGTCAGATCTACCTGCCGCTGAGCCTCGCCTCGCACATCTTCGCCGCGGCGCTCAACGTCGGCGCGATCCCGATCTTCATGACGCTGCTGCGGCCCGGCGGCCGGCCGCTGGCGGACGAGCGCCAGCTCCGGCCGGCCTGCCCCCGCCGTGGTCCGCGGTTTCGGCGGTATGCCGATGTGGGCCTTCCTCGGTCTCCGTGGTGCTGACGCTCTCGATGGTCCGCGACGTCCACTACCTCGACCTGCTGCCCTTCGGCCTGGCCATGGCGGCAACCCTCGATCACCGTCGGCTGGCTCCTCGACGGCCGCCCGCGCGGTGCCAGCGGCGGCGGCGGACCGCCGGACCCGCGCGGCAGCCGCGCCATGCTGCGGATGCTGCTGCAGCTCCTGTTCCTGGCGGCAGGCGCCTGGCTGCTCGAGTGGCTGCTCGACATCCGCTTCATCCAGGTGATCCTGCTGGCGGCCCTCTCCGGAGCCTTCCTGTGGCAGCTCGCGGCCCTGCGCCACCGCCGCCGCGGGGGCGCCGCCCAGCTGGTCACGCCGGTGCCCTCGAACGAGATCGTCATCATGTCGGCGGCAGCCTTCCTGGGGAAATGGATCTCCATCACCATCGGCGGCCAGGTCGCGCTGGAGAACGTTTCCGGCCCGCTCTCCGCCCTGCTGGTCGCCGCCCTGCCGCTGGCCATGCTGGTGACCGGCCACCTGGGCAGCAATCCGATCATGAGCGGCAGCCTGCTGGGCGGCCTGCTGCTGCCGCTGACGCCGCCCGAACACCACTTCCATCTCGCCCTGGCGCTGCTGGCCGGCTGGGGCATCGCGGCCTCCGGAACGCCCTTCACCGGCAGCGTCCTGCTGGCGGCGCGGATGATCGAGCGCTCGCCGCTGGTGCCGACGATGCGTTGGAACGGCGCCTTCTGTCTCGGCTCCGCCCTGGTCGCCGGCTGGGACTCTTCGCGGCGCAGATGCCGGGCTGACGCGGCGTCGGCCCGGCAGCTCCCCGGCGTCCCAGTAGCCGATCAGAACGCCGGCGCCGTGCCGCCTCCAGCCGCGTCCGCTGGGCCTGGTGTGCCAGGCTGGCGCCGAGGTCGTCGACCTGCTCGATCCAATGGTAACTCGACCGCCCCCTGAAAGAGACAAGGGCTCGGGCGGCCTCGTCGCGGCGAGGGGACGGCCAAGCGCGGACAAGAAGACCCCGCCGCCGAAGCCGGCGACGGGGGAGGTGGGTCCAGGGAGGAAGATGAAGGCGCTCCGGCGCCCGCTTGGCGGGCGGCGCGAAGCTCTCGAGTCAGTCCTGCAGGGGCGGCAGGCCGAGGCTGGCGATGGCTTCCCGCAGGATGGCCACGCCGGCGGCGGCTTCGCTTCGCAGGCACATGCTCGGCG
>CALOEA010000057.1:0-66509 GCA_942492185.1 uncultured Alphaproteobacteria bacterium
ACCAGCTCGCCCGCGAGAACCGGATCCCGCAGCAGCAGCTCGACGAGATGGCCAACCTGCTGTCGCGCACGCCCTCGGACGTGCGGGTATGAGCAGCCGGCGGCCGAACGAAGGGAGCCAGCCATGACCAAGCGTGCGATCGGCCTCGGCCTCGCCGGACTGCTGCTTGCGGCAGGGCTGGCCGGCTGTGGCGGCTGCAGCGGAGATCCGGCCCGCGACGGCTTCTCCTGCGGCATGGTGGCCAAGATCGACGGCACCTACGACGAGCGTCAGAAGGAGCTGGAGGCCAAGGCCGCCGCCCGCCAGGCGGAGGCCGACCGGACCGCGGCGGAGCGCGCCGCGGCCGAGCGCGAGGCCGACGCCACGGCTGCCCAGGTGGCCGCCGCCGAGGCGCGCCTGGCCGCGATCGATCGCGAGATCGATCAGATGCGCCGCCAGCTCGCGAACGCGCAGAGTACCGGCCGCGCCACGCCGGAGCAGCTGCGCGATCTGGAGCAGCAGGTCGCCGACCTGGAGGCCCGCTACCAGGCCGTGAAGGGCCGCGAGGCACAGCAGCGCGCCACCGAGGCGGAGATCAGGTCGCTGGAGGCGGAGAACCAGGCCTTGCGGGAACTGCTGGACCAGACGATCGGCACGCTCTAGCACCGGCGGCACGCGGACGGGGGAGACAGGCAGCGGATGGATGAACGCGAGGCAGGCCCAGGAACGACAGGCGACAAGGCCGACGGCGAGCCGCGCGGCGGCCGGCGCGTCGTGCTGCCCTTGCTCTGGGGCGCCTTCGCGCTGGTGCTGCTGGGGTTGGCGGCGATGACCCTGCACGCCTGCGGCCTGCGCCTCTTCGGCACCACGCTGTTCAACTTCTGCGCCGGCGACCCGCCGGCGCTGGCCGGCCCGCCGCCGGACCTGCTGCTCGCGCGCGAGAAGAGCGACCGCCTGGCCGAGCGGCTCGATCGCCTGTCGGTGGAGCTGGCCTACGTGCGCGACTGCCCGATCCCCGAGCCGATCGTCGAGCCCGAGCCGGAACCAGAGCCCGAGCCTGAGCCGGAACCAGAGCCCGAGCCGCAGCCGAAACCCAAGCCTCCGCCCGAGCAGGCCTGCCGCTCGGTGCCGCCGGAGGACCGCAAGGTCGACCTCTACCTCCTGCTCGACGTCTCCGGCAGCTTCACCGAGGACCTGCCGGCGATCCGCCAGACGGTCCAGGACCTGATCGGACGCGCCGCCAACGGTCAGCTGGAAGGCGAGATCCGCCTCGGCCTCGGCAGCTTCATCGACAAGCCGCTGCCGGGCTATGGCCACCTCTACACCTACAAGCACCACCAGGCCCTGACGACCGAGTTCGCCCGCGTGCTGCAGGCCCTGCGCCGGCTCAACACCAGCGAGAACTACGACGAGCCGGAGGCCCAGCTGGAGGCGATGCTGGAGGCCGCCGGACGAGCCGGCACCATCGGCTTCGGCGACGATGCCCAGCGCATCCTGGTGGTGATCACCGACGATCTCTACCACCGCGCCGGTGACTATCCGCTGGCCGGCCCCGAAGACGGCCGGGCCGACGGCAACCCCTCCAACGAGGACTATCCGAGCGTGGCGCAGGTCCGCCGCGCCCTGGAGGCAGCCGGCATCACGCCGCTGTTCCTGGTGACCAGCAAGGTTCTCTCGACCTATCGCGACCTCGCCCGGCAGCTCGGCCGCGGCATCGTGGTGCCGATCTCCTCCAGCAGCGACAACCTGCTGCAGGCGCTCGACCGCGGTGTCGAGGAAATCTGCGGCGACGGGCTCTCGCAGTAGGGAGCAGGAGCGAAACATGCGCCGCGCCATGCCTCTCCTCGTCTGGTCCGCCCTGCTGCTGGTGCTGGTCGCCATCGGCTTCCTGGCGCTGCGCGCCTGCGGCCTGAACCTCTTCGGCTGGCAGCTGCTCGACGACTGCCCGGTCGAGGTCGCGGCGCTGCCGCGCGAGGACCCGCTGGCCGCCGAACTGGCCCGCGGGGAGCGGCTGGAAGACCGGCTGCATGCGCTGCGCCTGGAGTTGGTCCAGGTCGCCGACTGTCCCCTGCCGCCGCAGGCCAAGGTCGAGCCGGAGCCGCCGCCGCCGGAACCGCCGCCTCCCGAGCCGACCCCTCCCGAGCCGACCCCTCCCGAGCCCGAGCCGCCGCAGCCCACGCCGACGCCGACGCCGACCCCGACCCCGACCCCGGCACCGGCCCCGACTCCGGCACCGGCCCCGACTCCGGCACCTGCCCCCACCCCGGCTCCCACTCCGGCGCCGGCACCGCCACCGGCAAACACCGAGGAAGCCTGCCGCGAGGTGCCGCCGGACGAACGCAATATCGATCTCTACCTGCTGGTGGATGTCTCGGCGTCCTTCGAGGACGACATGCCGGCGATCCGCCGCACGCTGCAGGACCTGATCGGCCGGCAGGCGGCCGGCCGGCTGAAGGGGCGCATCCGCCTCGGCCTCGGCTCCTTCGAGGACAAGCCCGATTCGCGGGCGCCCGACATCTACACCTACAAGCACCACCAGAACCTGACCGAGGAGTTCGCCCGCGTGCTGGCGCAGCTCCGCCGCACCTCGACCTATGGCAACTACGACGTGCCCGAGGCGCAGCTCGAGGCGCTGCTGGAGGCCGCCGGACGGGCCGGCAGCGTCGGCTTCGCCGGCGATGCCGCCCGCTTCATCGTCGTGGTGACCGACGCCACCTACCATGAGCCGGGCGACTTCAACGGCCCGGCCGAGGATGGCCGGCCGGACGGCGACCCGCTGAACGAGGACTACCCCAGCGTCAGCCAGGTGCGCCGCGCGCTGGAGGGCAACAACGTGGTGCCGCTGTTCCTGGTGACCTCGGACGTGGCCGGCGACTACCGCAAGCTGGTCGGCCAGCTCGGGCGCGGCGGCGTGGCGGTGCTCTCGTCGTCCTCCTCGAACCTGCTGGACGCGCTGAACGGCGCCGTCACCGCCGTCTGCGGCGAGGGCTTCACGCAGTAACCGCGCCGGGGCACCGGCCGCGGCGAGGCTGCGGCAAGCCCGGTGCGCCTACTGCCGGCCGTAGGTGTCGGAGAAGCGGACGATGTCGTCCTCGCCGAGGTAGGACCCGGTCTGCACCTCGATCAGCTCAAGCTGGATCTTGCCCGGGTTCTCCAGGCGGTGGCGCATCCCGGCGCTGATGTAGACCGACTCGTTCTCCGCGATGATGCGCACCTCGTCGCCGCAGGTGGTCCTGGCGGTACCGCGCACCACGACCCAATGCTCGGCGCGGTGATGGTGCATCTGCAGCGAGAGGCTGGCGCCCGGCTTCACCGCGATATGCTTGACCTGCCAGCGCTCCCCCACGGCGATGCCGCGATACCAGCCCCAGGGGCGGAAGACGGTGGCATGTTCCTCGGCCTCGGGGCGCTCCCGGCGGCGCAGCTGCTTGACCAGCGCCTTCACCTCCTGCGCCCGCTCGCGCGGCATGACGAGGACGGCGGTGTCGGTCTCGATCACGATCAGGTTCTCGACGCCCAGCGCGGCGACCAGCCGGCTCTCCGAACGCAGGTAGCAGCCGCGGCTGTCCTCGGCGGCGACATCGCCGACCAGCACGTTGTCCTCGCCGTCGCGCTCCGAGATCTGCCACAGCGCGTCCCAGGCGCCGACGTCGCTCCAGCCGATGGCGCAGGGCACCATGCCGGCGTCGGAGGTCTTCTCCATGATCGCCCGGTCGAAGGAGACCGCCGGCGCGCTCTCCGCCGCCGCCCGTTCCAGACGCGAGAAGTCGAGATCACAGGCCGCGCCCTCGATGGCCCCGCGAGCCGCCGCCAGGATCTCCGGCGCCAGACGCTCGAAAGCCTGCAGCAGCGCCGGGACGGGGAGGAAGAAGATGCCGCTGTTCCACTGGTGCCGGCCGCCGGCGACCAGCCGCTCGGCAGTCGCGCTGTCGGGCTTCTCGAGAAAGCGCGCGAGCGTGAAAGCGCCCTGGCCCAGATCCTCGCCCTGCTCCAGATAGCCATAGCCGGTTTCCGGCCGTTCCGGCGCGATCCCGAAGGTCATCAGCCGGCCGGCGGCGGCCGGTGCGCGCGCCGTCTCCACCGCGGCGCGGAAGCCCTCCGTGTCCTTGATCACGTGGTCCGACGGCATGACCAGTAGCAGTGCATCGGCGGCCTCGGCAGCGATGTCGAGCGCGGCAACCGCGACGGCGAACGCCGTCTTGCGCGCCACCGGCTCGATCAGGATGCGCCGCGGCTGCACGCCGCGCTGGGCGAGCTGCTCGGCGACCACGAAACGGTGCTCGTCGCTCGCCACCACGGTCGGCGCCGCGAAGCCGGGACCCACCGTGCGCTCGACGGCCGCCTGGAAGAGAGTCGTATCGCCGACGAACCGCAGGAACTGCTTGGGATAGCTGCGCCGCGAGAGCGGCCAGAGGCGCTGACCGCTGCCGCCCGACAGAATTACCGGATAGATCACTGCCGCAGCCATCGCTCGCCCTTCGTGAAGTCTTCTGTCCCTATCTATATCGCGGCCGCCGTTGGCGCCACAATCGAGCGGCAGGCGGCATCAGCTGGCCGGCAGCAGCCGCTCGATGGCGCGGCGGATCTCTCCCCCGATCGCCACCGCCTTGCGGGCGTCGAGGTCGAACAGCACCGTCGTCACCTGCATCGTGGCCCGCAGCTCGTCCTTCTGCAGGTCGCGCATGCTGTGCAGATAGGTCATCGACTTGCCGCCGAGCTTCACCAGCCGAGTGCGGATCGTCAGCAGCGCGCCCCGCGGCACCTCGTTCAGAAACTCGATCTCCTGCCGCACGTCGGCCCAGCCGAGGTTGCAGCCCTCGACCGCGGTGACGTCGCCGCCGGCATCGAAGAGGAAGGTAAAGGAGGCGTCGTCGAACATCGCCGCGTAGTGGCGCGTGTTGAGATGTCCCATGACGTCGCAGAGCCAGGGATGCGCCATGCCCCGGAAGGTGATCTCGCCGTCGCTCATGCTGCTCTCCTCGAAGGTGACCGCCATCACTCACTATAGCCCGCGCCGACATAGTCCGCCTTGACGGCTTGACCTCACCGCCGGGCGGCCAAGCTTAGCGTGGAGCGGAGGTTGCCTGTCGAGAGGCCTGTCCCTGTTCGCGCCACTGTCCTGCACGCAGCCCTTGGCCTTCGTCGGTGCCGCGGCCGGCACACCGCCCTTCCTGCTGCTGCATGGCGAGGTTGACGACACGGTCTTTCCCTGGAACAGCCAGCGCCTCGCCGCCGCCCCGGGGACGGCGGGTCTGCCGGTGGCGCTGAAGACCTATCCAGACGTCGCGCACATCGGCCTTGCCCTGGTCCTGGCCCTGGCCCTGGCCGGGGTTTCCGCGACAGGGCGCCGGTGCGGCGCGACCTTCTGGCCTTCCTCGCCACCTGGCTGCAGCGCTGAGCAGCCGGCGGCAATCCGCTCCGGAATGGAAGCGATCCGGCCCTCGACCGTTGCCAGGGTGGCGAAAGGGTTGGATCATGCCCTCCTGCGGCTCGAGAGGGCGAAGACCCCCTGGTGCCGCTCGTGCCGCCGGCACGGACACCATCGCCCGCGGGGAACGCTCGCGGGCGAGGGAGACGAGCGACGACGTGGGCTTCTGCCGGCAGCAGCGGGCGGCCCGGCCGCCAACGGTGGACGGGAGGAACCCCATGCTGGTGTCGGACATCCTGAAGGCCAAGGGATCGGCCGTCGTGTCGATCGATCCGCAGGCAAGCGTCGCCGAGGCGGCCGCCGTCCTGGCGGAGAAGCGCATCGGCTCGCTGCTGATCCTCGAGGGCGACTCCATCGCCGGCATACTGTCCGAGCGTGACATCGTCCGCGCCTTGGCGCGGCAGGGCGCCGGCTGCCTGGAAGGTCCGGTCTCGCAACTGATGACCGCCAGGGTGGTGACCTGCAGCCCGGCGCAGTCGATCTCCGACGTCATGGAGATGATGACCCAGGGCCGCTTCCGCCACGTGCCGGTGCTGGACGGCGGCCGCCTGGCCGGCATGATCTCGATCGGCGACGTGGTGAAGTGGCGCCTGGAGGAAGCGCAGGAAGAGCTGCGCCAGATGACCGCCTACGTGGCGGGGAACTGAGCGGCCGTAACGCCGCCCGCCGCTTGGGCTTGGACCGTCTTGCCGCCTCAGATGTGGATGGCGTGGCCCAGCGCCTTGAAGGCGGCCTCCTGGACGCCCTCGCTCTGGGTCGGATGGGCGTGGATGGTCGCCGCGATGTCCTCCAGCCGCGCGCCCATTTCCAGCGCCAGCGCGAAGCCGGCGGAGAGCTCGGCGATACCGGCGCCGACCGCCTGGATGCCGAGCAGCAGGTGGTTGTCGGCGCGCGCCACCGCCCGCACGAAGCCGCCCTCCTGCTCCAGCGTCATGGCGCGGCCGTTGGCCTGGAAGGGAAAGACCCCGACCTTCACCTCGATACCGGCGGCCTTGGCCTCCTCGGGCGAAAGGCCGGCGGTCACCACCTCCGGGTCGGTGAAGCAGACGGCCGGCACGCACACCCGGTCCCAGGCGCGCTTCTCGCCGGCCAGGATCTCCGCCACCATCTCGCCCTGCGCCATGGCGCGATGGGCCAGCATCGGCTCGCCGGTGACGTCGCCGATGGCGTAGACGCCGCGCATCGAGGTGCGGCACTGCTCGTCGATGCGGATGAAGCGGCCGGCCATGTCGAGCTCGATCTCCTCGCGGCCCCAGCCCTCGGTGACCGGCGTGCGCCCAACCGTCACCAGCACGCGGTCGGCCGGCAGGCGCAGCTCCTCGCCGTCGGCGCCTTCGACCAGCAAGGCGTCGCCCTTGGCTGAGAGCCCCTTGGCCTTGGCGCCGGTCATGACCTCGATGCCGAGCTCGGCCAGTCGCTTCGACACCGGCCGCGTCAGCTCGGCGTCGTACTGCGGCAGGATGCGCGCCGCCGCCTCGACGACCGTCACCTTGCTGCCGAGCTTGGCGAAGGCCGTCCCCATCTCCAGGCCGATGTAGCCGCCGCCGACCACCAGCAGGCGCTCCGGCAGCTGGGTCAGCGCCAGGGCCTCGGTCGAGGAGATCACCTTGCCGCCGAACGGCAGCCCCGGCAGCTCCACCGAGCGCGAGCCGGTGGCGATCACCACGGCCTCGGCCCGGATCACCTGCGTCCCGGTCTCGGTCTCCACCGCCACGGTCTTGCCGTCGCGGAAGACGGCGTGGCCGTCGACCACCTTCACGCCGGCCTTCTTCAGCAGGCCCGCGACGCCGTTGTTCAGCCGCCCGACGATGGCGTCCTTCCAGGCGACGGTCTTCTTCAGCTCGAGCCGCGGCTCGCCCAGCGCGGATGCCCGAGGCGCGCCTTGCCGGCGGCGTAGTGCCGTACCTTGTGGAACTCCTCGGCGGCATGGATCAGCGCCTTCGAGGGGATGCAGCCGACGTTCAGGCAGGTGCCGCCGGGCTTCTTCGCCTCGACGATCACGGTATCGAGGCCCAGCTGCCCGGCGCGAATGGCGCAGACGTAGCCGCCCGGCCCGGCGCCGATCACCAGCAGCTTGCAGGAAATCTCTTTCATCGGCTCAGGCCTCCACGAAAATCAGCGCCGGGGTCTCCAGCAGCGTCTTGAGGCGCTGCACGAAGACGGCGGCGTCCCAGCCGTCGATCACGCGGTGATCGAAGCTGCAGGAGAGGTTCATCATCCGGCGCGGCACGAAGTCGGCGCCGTCCCAGACCGGGCGCATCTGCATCTTGTTGACGCCGACGATGGCGACCTCCGGATAGTTCACCACCGGCGTGGTCGCGATGCCGCCCATCGCCCCCAGCGAGGTGATGGTGATGGTCGAGCCGCCGAGCTCCTCGCGGGTCGCCGTGCCGGCCTTGGCCGCCTCGGCCAGGCGGTTCAACTCGGTGGCGCTGTCCCAGAGATCGCGCGCCTCGGCGTGCTTCACCACCGGCACGACCAGGCCGCCCGGGGTCTGCGCCGCGATGCCGATGTGGACGCCGGCATGCTGGCGGATGACCCCGTTATCGTCGTCGAAGAGCGCGTTCAGCTGCGGCTGCTCGCCGACCGCGCGCACCATGGCCCGCATCAGGAACGGCAGGATGGTGAGCTTCGGCTGCTCCGGGCGCTTCTGCCGGTTGAGCTGCGTGCGCAGCTCTTCCAGCGCCGTCATGTCGATCTCCTCGACGTAGGTGATGTGGGCGATGCGGCTCTTCGCCAGCGCCATCTTCTCGGCGATCTTGCGCCGCAGGCCGACGACCTTGACCTCCTTCACCTCGCTGCGCATCGCCAGGCCCGCGGGACGCGCCGGCCTGCGGCCCATGCGCGAAGAAGGCGTCGAGGTCCTCGTGGCCGATCCGCCCGGCCGGGCCGCTGCCGGCGACCTGGCGCAGATCGACGCCGGCTTCTCGCGCCCGCAGGCGCACCGCCGGCGAGGCCAGCGGCTTGTCGCCCTCGCGGCGCGGCGCGAAGGCCCGCGGCGGGGCGGCTGCCGGCGGCGCGCGCGCGCAGGGGCCGGCTCGGCGGCCGGCTTCGCTGGGCGGCTTCGGGGCGGCAACCGGCGCCGCAGCGGCCGGCCGCATCCTCGGCCTCAGACGCCGGGGCCGCCGCGGGCGCCGCCGTCGCCTTGGGTGCCGGCGCGCCGGCGGTCGCATTGCCTTCGCCGGCGACCTCGAGGCGGACGATCGGCGAGCCGACCGCGACCACATCGCCCACCTCGGCGCCCAGCCAGATCACCTTGCCCTCGACCGGCGAGGGGATCTCCACCGTCGCCTTGTCGGTCATGACCGCGCCCAGCGTGGTGTCTTCCTTCACCAGGTCGCCGACCTTCACCTGCCACTCGACCAGCTCGGCCTCGGCGATGCCCTCGCCGACGTCCGGCAGCTTGATGACGTGCTCGCCCATCTTCAGGCCTCCAGCGTTTCGGTGAGGGCGCGGCCAACCCTGGCGGGGCCGGGGAAGTAGTCCCACTCCTGGGCATGCGGATAGGGCGTATCCCAGCCGGCCACGCGCGCGACCGGCGCCTCCAGGTGATAGAAGCACTCCTGCTGCACCAGCGCCGCCAGTTCGGCGCCGAAGCCGGAGGTCAGCGTCGCCTCGTGCACCACGACGCAGCGCCCGGTCTTCTTCACCGAGGCGACGACGGTCTCCAGGTCGAGCGGCAGCAGGGTGCGCAGGTCGATGATCTCGGCGTCGATGCCGGTCTCCTGCGCCGCCGCCTCGGCGACATAGACCATGGTGCCGTAGGCCAGCACCGTCACTGCCTTGCCCTCGCGGCGGATCGCCGCCTGGCCCAGCGGCACGCGGTAGTGGCCATCGGCGACCTCGCCCAGCGGATGCTTCGACCAGGGCGTGACCGGCTTGTCGTGATGGCCGTCGAAGGGGCCGTTGTAGAGGCGCTTCGGCTCCAGGAAGATCACCGGATCGGGGTCCTCGATGGCGGCGATCAGCAGGCCCTTGGCATCGGTCGGATTGGAGGGCACCACCACCTTCAGGCCGGAGACGTGGGTGAAGAGCGCTTCCGGGCTCTGGCTGTGGGTCTGGCCGCCGAAGATGCCGCCGCCGGTCGGCATGCGGACCACGAGCGGGCAGGTGAACTGCCCGGCCGAGCGGTAGCGCAGGCGCGCCGCCTCGGAGACGATCTGGTCGTAGGCCGGGTAGACGTAGTCGGCGAACTGGATCTCGACGCAGGGCTTCAGGCCATAGGCCGCCATGCCGATCGCCGCGCCGACGATGCCGGACTCGTTGATCGGGGCGTCGAAGCAGCGGCTCTTGCCGTACTTCGCCTGCAGGCCCTGGGTGCAGCGGAAGACGCCGCCGAAGAAGCCGACGTCCTCGCCGAACACGACGACGCCTTCGTCGCGGCTCATCATCACGTCCATGGCGTCGCGGATGGCCTCGATCATGGTCTTGCGTGCCATGGTCAGATCCCCGCCTGCTGGCGCTGCCGGCGCAGGTGCGGCGGCATCTCTTCGTAGACGCCCTGGAACATGTCGCGCACCGAGGGCTTGCCGCCGCTGTGCAGCGTGCCGTGCTTCTCGGCCTCCTTCTGCGCCGACATCACGCTGTCCATCACCTCGGCCTCGGCCTGCTTGTGGCGTTCGTCGGACCAGACGCCCTTGAGGATCAGGTGGTTCTTCAGGCGGATCACCGGATCGCCCAGCGGCCAGGCATCGGACTCGGTCTTCGGCCGGTAGGCGGAGGGATCGTCGGAACTGGAGTGCGCGCCGACCCGGTAGGTGACGTACTCGATCAGCGTCGGGCCGAGGTTGCGCCGGGCGCGTTCGGCCGCCCACTTCGCCACCGCGTGGACGGCGAGGTAGTCGTTGCCGTCCACGCGCAGGGCCGGAATGCCGAAGCCCAGGCCGCGGGCGGCGAAGGTGCCGGAGCCGCCGCGCGCGATGCCCTGGAAGGTCGAGATGGCCCACTGGTTGTTGACGATGTTCAGCACCACCGGCGCCTTGTAGGTCGAGGCGAAGACCAGCGCGGCGTGGAAGTCCGATTCGGCGGTCGAGCCGTCGCCGATCCAGCCGGCGGCGATGCGCGTGTCCTGGCTTGATCGCCGAGGCCATGGCCCAGCCGACCGCCTGGATGAACTGCGTCGCCAGATTGCCGGAGATCGAGAAGAAGCCGTGTTCCTTGGAGGAATACATGACCGGCAGCTGGCGGCCCTTCAGCGGGTCGCCGGCGTTGGAGTAAATCTGGTTCATCATGTCGACCATCGGATAGCCGCCGGCGATCAGCAGGCCGGCCTGGCGATAGGTCGGGAAGTTCATGTCGCCGGGCTCCAGCGCGCAGCGGAAGGCGCAGCTCACCGCCTCTTCGCCCATGTGCTGCATGTAGAACGAGGTCTTGCCCTGCCGCTGTGCCAACTGCATCCGCGCATCGAAGGCGCGCAGCGTCATCATGTGGCGCAGCCCATCCAGCAGCTCCTGGTCGCTCAGCAGGCCGGCCCAGGGGCCGACCGCCTCGCCGCTGCGGTTCAGCACGCGGATGATGGAGTAGGCGAGTTCGCGGATCTCCTCCGCCTTGGCGTCGACCGGCGGGCGGGCGACCGAACCGGCCTTGGCGATGACGATGTTGGAGAAGTCCGGCGTGCCGCCCGGGCGGACGGCCGGCTCCGGCACATGAAGGGAAAGCGGTCCAAAATCGCTCATCGCGGCAGGGTCTCCCTCTGGCCGCCGGCGCTGCTGCGCCGCGACGGCCTGCTCGATCGGATGGCGGCCAGCATGGCCGGGTAGGCGGCACCTTTGCCAGCCCCCTTGCAGGGGCAGCCGGCACCGGGCGCCGCCGCGTCCGCCCCGCGCTTGTAACGTCTGGCGAGCGCGGCTGTCAGCCCCTGTCCGCAAGACGCAAGATTCGCCTCTCCGGCGATCGCTCCGGCGCAAGGGAACTGCTTTTCGCGGCACCGGGACGACAGGGTTCGTCCCTCGTCCGCAAAGCCGCGGCCCGCGATTCCGGCTGCCTCAGGCCGCGCGCCGGAACAGCACCGTCAGGTTGTTCGCCGGCATGGCCACCACCTCCTCCAGCCCGAATCCCTGCGCCGCCGCCAGCGGCACGACTTCGCCGTCCAGCGCGCGCAGGCCCCAGCGCGGGTCCTGCTGCCGCAGGCTGCGGTCGAAGGCCTCGTTCGAGGGCGCCGTCGGCAGGCCGTCGCGCCGGTAGGGTCCGTAGAGCAGCAGCGGCGCGCCGGCCGGCAGCAGCGCCGCCGCGCCGGCGAAGAGCGCCTCGGCGGCCGTCCAGGGCGCGATGTGGATCATGTTGCAGCAGAGCAGCGCATCGGCCCGCGGCAGCGGCCAGGGCCGCGCCAGCACGTCGAGCCACAGCGCCGGCCTGAGGTTCGCCGCGCCGCTGGCCTGCGCATGGGCATCGATCCCCGCCAGCGCCTGCGGGTCGGCGTCGCTCGGTTGCCAGATCAGGCCCGGCGGCAGGCGCGGCGCCATGTAGGCGGCATGTTCGCCGCTGCCGCTGGCGACCTCCAGCAGCAGGCCCTCGGCCGGCAGCAGAGGGGCGATCGCCGCCAGGATGGCGTCGCGGTTGCGCAGCGTCGCCGGCGCGTGGCGGCGGGCGTCCTCCCCGGCCATCTCAGAGCGCCCGATAGGTGACGCGCCCGAGGGCACCGTGGTCGCAGACCACGCTCTGGCCGGCGGCCGGGCGGGCCGGCGCCACCAGGCTGCCGGTCTGCACGATCATGCCGGCCCGCAGCGTCCGTCCCCGCGCGGCCAGATGGTTGGCCAGCCAGGCCACCGCGGCGAAGGGGTGGCCGAGCGCCGCCGCGCCGCTGCCGCTGCCCTGGCTGACACCGTCGATCAGGGTCTCCGCGCGATGCGCCAGGAGGTCGAGGTCGCGCCACCCGGCAACCGGCGGCGCCAGGATGGCGCCCCAGTGCCAGAAGTCGTCGGCGATCACCGTGGGGATGTGGGCGCGGCGCGTCTCCTCCTGCAGCACGTAGCGCTGCTCGACCAGCTCGATCGAGCCCATCACGCAGTCGACATAGGGCAGGATCCGCGCGGCGTCCCAGGGCGCGTCGGCCGCCGGCAGGTCCTTGCCCAGCCGGACCGTGATCTCGTTCTCGCAGCCGAGCTGCCGGGCTGCCTCCCAGTCCAGCTCCAGCGAGCCCTCGAAGACCGTCCCGGCGAGGATGCGGCCGACCGCCGGATGGTCCAGGCCGATGCGCTCCTGCATCAGCGGCGTGGTGCAGCCGAGCTTGTAGCCGACGTGCTCGCCACAGCCGGCGGCCTGCAGCCGGCGGTGCAGCGCGTCGTTGACCCGGTAGCCCTCGGCCTCGCTCTCCGGCCGGCAGGCCCGCGGCAGGCGCTCGAGTCGAAAACCGGGGGTGAGGCGCAGCTGCTCAAGCAGCGCTGCGGCCTGGATGACGGCATCGGGTGTCACGCGGCAAGCTCCTCCGAAAGGATCGCGGCCCCTTCCTTATCAGGGCCCGGGCGCCGCCGCCATCAGGCCGCCGCCGCCGGACTCGCCCTGCCCTGCGGCACCGCGGCGGCGACCAGGGCGCGGTAGAGACCCTGCTGGCCGCGATCGAACAGCAGGAACTCAGGGTGCCACTGCACGCCGATCAGGAAGCCCGGGGCCGTGCCTTCCAGGGCCTGCACGACGCCGTACTGGTCCGCGCCGACCACCCGCAGGCCGGCGCCGACGCGATCGACCGACTGGTGATGCAGCGCGTTCACCCGGCAGGGATTGCAGTCCAGGATCGCGCTCAGGCGGCTGCCGGGCGTGAAGCGCACCGTCTTGCGCGGCAGGATCGTGCGCATCCGCGGCGCCAGGTGATAGACCTCGAAGAGATCGGCGTGCAGCGTGCCGCCCTGCACCACGTTCAGCATCTGCGCGCCGCGGCAGATGCCGAGCACCGGCAGCCGCCGCTCCAGCGCGCTGCGGATCGCGTGGCGCTCCAGCTGGTCGCGCCGCTCGTCGACCCGCACCGTCAGCACGATCTCGCCGCCATAGAGCGAAGGATGGATGTCGTCGCCGCCGCCGACGATCAGTCCGTCCAGGCGTTCGATGGTGTGCTCCCGTCCGGCCACCAGGCGCACGGCGCGGCCGCCGGCCCGGCGCACGGCCAGCCAGTTGCACCACCACATGAAGCGGCCGCGGCGGCGCGAGGCCGTGACTCCGATCAACGGTCGGCGGCCGGCCATCAGGCTTGCGGCACTGCCGCGGCCGGGCCGTCGTCCAGCAGCGCGGCCAGGCGGCCGGAATCGGCGGCGAGGCGCTCGACCTGCACCCAGC
Source organism: uncultured Alphaproteobacteria bacterium (assembly GCA_942492185.1). Lineage (GTDB taxonomy): Bacteria > Pseudomonadota > Alphaproteobacteria > Kiloniellales > JACOMY01 > CALOEA01. Next base: position 13,673 of record CALOEA010000057.1, read on the forward strand.
GGTCCCATTCCTGTGTCACGCTCCAGCCCGGGTCGGTCAGCAGGCAGTTCGGCAGCCGCCAGTGAAAGGCCGGGCGCGCCCGCACCCGCCGCAGGTCGGTCAGGGCGGCAAGGCCTGCCGGATCGAGCCAGGCGAAGAGCGGCAGCAGGTCGAGCTCGCGGTTGCGCGTCGGGTTGGCCGCCACGTAGTCGCGCATCATCTGCGGCAGGTCCGGCGCGTAGGCAGGATCGAGCACCAGGCGGCGGTAGTCCTCCGTAAAGCGGCCGCAGAGATGGATGAGCCGGCGGGTGAAATCGACTCCGATGGCCGCCCGCAGGGTCTCGCTGGAGAGCAGATAGGCGCGCAGCAGCGCCAGCAGCGCCGCTGGATCGCTGGTGGCGATCTCGGCATTGAGCTGCAACGCGAAGGCATAGGTCGGGTCGCTGCGGGTGTCGGCGGCGCCGAGGTCGCGCAAGCCGTCCAGCAGACGGTCGAGCTCGCCCAGGCGGTGGTAGGCGATCGGCGGCGCGACCACCTCGTAGGGCATGAAGAGCGTGCCGATGCTGCCGATGACACTGGCCAGACCGACCTTCAGCCGGTCGCCGAGGTCGCGCTCGGCGGCGTCGGCCGGCAGGTCGTCGGCCATATGGGCCGCCGTCCAGTCGAGCTCGACGCGAAAGTCGCCGAGGCTGGTTCCCCGCACCGCCACGCCGTGCGGCCCCAGCACCTCGACCCGGCCGCCCCAGAGCCGATGGACCAGGGCGGCGACGGTCGCGCAGTCGGGCCCAGCGTACTCGATCTCCACACCGACGCGGCGCAGCTCGCCCGGACGGCGCGCGGCGGCGGGGCGGATCGCTCGGGCGCCGGCCGCCGGAGGCGAGCTGACCGCCGGGCGGGCAGGGACTGTCGGCGAGCCGCCTCAGTCACGCTGGTAGCGCAGCCCCAGCTTCATGGCGACCTGATAGTGGGCGACCTTGCCGTCCTCGCCGATGTGGCCGCGGATCTGCGTCACCTCGAACCAGTCGAGATTCCGCAGCGTCTTGCGGGCGCTGGCCAGCGCGGTCTCGACGGCCTCCTCGATCGAGGTCTTCGAGGTGCCGACCAGTTCGGTGACGGAATAGACGTTGTCCATGATGCAAAGCTCCCTTCAGCCAATGACGGCCCGCCGGCTGCCGTGCAGCGCCGCCTCAGAGTGCAACACCCCAGGCGCCGCGCCGTTCCTTCCATTCTGGTGCGGTTTGCGGCGCGTGGAAGGCGCTCGTTTCAAGCGCGATACGGATGCGGCAGGGGTATCCGCTCCGGCTGGCCTAGGGTGAGCATGGCCGCGGCTCTGGTCTTGCGGTGCAGATTCGTGCGTCCTGGGGGGACGCCAAGCCATGACGATTTCAATCCGCCGCAACGCCGACCTGCACGGCCGCAGCGATCAGCTCAACAAGGTCTCCACCGGCATCGTCGGCCTCGACCGCATCACCGGTGGCGGATTGCCGGCCGGGCGGCTGGTAGCGATCGCCGGCGGTCCCGGTTGCGGCAAGACCGTCATGGCCCTGCAGATCCTGATCAATCGTCTGAAGTACCACGGCGAATCCGGCGTCTTCATCTCCTTCGAGGAAAGCCCTGCGAAGATCCGCCAGAACATCTCCGCCTTCGACTGGGGACTGGAGGAGCTCGACCTCTCGCGGCTGTTGCTGCAGGAGGCGAGCGGCGCCCGCCTCGACGCCATGAGCCTGCTGGCGATGACGACGGAAGCGGTTGCCGCCTCGGGCGCCCGCGCCGTGGTCCTCGATGGGCTCGACATCTTCCTCGACGGCCTGCCCGGCGAGCAGACCGAACGCAGCGAGATCGCCCGTATCGCCGACTGGATCGCCAGCCGCGGCCTGTTCTGCCTGGTCACCATGAAGGGCCACGGCAGCAGCAGCCGCGAGCAGGCCCGCGAGGTGGCGTTGCAGTACGCCAGCGACTGCGTGGTGCAGCTCAACCTGACGCCCAGCGGCAACATCACCTCCCGCAGCCTGCGGATCCTGAAGTACCGCGGCTCCGCCTTCCTGGCCGACGCCTTCCCGCTGGTGATCTCGCACCTCGGCCTTGAAATGATCTCAGCCGCGCCGGCCCGGCCCTACTTCGTGCCGCGGCGCGAGCGCATCGGCTCCGGCTGCGAAGGCCTCGACCGCCTGCTCGGCAGCGGCTACTTCCGCGGCAGCTGCATCCTGGTCACCGGCGCGCCGGGCACCGCGAAGTCCAGCCTGGCCGCCAGCCTGATCGACGCCAGCTGCCGCAACGGCGAGGGCGTGCTGGCGGCAAGTTTCGCCAACCAGCTGATCGCCAACATGAGCTCGATCGGGCTGCAGCTCGAGGAGCACCGCGAGTCCGGCCTCCTGCAGGTCATGTCGCTGCGCTCGCCGCGCAGCCCCGAGGAGCAGTTCCTGGCGCTGCGGCATCTGATCGAGTCGCACCGCCCCAGGGTCGTCGTGATCGATCCGATCTCGGCCATGCAGGGGGCGCACTATCCCTTCGCCGAGATGGTCACGGAGGCCCTGCTCGACTATCTGCAGTCGGCCGGCATCACCATCCTCTGCACCGCGCCGGCCGCGACCATGGCCGAGGCGGCCGACAGCGCGGGGATCGGTGCCGTCGCCGCCATCGCCGATACCTGGATCCACATGGCGCAGAGCCTGGAGGAGTCGCGGCGCCGGCGCACTCTGACCATCGTGAAGGCGCGCGGCACCGCCCACTCCGATGAGTTCCACCCGGTGGTCCTGGGCAACGACGGCCTGACCCTGCCCGGTGTCTAGCGCGGCGTTGTCGAGCTCCCTGCTTCGGCGATAGGATCGACCGGCGAGGGTTGGGCCCGAGTCCCATCCTCGAATCGCGACAACAGGGGGCTGCACGTGTCCGACTACAGGCGCCAGGACCAGGGCGGCGACGCCAGCATCCTGCTGGTCGACGATGACGAGTCGGTGCGGCGCTACACCGAAGAGGCGCTGTGCCAGCTCGGCTATCGCGTGCTCTCGGCGGCCAGCGGCCCCGAGGCGCTGGAAATGATCCGCCGCAGCGACAGCTTCGACCTGCTGTTCACCGACATCGTCATGCCCGGCGGCATGAACGGGCGCGAGCTGGTGGCGGCCGCCCGCCGCCTGCGGCCGGCGATCCGGGTGCTCTACACCTCCGGCTTCATGGGCAGCGAGGTGGTGCGTCACACCCGCCTCGACCCCGATACCCGCCTGCTGGAGAAGCCCTATCGCCGCGTCCAGCTCGCCCAGGCCGTCCGCGATGCCCTGGGCGACGGCACCGGGACCATAGCCCACTAGGTGTCGGCGCCGCCGGTTCCCGAGGATAGCGACGCCTCCGCCCGGCTGTAGTCGATCCGCCCTTCCGGGAGGAAGAAGAGGATGCGCACGCGCCCGCCGCGCGCCGCCGGCACATGGTCGGATCCGGGCGGATAGACCGCCCAGCCGCGCGGATTCCCATCGAAGCGGCCCTGTCTCTCCTGTGGAAAGACGGCGCAGACCTCGCCGCCGGGATGGCGATGGTGCGGACCGGCGAAATCGACCAGCTGCACGACATCGATGCTGAGGTCGCGGCTCTCGGCACAGGGCGGGACGACCCGGGCGCCCTTGCGGGCGGTCTCGCCGGCGAGCCCCATCCACCCCTCGTCGATGCCCTGGTCGCAGAGCGCCTCCAACTGGCGGAACAGGGCGCCCTCGGCCGGGAAGCGGGCGTTCAGCCGGGCGGCGAGCGCGGCGTCCCAAGGCTGGACCGCGATCGCCTCGATCACCGGCGACAGCAGGGTCAGCAGCGCGCGATGATTCGGTGTCATGACGGCCTCGCGTCTGTGGTGGGCCGCTTGCCCCTGCGGTCTGCTTGCCCGCAGCGCAGCCGCGTCTGCGCGCCGAGGACGAGGCGGCGGCCGAGCTCGCTACTGGTCCATCGCCTTGCGCAGGCTGAGGGGGCGCATATCGGTCCAGACCTCCTCGATGTAGTCGAGGCAGTCCTGCTTGCTGCGCGGGTCGCCGACCGCGGCCCAGCCCATGGGCAGGCTCCGATCGGCCGGCCAGATCGAATACTGCTCTTCGTCGTTCACCACGACCACGTAGAGGTCGACATCATCGGACATGATCGTGCTCCTCCTTGCTATCCCCAGCCTAGCGACCGGCAGGAGTCGTGGCAAAGACCGCTCGCCGGCGGGCGCTTGCGCCGCCGGTCGCGGCGGGCTCACAATCGCGGCGCGATCACGCCAAGAAAAAATGACAAGTCATCGGAGGATTGGCCACATGGCGGAAACTGCGTTGATTCATCCTGCCGTCGATCACGGCGTCAAACAGGGCGCGGCTGACTTTGCCGGCGGAACGCTGGAATGCAACTGCGCGCAGAAGGCCGTGCAGGTTGCGGTCAAGAGCCAGTGCGCGCACAACCACATTTGCGGCTGCACCAAGTGCTGGAAGCCGGCGGGCGCCGACTTCTCGCTGGTGGCCGTGGTGCCGCGCGACAGCGTCAGCGTCATCGCCAATGGCGACAAGCTGGCGGTCGTCGACGCCACGGCGACGATCCAGCGGCACGCCTGCAAGGACTGCGGCACCCACATGTATGGCCGCATCGAGAACCAGAAGCACCCCTTCTACGGCCTGGACTTCATCCATCCGGAACTCTCGAAGCAGCCCGGCTGGGCGGCGCCGGAGTTCGCCGCCTTCGTCTCCTCGGCCATCGAGGGGGGCGTGAGGCCCGAGCGGATGGGCGCGATCCGCGGCCGGCTGAAGTCACTGGGACTGGAGCCCTACGACTGCCTGTCGCCAGCGCTGATGGATGCCATCGCCACCCATGTCGCCAAGGCATCGGGCGTCCTCAAGTCCTGAGCGCTCAGGACTTGCCGGAACGGGCGACCGACTTGATCTTCGCGCGCGGCTTGCCGGAAGCCTCGGCGATCTTGCTCTCCTGCGCCTCGAGGTAGGTGCGGGCGGGCGCGTCGCCGTCCAGGCCGCCGAGGTCGGCCGCCGGTATCTTGCGATTGGAGCTGCGCGAGCCGTCCTCGTAGAAGACGTCGAACAGCACGTAGCCGGTAGCGGTCTTGGGCGTTTTGCGGGCCATCTGGCGGCCTCCCTCGTGAACAGTTGCTGCGACCGGCGTGCCGCCCTGGGTCGGACTGCCACCGCCGCCGTCGTTCGAGAGCGCCGTCCGTGGCGATGTCCTAGCACGGCGGCGGCTCGCGGCACGATCCCGTTGCAGCGCGCAGGGCGACAAGACAGCGCAGCGCGTCGAGCAGCCGCTCGGCGCTCGGCGCCGTTGCGTGGCCCGGCGGAGCTGCCTAGGTTTGCCCTCTCCTCGACGAAAACAGGAAAAGCTGCCGATGAACCTCGCGCCGCTGCAGGCCTTCAATCGCCGCTACGTCGGCGACTATCCCTTCCTGCTGCGCCAGCGCGAGGAGTGGGCGCGCAGCCAGCCGCTGCAGGGGCTCTCGGTCCTGCACAACCTGGCGATCACCTGCGAGACCCTGCAGAAGCTGGAGGGTCTGCTGCTGGCCGGCGCCCGGGTCACGGTCACGCACCTGCAGCTGCCCGGCCTGCCGCCGCGCCAGGATTGCGTCGCCGTGTTGCGCGAGGCCGGCGTGGCGGTGGAGATCGACCACGCGAAGCTGGCCGGACGCTATGACTTCGCGCTCGACTGCTGCGGGCAGATCCCGGCGATGCCCGGCGTCGAGATCGCGCGCGGCTACGTCGAGCTCACGCAGTCGGGCAATGCCATCTATCAGGCACTGGAGACCAGCCTGCCGATCTACAGCGTCGACCGGTCGAAGCTGAAGTGCCTCGAGGGCATGTTCGGCACCGGCGAGGCCTGCGTCAGGGCCCTGCGGGAGTTCGTCGACCCGGCGCTCGCCGGCCGGCAATTCCTGCTGATCGGCTTCGGCAAGGTCGGCCGCGGCATCGCCAAGCATCTGACGCGCGAGGGCGCCGGCCTGACGGTCTGCGACAGCGACCCGGAGGCCCGTGCGCTCGCCGGCCGCCGCGGCTACGCGACGCTCGAGGCCCGGCCCGGCGCGGCGCTGCGGAAGGCGGTCAACGGCGCCTTCGCCGTGATCGTGGCGACCGGCAGCGAAGGGCTGTTCGAGCGCCTGGTCCCGCCGCAGGAGGTCGCCCCGGCCGTGCATCTGGTCAACATGGGCGCCGACGACGAGTTCGGCCCGGCTTATCCGGCCGACCGCATCGTCGGCAACAAGGCGCCGATCAACTTCCTGCTCGACGCGCCGACGGCGATCTACTTCATCGACCCCATCTTCGCCGCCCACAACCGCTGCTGCCTCGACATCCTGGCCGGCCGGCAGGCGGGCTTCTCCGCCCTGCCGGCGGACATGGACCTGCCCTGGGTCGAGGAGTGGAGCCAGCGCTACGGGATCGACACCGCCGACATCCACGAGTAGCTCCGCGGCGTCCCGCCTGCGAACCGGACGGCGGATCACGCGGCCGCGGCCAGGTCCCTGACAGCCGCCACCAGCAGGCGCTCGAAGGCCGTCGGGTGGTGGTGCTCGCTGGCGACCAGCCCGATCGTGCGCCGCAGCGGCAGCCCGTCCAAGGCCAGGGTTGCGATGCCGGGCAGGTTGCAGGCCCGAGCCGCGCCCTGGGGAACGATGGCGATCCCCAGCCCCAGCGCCACCAGGCGCAGGCCGCTGACCAACTGGCGCACCTCGCAGACCACCTGCGGCGCGCGGCCGGCCGCCTCGGCCACGGCGCAGAGCCAGTCGTTCGAGGTCGTGCCGATCGGGAAGCGCACGATCGGATGCGCCAGCAGTTCGTCCGGCGCTATCCCGCCACGGGCGGCCAGCGGTCCCGGGTCGGCGACCGCGACACAGGCGCCGTCGTGGATCATCGGTTCGAACCGCAGGCCCGGCGAGGGCACGAAGACGCTGGAGAAGCCGAGATCGATGTCGCCGCTGCGGATCAGGGCGAAGGCCTCCTCGTCATCGATCTCCGAAATGTCGAGGACGTGGTGGGGAAAAGCGGGCCGCAGGGAGCGGAAGGCCGGGCCCAGGTACAGGGCGACGACCGACGCCGGCGCCGCGACGCGCAGGATCTGCGAGGTTCCCTGGGTGATCGACTGCAGATGGTCGAACACGGCCAAGTTGCTCGCCAACAACCGCCGGAAGGCCGGGACCAGCACGGCACCGGCCGGCGACAGATGGATGCCGGCGGCATCGCGCTGCAGCAGCGTGAGACCGAGCTGCTCCTCCAGCTGGCGCACATGCTGCGAGACCGCCGGCTGGGTCAGGCCGAGCTCGTCGGCCGCAGCGGAGAAACTCCTGTTCGCCACCACCGACAGCAGGCTGCGCACCCGGCGGACCGAGACCTCGCTGCGGCGGGAGAGCTCCAACGGTCGCATAAGACCTCACCGGCCAAGATAACGAATCATTATGATCGTCAGAAAACATAACAATCTATGAAGAGGCCTTCAACGACCCACGGGAGGGTCCGATGCCGCAGCGCGATTCCTCGATCCAGCAGATCCACGCCCGCCGCAATCACTGCAGCTATGGCATGGGGCTGGGAATCATCCTGCTCGACGACGTCTATCCCGGCTTCCCGGGCGACGTGCGCAATCCCAGCGCCTATCCCTTCCCCATCCAGTACGAGATCGCGGATGGCGTCGACATCAGGGCGCTCGTCCGCGGCGACGACAAGGAGAACCTGCTGGCACCGGTCCTGGCGGCGGCGCGCAAGCTGGAGCGGATGGGCTGCCGCGCCATCGCCGCGGAGTGCGGCTACTTCGCCTGGTTCCAGCGCCAGCTTGCCGAGGCGGTCAGCGTCCCGGTCTTCGCATCGAGCCTGCTGCAGGTACCGCTGGCGCAGCAGGCGGTGGGGCCGAAGGGCCTGGTCGGCATCCTCGTCGCCGAAGGCGATCGCCTGCAGGAGCGGCACCTGACCTCGGTCGGCATCGCCCTGGGCTCGAACTATGTGGTCGAGGGCGCCAAGGACGCCGGCAAGTGCCCGCAGTTCGACAGCCTCTGGACCCGCGACCTGCGCCCCGCCGTGCCGACCGCGAACTACGCCCTGGCGGAATCCGACCTGGTGGCGGTCGCCCGGGAGTTCGTCGCCGCACACCCGGCGATGCGCGCGCTGGTGCTTGAATGCACCGGCTTCCAGCCCTTCGCCCGCGCGATCCAGCGCGAGATCGACATCGCGGTCTTCAGCTGGTCGACGCTGCTGGACTACGCCTTCTCCGTCATCGCCCACCGCGATTTCTACGGGCACGTCTGAACGCGACCGGGAACGGCAGGCGCGCGAGCACCCGGCCGCTATCCGGGCGGACTGTGCGGGCGCAGGCGGCCGCCCAGCCAGTACCAGAGCAGGGCGACGGCACCGAGCAGCACCAGCCTGCCGAAGCCGACGCTATAGGCCTCCAGAGGATAGTGGCCGTCCGTCATCGGTCTCCCAGAGGTCCAGCACCCAGCCGAGCGCGGCCTGGATCGCGAAGCTGCCGAGCACCACCAGGAGGTTCACCGCGGTATTGACCCGTCCGGCCATCTGCGGGCCGAAGCTCTGCGCCAGCACGATGTAGGAGAGCGACAGCGGATTGATCAGGAAGCCGATGACGACCCACAGCGGCAGGGCGAGATCGGCGAGACCGGCCGCCAGCAGCGTCAGCGCGACCAGGAAGACCACGGCCAGGAGGCCGACCAGGCCGAGGAGCGACACGCCGTAGCGCGCCGAGAGGGCGGCCATCGGCCCGCAGGCCACCGAGCCGACCAGCAGGCCCCCTGCCATCGCCGAGAGGTGCAGCGCCACGCCCCCGCGATCGAGCCCGGCCACGTCGGCCAGCCAGAGACCCGCCCACAGTCCTTGCAGCGCAAAGGCCGAGCCGCAGGTGAAGATCGCCAGCGGCACGATGCGCCAGAACAGTAGCGTCGCGTAGACCCGCCGCAGGCCGGCGAAGAGCGCCCCCCAGCTGCTCTCGCGGTGCGGCGTCTCCGGCATCAGCAGCAGCACCGCGGCGGCGAGGCAGAGCGTCGCGACCGCCAGACCGAGGAAGATGGTCCGCCAGCCGATCGACTGGATCATCGCCTCGACCGGGGCCCCGGACCGGATGGCGCCGAGACCGCCGAAGGCCATGAGGCAGCCCATCGCGGCGGGGATGCGCTGGGCCGGCAGCCAGACCACGAAGCTGGCGAAGCTCGCCATCAGGCTGACGGCGACGCCGGCGCCGATCAGCGCGCGCGCCATCATCAGCAGCCCGAGGTCCTCGGCCAGCGCGAAGAGGGTCGCACCCGCGGCGGCGACCAGCAGGTTGATCCCCTGGACCCGGCGGACGCCGTAGCGGTCGATCAGCAGCCCGAGCGGAACCTGCATCAGCGCGAAGGCCAGCAGGTAGGTGGAGGTCAGCAGCCCGAGCGACGAGGCCGTCGAAGCCGAAATCGCTGACCAGATAGGGCGCCAGCGCCGCGTTGATCGTGCGAAAGAGATAAGACAGAAGATAGCCCAAGGACAGAGGCAAGAATACTGTCAAGACGAAGCGGGTTCTGGAAATATTCATTTTATCTGTCGTCGAAATGGATAGATATGTTTCTCAGAAATCTTGAGATATTTCTGAAATTAATACAATTCGCTTTCATTTTTATTTGCACAGCGCTGGGCTTTGCTGGCATGATCCGTGGATCGCCGGGGGGCCGCGACAGTCGCAGACCCCTTGCAGGACCATCGCTGCTGGAGACCGACCATGACCGACGCCCGCCTCTTCTCGCCCTTCTCGCTGCGCGGCCTGACGCTTCGCAACCGCGCCGTGCTGGCCCCGATGCAGATGTATGGCGCCGTCGAGGGCGCGGTGCAGCCGTGGCATCACCATCACCTGGCGAAGTACGGCCTTGGCGGCTTCGGCATGGTTTTCACCGAGGCGCTGGCGGTCGAGCGGCGCGGACGCAACACCTATGGCGACATGGGCGTCTGGTCGGACGACTTCGTACCCGGCCTGCGCGCCCTGGCCGACACCATCCGCGCCTCCGGCGCGGTGCCGGCGGCGCAGCTGTGGCATTCCGGTCCGAAGGCCTCGCGGCAACGGCCATGGGAGGGCTACGGACCGCTCGGCGAGACCGAGGCCGCGCGCGGCGAGACCGCCTGGCAGCCGGTCGCCCCGGTGCCCGAGGCCAAGGTCGAGGGCTGGCACCAGCCGAAGGCCCTGGACGAGACCGAGGCCCTGGAGGTCGCTGCGGCCTTCGGGGAGGGCGCGCGCCGCTGCCTGGAGGCCGGCTACGAGCTGCTGGAGGTCCACGCCGGCCACGGCTACCTCGTCCACTCCTTCTACTCGCCGCTGGGCAACGACCGGCAGGATTCCTTCGGCCGCGACCGCGAGGGGCGGATGCGCTTTCCCATCGAGGTGGCCCGCGCCATCCGCCGCCACTGGCCGGAGGACAAGCCGCTGCTCTTCCGCCTCTCCTGCGTCGACGGCGACGACGGCCTCGGCTGGAGCCTGGAGGACAGCGTGGTGCTCGCCGCCCGCCTGCGCGAGGTCGGGGTCGACATGATCGACTGCACCTCCGGCGGCGTCGGCGCCCCGCCGACGCTGAAGGCCGTGGTGCGCCCGCACGGCTTCCAGGTGCCCTATGCCGACCGCATTCGCCGCGAGATCGCCATGCCCACCATGGCGGTCGGCCTGATCCGCCACGCCCAGCACGCAGAGGAGATTCTCGCCGCCGGCCAGGCCGACCTGATCTGCATCGCCCGCGAAGCGCTGTTCAATCCGCACTGGCCGCTGCACGCCGCGCTGGAGCTCGAGGGCGAAGCCGGCTATCGCCACTGGCCGCCGCAGTACGGCTGGTGGCTGCAGCGCCGGGCCCGCAATCTCGAGCGCATCGACCGCGAGGCGAGCTGACGGCGGCCGGCGGGGTCCTCCGGGCGCCATTTCAGAAGCGGTCGTGGCGGAAGGGGGCAAGATCCACCGCCGGGGCCTCGCCGCCGACCGCCTGGGCGACCAGCCGGCCGGTGATGGCCGCCAGCGACAGGCCGAGGTGGCCGTGGCCGAAGGCCAGGAAGAGCCCGGGGCGGGCGGCGACGGGACCGATCACCGGCAGGGAATCGGGCATCGAGGGGCGGAAGCCCATCCAGGTCTGCGCCTCGCCTTCCGGCAGGCCCGGCAGGAAGCGGCGCGCCCGGCGCAGCATCGCCTCGCAGCGTCGCGGATCGGGCGCCCGCTCCAGGCCGCCCATCTCCACCGTGCCGGCGATGCGCAGGCCCTGCTCCATCGGCGTCAGATAGAAAGCTCCCTCCCCGGAGGAGACCGGCAGGCGCAGGTCGGGCTTCGCCTGGGGCAGCATCACGTGGTAGCCGCGCTCGCAGTCGAGCGGGATCCGCAGGCCGAGCCCGTGTAGCAGCCGCGTCGACCAGGCGCCGCCGGCAACCACCAGCCGATCGGCCCGCAGCGCGCCCTCGGCCCCCGCCGCGTCGCGGCCGATGGCGCTCCAGCCACCGTCGGCGGCAGCCTCCAGACGGGCCACCTCGAAGCCGAGGCTGCGGCCGCCGAGGTCGAGGAAGCGTTGGTGCAGGGCGGTGGTGAGCGCCAGCGGATCGCGGATGTAGCCGATGTCCGGGCGATAGAGCGCGCCGACGAAGATCGGCGCCATGTCGCTGGCGTGCTGGGCGATCTCGTGCCCGGCCAGCTCGTCGATCGTGGCACCGAGGCCGCGCCTGAAGTCGGCGTCGCGCCGCGCGCCATCGAAGGCGTCCGCCGTCTCGAAGACCTGCAGCGCACCGGTGACGCGCAGCAGGGCCTCGGCGCCGGCCTCGGCGATCAGCGGCTCGTAGGCCCGCCGCGCGCCGGCCAGGAGCGTCGCCAGGGCGCGGGTGTTGCGCTCGAACGCGTCCGGCCGGCTGGCGCGCAGGAAGTGGACGAGCCAGGGCATGAGGCGCGGCAGGTAGCTCCAGCGGATGGCCAGCGGCGCATCGCGCTGGAGCAGGTATCCCGGCACCTTTCGCAGGACGCCCGGCGCGGCCACCGGCGGCACCACGTCGCTGGCGACGATCCCGGCATTGCCATAGGAGCAGGCGGTTCCCGGCGTCTGGCGGTCGACCAGCGTGGTCTCCCAGCCGGCGCGGCGCAGCTGCAGCGCGGTGCAGACGCCGACGATGCCGGCACCCACCACCAGGACCCGCCCGGCATCGCTCGCTGACATGACGGAGGCCCCTTACAACAGCCGCGGAAGCAGCAGGACGATGTCGGGGAAGAGCGTGAAGACGGCGATCGCCGCGGTCATCACCAGCCAGAACGGCAGCGTTGCCCGCGCCGCGCGCGTCAGGCTGACCTCGCCGCGCGTCACCGCCACCAGAACGAAGAGATTGAGGCCGACCGGCGGCGTCAGCATGCCGATCTCGATCATCAGGGTGATCATCACGCCGAGCCAGACCGGGTCGAAGCCGAGCCCGGTCAGCACCGGAAAGACCACCGGCAGGGTCATCAGCATGAGGGAGATGCCGTCGAAGAAGCAGCCGAGCATGAGGTAGAGCAGAACCACCAGCGCGAAGATCGCGTAGGGCGAGATTTCCAGCTGGCCGATGGCGCCCATCACCTGGGTCGGCACGCCCAGGATGGAGATGCCCTGCGCCAGGATCAGCGCGCCGACCAGCACCACGCCGAGGGTGCCGAAGACCAGGGTCGCGTCCTTTAGCGCCGCGAGCAGCTTGCGAAAGGTCAGGCTGCCCCAGGTGAAGCCGATCAGCACCGAGGTCACGACCCCCAGGCTGGCCGCCTCGGTCGGCGTGGCGATGCCGAGGTAGATCGTGCCGAGCACGGCGAAGATCAGGAAGACGATGGGCCAGATCCGCAGCAGGCCGAGCAGGATCTGGCCGAAACGGCGCCGCTTGTTGGGGTCGCTGGGCGTGATCTCCGGATTGCGCAGGGCGTTGATCAGGATCACCACCATGAAGGCGCCCGCCAGCATGAGGCCCGGCAGGATGCCGGCGAGGAAGAGCTGGCCGATCGAGACGCCCTGCGTGGCACCGTAGATCAGCAGCGCCAGGCTGGGCGGGATCAGCAGGCCGAGCGTGCCGCCGGCCGCCAGGGTGCCGACCACCACGCCGCGGTCGTAGCCGCGCTCCTTCAGCTCAGGATAGGCGACCGAGCCGACCGCCGCCGCCGTCGAGGTGCTGGCCCCGCTGACCGCGCCGAACAGGGTACAGACGGCAATGTTGGTGTGCAGCAGGCCGCCGGGCACCCGCCGGAACAGCGGCGAGGCGGCGGTGTAAAGCTTGCCGCTGATGCCGCTCGCCAGCAGCACCTCGCCCATCACGATGAACATCGGGATGGCGCTCAGCAGGAAATCGTTGAAGACGTTCCAGACCGTGGTGATGGCCAGCGGCATGGCATCGCCGGCCAGGAACTGCAGGATGAAGAGCCCCGTGAGCCCGAGGCCGACGCCGACCGGAATGCCGATCACCCCCGTCAGCAGCACACCCAGCGCCAGAACCAACCAAACCATGCCCCACCTCTATCACTTGGATTCAACAGGCGCCGAAGCGCCGTGCGCGGGCCCTCGCCGTCGCCCTAGCCGGCGCCGCTGTTCTCCTGGCGGTCCTCGGCGGAACCGAACACGACGCCGAAGGGCTCGAAGGCCGTCTTCAGCAGCACGACGAATGCGGTCAGGAAACAGGAGAGCGGCAGCAGCGCCATCCAGGGCGCCACTGGACAGCTGGGCGACGTCGGTGCGTGCGCCGATCGCGAGCGAGAAGGCGGCGAAATCGAAGCTGAGGTAGCCGAGGACCAGGAAGAACACGATGATGCCGAGATTGGAGATCAGGCCCAGCGCCAGGCCGAGCCTTGCCGCGAGAAGCGGTCGGCGATCAGCGACACGCGGATGTTGCGATCCACTGGCGAAGAGATAGGGAATCGCCAGGAAGACCATCGCCGAGAAGAGGAGGCCGACCAGTTCGTCGGTGAAGGGGACCGGCGAGAGGAAGATATAGCGCAGCGCCACAGCGGCGAAGACGACGACCGACATGGCCGCGCCGATCAGGGCGGCGCCATAGAGCGCCAGCTTGGTCAGCCAGGTGACCATCCATGCAGTCGAACGCAAAGCCCTACCCCCCCTTTGTTAAATCGGTGGCGGCGGGCGGCCTGGCGCGGAACGCCAACCGCCCGCCGCCGTCCGTCGACTAGTTGCCGAGGGCCTCCGACACGGTCTTCTGGTTGGACAGCGAAGGCTCGCCCAGGGCTTCCGTCGTCTCCGCCCAGACGGCACGCGCCGCGGCGGTGAAGGCGGCCTGGTCGGCCTCCGGGAAGTCGCCCAGTTCCTGGCCGCCGAGGGAGTTGAACTTCTCGCCTTCGGCAAGCTCGTAGTTGCCGGCCAGGAAGGCTTCGTTCAGCTCCGCCGCCAGCAGGTGCGCCTCCTCCAGGAGGATGCCCTGGATATCCGCCGGCAGGGCGTCCCAGGCGCTCTGCGAAACGATCAGCGGGATCGGCACCGCATAGGGCGAGAGGTAGGACCAGTAGGGCGTCACCTCGTGCAGCGAGAGCGTGTTGGCCGCGCCGGGATAGTAGGTGGCGCAGTCGACGACGCCGGTCTGCAGCGCGACATACATGTCGTTCTGCGGAATGATCGTCGCCGAGACGTCGAGCTTGGCGAAGGTATCGGCCAGCGTCTTGCCCCAGACGCGGAGCTTCTTCTCCCGCAGCGCCTCGAGCGACTCGATCGGCTCCTTGCAGTAGATGTTGATCGTCTTGTCCGGCGAGACGAAGGTCGCCAGGTACTTGACGTTCCACTTCGCGAAGGCCTCACCGAAGATCACATCGAGCTCCGGCATGATGGTCACGATGTCCTCGGCCTCGCCCAGCACGCCTTCCGGCAGTGCGAAGGCCAGCTCCGGCGCATCGCGCGACACATAGCCCGGATAGAGCATGGTGGCCTGAATGACGTTGCCCGGCGGCAGGATCCGCAGCATGTCCTGGTCCTTCACGCCGAGCGCGCCGCCGCTGTAGAGCGTGATCTGGAACTTGTCGCCGGTGCGCGCATTGACGCGTTCGACCCACTTGGTCCCCGAGACGACCTCCTGCCGCGTCGGCACCCAGACCATGTGCATCTTCCACTCGATCTCGGCTGCGGGCGCCGGCTGGACCGCCGCGGTTCCCACCATCATGCCGATGGCACCGACCAGCGCCAGCGCCGTATTCAAAACTCTCATCGCAAAGTCCTCCTCTTGGTCTGCCGGTTCCGGAGCTTAGGGCTCCGTGCCGACCTCGTGCACCATTCGCTGGCAGCGAACGGTTGACCATCAACCGTCGCCGGACCAACCCGAGGGGCCGTTGGTAGTGCGGGCCGCGCCGCCTGCCCGAAGGCAGGAGGGGCACCGGCCCGCCGGCTTCAGTGGCCCCCGCTACTTGAAGCCGTAGTCGCTCGCCGCCGACGCGGCGGTGACCTTGCCGTTCTCGATGTCGGCGCGAACCTGCGCCGGCGGCCGCGCCTTGGGATCGCCGAAGCCGCCGCCGCCGGCGGTGCGAATGATCAGCCGCTCGCCGGCCACCATGCGCGCCACCTCCTTCGAGGGAATGCTGTGGACAGAGCCGTCGGTGTGGACGATCTCGGCCGAGGCGAAGCCGCCCGGCCCGCCGGCCTCCGCGCCGGCCGCCTGGCAGAAGTGCCGCTCGCCGCGGTAGGTGATGGTCATCTCGCCCTCGAGGATCTCGTACTCCAGCCAGGCGCCAAGACCGCCGCGGTACCGCCCCGGACCGCCGGAGCCAGGCGCCAGGGACGCCCGATGCACGCGGATCGGCGCCTCCAGCTCGAGGGCCTCGGCGGGAATGTTCATGCAGTTCGTGGCATCGGTCTCGATCACGTCGACGCCGTCGCCCTTGGCGCTGGCGCCACTGCCACCGATCAGGATCTGCGAGGTGACGAAGCCGCTGCCGTCGCCGCGGCGGCCGCCGAAGTGCAGGATCACCTCCTCGCCTCCCGGGTCGGCCGGCACCAGCTCGGGCACGGCCTGGCGCAAGGCACCGAGCACGACGCTGGTGATGCGCTTGATCGTCGAGGTGCGGCAGCCGACCGGCGCCGGCTCGTTCGGATTGACGATGCTGCCCGGCGGCAGCTTCAGGGTGATCGGCCGGAAGCAGCCGCCGTTGGTCGGCACGCGCTGCTGCGGATCGGTCACCGCCCGCACCGCGAAGCAGGAGGCCGCGAGCGAGCCCGAGGGCACGCAGTTGAACGGCCCGCGCACCTGCTCGCTGCTGCCCTCGAAGTCCAGCTCGATGGCACCGTCGGCGATCCGCGCGGTGACGGTGATCGGCACCTTGCGGTCCAGGTCGACGCCGTCGTTGTCGAGGAAGTCGCTATAGCTGTAGGTGCCGTCCGGGATATTGCGCAGCGCCGCGCGGGTCATCTTCTCCGAGCGGTCGAGCAGCTCGTCGAAGACGCTGACCAGGAAGTTGTTGCCGTAGACGCCGGCGATCTCCTTCAGGCGCCGCGCGCCGATCGAACAGGCGGAGATCTCCGCCATCAGATCGCCGGTCACCACGTCGGGAATGCGCACGTTCCGGCGCAGCAGCGCCATGAAGGTCTCGTTCAGCTTGCCGGCCTCCATCAGCTTCAGCAGCGGAATGCGCAGGCCTTCCTGGAAGATCTCCGTGGCATTGGTCGGCGTCGAGCCCGGGGCCATGCCGCCGACATCCTGATGGTGCGTCATGGTCGCACTGATGGCGATCGGCTGGCCCTGGTGGAAGACCGGCATCATGACGGCGATGTCGGGCAGGTGCGTGCCGCCGAGGTAGGGATCGTTCAGGACGAAGACGTCGCCCTCCTTCATCGTCGCGATCGGATGCTGCGACAGCAGATAGCGCACCATCGGCAGCAGCGTGACGAGGTGGATCGGAATGGCGATGGCCTGCGCCAGGGTCTCGCCCTCCAGCGTGAAGATGCTGGCGGAGGCGTCGAGCCCCTCCTTCACGATGGTGGAGAAGGCGCTGCGCACCAGCGTCAGCTCCATCTCGTTGGCGATGCCGTCCAGCTTGTTGCGGATCACCTCGACGGTGATCGGATCGAGGTCGGCGCTGCCGTTGGTCTTGCTCATAGGCTCATTCCCTGTCGCTGTTTGCCGGGGCGGCTCACGCCGCCCGCTCCGGCCCGGCGCCCGCCTGGCCATAGATTGCCGCCGCCGCCGCGCCGCCGACCTTGCCGTTCGCCTGGTCGGCCCGGACGGCATCGCCGCCGCGCCGCGCCGGATCGCCATAGCCGGCGCCACCGGCGGTGCGGACGGTCACGCGGTCGCCCCGCTCGACTCGCGTCACCAGTTTCGAGGGCATGTCCTCGCGGCGCCCGTCGGCGCGCAGGATCCACCCTTCGGCCGGCGCCCCCGAGGCGCCGCCGGCATGCCCGGGGGAAACCCAGAAATGGCGCTCGCCGCGATAGGTCATGGTGGCGGTGCCGCCCAGCACCTCGAAGGTCTGCTCGCAGCCCAGGCCGCCGCGCTGCGTCCCCGCGCCGCCGCTGTCCTGCAACAGGCGGAGCGAGTGGATCCTCAGCGGCGCGCTCATCTCCAGCGCCTCGGCCGGCACGTTCATGCAGTTGGTCATGTCGGTCTCGATGACGTCGACGCCGTCGCGGTCCGCGCTGGCGCCGGCTCCGCCGGCCAGGAGCTGCGAGGTGATGTAGGGCCGCCCCTCCCCGTCCTTGCCGCCGAAGTGGATCAGCACCAGCTCGCCGGAGGCGTCGGCCGGCACGCGCTCCGGCGCCGCCTCGCGCAGGGCGCCCAGCACGCAGCAGGCAATGGCCTTCATCGTGACCGAGCGGCAGCTGACGGGCGCCGGCTCGCGCGGATTCACCAGGCTGCCTTCGGGCAGCACGAAGTGCAGCGGCCGGAAGCAGCCGCCGTTGTTCGGGATGCTCTGGTCGGTGATCGCCTTGATCGCGAAGCTGCCGGCCCCCAGGGCGCCGGCGGGCACCGCGTTGATCGGCCCGCGGGCCTGCGGCGAGGTGCCGGTGAAGTCGAAGGTGACCTCCTCGCCGGCGATCGTCACCGCCACCTTGATCAGCAGGCGCCGGTCGAGCTCGACGCCGTCGTTGTCCATCTGCGTCTCGTAGCGGTAGGTGCCGTCCCGCAGGCTGGCGATGGAATGACGCACCATCCGCTCCGAGCGGTCGAGCAGCTCCGCGAAGAGGCTGTGCAGCAGGTTGCCGCCATAGGTCGTCGCAAGCTCTTTCACGCGCCGTGCGCCGATCGAGCAGCAGGCGATCTGCGCGTTCAGGTCACCGATGAACATGTCGGGGAAGCGCACGTTCTGCCGCAGCATGGCGATCAGCGTCTCGTTGAACTGACCGGCGCGCCGCAGCCACAGCGGCGGCAGGCGCAGGCCCTCCTGGAAGATCTCGGTCGCGTTCGTCGGCACCGAGGCCGGCGTCATGCCGCCGATGTCCTGGTGATGGGTCAGCGCGGCGGAGAGCGCGATCGGCCGCCCCTCGACGAAGACCGGCATCACCACCGCGACGTCGGGCAGGTGGCTCGCGCCGTCGTAGGGGTCGTTCATCAGGTAGGCGTCGCCCTCCTGCATGGTCTCGACCGGATGGTCGCGCAGGATCGCCGCCACCATCGGCACCAGCATGGAGAGATGCGCCGGGATGGCGGCGGCCTGGGCCAGCGGCTCGCCGCCGATGGTGAAGAGGCTGGCGGAGGCGTCCAGCGCCTCCTTCACGATGATGGAGAAGGCGCTGCGCACCAGCGTCAGCTCCATCTCGTTGGCGATCCCGTCCAGCTTGTTGCGCACGACCTCGAGCAGGATCGGGTCGACCTCGTGTGGGATTGCCGCCGCCATCGTCAGTTCACTCCCTTGGTCCAGGTAAGCACCAGATTCCCGTCGGGCAGCACCTCGGCGGCCCAGCCCGGCTCGATGACCGTCGTGGTGTCGGCCTGCTCGACGATGGCCGGCCCCTCGAAGCGCAGGCCGACCGCCATGTTCGCGCGGTCGTAGACCTTGGCCTCGACGCCACCCGGCTCCGCCGCGACGCGGATGGTGCGGGTTCCCTTCACCGCCGGCTGGTCGCCGGAGGTGTAGGGGCCCTCGCCGAGCGAATCGTCGGCGGCCGTCGCGTGGATCGAGCGCAGGTTGACGATCCCGGCCGGCGCCTGCGTGGCGTAGCCGTAGACGCGGTCATGCACCTTCAGGAAGTCCTCGTAGAGGCGGGCGATCGGGTCGGCCTCGTCGAGCCGGATCGGCACCTCCAGGTGATAGGACTGCCCGAGGTACCACATGTCGGCGAAGTAGGTGATGCCGACCTTCTCCGGCGCCACGCCCTCGTGGGCCATCAGCGCCGCGCACTGGCGGTCGAGATCGTCCAGCCCCTCGCGCAGGCGGGCCAGCGAGATGTCCTTCAGCGGCGCCGGGAAGGCGGCCGAAACCTCGTGCTCGATCGGCGCCGCCAGCAGTCCGGCGGCGGAGAGCACGCCCGGATAGCGCGGGATCACCACGCGGCTGATCTTCAGTTCGCCGGCCAGCGCGGTGGCATGGATCGGGCCGCCGCCGCCGAGCGCCACCAGGGTGAAGCGCCGCGGGTCGAGGCCCTGGCGGATCGAGACCAGGCGGATGCCCTCCACCATCTGCGCGTTCACCACGCGGTGGATGCCGAGCGCCGCCTCCTCCAGGCCGAGGCCCAGCGGCTTGGCGACCTTCTCCAGCACGGCGGCGCGGGCCTTCTCTATGTCGAGCGAGACGGTGCCGCCGGCGAAGAAGGTGGGGTTGAGGTAACCCAGCACCAGCGAGGCATCGGTGACGGTCGGGTTCTCGCCGCCCTTGCCATAGGCCGCCGGTCCCGGGTCGGCGCCGGCCGATTCCGGTCCGACACGCAGGCCGCCGCCGGCATCGAGCCAGGAGATGCTGCCGCCACCCGAACCGATGGCGTTGACGTCGACCATCGGCACGCGGACGGTGTAGCCGTCGATGCGGCCTTCCGGACGGATCACCGGCCGGCCGCCGTCCACCAGGGCGATGTCGCAGCTGGTGCCGCCGATGTCGACCGTGATCAGATCCTGGGCGCCGGCCATCTTGCCGACGATGGTGCCGCCGATCACGCCGGCGGCCGGACCGGACATGAAGAGGCGCACGGGGCGCTTGCGCGCCACCGCAGAGACCGACAGGCCGCCGCGCGACTGCATCACCTGCAGCGGCGAGGCGATGCCGGCATCGCTCAGGCCACCCTCGATCTGCTCCATGTAGCGGTCGATGACCGGCTTCATGTAGGCGTCGAACGCGGTGACCACCGTGCGCTCGTACTCGCGGAACGCCGGGTCGACCTCGCTCGAGATCGAGACCATGAGGTCGGGGAACTCGGCGGCGAGGATCTCGCGCGTGCGCTGCTCGTGCGCCGGGTTCTGGAAGGAGAAGAGATAGCAGACCGCGATGGCCTGGACGCCCTCGGCGGCCAGGGCGCGCGCGGCGGCACGAACGCTCTCCTCGTCCAGCGGCGTCACCACCTCGCCCTTCGAGCCGATACGCTCGGTGATCTCCTTGCGGTACTTGCCCTCGGCCAGGAAGATCGGCGTCTCCGCCTCCAGGATGATGCCGTAGAGCGCCTGGCGCATCTGCCGGCCAATCTCCAGCACGTCCTTGAAGCCCGCGGTGGTGAGCAGGCCGATGCGCGCGCCCTTGCGCTCCAGCACCGCGTTGGTCGCCACGGTGGTGCCGTGGAGGAAGTGGCCGACATCCGCCGGCGCGATCTTCCAGTTCTCCACCATGAACTGCACCGCCCGCATCACCGCCTCGTTCGGGTTCTGCCGCGTGCTCATGATCTTGGTGGTCAACATCGGTTCGCCGGGCCGGCGGCAGACCACGTCGGTGAAGGTGCCGCCGATGTCGATGCCGATGTCGTACTGGGTCTCCGTTGTCATCGTGTCTCTCTGTCCTCGAACAATGGATTGCGTGATGGGGTCGGTGCCGTCCTCAGTGCCGCTGCGCGCGGGCGATGTCCTGCCGGTCGCGTTGCATGTAGAGCCAGGCGGTGAGCTGCATGAATGGGATGCGCGCGCGGTGGAACGGCCAGCGCCGGAAGCCGCTCTCGCCCATCGGCCCTGCCGCGACCGCCTCGTCGCAGGCCAGCCGCGCGGCATAGCGCCCGAGCAGGTGCGAGAGCACGACGCCGCGGCCGGAGAAGCCCATGGCATAGACCAGCCGCTCGCCAAGGCGGCCGAGATGCGGGAAGCCGTCGCGGCTGACACCGACATAGCCGGCCCAGCGGTACTCAATTTCTGGTGCGCTGATCTGGGGGAAGGCCTGCGCCAAGGCGCGTTCCAGCCCGCGGTAGCTCGCCGCCTCGTCGCTGCGCCGGCCGGTGATGTCGGCCCGGCCGCTGAACAGCAGGCGATCGTCCGGAAGGACGCGATAGGCGTGCAGCAGCCGCTTGGTGTCGGAGGCGACGTGGCCCTGCGGCAGGATGCTGCGCGCCACGTTCTGCGTCAGCGGCCGCGTTACCAGGATGGAGGAGGCGACCGGCACCACCCGCCGCGACAGGTCCGGCTGCACCAGGCCGCGCGGCGTATAGGCATTGGTCGCCAGGACGACGCGGCGGGCGCGGACCCGGCCGCCCGGCGTGACCAGGAGCAGCCCCCGGGCCTCCTCGACGATGTCGGTCACCGGTGTGTCGCAGTGCAGCCGCAGGCCGCGCGCCTGCAGGCCGGACGCCACCGCGCGCAGCAGCTCGACGGGCTGCACCGCGCCGCCGCGCGGGTCGAGCCAGGCGCCGGCGTAGCCCTTGCTGCCGGTCGCCTGCTCAGTGGCCGCCCGGTCGAGGATCTCGATGCCGGTCTCGCCGAGCTCGCGTCGCAGCCATTCGGCGTCGCCCGCCAGGCCGGCCAGCGCCTCCGCGGTATGGGCCGGGATCAGCTGGCCCTGGCGATGCAGGGCGTCGGTGGCGTCGTAGCGCTCCAGCAGGCCCTGCAGGGTCGCGTGCGCTTCGGTCATCATCGCATGGAGCTGGCGGGTCTGCTCCACGCCGTAGCTGGCGGCCATTGCCGCCCAGCCCTTCTTGTAGCGGGTGCCGGCCATCCCGGCGGTCCGACCGCTGGCACCGCGTCCCAGTCCGCCGGCCTCCAGCAGCAGGCAGTCGACCCCGGCCTCCAGCAGGTGATGGGCGGCCGAAAGGCCGGTGAAGCCGCCGCCGATGACCGCGACCTCGCAGGTCCGGTCGCCGTCGAGACGCGGCAGCGTCGGGGCCGGGCGCGCCGCATGAGCGCTCCAATAGACCTCGCCTGCCCCCTCTCGCCGTGCCGTCGCCTGCACTGCCACCTCCCAGGTGTTCCGCGCCGCAGTTTCCCCGCAGGGGTGAACGGTTGCAGAGCAGTGAAATAATGGCAATAGAATTTTCACTATTTTAAAAATTGCCATTCGTCCGCGCCAGCGACATGCTCGAAAGGGCTGAAAGACATGACGTCGGAACCACCGATTCGCCGGGGCAACCAGACGCCGCTGAAGCAAAATCGCCAGGAAGGAGACGCGCATGGATGCCGCTTTGGGGCAGGACGCCGGGGCCGAGGTGTTCGACGAGCAGGGGCTCGGCACGCGGCTACGCTCCGTGCGCCACGAGCTCGGTCTGTCGCTGCAGGAGGTGGCCTCGCGTTCGAAACTCTCGATCGGCATGATCAGCCAGATCGAGCGCGGCCAGACCTCGCCCACCTTCCGCTCCCTGCGGCTGCTGAGCGGCGCGCTGGAGATTCCGATCGAGGGCTTCTTCAGCCAGCAGCAGATGCCGGAGCCGGAGGCCGACGGCGTGGTGGTGCGCCCGGCCAACCGCCGCACCCTGCGCCTCGACAAGAAGGGGATCGTCACCGAGTACATCGACCCCGATACCCACGGCCAGATGCAGATGATGCTGATGACCATCGAGCCGGGCGGCGGCACCGGGCGCGAGTACGACCAGCACATCGGCGAGGAGGGCGGCCTGATCCTCTCCGGCCAGTTCGAGCTCTACCTGAAGGATCGCCGGTTGCTGCTGAACGAGGGCGACAGCTTCCGCTTCCCCGCCGACACGCCGCACCGCTTCCGCAACCCCGGATCGATCCCCACGCGCATCGTCTGGTTCATCACCCCGACGCTCTATGGCCGCGAGGCGCTGGAGCGCACCCTCTAGGTGTGAGCTTTCATTAGGTTGTCCATCCGGCCCCGGCCGAGGAAGCTGAAGTTGTCGAAGCTTTAGCGAACCCGGAGGACCGAATGGACATCCACAAGAATGCCCGTCTGACGGTGCACAGTCGAGCCGAGCTTGTGCGGCGAGTACTGGATGAGCGGCAGACCCCCAAGGCCGTGGCCGCGGCCTTGGGGGTCTGCGAGCGCACCGTGCGCAAGTGGATTGCGCGGTTTCAGGCTGAGGGACTGGCCGGCCTGGCAGACCGCTCGTCGCGGCCGGCGCGGCTCTATCGGCCCACGCCCAAAGCGCAGGTCGAGCGTGTCGGCGCGCTACGGCGCCAGCGCTGGACCGGGCGTCAGATCGCCAAGGAGGTCGGGGTTTCGCCGGCAACCGTCAGCCGCATCCTGAAGCGCCTCGGGCTGAACAGGCTGAAGGCCCTGGAGCCGGCAGAGCCGATCCGGCGATATCAACGCGAACGCCCCGGCGAGCTGATCCACATCGACATCAAGAAGCTCGGCCGCTTCGCCAGCGTCGGCCACCGCATCACCGGGGATCGGACCGGGCAAAGCCGAACCCGCGGGATCGGCTGGGGAGTTCGTCCATGTCTGCATCGACGACAACTCCCGCCTCGCCTTCAGCCAGGTCCTGCCCGACGAACGCAAGGCCAGCGCCGTGGCGTTCCTCGAGGCCGCCGTCGCCTACTACAATGGCCTGGGCATCACCGTCGAGCGGGTCATGACCGACAACGGCTCCTGCTACCGCTCCAGGGAGTTCGCCAAAGCCTGCAAGCAGCTCGCTCTAAGACACATCCGCACAAGACCCTACACGCCCAAGACCAACGGCAAGGCAGAGCGCTTCATCCAAACCGCGCTCCGGGAATGGGCCTACGCCAAGGCCTACACCAACTCGCAGCAGCGCGCCCAGGAGCTACCCGCCTGGCTCCACCGCTACAACTGGCACAGACCTCATGGTAGCCTGAAGGCCAATACCCCGATCAGCCAAATCGGCCTCCCCGAGGACAACCTGTTGAGGCTCCACATCTAGGCCGCTGGCGTTTCGCATCGCATCTTTCCCCGCGGCAGGCCAGACTGCGCGACCCCGGTGGGCGCACACAGAGGAGAGCGGCAATGGCGATCGGGCGGAGCTTCGGCGCGGCGATTGTGGCGGCAACGGCGGCGGCCACCGGCGGTGCCGCGGCCGAGACCCTTGCGACCTGCCAGTCTCCCTCCGGCTACAGCTACTATCATGCCGGCGGATCGGTCAGAGCCGACGCCAGCGGCTGGGAATCGGCGGCGATGGAAGCCGGCACCTTCTCCCTTACCCGCAGCGGCGCGGGCGCGGCGGACATCCTCTTCAGCGGCGCCGGCGGCGGGCTCCACGCCGCCACGTCGGGCGGCGCCACGGTCACCCTCCTGCAGGACGGCGCAACCGTGCTCTCCGCCCTGGTGGTCTACCCGGGGACCACGACGGAGCTCTACACCTTCCAGGCTGACGAGAACGGCCAGTTGACCATGACGCTGCTGCAGCAGCGGACGGGACCCACCTACTACAGCTCCTCGATGATGGTCGGCCTCTGCGACTTCATCCGCTTCTCCGGCTAGCCAGCCACGCCTCCTGGCATCTCGTCCGGCCGCTCCGGCCCCATTGTTCCAGGCAGCCGCTCCCCCTAACCTTCGCCCGGTGCCGGACAGGCAAGCGACAATCTCGACGGGGGCACGGGCAGTCACAATGGCCGACAGCAATCAGCGCTCGACGACCGCCGGACCCGTCAACCGCCGCTCGGTCATCGCCGGGGCCATCGGCAACATGCTCGAGTGGTATGACTTCGCCGTCTTCGGCTTCTTCGCCGCGGCGATCGGCGCGCAGTTCTTCCCGTCCGACGACCGCCTCGCCGGGTTGCTCAACACCTTCGCCGTCTTCGCCGTCGGCTATCTGGCGCGCCCGCTCGGCGGCCTCCTCTTCGGCTATCTCGGCGACCGCATCGGGCGCAAGCGCACCCTGCAGATCTCGATCATCGCCATGGCGGTGCCGACCAGCCTGATCGCCGTGCTGCCGACGCACGCCGAGATCGGCCTCTGGGCACCGGTCCTGCTGGTGCTCCTGCGCCTGGCGCAGGGCTTTTCGGTCGGCGGCGAGTTCATCGGCTCGGTCTGCTACCTGGTCGAGGTCGCACCGAAGGGCAAGCGCGGCCTCTTCGGCTCCTTCGCCGTCTTCTCGACCGTCGGCGGCATGCTTCTGGGTTCGGCCGTCGCCGCCGGCCTCAATCTCGTCCTCAGCGAGGCGGCGATCGCCGCCTGGGGCTGGCGGCTGCCGTTCCTCGGCGGCATCCTGCTCGGCATCGTCGGCTGGGGCCTGCGCCGCAACCTCGCCGAGACGCCAGAGTTCGAGGCGATCGTCGCGAGCGGCCGGACCGTGCGCCATCCCGAGCTGCGGGCGCTGCGCCAGATGCCGGTCGAGATTCTCCAGGTCGGCGTCATGGTGCTGCTGCTCGGTGTCGGCATCTACACGCTCTTCATCTGGATGCCGACCTACCTCACCCAGGTGGTCACGCCGCCGCTGCCGCACGCGCTGCTGGTCAACACCCTGGCGATGGTGCTGATGATCGCGCTGATGCCGCTGGCCGGCAGGCTGGCCGACGGCCTCGGCTACAAGCCGGTGCTGCTGGCGGCGATGCTCGTCACCGCCGTGGTCGTCTATCCGCTCTTCGTCTGGGTCGACGGTGGCGCGTTCATCGCCATGGTTGCCGCCATGGCGGTCTTCGCCGTCGCCAGCGGCTTCCTGCAGGGGGCGACGCCGGTGGCGATGGCCGCCCAGTTCCCGGCCGAGATCCGCTTCTCCGCCATGGCCGCCGGCTACAACCTCTCCATGGCGCTGTTCGGCGGCACCGCGCCGCTGGTCGCCACCTGGCTGATCCGCGAGACCGGCGACCTCGCCGCGCCCGCCTGGTACCTCGCAGCCGTCGCGCTCCTCAGCGCCGGCGCCACCCTGACGCTGAAGGGCCGCCGGCATCTGGAGGGGGGATAGGGGGTCGGCGATCCCTGCACGAGCCGGCTCGGTTTCGCTTGACCACGTCAGCAACGCGCGGACGATAGCCTGGTCACGCTCTGTGGGAAGTTCTCGCTGGAGGAAAGTCATGCGCAGGCCCTTTGTCCTGATCGGAGCTTTGGCATTTGCGGTTGCTCACGGTCCAGCCGTCGCCTCCGGGCTGCCCGAGGGTGACGGCCGCGATCTGGTCGAGGCGGTCTGCACCGGCTGCCACAACAGCAGCCAGATCACGCGCAGTTCCGGCTACACCGCCGATGGCTGGAAAGAACTGACCGCGACGATGATCGATCTGTCCGCCGGCCCGGAGGAACAGCGGCAGATCGTCGAGTACCTCGCCGCACACTTCCCGCCGAACGACCGTCGCGCCGCGACGCTGGTACTCGGCGACGCCGAGATTACCTTCACCGAATGGGTGGCACCGACCCTCGGCCAGCGCGCCCGAGACCCGGTGGAGGCGCCCGACGGGTCGATCTGGTGGGTCGGCCAATGGGGAAATCTCGTCGGCCGCCTCGATCCGGCGAGCGGCGAAATGACGGAGTACCCCCTGCCGGGAGAGGCGAGGCCGCATAGCGTCACCCTCGATGGTGACGGCAACGTCTGGTACACCGGCAATGGAGACGGCACGATCGGCAAGCTCGACGTGGCCACCGGCAGGATCACCGTCTACCCGATGCCCGATCCGGCGGCGCGCGACCCGCACACGGCCGAGTTCGACCTCGATGGCATCCTCTGGTTCACCCTGCAACAGAGCAACATGATCGGCCGGCTGGATCCGGCGACCGGCGACGTCAAGCTGGTCGAAACGAACACACCCGGCGCGCGGCCCTACGGCATCAAGATAGACGCCGACGGCGTGCCCTGGGTCGCGTGCAACGGCAGCAACTGCCTGCTCAAGGTCGATCCGGCGACGATGGCCTTGACCGAGATCGAACTGCCGCTGCCGGACAGCACCGTTCGCCGTCTTGCTATCGCTGAAGACGGGATGATCTGGTACGTCAACTCGCGCAAAGGCCGGCTCGGCCGCTACGACCCCAAGACCGGCGAGATCGACGAGTGGTCATCGCCGAGCGGCCCGGACTCGCATCCCTATGCTATCGCCGTCGTCGACGGCATCGTCTGGTACAACGAGTCCGGCATGCGGCCCGATGCGCTGGTCCGATTCGATCCGCGCGATGAGACTTTCCAGAGCTGGCCGATCCCCTCTGGCACGGTCTATGCCGGCATCGTTCGCCACATGCGCTCGACCGCGGACAGCGATCTCCTGATCCACCAGTCGAGCACCAACCGCATCATCCGTGTGTCGCTGCCCGATGGGGCTGACTAGGTCGTCGATCTCAGACCGGTGGCCTTGACCAGGCGTCCTGGCCGGAACCTGCGCCGCCGCGCGGTTGGCCAAGGGCGCGCGGATCGTGCGACCCGGCGGGTGGTGGCGGAGAGCACGCCGGACAAAGGCTAGACCAGGATGTCGATCCCGGCGCCGCGCGGCTTACCAGCGCTGATATCGCCGACCGTCGAGGGACAGGCCGAACAGACAAGGACAAGATCCAACTCCGCGCGGAGCTCTACATAGTCGCCGGCCTGCGCCGCCGACGGCTCGTCGCTGAGCGCGCCGTCGCGCCCCACCGGAGTCTGTTCGTAGAGGTTCCAGGGGCAGGGAATGCGACCAAGCTCCACGCCGCGCGCCCGCATCGCCTGCTTCACGTTGTCCTCGCAATTGGGATGGGTCGCGGGCGCACCGTAGAACGCGTTGCTTCCGGCGCTGCAGGCGGCGTGCAGCGTGTCGTGCATGCCGGGCGAGGTGTCGGCCAGGATCGTCAGAATCGGCCGGAAGCGATTGGTCACCAGGGTGTCACCGGGCCGGAAGAAAAGGCGATAGGTCGCCGAACGGCTATGCTCCATCGAGAGACATTCCGCCGGATCGTCCATCGCGAACGCCCAGGTATCGACCACCTGATGGCCCTCAGTGTTGACGATCCGGACGACCGCGCCCTTCGCCAGCTCGAGGGAGCGGGCGGATTTAGCAGGGATGTCAATGCGGTGGGGCATCGGCAAACTCTGTCATGCGAGCGATGCCGGCGGAAGCGATTTTGGCTGCCGGCCATGCTTGCCGACTTCCCACGGTACCGACCCAATCGGGCTGGGAGACTTTCCAGGGCCTGCGCCGACCTTCGCGTGCTGGGCCCGTCTCTCCGCGCCGCACGGCCGGAGGCCCGGCCGGCCAGGGGGCGGATACCAGGCCCTGCCCGGCCGCCATGGCGCCGGCAGCAAATAGTTCAATAGCAATGACTTAAGTCGTGGCGGAGAGGGTGGGATTCGAACCCACGGTACCCTTGCGGGCACAACGGTTTTCGAGACCGTCCCGATCGACCACTCCGGCACCTCTCCGCAGGGGAATCGCTCGGGTCCTTGCGGCCCCGGGGTCATTTCGGGCCGCGCTTTCTAACCGAAGCCTTCTGGCAGGGCAAGGGAGGCGCGCGGGCGGCCGCGACTGCGTCCCGCCCCCCCTCGATGGCCACCCCCTCGATGGCCGGCCGCTCGGATCGCCGGCCGCTCAGATCGCCAGGCCCTCGCCCTCCTCCGGCGCGAAGTCGATGTGCAGGTGGTTGCCGTCGGGGTCGAAGAGGTTCACCTGGATCGGCCCGCCGCCAGGCACGCGGGCGACGCGCGCCGGCACGCCCTCGGCCTCCAGCCGCTCAAGCAGGGCGGCGAGGCCGCTGCTGGCGAGCGCGAAGTGCTCCAGGCTGAGGTCCGGCTGCTGGCGGCCGTCGCCGGGCGCGCCCTCCAGGCCGATCAGGTGGATCACCGCCTGCTCGCCGGCATAGAGCCAGGCGCCGGGGAAGGGGAAGGGCGGCCGCGGGCCGGAGCGCAGGCCGAGCGTGCGCGCGTAGAAGTCGACCAGCCGCGCGAGCTGGCGGGTGCGCAGGTTGACGTGATCGAGACGCATGCCGCCTCCGGGTCGCTGCTGTCGGGAGGACCGAGCGTCGCACGCGCCGCGTCCGACGACCAAGAGTCCTTTTCGCGCTGCCGCAAAGCCTTTAGCGTTGGCGGGATGAAGTCGCCCGTCCCCGTCTCCGTCGTCGCCGCCTGCCGCACCCTGCTCCGCCTCCTCGCCCTCCTGCCCGCAGCCCTGACCGCAGCCCTCCTCGCCAGCATGCCGGCCGTGCGGGCGGCCGAGCCCGCGGCGACGCTCGATGCGCAGCAGAGCAGCCGCGAGGAGGCCGCGCAGCCGCGCTTCGTCAAGAGCGCCTGCTGGTTCCGCGTGCCGCGCGACCGCGACATGCGCTGCGGCTTCCTCGAGGTGCCGGAGAATCGCAGCAAGCCGCAGGGCCGCTGGATCCGCCTGGCGGTCACCATCTTCGAGCCCGACCGCGAGCGCCATCCGCCGGTGGTCTATCTCACCGGCGGGCCGGGCCAGCCGACCTTCATCGAGACCTCCTCCGACATCGACAGCTGGTGGTGGTTCGTCGACCGCGAGCCCTGGCTGCGCGGCCGCCGCCTGATCGTGATCGACCAGCGCGGCGTCGGCCTGTCGCAGCCGGCGCTCAACTGCCCCGGACTCTACGACCCGGTCGGCTGGAGCGGCGTGGTGCCGACGCCGGACATGCAGCCGGAGGTGTCGGACGGCCAGCAGACGATGATCGAGGCCTGCCGCGACCAGCTGCTGGCCGACGGCATCGATCTGGCCAGCTACAACACCCGCGAGAGCGCCACCGACGTGGCCGACCTGCGCCAGGCGCTGGAGATCGACGAGTGGGTGCTGTTCGGCATCTCCTACGGCACCCGCCTGGCGCTGCAGGTGCTGCGCGACCATCCCGAGGGCGTGGTGGCCGCCGTGCTCGACTCGGTGCTGCCGCTGGAGGTCGATTTCATCGGCGAGTCGGCCGTCAGCTTCGAGGGCGCCATGGAGCGCCTCTTCGAGGACTGCCGCAGCGACCCTGGCTGCCGCGATTCCTTCGGCGACCTCCGGCCGCTGGTGACCGAGACGGTGCGACGCTTCGACGCCGCCCCGCTGCCGCTGCGCCTGACCGGCCCCGGCGAGGCGCCGCAGTTCCTGCACATGGACGGCGCCACCTACCTCTGGCTGCTGTTCAGCGGTCTCTACGACTGGGACGCCATCGAGCGCCTGCCGCTGCTGATCTACCGCACCGCGCACCAGGACTACCGCTTCCTGGCAGAGAAGGCGCGCGGCGCCTATCTCGACGGCGGCGACAGCGACTTCGCCGAGGGCATGCAGTTCTCGGTCGGCTGCAACGAGGAGTTCCCCTTCTACGCCGAAACCCCGGTGCCGAAGAGCTCGGCCCTCTTCAACGGCTGGGTGGAGAGCGATTTCTACCTCTGGGCCTGCCCGCTGTGGCCCTCCGGCCGGGCGGAGGCGCGCGAGAACCAGCCGGTCGAGACCGACATCCCGGTGCTCATGCTCTCCGGCGACTACGACCCGATCACGCCGGCGGACTGGGCCAAGGCCACCCTGCCCTACCTGGCCAAGGGCCACCATCTGCTGTTCCGCGGCATCGGCCACGACGTGGTCGACTCGACCGACTGCGGCGGCGAGGTGGTGGCCGATTTCCTCGCCAATCCCTGGCGCAAGCCGCTGACGGCCTGCGTCGCGACGCTGGAACCGCCCTACTTCGTGCTCGACGAGGTGGACTGGTAGAGAACGCGGCGTTGACAAGCCGGCCGGCCGAAGTATAGTCGCGCCGTTCCGGCCCCTGGGGAGACCTGGGGGGCGGAGGACCTATTCCCAGATCGAAGCGGTGAATTCTAGATGTACGCAGTCATCAAGACGGGCGGCAAGCAGTACCGGGTCGCCAAGGACGAGACGATCGTCATCGAGAAGCTGGCTGGCGAAGCCGGCGAGACGGTGGCCTTCGACCAGGTGCTGATGGTCGGCGAGGGCGACGGTGTGACGGTGGGGACCCCCATCGTGGCCGGCGCCAAGGTCGAGGGCGAGATCGTCGCGCAGCAGCGCGCCGCCAAGATCCTCATCTTCAAGAAGCAGCGCCGGCAGAACCATCGCCGCAAGAACGGCCATCGCCAGCACGAGACCGTCGTGAAGATCACGGCGATCCAGGCCTAGAGAGAAGGAGCCTCAGCCCATGGCACATAAAAAGGCAGGCGGCTCGTCCCGCAACGGGCGCGACAGCGCCGGTCAGCGCCTCGGCGTCAAGCGCTATGGCGGCCAGGAAGTCCTCGCCGGCAACGTGCTGGTGCGCCAGCGCGGCACCAAGATCAAGCCGGGCGAGAACGTCGGCGTCGGCCGCGACCACACGCTCTTCGCCCTGGTGACCGGCAAGGTGAAGTTCGCCACCAAGAGCGGCGGGCGCACCCAGGTCTCGATCGAGCCGCTCCAGCCGGCGGGCAACGCCTGATCGCCGGCACCGCGCCACACCGCCCGACCGAGGGCTAGAAACGAGAGGGGCCGGTCCGCAGACCGGCCCCTTTTCCTTTGCCCGCGCTTTCCTCCCGCAACCCACCCCCCAGCGGCCGAACGAGCCCCAAGAGACACCATGAAGTTCCTCGACGAGGCCAAGATCTATCTGAGTTCCGGGGACGGCGGTAACGGCTGCGTCGCCTTCCGGCGCGAGAAGTTCATCGAGTTCGGCGGGCCGGCCGGCGGCAATGGCGGGCGCGGCGGCGACGTGGTCGTCGAGGCGGTCGATGGCCTCAATACGCTGATCGACTACCGCTACCAGCAGCATTTCCGTGCCCGGCGGGGCGACAACGGCGCCGGCTCGGAGAAGACCGGCGCCGATGCCGACACCCTAACCCTCAAGGTGCCGGTCGGCACCCAGGTCCTGGCCGAGGACAAGGAGACGCTGCTGGCCGACCTCACCGCCGTCGGCCAGCGGGTCGTGCTCTGCCGCGGCGGCGACGGCGGCTATGGCAATGCCTACTACAAGACCTCGACGAACCAGGCGCCGCGGCGCGCCGACACCGGCTGGCCGGGCGAGGAGCGCTGGGTCTGGCTGCGCCTGAAGCTGATCGCCGACGCCGGCCTGGTCGGCCTGCCGAATGCCGGCAAGTCGACCTTCCTGGCCGCCGTCAGCCGCGCCCACCCGAAGATCGCCGACTATCCCTTCACCACCCTCACGCCCAACCTCGGCGTGGTGCTGCTCGACGAGCGGACCTTCGTGCTGGCCGACATTCCCGGCCTGATCGAGGGCGCCAGCGAGGGCGCCGGCCTGGGCACCCGCTTCCTCGGCCATGTCGAGCGCTGCGGCGTGCTGCTGCACCTGATCGACGCGACGCAGGACGACGTGGTCGGCGCCTGGCGCACCGTGCGCGGCGAGCTCGACGCCTATGGCCAGGGGCTGGCGGAGAAGCGCGAGATCCTGGCGCTGAACAAGACCGACGCGGTGCCGGCCGAGGACCTGGAGGTCCAGGCCCGCTGGCTGGCCGAGGCCAGCGGCGCCGAGATCCATCGCATCTCCGGCGTCTCCGGCGACGGCGTGCGGCCGCTGCTGTTCCGGCTGCTGGCCGAGATCGACGCCTTCCGCGCCGCCGAGCGGGCCGCCGAGCAGGTGGCCAGCGGCGAGGCCGAGACCGGCTGGGAGCCCTCCGAGCCCGCATGAACGCCGGCCAGAACAGCAAGGCACGGGCCAGGAGCCCGGCGAGCCTCGCCAGCAGCCGCCTGCTGGTGGTGAAGATCGGCTCGGCCCTGCTGGTGGAGGAGAGCGGTGCCATCCGCCGCGGCTGGCTGGAGGCGCTGGCCGACGACCTGGCCGCGCTGAAGGCGCAGGGCAAGCAGCCGGTGGTGGTCTCCTCGGGCGCCATCGCGGTCGGCCGCCGCCGCCTCGGTCTGACCCAGCGCATCCCCAAGCTGGAGGAGAAGCAGGCCGCCGCGGCGACCGGCCAGATCCGCCTGGCGCACGCCTACCAGGAGGCCCTGGCGCGTCACGACCTGACGGTCGCCCAGGTGCTGCTGACGCTCGGCGATACCGAGGAACGGCGGCGCCACCTCAATGCCCGGCAGACGCTGACGACGCTGCTGAAGCTCGGTGCCATCCCGGTCATCAACGAAAACGACACGGTGGCGACCAGCGAGATCCGCTTCGGCGACAACGACCGCCTGGCCGCCCGGGTCGCCGCGATGATCGGCGCCGACACCCTGGTCCTGCTCTCCGACATCGACGGCCTCTACAGCGCCGATCCGCGCCAGGATCCCGGGGCCCGGCACCTGCCGCTGGTCGAGCGCCTGACGCCGGAGATCGAGGCCATGGCCGGCACCGCCGGCTCGGCCTACAGCTCCGGCGGCATGGTCACCAAGCTGGCCGCCGCCCGCATCGCGGTCTCCGCCGGCTGTCGCATGGCGATCGCCGACGGCCGCCAGCCGCACGCCCTGCGGCATCTGGCCGAGGGCGGCAAGGCCACCTGGTTCCTCGCCGAGGGCGAGCCGCGCACGGCGCGCAAGCGCTGGATCCAGGCGGCGCTGCAGGCCGCCGGCAGCCTGACGCTCGATGCCGGCGCGCTGGCCGCCCTGCGCGCCGGCAAGTCGCTGCTGCCGGCCGGCGTCACCGCCATCGCCGGCCGCTTCGAGCGCGGCGACCTGGTGAGCGTGCTCGACCCCGAGGGCCGCGAGGTGGCCCGCGGCCTCTCCGCCTACGGCGCCGCCGACGCCCGGCGCATCCAGGGCCACAGGAGCCGGGAGATCGAGGCCATCCTCGGCTACCGCGGCCGCGAGGAGCTGATCCACCGCGACGACCTGGTCCTCACCGGCGGGTGAGCCCGGCCGCCAGCGGCTGTCGATTCTCGGCTCAGCCACCTTGCTCCGCGGGGGCCGGTCGCTATGCTGCGACCGTGATGCAAAGCCCCCCCGAACTCCGTCTCCTGCCCGGCCGCCATCGGCGCCTGGCGCAAGGCTTCCCCTGGGTCTTCTCCAACGAACTAGTGATGGACGGCGAGGCCAAGACGCTGGACGCCGGCAGCCTGGTCAAGCTGATGAACGCCGAGGGCGAGCCGGAAGGCCTGGCCTTCTTCAACCGCCACACGCTGATCGCTGCCCGCCTGGTCTCGCGCGCGGTGCGGGTCTCGGTCGACGAGGCCTTCCTGGCGGAACGGCTGGAGCGCGCACTGGCGATCCGGCAGCAGCTCTACGACCGGCCCTTCTATCGGCTGATCCATGCCGAGGCCGACGGCCTGCCGGGCACCATCGTCGACCGCTACGGCCAGGTGCTGGTGGTGCAGATCAACACCGCCGGCATGGAGCGCCTGCGGGACCCGCTGATCGCCGCCCTGGCGCGCGTGACCGGCGCCGACACCATCCTGCTGAAGGACGACACGGCGGCGCGCGAGCTGGAGGGCCTGGCGCCCGGCGAGCGGACCCTCCTAGGCGAAGCGCCGGGGATCGTCGGCCTGGAGGAGAACGGTGCGCGCTACTTCGCCGACCTCAGCCAGGGGCAGAAGACCGGCTGGTTCTTCGACCAGCGCGAGAATCGCGCCTGGATCGCGCCCTTCGCCCAGGGTCGCCGGGTGCTGGACGGCTATTGCTACAGCGGCGGCTTCACCGTGCAGGCGGCCCTGGCCGGCGCCACCGAGGTGGTCGCGCTCGACCGCTCCGAGCAGGCGCTGGCCCTGGCGGCGCAAGCCGCCGAGGCGAACGGCGTCGCCGAGCGCTGCAAGTTCGTGAAGGCCGAGGTCTTCCGCCGGCTGGCCCAGATGAAGGACGAGCGCTTCGGCCTCGTCATCATGGACCCGCCGGCCTTCGTGAAGAACCGCCGCGACCTCAACCAGGGCCTCAAGGGCTATCGCAAGCTTGCCCGGCTGGCGGCGCAGTGCGTCGAGCCAGGCGGTCTGCTGTTCATTGCCTCCTGCTCCTTTCACGCCGACCCGAACGTCTTCCTGCAGGCGGTCGGCGGCGGCCTGACCGATGCCGGCCGGCAAGGGCGCATCCTGAAGGTCAGCGGCGCCGCGCCGGATCACCCGATCCACCCGCACCTGCCGGAAACCTCCTACCTCAAGGCGATCACCCTGGCGCTGGACTGAGCGCGCTGCGGCTCTGCCGCGGCGGGCGCCGGGGAGCGGTCGCCGGGGGAGCGGTCGCCGGGGGAGCGGGCGCCGGGGAGCGGTCGCCGGGGGGGGGCGCTCGCCGGGGCGGCTCAAGGCGCGGCGATGCCGTAGGGCTTGCCCCAGGCCAGCCCGCCCAGGGTGGTGTCGCGCGGGCGGTACTCGGCGCTGACCCAGCCCTGCCAGCCCAGCCGATCGAGCAGCGCGAAGAGGAAGGGATAGGCGATCTCGCCGGCGTCCGGCTCGGCCCGGCCGGGGACCGAGGCGAACTGCAGGTGCCCGACGAAGGGCCAGTGCCGCTCGAGCCGGAGCGCCAGGTCGCCCTCCATGATCTGCACATGGTAGAAATCGTAGAGCAGCTTGACGTTCGGCCGCCGCAGCACCTGCAGCAGCTCGACCGCCTGGTCGGAGCGCTGCAGGAAATAGTCCGGCCGGTCGCGCGCGTTCAGCGGCTCGATCACCAGGGTGATGCCGCAGGTCGCCGCCTGCTCGGCCGCCCAGGCAAGGTTCTCCAGGTAGGTTTCCCGCGCCGCGGCACGTCCCGCGGCGGCGACGTCGCCGGCCATCACGTGCACCAGCCCCGCTCCCAGGGTCGAAACGTAGTCCAGCGCCTGCTCCAGCACCGCGCGGAACTCGTCCCGGCGGCCCACCTGGGCGGCCAGGCCGAAGTCGTTGTCGCGCTGGCCCGGAGCGGTGTTCAACAACACCAGCGAGAGATCGCTGTCCGCCAGGCGCCCTGCCAGCTCCGCCTTCGAATGCGCGTAGGGGAAATGGGCCTCGACGCCGCGAAAGCCGGCCGCGGCGGCGGCGGCGAAGCGATCGAGGAAAGGCAACTCGCTGAACAAAAAGGAGATGTTGGCGGCGATCCGCGGCATGGAGCGATCTCCTTCGAGGCGGGGGAGCAGGTCGGAAAACCGGCCTCAGCGACGGTCGAAGGAGGCGGCGATCAGCGCGAAGACGTAGACGATCGCCAGCACGCCGGCGATGAGGCCCAGGTAGTAGGCGGCACCGCTGCCGTGCGCGCCGGCGGCGACGAAGAGCGCGGCCAGGCTGCCGATGGCCAGGACGGCGCCCAGCAGGGTGCGGTTCTCCTGGGTCCGCGGCACCGGCAGCAGCGCGCTGGACTCGCCCGGCCGGTCGAAGGCGCTCCCGATGACGCGGAACAGCAGCAACGCCGAGAGAATGGCGAAGACGAAGCCGAAGTAGTGCCAGAAGCCGCCGTGCGTCGAGGAGGCCACGATCAGGCCCAGGAGAATCGCCAGACCGGTCAAACCAAGGCGCACCCATAGGCTCATCGTTCTCTCCTCGCTCACCGCGTCGGGCTGCCTCGCGATCCCCGCCCCCGCCGTCATCGGCGGGCTCAGCAACCGGGCCTCGCCTTGGGCCAGGGCAGTTCGATGCGGAATGTAGTCCCTCTGGCGCTGCTGTCTACCAGGGAGAGCCGACCGTCGTGCCCCTCGACCAGTTCGCGGGCGATGGCGAGGCCGAGGCCGGTGGAGCCGGCGCGCCCGGAGCCGGCGAAGGGCTGGAACAAAGTGTCGCGCGCCTTGGGCGACAGGCCCGGTCCGTTGTCGGCCACCAGGATCACCGCGCGATCGCCCTCGATGCGGGCCGTCACGGCGATACGCTGGGCACCGGCCTGCACCGCGTTCTGCGCCAGATTGGCCAGCACGCGGAAGAGCTGGGCGCGGTCGGCCTCGACCTCCAGGTCGGCCGGCAGGTCGGTCGCCCAGGTCATGGCGCCGGTCAGCGAGGCCGGCAGGCTGGCGCCGACCTCGGCCACCATGTCGGCCAGCTGGAAACGTTCCGGGGAGAGCTGCGGCGCGCCCTCGCGCACGAAGGTCAGCGTCCCCTCGCAGAGCGTCACCGCGCGGTCGATCGCGGCCAGGAGGGTCGGCGCGGTGCGCCTCACCTGCGGGTCGGCACTGTCGGCCAGCCGATCGGAGACCAGGCGGGCGGTCGAGAGGATGTTGCGCAGGTCGTGGTTGATCTTCGAGACCGCGGTGCCGAGCGCAGCCAACCGCGTCTTCTGGCTCAGCGCCTCGCGCAGGCTCATCTGCAGGCGCGCCAGCTCGCGGCCGGCGATGCCGATCTCGTCGGCCCGCGCGGCCGGCGGCGCGAAGATCGGCGCATGCTCGGGGTCGGCGCGGAAGGCGACCAGCGATTCCGTCACCCGGCGCATCGGCCCGACCATGATCCAGTAGAGCGTCACGAACACCAGGGCGGCGGTCACCAGCGAGATGATCAGCGACAGGCCGAGGATGCGCAGCGCGAAGGCGGCGAGCTCGGCGCGCAACGGCGCCTCCTCGATCACCATGTCGACGATGGCGTGCGGATCCTTGGGCGAGATTCCGACCACCCGCAACAGCCGGCCGTCCTCGGCCAGGAACAGCGACTCGAAGGCGTCGCCGATCATCGTCAGCGGCCCGGCGTCGCGCAGGTCATAGGTCGCGTCCACCGAGCCCGGCATCGCCATGGAGAGCATGAGCTTGCCGCTGCCCGGCATCTGCAGGCCGATGGAGAGGGCGCCGGCATGGGCCAGCAGGCGGACCTCCAGCTCCGGGCTCACCATCTGGTCCGGCGTCGCTTCCAGGGCCAGGATGGCGAGATGGCCGGCGGCCAGACGCTGGTGCAGCCAGTCCTCGCGATAGCGCGCGACCGACGGGGCGAAGATGAAGACCTCCGCCAACATGACGAAGGCGACGGTCAGCAGCAGCAGGCGGGCGGAGAGACTCCGCCGCAGGGGCGGCATGGTAAGCGCCATGGTGCGCATCTATAGCAGACTCAGGGGAGCTTCAGGAGCAGGCGGACCAGCCTGCGGGTCCCGTTGCCGAAAAGCTTCGGGACATAGAAGCTGCCGGCGGCACGCTTGCCGGCCTCGGACAGGGTCGGATAGGGCGCGATCACCGAGGCCAGATCGCCGAGCTTCAGCTTGCCGGCCACCGCCAGAACGTAGGGCAGGATCAGCTCGCCGGCGCCCTGCCCGACGATGCCGGCACCCAGCAGCTTGCCGCGCGGCGTGGCGATCAGCTTGACCAGGCCCCCGGTGGCGCGCTCCGCCTGGGCGCGGTCGTTCTCGTGCAGCGACCAGCGCAGCACGCGGATCGGGCCGTGGGCCGCCGCCTCGGCCTCGGTCAGGCCGACCTGCGCCAACTCGGGGTCGCAGTAGGTGACCCAAGGCACCGTCAGTCGATCGGCCCGCGCCGGCAGGCGAAACAGCAGTCGCTTGATCAGCACCCCGGCATGGGCGCCGGCGAGGTGGGTGAATTGCAGCCCGCCGGCGGCATCTCCGGCGGCGTAGATGCGCCGATTGCTGCTGCGCAGCCCGCGGTCGAGGAGCAGGCGGCCGCGCTCCAGACGGACGCCAGCCTGCTCGAGCCCCAGCCCCTCGAACGAGGGCCGGCGGCCAACCGCCACCAGCAGGTGCGATCCCGCCACGCGCTGCTGCGCGCCGTCGCGCTCCACCACCAGGACCGGGCCGGGCTCCACGGCAACGGCCTTCGCCCCCTCCAGCAGCGCGACGCCGTCGGCTTCGAGCGAGCGGCGGACGAAGGCGACCAGTTCGGGGTCGTCCTTCGGCATCAGGCTGCCCATCTCCACCAGCGTGACGCGGCAGCCAAGTCGGGCGAAGGCCTGTGCCAGCTCGCAGCCGATCGGCCCGCCGCCCAGCACGACCAGGTGCTGCGGCGCCGCGGTCAGGGAGAAGATCGTCTCGTTGGTCAGGAAAGGCTGCTCGGCCAGGCCCGGGATCGGCGGCACCAGCGGCCGCGACCCGGTGGCCAGCACGAAGCGCTTGGCGCGCAGTTCGCGGCCGGCGGCCGACAGGCGATCAGGCCCGAGGAAGCGCGCTTCGCCCTGCAGCACCGCCACACCCAGGCCCTCGAAGCGGGCGACCGAATCGTTCGGCGCGATGGCGGCGATGACCTGCCGCACATGGCGCATGACGGCGGCGAAGTCGACGGCCGGCGGCGCGTCGGCCAGTCCGAAAGCCGCCGCCTCGCGCCACGATACGGCCCGGTGGCCGGCCGCCAGCAGCGCCTTGGAAGGCACGCAGCCGAAATTCAGGCAGTCGCCGCCCATGACGCCCTTCTCGACCAGCGCGACGCGCGCGCCCATCTGCGAGGCACCGGCGGCGATGGAGAGACCGGCCGAGCCGGCGCCGATGACACAGAGGTCGTAGTCGTAGGAGGCCATCGATCAGCTCCGCCGCTGCTTCCAACGCTTGTAGGCCACCGGCAGGAGCGCCAGCAGCGAAAGACCAACCAGCGGCAGGAGGATCGCCGGCTCCAGCAGCAGGCCGAAGTCAGGCGTCTCGCCGCGGTCCAGGATCGCGCCGAGCCCGCCGCCGACGCTGGCGAAGACGACAGTGCCCGGCACGATGCCGATCGCGGTAGCAACGATATAGGTCCCGAGCGGCACCCCGAGAAGCGCCGGCACCAGGTTCGCCAGCCAGAAGGGCACGATCGGCAGCAGGCGCAGGACCAGCAGGTAGCTGAAGGCATCCTCGCGAAACCCCTTTTCCATGCGCTTCAACCAGGGACCGGCCTTCGCTTCCAACGTGTCGTGCAGCGCCGTGCGGGCGGCGAGGAATATCACCACCGACCCGATGGTCGCCCCGGCGATGACCCAGAGGCTCGCGACCCAGGTGCCGAAGAGAAAGCCGGCGACGATGGTGAGGACGATCCCGATCGGCAGGGACAGTGCCGTCGCGAGAATGTAGCTGGCGAAGAGCAGCAGCCCCGCCAGCAGGGCATTGTCGGAGACCGTCTGGACCAGCCAGGCGCGATGCTCCGCCACGGTATCGAAGCCGATTCCCTCGCTGCGCAGCCAGAGAAAGCCGGCGAGCGACGCGACCAGCAGCATCCCGAGCGGCAGCCAGCGCCGCGCCGCCGAGCGTGCGGCAGCCGGGTGGGAGGGCGCCGGTCCCGGAGAGGCCGGTCCGGGAGATGCCGGTCCGGGGGATGCCGGTCCGGGAGAGGCCGGTCCGGGAGATGCCGGTCCGGGGGATGCCGCCTGCTTCGCCGCGGCCGCATCGTCGGCCACCGGCGGCTTCTGGTCGCGGAGCGTCATGGCGTTACCTTACCGCTTCGCGGTCCTTTGTATCTGGCCCCGGCATCCCCGCGCATGTTGACCGCGGAGCGGCGCAGAGAACAATCGCTTCCTGTCAAATGACTGTGATATCCAGGGGCTGCGCGCCACCCCGTCTCGACGATCGGGAGCAGGGGCGGAAGGCGCCGGATGCCCCGTCGTTGACAGACGGCGCCTCGGCGCCTATACACGCGCCTCGTTTTCAGATCGGCCGAAAAGCCATATCCAGGGCTAGTTCAAGGCCATATCCAGGAGTTTCTCGAGGTGAAGCGCACCTATCAACCGAGCGTGCTCGTTCGCAAGCGTCGCCACGGCTTCCGGTCCCGCATGGCGAGCGTCGGCGGCCGCGTCGTACTGGCGCGTCGCCGGGCGAAGGGTCGCAAGCGCCTCTCCGCCTGAGCGGTCGCAGCATGCGGCCGCGGCTCGGGCGTCTGAGAGCTCGTCCCGAGTTCCTGCAGGTCGCTGCCGCAGGCTGCAAGTGGAGTACGCCCGGCCTGGTCCTCCAGGCCGGCAGGGCGACGCGCCGCAAGGCCGCCGCGCCGCAAGGCCCGGACGGCACGTCTTCGTGCGAAGCGACGATCCGGGTCGGATTCACCGCGAGCCGCAAGGTGGGGCCTGCGGTTGCCCGCAATCGCGCCAAGCGGCGTCTGCGCGCTCTGGCCGCCGAATTGCTGCCGGACAGCGGCACGCCCGGCACCGACTATGTGCTGATCGGGCGTCCGGCCACGGTGCATCGCCCCTTCGCGCTGCTGCGGGCCGATTTTGCCCAGGCGCTGGAGGGAGTCGCCCGTCGGGCGGCCCGGCCGGTTGACGCGCGGCGCCAGCCGGCTCCCCGCCAGGGTCGCCGCGGCCGCGCCGACCGGAACGCCAAGAGCGGCGAGGAGCAGCGCAAATGAACCAGGCAGAGACGCGGCGGCCGCTGCTGGAGCGGCCGCTGACATGGCTTTTGACCGCCCTGGTCTGGCTCTATCGCCTGACGCTCGGGCCGCTGCTGGGCCCGCGCTGCCGCTTCCTGCCCACCTGTTCCGCCTACGCCTTGGAGGCGGTCGCCCTGCATGGCCCCTGGCGCGGCACCTGGCTCGCCATGCGACGCTTGGCGCGGTGCCATCCCTGGGGTAGTTCGGGCTACGACCCTGTTCCCGCCTCTCATTCGAAACCCGCCTGCTGCGACCGGCACGACGGCCAATCCGCGATGGAGTCCCGCTGACCGATGGACAACAAGAACCTTCTCCTGGCCCTCGTTCTGTCGATCGGCATCCTCGCGGCCTGGCAGATCTTCCTGGTACCGGACTATGCGCCGCCGCCCCCGGCGCCCGCGCAGACGGCGGGCTCGAACGGCGAGGCCGTGCCCTCGACCGACGGCGGCGGCCAGCCGGTCGCCGGCGGCGAGACCGCATCGGGGACCGCCCAGCCGGAGATCGCCAAGCCGCGCAGCGAGGTGCTGACCGAGACCCCGCGCGTGGAGCTCGCCGCGCCGCGGCTGTCCGGCTCGATCAATCTGCGCGGCGGGCAGCTCGACGACCTGGTGCTCGACGACTATCGCGAGACTCTGGACCCAAAGAGCCCGCTGATCGTCCTGCTGTCGCCGCGTGGCTCCGAGCATCCCTACTACGTCGGCGTGCGCTGGCTCGGCCTCGAGGGCACGCCGGTGCCGGATGCCGAGACGCTGTGGGAGAGCAGCGGCGGCCCGTTGTCGCCGGACCGGCCGGTAACGCTGACCACGACCATCGAGGGCCTCTCCTTCGAGGTGACCTATGCGATCGACGAGGACTACCTCGTCACCATCACGCAGCGGGTCCGCAACGGCGGCGACACGGCGGCAACGCTGGCGCCCTACGCCTTGATCAACCGCACCGGAATTCCCGAGCTCGACCCCTCCTACATCGTCCACCAGGGCTTCTTCGGCGTGCTCCAGGACACCTACCAGGAGCTGAACTACGACGACCTGATGGAAGAGCCGAACGGGATCATCGCCAGCGAGACCACCGGCGGCTGGCTCGGCATCACCGACAAGTACTGGGCGGTGATCCTGATGCCGGACCAGACGGTCCCGGTGAAGACCCGCGATGTCTACCAGAAGACCGCCGCCGGCGACGTCTTCCAGAGCGACGTGACCTATCCGACCACCACGCTGGAGGCCGGTCAGAGCCTGGAGACCTTCGTGCGCATCTACGCCGGCGCCCGCGAGGCCAAGGTGATCGACCGCTACGAGGACGCCGGCTACGCCCATCGCTTCTACCTGGCGGTCGACTATGGCTGGATCTTCTTCCTGTCGCGCCCGATCTACCTGGCGCTGGAGTGGTTCTTCGGCATCGTCGGCAACTTCGGCGTCGCCATCCTGCTGCTGGTCGTCTGCGTGCGCATCCTGCTCTTCCCGCTGGCCAACAAGGCCTACAAGTCGATGGCCAGGATGCGCAAGCTGCAGCCCAAGATGCAGGAGATGCGCGAGCGCTATAAGGACGACCGCGCCCGCTTCCAGCGGGAGATCATGGCGCTCTACAAGAAGGAGGGCGCCAACCCGCTGGCGGGCTGCCTGCCGATCCTGATGCAGATCCCGATCTTCATCGCGCTCTACAACGTGCTCTACGGCACGATCGAGATGCGCCATGCCCCCTTCTTCGGTTGGATCCAGGATCTCTCCGCCCCCGACCCGACCTCCTGGATCAACCTCTTCGGCCTGCTGCCCTATGACGTTCCGAACCTCGGCATCCTGGGATTCTTCTCGCTCGGAATCTGGCCGATCATCATGGGCTTCACCATGTGGGCGCAGTACCGTCTGAACCCGCAGCCGACCGATCCGATGCAGGCCAAGATCTTCGCCTGGATGCCGATCGTCTTCACCTTCGTACTCGGCAGCTTCGCCTCCGGCCTGGTGATCTACTGGGCCTGGAACAACGCGCTCTCGATGGCGCAGCAGATCTACATCATGAAGCGGCAGGGCATGCCGATCGGCCGCAAGGCCCACGCCCATGCCGAAGCCAAGGCGAAGGCGGAGCGCGAGCGGGAGCGGGCGGCCGAGGCCAACGGCGAGGCGCCGAAGGCGATCGAGGCCGAGCCGGCCGCCGCCGCCCCGGTGCGGGCGAAGAGCCAGTCGAAGCTGAAGCGCGAGGCGATCGAGCAGGGCAAGCTGAAGGCCCCGTCCAAGCCCGGCGCCAAGCCGAAGCCCAAGAAGAAGAAGGACTAGCCGAAGCCATGCAGGGCGAGCCGCCGACCGGTCCTGCCGCCGCCGGCGGCACGCCTGAGGAGCGTGAGGAAGCCCGGCGCCTGGAGTACGGGCGCTGGCTCTTCGCGCAGGAATGCCGCTTCATCTGGGGCGCGACCGACGAAGCGGCGCTGCCGCCGTCCGAGTTGCCGGAGGTGGCCTTCGCCGGCCGCTCCAACGTCGGCAAGTCGAGCCTGGTGAACGCGTTGACCGGGCGCAAGACGCTGGCCCACATCTCGCGCACGCCCGGACGCACGCAGCAGCTCAACTTCTTCGAGTTCGACGGGCTGCTGCGCCTCGTCGACCTGCCGGGCTACGGCTACGC
The DNA here is from genome assembly GCA_942492185.1 of uncultured Alphaproteobacteria bacterium. Classification (GTDB taxonomy): domain Bacteria; phylum Pseudomonadota; class Alphaproteobacteria; order Kiloniellales; family JACOMY01; genus CALOEA01. Next base: position 57,374 of record CALOEA010000057.1, read on the forward strand.
CAAGGTCAGCAAGGAGCGTGTCGCCGCCTGGACGCTGCTGATCGAGCGCTACCTGAAGGGGCGCCCGAACCTGGCCCGCGTGCTGCTGCTGATCGATGCCCGCCACGGCCTGAAGCCGGTCGACCGAGAGGTCATGACCGGCCTCGACGAGGCGGCGCAGTCCTACCAGGTGGTGCTGACCAAGGCGGACCTGGTGAAGGGCGAGGAGCGTCCGCGGATCGTGCGGCAGGTGCAGGGCGAAATCGCCAAGCGACGCGCCGCCCACCCCGACCTGGTGCTGACCTCGGCCAACTCCGCCGAGGGCATCGTGGAGCTGCGCGCCCTGCTGGGTGCGCTGGCCCTCGGGCAAGCACGCCGTTAGAGTAGCGCGCCCTCACCGAGCCCCCCGGCGCCGGAGCGAAAGATGATCGAGAAGAGCTTTTCCGAGACCAAGAATTGGCTGCGGACCGCCCGCACCATCACCGAGGCGCTGCCCTATATGCGGCGCTACGCCGGCAAGACCTTCGTCATCAAGTACGGCGGCCACGCCATGGGCGACGACAAGCTGGCCGACACCTTCGCGCGCGACATCGTGCTGCTGAAGCAGGTCGGCGTGAACCCCATCGTGGTGCACGGCGGCGGCCCGCAGATCGGCGAGATGCTGGAGCGGCTGAAGATCAAGAGCGAGTTCGTCCAGGGCCTGCGCGTCACCGACGCCGCCACGGTCGAGATCGTCGAGATGGTGCTCTCCGGCCATATCAACAAGGAGCTGGTGACCGCCATCAACAAGGCCGGCGGCACCGCCATCGGGCTCTCCGGCAAGGACGGCAGCCTGGTGCAGGCGGTGAAGGCGCGGCGTACCCACAAGGACCCCGGCTCCAACATCGAGAAGATCCTCGATCTCGGCTTCGTCGGCGAACCGGAGAAGATCAACCCGCATATCCTGGCCTCGCTGGAGCATTCCGGCATGATCCCGGTGATCGCGCCGATCGGCGTCGGGCCGCAGGGCGAGACCTACAACATCAACGCCGACACGGTCGCGGGCGCCATCGCCGGCGCCGTCGGCGCCGCGCGCCTGCTGATGCTGACCGACGTGGTCGGCGTGCTGGACAAGGAGAAGAACCTGCTGACCGACCTGACGGTGGCCGATATCCGCCGCCTCAAGGAGGACGGCACCATCTCCGGCGGCATGATTCCCAAGCTGGAAACCTGCGTCCACGCAGTGGAGAACGGGGTCGACGCCGCGGTGATCCTCGACGGCCGCGTGCCGCACGCGCTGCTGCTGGAGATCTTCACCGAGCGCGGCATCGGCACGCTGGTCCGGCGCGGCTGAGACTGCAGTAACGAGAGGCGACAAGGAGTCCGAGAGAACCATGGATGCTACGGCACTGGAGACGGTAATCGACCGCGCCTGGGAGGAGCGGGACAGCATCACCACCGCGACCACCGGCGAGGTGCGCAGCGCGGTCGAGACCGCGCTCGACGGCCTGGATGGTGGACGCCTGCGCGTCGCCGAGAAGAAGGATGGCGCCTGGCAGGTCAATCAGTGGCTGAAGAAGGCCGTGCTGCTCTCCTTCCGCCTGAACGACATGCGGATCATCAGCGGCGGCCCGGGCGGCAATGCCAACTGGTGGGACAAGGTCGACAGCAAGTTCGCCGGCTGGAGCGCCGAGCAGTTCCGCCAGGCCGGCTTCCGCGCGGTACCGGGCAGCATCGTGCGCCACTCGGCCCATGTCGCCGCCGGTGCCATCCTGATGCCGAGCTTCGTCAACCTCGGTGCCTTCGTCGACAGCGGCACCATGGTCGATACCTGGGTGACGGTCGGCTCCTGCGCGCAGATCGGCAAGAACTGCCACCTCTCCGGCGGCGTCGGCATCGGCGGCGTGCTCGAGCCGCTGCAGGCCGGCCCGGTCATCATCGAGGACAACTGCTTCATCGGCGCGCGCTCCGAGGTGGTCGAGGGCGTGATCGTCGGCGAGGGCTCGGTGCTCTCGATGGGCGTCTTCATCGGCGCCTCGACCAAGATCGTCGACCGCGAGACCGGCGAGGTCTTCATGGGCCGCGTGCCGCCCTATTCGGTGGTGGTTTCCGGTTCGCTGCCGGGCAAGCCGATGCCGAACGGCGAGCCGGGCCCGAACCTCTACTGCGCGGTGATCGTCAAGCGCGTCGACGAGAAGACCCGCAGCAAGACCTCGATCAACGAGCTGCTCAGGACCTAGCGCGATGACGCCGCCGGACCCTGTCACCCTGGCGCAGGCGCTGATGCGCTGCCCCAGCGTCACGCCGGCCGACGGCGGGGCGCTGGACCTGCTGCAGGCGGCCCTGGAGGCTCTGGGCTTCACCTGCCACCGCCTGCCGTTCGAGGAAGCCGGCAGCGAAAGGGTCGACAATCTCTACGCCCGCCGCGGCAGCGACGGGCCGAACCTCTGCTATGCCGGCCACACCGACGTCGTGCCGGTCGGCGACCCCAAGGACTGGTCGGTCGATCCCTTCTCCGCAACGCTGAAGGACGGCTGGCTGATCGGTCGCGGTGCCGCCGACATGAAGGCCTCGATCGCCTGCTGGGTCGCCGCTGTCGGCCGCTTTCTGGAGCGGCAGCCGGATTTCGGCGGCTCGCTCTCGCTGCTGATCACCGGCGACGAGGAGGCGGTGGCGATCAACGGCACCCGCAAGGTCCTGGCCTGGCTCGCCGAGCGCGGCGAACGCCTGGATGCCTGCCTAGTCGGCGAGCCGACCTCGGTGGAACGGGTCGGCGACATGGTGAAGATCGGCCGGCGCGGCAGCCTCACCGGCGAGATCGTCGTCAGCGGCGTGCAGGGGCACACGGCCTATCCGCACCTGGCCGACAACCCGGCGCATCGGCTGGTCGAACTCCTGGCGATGCTGACCGCCGAGAGCCTCGACCAGGGCAGCGAGCACTTCCAGCCCTCCAGCCTGCAGATCACCACCATCGACATCGGCAATCCGGCCTCCAACGTCATTCCGGCGCAGGCCCGGGCGCGCTTCAACGTGCGCTTCAACGACCTGCACAGCGGCGAATCGGTGGAGAACTGGGTGCGGGAGCGCCTCCGGCGCGTCGGCGGCAAGGTCGAGCTTTCGGTGCGGGTCTCGGGCGAATCCTTCCTGACCGCACCCGGGCACCTGAGCGCGGTCGTCTCGGCCGCCGTGTCGGAGGTCACCGGCGAGGCGCCGGAGCTCGGGACCACCGGCGGTACCTCCGATGCACGCTTCATCAAGGATGCCTGCCCGGTGGTCGAACTGGGGCTGCAGAACGACACGGCGCACAAGGTGGACGAGCGCGTGCGGGTCGCGGACATCGAGCGGCTGGCGGCGATCTACGGCGAGGTGATCGGGCGCTTCTTCCCGGCGGCCGAGCCCGCATGATCCTGCCGCCTGCATGATCCCCAGCCGCCGCGAGATCCTCGTCTCGCTTGCCGCCGCCTGGCGGCTCCTGACCTTCCGTCCCGATGGCTTCGCGCTGCTGGCGCAGGACGCCGTTGCCTGCTGGCGCTCCTTCTTCGCCATGGTGCTGGCCGCGCCGGCCTTCGCGCTGTCGCTGGAACGCCTGCGCCACGACATGGGCCTGGAGGAACCCGGCCTGCATTTCTACGGCGTCTGGGCGATGCTCAACGTGATCCTCTGGTTCGCCTTCCCGCTGCTGCTGCTGCGGTTGAGCGAGAACCAGCCCTTCGCCCGCAGGGTCCCCGGCTACATCACCGCCGCCAACTGGGTGTCGCTGCCGGCCGCCTATCTCAACACCCTCATCGACCTGGTGGAAGACGCCGGCCTCTTTCCCGGCGGCTTCGCCGACGGCGTGGCGCTCGGCCTGATGGGCTGGTTTCTCGGCGTGCAGTGGTGGCTGCTGCGGCGCCTGCTCGGCATCCCCGGGTCGCAGGCCATCGCCCTGGTGATCCTCTCCGAGGGCATCTCGATCGTCTGCTTCCTCTGGGGCATCACGCGCACCGCCATGCCGCAGCTCGGCCTGCCGGCCGGGTGAAGCGGCTTCCCGTCAGGCCCGATCTCGGTTCGAGGCCGCGCTAGCCGTAGCGCACGGCGGTCAGGTAGAGCCCCTGCGGCGGCGCTGTCGGACCGGCTGCCCGGCGGTCCCGGGCCGCCAGGGCTTGCGCCACCTGCGTTGCCTGCCAGCGGCCGCGCCCAACCAGGGCCAGCGTCCCCACCATGTTGCGCACCTGGTGATGCAGGAAGGAGCGCGCGGCCGCCTCGATGGCGATCTCCTCGCCGCGCCGCGAAACGGCGAGGCTGTCCAGCGTCTTCACCGGCGAGGCGGCCTGGCAGTCGGCCGCCCGAAAAGAAGAAAAATCGTGGTGCCCGACCAGCATCTGCGCCGCCGCATGCATCGCCGCGGCGTCGAGCGGGACCGGCAGCCACCACACGCGCCCGCGCTCCAGCGTCGGTGGCGCCGGCCGGTTCAGGATGCGGTAGAGATAGCGCCGGCCGGTCGCGGAGAAGCGGGCGTGGAAATCCGCCGCCACCGGCTCGGCCAGCAGCACCACGACGCCCTGCCCCTTCATGTGATGATTGAGCGCGGCGCGCACGGTCTGCGCCGTCGTCGCCTTCGCCAGCGCGATGTGCGCCACCTGGCCCAGCGCGTGCACCCCGGCATCGGTGCGCCCGGCCCCCTCCACCGTCACCCGCTCGCCGCTGAAGCCGGCGACCGCCTCCTCCAGCAGCTGCTGCACCGAGCGGCCGTTGGCCTGGCGCTGCCAGCCGACGAACCCGCCGCCGTCGTACTCCAGGGTCAGCTTCCAGCGCTGCATGGCGCCATCCTAGGGCAGCAGCGTGCCGGCCGTCAGGGGAAAGCCGTTGAGAAAGGCCTCGGCCGGCAGCGCCGCCCGGCCCTCGCGCTGCAGCACGACGAGGCGCAGCGCGCCCTCGCCGCAGGCGACCACCAGGGGCGAAAGGCCGAGGACCTCGCCGGGCCGGCCGGTGCCGGCCGCCAGGGCTGCCTTCTGCAGCTTGATCCGCTGGCCCTGGTGCTCGAAGTGGCTGCCCGGCCAGGGCGTGAAGGCGCGGACCTGGCGCTCCAGCTCGCGCGCGGGTCGCCGCCAGTCCAGGCGGCTTTCCTCGCGCCGCAGCTTGGCCGCGTAGGTGACGCCCTCGGCCGGCTGCGGCCGTGGCAGGATCTCGCCGGCGGCGAAGGCCGCCAGGGTGGGGACCAGCAGCTTCGCCCCCTCCGCCGCCAGACGGTCGTGCAGGCTGGCGCCGGTGGCGTCGCTGGTGATCGGCACGCTGGCCTCGGCCAGCACGTCACCGGTGTCGAGGCCGGCATCCATCAGCATGATCGCCACCCCGGTCTGGCGGTCGCCGGCCAGGATGGCGCGCTGGATCGGTGCCGCGCCGCGCCAGCGCGGCAGCAGCGAGGCGTGGACATTGAGGCAGCCGAGGCGGGGCGCGGCCAGGATCGCCGGCGGCAGCAGCAGGCCATAGGCGACCACCACCGCCGCATCGAGCTGCAGGGCGCTGAAGCGCGCCTGCTCCTCGGGGTCCTTGAGGCTGGCCGGGGTCGCCACCGGCAGGTCGTGGCGGGCAGCGAAGGCCGTCACCGGGGTCAGGGTCGACCGCTGGCCGCGGCCGGCCGGACGCGGCGGCTGCGAATAGACCTGCACCACCCGGTGGCCGGCCTGCAGCAGCGCGGCGAGGCATGGCAGCGCGAAATCGGGTGCGCCCATGAAGGCGAGACGAAGCGGCGCTGTCATCGCCCGCTCAGGCCGGCTCGAAGGCGCCCGCCTTCTTCGCCTTGACGAGCTTGCGCAGGATCATGTTGCGCTTCAGCGCCGAGATGTGATCGACGAACAGCAGCCCGTCGAGATGGTCCATCTCGTGCTGCACGCAGGTCGCCAGCAGGCCCTCGGCGGCCAGTTCCCGGGGCCGGCCCTCGGTGTCGAGATAGGCGACCTTCACCGCCCGGGGCCGCACCACGTCGGCATAGTGCTCCGGCAGCGAGAGGCAGCCCTCGTTCCAGCTGGCGTCCTCGTCGGAGACCCAGGTGAAGGTCGGATTGATCAGCACCAGCGGGCTCGGCGCCTCCTTCGGCGCCACATCGACGACGATCAGCCGCCGCAGCACGCCGACCTGCGGCGCCGCCAGGCCGATACCGGGCGCGTCGTACATCGTCTCCAGCATGTCGTCGGCCAGCCGGCGCAGCGTCGCATCGACCCGCTCGACCGGTTCGGCGGGGCTCTTCAGGCGCGGGTCGGGGGCGACGATAATCGGCAGGCGAGCCATGGCGCGGGCGGAATCCTTCAAACAAGGCGCTCTACCTAGGGTCCCGGGGGCACCTCGTCAACCGGCTGCGCTCATAGCGCGCTGGCGACCCGCAGGCCCTCGAGCACGGCCTCCTCGGCGGTGCGCGGGCTGACGCAGTCGCCGACCTCGTGAAGGTCCAGATCCAGCCCGCCCAGGCTGTCGGAGAGCGACATCTCCGCCTCGTGCCCCTGCGCCAGCACCAGCGTCTCCACCCCCTCCAGGATCATCGCCTCGCCGGAGGCGATGTGCTGAAAGTAGGCACTGTCGCCGTCGACGCCGAAGAGCCGCGCATAGGGGATCACCTCGACGCCCAGCCTGTGCAGCGTGCCGACCCAGTGGTCGCGGACATACTGCGGGATGGACTGGCCGGCCATCAGCCCGGCGACGCAGAGGCGCACCCGGCAGCCGTCGCGGGCCAGGCGCTCAGCCAGGCCGAGGCCGATCCAGTCGCCCCGCCAGTCGGCGATCACCACCGAGCCGCCGACGTTGGCTTCGCCCTTCAGCACCTGCCAGGCATCGACGACATGCGCTTCCTCCTGACCCTCGACGGCCGGCCGGCGCGGCCGGGCGCCGGTGGCGATCACCACGGCGTCGGGCGCCAGGCGCTCGACCAGCGCGCGGTCGACCGGGCTGTTGCGCAGCACCTCGACCCCGGCGAGCTCCATCTCGCGAGCCAGGTTGGTGACGATGCCGCCGAACTCCGCCCGCCCGGGCAGCAGCTGTGCCAGCAGGGCCTGGCCGCCGAGCTGCGCGGCCTTTTCGTACAGCGTGACGTGGTGGCCGCGCTCGGCCGCCACGGCCGCCGCCTTCATGCCACCCGGGCCGCCGCCGACCACCAGGATCGGCGCCGCGGCGCTGCCGGCCGCCGCGCGCCGAACTCCAGTTCGCGGCCGGTCTCGGGATGCTGGATGCAGGAAATCGGATAGCCGAGGTGGAAGTGGCCGATGCAGGCCTGGTTGCAGGCGATGCAGGCGCGGATGTCCTCGGCCCGGCCGCCGGCGGCCTTGTTCGGCATCTCGGGGTCGGCGATCAGCGCCCGCGTCATGCCGATCACGTCGGCCTGCCCACTGGCCAGCACCTGTTCCGCGGTCTGCGGCTGGTTGATGCGGCCGGCGACGAAGACGGGAATCTCCACCTTCGCCTTCACCGCGGCGGCGAAGGGCGCGACATAGGCGTTCTCCACCATCATCGGCGGCACGATGTGCACCGCCCCGCCGAGCGAGGCCGAGGTGCCGGCGATGACGTTCAGGTAGTCGAGCTGCGGCGCCAGCGCGATCATGTGCGCCAGCGATTCCGACTCGGTCAGCCCTTCGGGATCGGCCTCGTCGCCGGACAGCCGCATGCCGACGGCCACACCCGGGCCGACCGCGCCGCGCACCGCCGCCACCACCTCCAGCAGGAAGCGGCGCCGGTTCTGCGCCGAGCCGCCGTAGCGGTCCTCGCGGAGATTGACGCGCGGGTTGAGGAACTGGGCCGGCAGATAGCCATGGCTCCCGACGATCTCGACGCCGTCGAGCCCGGCCTCGGCCATGCGCCGGGCGGCAGCGGCATAGCCCGCGACGATCTCCGCGATCATGCCCTCGGAGAGCGGCCGCGGCATGACGTGGAAGCGCTCGTTCGGCACCGCCGAGGGGGCGTAGGCGACCGGCAGGGCGCCGTCCTGGCTCTCCATGATCTCGCGCCCGGGATGGAAGAGCTGGCCATAGACGCAGGCGCCCTCGCCATGCAGCGCCTCCGCCATGCGGCGATAGCCGGGAATGCAGGCGTCGCTGGTCGCCATCAGCATGGAGTGGGTGTACATCGCCGTGCGGTGCACGCCGGCGACCTGCAGGATGATCAGCCCGGCGCCGCCCCTCGCCCGCGCCAGGTGATAGGCGATCAGCGAGTCGGAGACGGCGAAGTCCTCCGGCATCTTGGTATCGTGGCCGGTGGAGAAGATGCGGTTCCTCAGCGTGTGACCGCGGATCGTCAGGGGGGAGAAGAGTCGGGGAAAGGCCGCGCCGTCCATGAAGGCTCCTCGTTCTGCAGCGCCGCGGATTGTCGGAGCGTCGCCCCACCTTGCCAAGGGGGGCGGCCGCCTAGCTGCCTTGCTCCGCGACCGGCGTCCAGAGCACCTGCTCGATGTGTGACGCCCCGGTCGCCAGCATGGCGAGGCGATCGATGCCCAGCGCGATGCCGGCGGCCGGCGGCATCGCCGCCAGGGCGGCCAGGAAATCCTCGTCGAGCGGATAGCGGCGCCCGTAGAGCCGCTCCTTGAGGTCCATGTCGGCCTCGAAGCGGCGGCGCTGCTCGTCGGGATCGGTCAGCTCGGAGAAGGCGTTGGCCAATTCGAGCCCCGCCAGGTAGAGCTCGAAGCGCTCGGCCAGGCGGGGGTCCTCCGGCTTCGGACGGGAGAGCGCGGCCAGGCTGACCGGATAGTCGCAGAGCAGGGTCGGACGGCCGCGGCCCAGCTGCGGCTCGACCTTCTCCAGCAGGATGCGCGTCACCACGTCGTCCCAGCTGTCGTCCTCGGCGCAGCGGATGCCGGCGGCCCGGGTCGCCCGGATGAGGGCCGCCGCGTCGGGGGTGCGCGGATCCGGCGCAGTCTCCAGCAGGTCGATGCCGGCGAAGCGCCGCACCGCCTCGGCGACCGCCACCCGTTCGAAGGGAGCGAAGGGGTCGACAGCATCGCCTTGCCAGCGGTAGGCGGCGATGCCCAGCGCCCGGGCGACGTGGCGCAGCAGGCCCTCGCAATCGCTCATCAGCGCGCGGTAGTCGGCCCCGGCGCGATACCACTCCAGCAGGGTGAACTCGGGATGGTGGGTGGCCGAGCGCTCGCCGTTGCGCCAGACCCGCGCCAGGGTGAAGAGCTTCTCCTCGCCGGCGGCCAGAAGCTTCTTGCAGGCGAACT
>CALOEA010000058.1:0-9394 GCA_942492185.1 uncultured Alphaproteobacteria bacterium
ACATGACCTCGACGCCCGGCCCCTTGACGCTGTCGCTGACGGCCATGGGGCACGTCGCCCAGGGGCAGGCGCTGCGCCGCTCCACCGCGCGGGCCGGCGACCTGATCTATGTCTCCGGGACGATCGGCGACGGCGCGCTCGGCCTGCTGGCCTTGACCGGGCGCCTGCCGGGGCTGGAGCCAGCCCTGTCGGAGCAGCTCGCGGAGCGCTACCGCCGGCCGCAGCCGCGGCTGCTGCTCGGGCAGCTCCTGGCGGAAGGCGGCCTCGCGACCGCCTGCCTCGACGTCTCCGACGGCCTGGTGGCCGACCTCGGCCATATCTGCGAGGCCTCCGGCCTGGCCGCCGAGATCGCGGCCGACCGGCTGCCGCTGTCGGCCGCCGCCCAGGCGGTCCTGGCCGAGGAGCTGACGCTGCTTGCGGCGGTGCTGAGCGGCGGCGACGACTACGAACTCTGCTTCGCCGTCTCGCCGGCCCTGGCGGACCGCGTGGAGGCGCTGGCCGGGCGGCTCGGCCATCGCCTGACCCGCATCGGCCTGCTGGGCGAGGGGACCGGCGTGCGGGTGCTGGACCGTGACGGCAGGGCCCTGGAACTCGATCGGACCGGCTGGACGCACTTCTGATCCGCGACCGCCGTCTTCCGGCGGCGAATTTCGGCCATGCGAAGCGGGGCCTTCTGATCGCCGCCGCTCTCGGCTAGCGTGCCGCCATGCCCGGCCCCGCCACGCCCGCCCACCCCGACCGCTCGAAGCGCCAGGTCATCCGGCTCGCCGCCTGCATGGCGATGAACCAGACCGCTTTGTCGCTGACCATGACGGTGGCCGCGCTCTCCGGGAAGCTGGTGGCGGGCGAGCGGGTCGAACTGGCGACCCTGCCGCTGGCCTTCCTCTTCGTCGGCATGATGGCGACTACCATCCCGGCCTCGCTCTTCATGAGCCGCTATGGGCGCAAGGCCGGCTTCGCGCTGGGGGCCACCGCCGGGATCATGGCCGGCCTGACCGGGGCCGCGGCGCTGTGGATCGGCGATTTCTGGCTGCTGTGTGTGGGGCTCGGCCTCTATGGCGTTGCCGCCGGCTGCGCCAACTACTACCGCTTCGCCGCCGCCGAGGTGGCGAGCCCGGCCTTTCGCAGCCGCGCCATCTCCTATGTGCTGGCCGGTGGCGTGGTGGCGGCGGTGGCCGGTCCCTCGCTGGCCTCGAACTCCGCCTTCGCCTTCGAGGCGCTACCCTTCGTCGCTAGCTTCCTGGTGATCTCTGTGCTGGCGGCGATGATCTTTCCCATTCTGCTCACCGTGCGCTTTCCGGACGAAGGCGGGCTGCCGGAAGCGCAGCGGCTCTCGACACCGCCCGGCAGCGCGGCGCCGGCGCCGGTGGATGCGCCGGCGCGACCGCTCGGCCAGATCATGCGCCAGCCGGTGTTCCTCGTCGCCGCCTTCGGCGCCATGGTCGGCTATGGCGCGATGAACCTGCTGATGGTCTCCACGCCGCTGGCGATGGACGCCTGCGGCTATCCCTTCGGCGATGCCGCCAGCGTCATCCAGTGGCATGTCCTGGGCATGTACCTGCCGTCGTTCTTCACCGGCGGCTTGATCCGGCGCTTCGGCATCCTGCCGATCATGGCCGTCGGGGCCGCCTGCATCATGGCGGCCACGCTGGTCCACCTCGGCGGCATCGCTTTCCTGAACTTCTGGGGCGGGCTGATCCTGCTGGGGATCGGCTGGAACTTCCTCTTCGTCGGCGGCACCACGCTGTTGACCGAGGCCTACCGCTCCTCGGAGCGCGCGAAGACGCAGGCGGCGAACGACTTCCTGGTCTTCGGGACGACCGCCACCACGGCCCTCTCGTCCGGCGCGATCTTCTCCTTCGGCGGCTGGGAGACCCTGAACTACGGCGTGATGCCGGCCCTTGGGCTGGTGCTGCTGGCGCTCGGCTGGCTGGCGCTGAAGCGCCGCGGTGGGACGACGGCGGCCGCGGCCTGACGGCGCGCGGGCCGCGTCGCCCCGAGGCTCAGGCCTTCTGCAGCATCGCGGCGATCTTGTCCTTGAGATTGAGGCGCTGCTTCTTCAACGCCTCGGCCGCCTCGTCGGAGACCGCCTCGGTCTCGGACTCGATGCGATGAATCTCCCGGTTCACCCGATGGTAGTCGTCGGCCAGCGCGCGGAAGTGCGCATCGCCGAGCTTCAGGCTATGCAGCTTCTCGCGATGCTCGGGAAACTCGTCGGAAAGTTCGTGCGGGGTATGGCTCAAGGGTCTCTCCTGAAGGTCCGTCGGTTGAATGGCATGCAGAGTGAATGGTGTCGCCGCCGCCATCCTTGATCCGGATCAAGCGACCGCGAGCCGCGGTACGCGACCAACCAGAGCTAGGCGGTCTGGCCGTCGCGGACAAGGGCTCGCCGCCGCGGCGCCATGTTCTCGCCACAGGCCGCGGCCAGCCTGCGGCCGAACCAAGGGCGCAGGAGAGTTGCAATGTGGCAGGCATGGCAGAGGCGCACGCTGTTGCGCGGATCGCTCACCCTGGCCTTGGCCGGGCTGCTGCCGGGGACGGCGCGGGCGCTGCTGCAGGCAACCCCGGCTCAGACGGAGGGGCCGTTCTATCCTCGCGACCCGTCGCTGCTTCCCCTCGATCGAGACAACGATCTGCTGCGTCTCAACAGCGTGCCGCTCGAGGCAATGGGGACGCCGCTCCACCTCGTGGGCCAGGTGCTGTCGCGCGACGGGGCTGAGATCGAGGGCGCGCGGGTGGAGATCTGGCAGTGCGACGCGGCCGGCGTCTACCGTCACCCGAACGCGCCGCAGGCGGGGATGGACCCGGGATTCCAGGGCTACGGCTATGCCATCACCGACCCGACGGGGCACTATCGCTTCCGCACCATCCGTCCGGTGGCCTATCCGGGCCGGACCCCGCATATCCACTTCAAGGTGACCGCGGCCGGCCTGCCCGGCCTGACGACGCAGATGTATGTTGCGGGAGAGCCGCTGAACCAACGCGACGGCATCTATCGCAGCCTGGGAGACGATGCCGCGCTGGTGACGGTGGCGCTCACCCCGGTGCCCGACCTGGAGCCAGGGGCGCTGACCTGCCGTTTCGACCTCGTGCTGGCCTAGAATGGATTCGCAGGGGAGCGTATCGCTGCCACTGCGGTCGCGCCGGACGGCTCAGACGCGGAAGGACTCGCCGCAGCCGCAGCGGCCCTTCTCGTTCGGATTGGAGAAGGTGAAGCCGGTCTGGAACTGGCCCTCTTCGTAATCCATCGTCGAGCCGAGCAGGAACATGACCGCGGTCGGGTCGATGAAGAGCTTCACGCCCTTGTCCTCGACCATATCCTCCAGCTTGCGCTGTACCTTGGCGTACTCGACGACGTAGGAGAGGCCCGAGCAGCCGCGGGTGTTCACGCCGACCCTGCAGGCCCAGCACCGGCGTCTTCGTCGCCAGCCTTGCGTCATCAGGCGCCTGACGCGCTCGGCGGCGGCGTCGGTCAGGGTGATGATATGCGGTGCGCCGTTCATCGCGGAAACTTCTCTCCACGGCAAATACAGGGTCCTCGGGTCGAGTCTAGCAGATAGCGCAGTTACATTGGGGTCAGAGCATACCGAGCGCCAGCTTGGCGTCCTCGCTCATCAAGTCCGGCGACCAGGGCGGATCCCAGACCAGCCGGGTCTCAACCTCGCCAATGCCTTCGACCGATGCGGCCGCGTCCGACACCATACCGGGCATCTCGCCGGCGACGGGGCAGCCAGGGGCGGTCAGGCTCATCTCGATGATCGCCGAGCCGTCCTCTTCGATCTCGAGTGTGTAGATCAGGCCGAGGTCGTAGATGTTCACCGGAATCTCGGGGTCGTAGACCGTGCGCATCGCCGCCACCACCGCCTCCTCGTCGGCGACCGGCAGTCCGGGCTGCAGCGGCTGGCCGCGCCGCGCCGAGAACTCGCCCGGCGTCTCGCCGGGATGCTGCGGCATGAAGTCGGTCATGGAGGGGGAACTGCCGTCGTTGTCCATCGTGCTCATTCCGTCGTCGCCTCGCCGTGGCCTTCCAGGGCTGCTTTCAGGGCGGTGTGCCAGGGCAGTGTCGCGCACTTGACCCGGACCGGATTGCTGCTGACGCCGCCGAGCGCGGGCAGGGCAGCGTCTCTCAGCGGGCTTCGCCGGGCGGTAGCCGGTAGTCGCTCTCGGTGCAGAGCTGTCGGACCTCGTCGAAGAGGCCGGCGGGCTTCGGCTCTCGCTGCGGCCAGCGACCGCCTCGGTCATCATCGAGGCCGAGGCCAGGCAGATCGCGCAGCCCTTGCCCTCGAAGCCGACATCGGCGATCCGGCCATCGGCATCCAGGGCCAGGTAGACCGTGACCTGGTCGCCGCACAGCGGGTTGTAGCCGCGCGCTTCGCTTGTGCTGGCGCCCTCCGGTCGGCCCTGGTTCCGCGGGTGGCGTGCAGTGATCCAGGATCACCTCCTGGTAGAGCGCCTGCAGCATCGTCGATGGCGTCAGCCGAAGATCTCCTTCACCTTTCCAGGAGGCCGGCGCCAGCGCGTCGATCTCGTCGCGGGTGTTGTAGAGCCCGAAGGAGGCGCGTGCGGTGGCGGCCACGCCGAGGCGGTCCATCAGCGGCTGGGCGCAGTGGTGGCCGACCCGGATGGCGACACCTTCGCGGTCGACGATGGTGCCGATGTCGTGGGCGTGGATATCGTCCATCACGAAGGAGACGATGCTGGCCTTCTCCGGCGCGGTGCCGATCATGCGCAGGCCCGGTCGACCTGGCCGAGGCGCTCGGTGGCATAGGCCAGCAGATCGTGCCTCGTGGGCGGCGATGGCCTCATGCCCGATGGCGCTCGACGTAGTCGATGCGCGGCGGCCAGGCCGATGGCCTCGAGGATCGGCGGCGTGCCGGCCTCGAAGCGGTGCGGCGGCTCCTTGTAGGTGACCTCCTCGAAGGAGACCGAGGCGATCATCTCGCCGCCGCCCTGGTAGGGCGGCATGGCGGCCAGCAGTTCGGCCTTGCGCCGTAGAGCACGCCAATGCCGGTCGGGCCGTAGACCTTGTGGCCGGTGAAGACGTAGAAGTCCGCGTCCAGCGCCTGCACGTCGACCTTCCGGTGCGGCGCCGCCTGGGAGCCGTCGAGCAGCACCACGGCGCCGCGGCGTGGGCGGCGCGACGACCTCCTTGACCGGCATCACGGTGCCCAGCGCGTTGGAGACGTGGGTCATGGCCACCAGCTTGGTGCGCGGGATCAGCAGCTTCTCGAACTCCTCGAACAGGAAGCGCCGTCGTCGTCGATCGGCACCACCTTCAGCACGATGCCGAGGTCGCTGGCGCAGCAGCTGCCAGGGCACGATGTTGGCGTGATGCTCCAGGGTCGAGATGATCACCTCGTCGCCGGCCGCCAGGTTGGCGCCGCCCCAGGACTGCGCCACCAGGTTGATCGCCTCGGTGGCGCCGCGGGTGAAGACGATCTCGTCCGCCGAGCCGGCATTGAGGAACTCCGCGACGCGCTCGCGCGCCTGCTCGAAGAGGTCGGTCGACTCCTGGCTCAGCCGGTGCACGCCGCGATGGACGTTGGCGTAGCAGGTCTCCGCCATCCTGGTCATCGCCGCCATCACCTGGCGCGGCTTCTGCGCCGAGGCGGCGCTGTCGAGGAAGACCAGGGGCTTGCCGTAGACCTCGCGCTGCAGCACCGGGAAGTCCCGCCGCACGGCCTCGACGTCGAAGGCCTGCGCGGCGTTGTGGCCGGCGGTCGCGGCGCTGCGGGTGAGGGTGCCGGCACTCACCGTGCAGATCTCCTCCAGGCGGCGGTCAGAGGCCGCTGACCAGCAGCGGCGCCGCGAGGTGCGCCGGCAGGCTTTCCAGGACCTCGGCGAGGAAGGCGCTCGACCAGCAGACGCCGGGCCGAGGCTCGTCCGGCAAGGCCGCGGCTCTGCAGGTAGAAGAGCGCGGTCTCGTCCAGCTTGCCCGAGGTGGCGCCATGCGCGCACTGCACCTCGTCGTGGAAGATCCTGAGCTCGGGCTTCACCTGGATGGTCGCGCGGTCGGACAGCAGCAGCGTCTTGGCCGAGAGCCGTCCATCGGCCCGCGCGGCGCCGGCGTCGACCGTGATGCAGCCCTGCACGCCCTGCCGGCTGAGCGTCCGCCAACGCGCCCTTGATGATCGCCTTGCTGCGGCTGTCGGGTGCGCTGTGATGCAGGTCGGTCACGAGGTCGGCCTGCTCGCTGCCCATCAGCAGATAGGCGGCGTGGGCCTCGGCCTCGGCGCCGCGGGCCTCGAGCCTGATGTCGAGGTCGCGGCGGCTCTGCGCGCCGCCGAGGAAGAGCGTCACCTGGCGATAGCGGGCGTCGCGGGCGACCCTGACATCGGTCCGCCCCAGGTGCAGCGTCTCGGCGCCCTCGGCCACCAGCACGACGTGAGTGAGGCGGGCGCCGGCCGCGAGTTCGATGCGGCTGGCGTGGTTGATGAAGCGCGGCGCCTCGCCGAAGCCCACGTGCTGCTCGACCACCACCGCCGCGGCGCCGGCGCCGAGCAGGATCTGTTGACGCGGGTGGCTGGTGAGCGGCGTCTCGCTGAGGCCGTTGACGTGGATGATCTCGATCGGCCGCTCCAGACGCGTGCGCTCCGGCACGGCGATCAGCGCGCCGTCCTGGAACAGGGCGAGGTTCAAGGCCTGGAAGACCGAGGCCTCCGGCGACAGCAGCAGCAGCTCCTCCAGCGAGCTGGGGTCCTGCTCCAGCGCCGTGGAGATGGCGACCACGCCGGCCGGCCCGGCCGGCGGGCTGCCGAGATTGGGGGCGCTGAGACCGTCGAGGAACACCAGGCGCTGCGAGTCTTCCAGCAGCGTCGGCGCGCGGTCGAGATTCGCCGTTTCGCGCGGCAGCTCGTAGCGATGGCGGCCGAGCAGGCGCAGCGGCGTGTGCCGCCAGCTCTCGGCGCGCTGGGTCGGCAGGCCCAGGCGCTCGGCGGCCGCCAGCGCGGCGGCGCGGCGGGGCGGCAGCCAGCCCAGGCGGGCGCCGGGCAGGTCTCGGCCTGCTCGCGCAGCAGCCCGACGAAGGGCTGCACGGCGGCCGGGTCGCTGGCGGGGCGGGCGGCGGGGGCGCGGGTCGTCATGCTGCCTCCACGAAGGCGGCGTAGCCCTTCTCTTCCAGCTCCAGCGCCAGCTCCTTGCCGCCGGACTTGCGGATGCGGCCGCCGGCCAGGATGTGCACCTGGTCCGGCACGATGTAGTCCAGCAGGCGCTGGTAGTGGGTGATGACCAGGAAGGCCCGGTCCGGCGTCGCGCATGGCGTTGACCGCGTCGGAGACGGTCTTCAGCGCATCGATGTCGAGGCCGCTGTCGGTCTCGTCCAGGATCGCCAGCTTCGGCTCCAGCAGCGCCATCTGCAGCATCTCGTTGCGCTTCTTCTCGCCGCCGGAAAAGCCGACGTTGACCGCGCGCTTCAGCATCTCGTCGCGGATGCCCAGCGCCTTGGTCTTGGCGCGCATCAGCTTGACGAAAGCGAGGGCGTCGTGGGGCGTCTCGCCGCGCGCCGTGCGCACGGCGTTCACCGCCTCCTTCAGGAAGGTGGTGTTGGCGACGCCGGGAATCTCCACCGGGTACTGGAAGGCGAGGAACAGCCCCTTGGCGGCGCGCTCCTCCGGCTCCAGCGCCAGGATGTCCTCGCCGTCGAAGAGGACCTGGCCCTCGGTCACCTCGTAGCCCTCGCGTCCGGCCAGGACGTAGGAGAGGGTCGACTTGCCCGAGCCGTTGGGGCCCATGATGGCGTGTACCTCGCCGGCCGGCATGGTCAGCGTCAGGCCCTTCAGGATCTCCTTGCCGTCGACCGTGGCGTGCAGGTTCTTGATCTCAAGCAATGGGTTCATTCTCTCACCGATAGGTCCAGGTCTCTGTCGTGTGCGGGCGAGGCGCGGCAGTCGGCCGGCACCTCAACCCACGCTGCCTTCCAGGCTGATGCCGACGAGCTTCTGCGCCTCGACGGCGAACTCCATGGGAAGCTGCTGCAGCACCTCGCGGCAGAAGCCGTTCACCACCAGCGCGACCGCCTGCTCCTGCGGGATGCCGCGCTGGCGGCAGTAGAAGAGCTGGTCCTCGCTGATCCGGCTGGTGGTGGCCTCGTGCTCGAGCTGGGCCGAGCGGTTCTTGCTCTCGATGTAGGGCACGGTATGGGCGCCGCACTGGCCGCCGATCAGCAGGGAGTCGCACTGGGTGTAGTTGCGCGCGCCCTCGGCCTTCGGCGAGACCTTCACCAGGCCGCGGTAGGTCTGCTGCGAGCGGCCGGCGGAGATGCCCTTGGAGATGATCCGGCTCTTCGTGTTGCGGCCGAGATGGATCATCTTGGTGCCGGTGTCGGCCTGCTGGCGGTTGTTGGTGATGGCGATGGAGTAGAACTCGCCGACCGAACCGTCGCCCTGCAGGATGCAGCTCGGGTACTTCCAGGTGATGGCCGAGCCGGTCTCCACCTGGGTCCAGGAGATCTTGGAGTTGCGGCCGCGGCAGGCACCGCGCTTGGTGACGAAGTTGTAGATGCCGCCCTTGCCCTCGGCGTCGCCGGGGTACCAGTTCTGCACCGTCGAGTACTTGATCTCGGCGTCGTCCAGGGCGACCAGCTCGACCACGGCGGCGTGCAGCTGGTTCTCGTCGCGCATCGGCGCGGTGCAGCCCTCCAGGTAGGAGACGTAGCTGCCCTCGTCGGCGATGATCAGGGTGCGCTCGAACTGGCCGGTCTTGGCAGCATTGATGCGGAAGTAGGTGGAGAGCTCCATCGGGCAGCGCACGCCCTTGGGCACGTAGACGAAGGAGCCGTCGGTGAAGACCGCCGAGTTCAGGCAGGCGTGCTTGTTGTCGGCGAAGGGAACGACCGAGCCGAGATAGCGCTGCACGATCTCGGGGCAGCGCCGCACCGCCTCGGAGATCGGGCAGAAGATGACCCCGGCCTCCTCGAGCTTGGCCTTGAAGGTGGTCGCCACCGAGACCGAATCGAAGACCGCGTCGACCGCGATGTTGCTGTTCTTCACGCCGGCCAGGATTTCCTGCTCGCGCAGCGGAATGCCCAGCTTCTCGTAGGTCTCCAGCAGCTTGGGATCGACCTCGTCCAGGCTCTCGGGCGCATTGGCGTCGCGCTTCGGCGCCGAGTAGTAGTGCGCATCCTGGTAGTCGAGCGTGGGGAAGGTGACGTTCGACCATTCCGGCTCGGGCATGGTCAGCCAATGGCGATAGGCCTTCAGCCGCCAGGCCAGCAGCCACTCCGGCTCCTCCTTCTTGGCGGAGATCAGCCGGATGATGTCCTCGTTCAGGCCCTTGGGGGCGAGGTCGCTCTCGATGTCGGTAATGAAACCGTACTTGTAACGTTCGCCGAGCTCTTCGACCTGCTGGGCAGTTTCCTGCTTTGCGACCATACCGTTCCTCGTTCTCTCCTGGCTGC
>CALOEA010000059.1:0-31829 GCA_942492185.1 uncultured Alphaproteobacteria bacterium
GCCTAACGAATCATCAATGACAAATCCACAAATATTTCTCTTCATCCTCAAACGCGAGCACCCTGCGCTGGGCTCTCGGCATGATCGATGTCATATCGAATAGCATCGCAAGATCAATGACCGTCATCAGACGACCCTTTTCTTACATTACCCACCCCGAGCACAAAACTCTTCACGCCCGGTATGCGGGTTGTCTCGAGGTACGTGCATCCAATTCCACCCACTTCATCCCATTGGCGCAACAAATCGCTGGCCTACCAGATTAAATCCCAGTCCGTCCAGTGAGTCTGCGTTGCCTGCTCAGGGCAGCTCAATAGCTGATTGCTTCGCTTTCTCAGCCTGTTTCTCCAACATCGCAAAAGCAGTCAATTCAATTAGTAACGTTTACATACAGGATTGCATAACACTAACGAGCTCCCCGGTGTTCACCGGTTTGGTGATATACCCTCTAGCGTCTCTTACCGACCCCATACCTTGTCCGTTTCCTGATTTTTGCTGCTGACAATGATAACGGGGATGTCATTTTGTCGCCCCGAGATATCTGTCTTGTTGCCTGGAACCCATTCATGTCAGGCATCACAATATCCATCAACACAACATCCGGCTGTTCTTTTTGGGCAAGCGCAACACCATCCCTGCCATTTTCTGCAGTAATAACCCGTATAGCCCCTCGAGCATTCTTTAAACTGGATGACTCAGCTGGAGAATCATCAACAACTAACACCTTGGACATTACTGTCTCCACCTGTGCTAACCCACGGTCACATGCTCGCGAATCGCCCCCAGTAGTTCGTCTTTGGTAAACGGTTTTGTCAGATACTGGTCTGAACCGACAATGCGTCCCCGGGCACGATCAAACAGCCCGTCTTTACTGGACAACATAATGACCGGTGTCTCTTTGAAGACCTGGTTGTTCTTGATCAACGCGCAGGTTTGATAGCCGTCGAGACGTGGCATCATGATATCGACAAAAATAATGTCTGGTTTCTCATCCGCAATCTTGGCCAGCGCCTCGAAACCATCGGTCGCAGTAACTACATTGCAACCTTCTTTCTTCAACAGCTGTCCGCTGTAGAGCGAAGTGTTTGGAGTCATCGACAATAGTCTTTGTCATCCATAACCACTTCTCCGTGGCTGCGAATCTGCCGGCATCATCAGATGTTAATTCCATTTTTTCCAATTTCTTCTGGATCTACCTAATGGTGGTTGCATACGGCTCTTACCTGACCCACTTGATGTCCTGTTTCGCGCTTCGGACCGTCTCACCCGCTTCTGCCGGTGACCCGCCTGTCTTCCCAAGCACCCGATTTGCCG
This sequence comes from uncultured Alphaproteobacteria bacterium, assembly GCA_942492185.1. Lineage (GTDB taxonomy): Bacteria > Pseudomonadota > Alphaproteobacteria > Kiloniellales > JACOMY01 > CALOEA01. Next base: position 1,315 of record CALOEA010000059.1, read on the forward strand.
ACATATTTACGTTACAATGGCGGCTACAAGCTTCTATCGTCCGCTGGCAAGCAAACTTTACATCTATGAATTCGTTCACAAACTCAGCAATTAAACAGCAGCAAACAGGCACCTGATGAGCACTCAACTGGCTATCGTCATGGACCCTATCGGGTCAATCAAAGTCCATAAGGACAGCAGCTTTGCCATGCTCCTGGCGGCGCAAGCACGTGAATGGACACTTATTTATATGGAACAGGGTGACCTGTTCCTCAGGGATGGAGAAGCATTTGCAATGACACGCAGCTTGCGCGTCATCGATCGGACCAGCGATTGGTTCGAGCTGGGCAACCCTGAGGAACGACGACTTGGAGAGCTGGATATCATCCTGATGCGCAAGGATCCGCCACTGGATATGGAGTTCATCTACACCACCCACCTGCTGGAACAGGCAGAGCGTGCGGGAGCCCTGGTGGTTAACCGTCCATCGGCCCTGCGCAACTGTAATGAGAAGCTGTTTGCCACTGCAGTTTCCTGCCTGCAGTCCACCGCACATGGTAAGCAGACGTCCAGATGTCCTGCGTGCTTTTCACGCGCGTCACGGCGATGTCATCTACAAACCACTGGATGGTATGGGGGGGACTTCCATCTTTCGTGCAAAAGAACCGAGCATAATCTGTCAGTGATTATTGAAACCCTGACAAACTATGGCCAGACCCAGACAATGGCACAAAAACATATCCCGGAAATTGTCCAGGGAGATACCCGCATCCTGCTGATCAACGACGAATCCGTGCCTTACGGTCTTGCCCGTGTGCCGCAGAAAGGGGAGACGAGGGGCAATCTGGCAGCCGGTGGTTCTGCCGTGGGAAGAGAGCTCAACGACAGGACAGATTTTATCTGCGAACAGGTGGGTCCTGTACTCAGGGAAAAGGGACTCTACTTTGTCGGAATTGATGTTATCGGAGACTATCTGACTTGAATTAATGTCACCCGTCCAACGTGGGACAGAGAGCTTGATAAAGCCTTTGATCTGGACATCGCCGGTGAATATATGAGTTTTATCGAAAATGAGATCTTCGGCGTTGCGGACAACCCTGCTTAACTTTCTGCGCGCGTGGCCAGTTGAGATGCCTGAAGCGGGTCCAGTGGACGCTGGTATAGCGATGTTGGTGGGGGAATACAATGGCAGCGGTAGTCAGCGAGCTTGGCAACCATGAAGTCGGTTCCGCTGACAGACTGAGCTTCACGCTTTCCTGGCGATTGTTCTTCATGCCGCGGTGATTCTCGGGATCACCTTTACCTTTGTGACCAACGAGCCCACCACTCATACCATGGAAGTTACACTGGCGCAGCACCGAAGCCAGAATCGCCCTGACAAAGCTGATTTTCTCGCTCAGTTTAACCAACTCGGCTCCGGAACGCTGGACGAGAAGGCGCTTATAACCTCTCCGACGGAAGCCGAGTTACAGGACACGGAGATTAGAGAAACCTCACCCGCCCTGTCAGCCGCGGCCAGTCGCAAGTGAGATCTTGCACAGCAAACGACAATCACAACAACCGGCACCTCCCCCAACAGGGCAAACGTCGATGCTATCGAGGGAACCCCCTCGCAAACAGTAGAATTTGAATCAGATTCCGAAAAAGCCGCTGCTGGCGAAATCACTCGAAATCGCCAGTCTGGAAGCGCGACTTGAGCAACAGCGTCAGATTTATGCCAGAAGACCACGGATCAAGCGACTAACTTCGTTGTCCACGGCATCCAGCGCTGATGCTTTTTACCTGAATTCGTGGAGGCGCAAGATAGAGAGTATCGGTAACCTGAATTACCCGGATGAAGCTCGTCAGCAACACCTGTACGGCAGTCTCCGATTACTCGTGGCAATATCACCGGACGGCAGCCTCAAGGAAGTCGAGCTGCTGGAGTCCTCGGGACATGAAGTACTCGATGCAGCGGCCATTCGAATTGTGCGCCTTGCGGCACCCTTTGCGCCGTTCCCTGATGAACTGCGGGAGTCTACCGATGTCCTCGAGATAATTCGCACCTGGCAATTTCGCAAAAATAGTTCGCTGCGGAGCTACTAATGAAAGGACTATTATTAAGAGGCTTTTCATTGATAGATCAGGCAGTGAAGAAGCTGTTAGGGACACTGTCTGCAGCAACTCTGTACGTTAACTCACCTCCAACATGCAGCCGCCACAGATGACCGACTTCGAATCACTCGAGGACAGTTGCTGATTTCCCTGCCTATATGCAAGGTGACTATTTTCATCACACGGTCACATTGTTGGTCGAACATAGCAGGAGTGGCTCTTTTGGCCTTGTCATCAACCGGCCGCTTGCCAATTCACTTTCAGAGGTACTTGTTGGTCAGAATCTAACGGTAGTGATAACACCATTGACGAGATCCTTGCTTCTGGAAACTGGGTCCTGTAGAACAGGATCGGCTTTTCTTCCTGCACTCGGGTGATCGCCACTACGGGGGATCACTGAAAATTAATCCAGATGTTACCTTGTCAACTTCGTTGGAAATATTTGATGACATTGAAAAAGGTTCAGGACCGCAGTATGTACTGGCGGGTCTGGGTTATGCGGGCTGGTCAGCCGGTCAGTTGGAGGACGAAATACGACGGGATGTCTGGCTGGTAACACCCTGCCATAAAAACATCGTGTTTGAGACGCCTTTTGAAGCAAGACCGGAAGAGGCAGCACGGCAGAGCGGTATCAACCTGCATCTCATTTGCCGAACCCCGGGCATGGATGAAATCGATGCCCGCTGACAGACATAAAAATCATAGCGAGCTTTGTGATGGGCTTTGATTTTGGGACTACCAAAATTGGTATCGCCATCGGACAAAAGTTGACCGGAACTGCAACCGCAATAGCTATCGTCAGCACGACGGCAAACCAGACTGGGTGATGGTCGACAAACTTGTTGAGGAATGGCAACCAACAATGATGATTGTGGGCTTGCCCCTTAATATGGACGACAGCATGTCCGAGATGGCGGAAATGGCGATAAAGTTTTCGCGGCGACTACATGGTCGATATCACCTTGACGTTGAACTTGTCGATGAACGTCTCAGCTCATTTGAAGCTGGTTATGAGGCGAGGACAAGAGGTGAAAGCGGCAATATCGATGATATTGCCGCCAAACCTTGCTTCAAACATGGCTGCGTCCTGAGCCCGTCTTAAGGAATTATTCCAAGAGACAATCCACCCAGGCTACCGCTTGCTGCCGGTGCAAACTGCGGTGTGGTTTCCCCTCAGCGGATAAGCCGGATCAACAGACGCAGATCGTTCGCGGAGTCGGCAGAAGCAAGCGCCGATTCGTATGTAATCTGCCCATCCCGATAGAGCGGATACAGGGCCTGATCGAATGTCTGCATGCCTTGTTCAGTCGATTTGGTCATGACTTCCTTGAGCAGGTGTACATCCCCTTTGCGGATAATGTCAGATACAAGTGGTATTCAGCAGGATTTCAATCGCCGCACGACGTCCTTTACCGTCAACCGTGGGTACCAGCCGTTGCGCACCATGCCGCGAAGGTTTAACGACAAATCCATCCACACCTGATGATGACGATCTGACGGGAAGAAGTTGATGATGCGGTCAAGCGCCTGGTTAGCATTGTTGGCGTGCAGGGTTGCCAGACACAGGTGCCCGGTTTCTGCAAACGCTACTGCATAATCCATCGTTTGCAGCGTTCGGATCTCACCAATCATGATAACGTCCGGGGCCTGTCGTAGCGTGTTCTTCAGCGCAATTTCGAAACTTGGCGTATCAACACCAACTTCACGCTGTGTCACCATACAACCACGATGTTCGTGCACAAATTCAATCGGGTCTTCAATGGTGATGATATGACCCTTGGAGTTCTGGTTTCGATATCCAATCATGGCCGCGAGAGAGGTAGATTTACCGGTACCGGTTGCGCCCACAAATATAATCAGGCCACGTTTGGTCATCGCAAGCTTAATCGCCTCAGGCAACTGCAGATCATCAACGCTGGGGATTTCTGTTTCGATCCGACGGCGCACCATACCCGCATCTCGCTGGTAAAAGGCACTGACCCGGAACTGGCCGGCGATGGGTGAGTGAATCGCGAAGTTGCATTCACGCTCACCTTCAAATTCCCCGATCTGTCAGACATCGTCGAATGCACCATCTCTCGCCTGTTCAGGCGTTAGCGCTGTTTTCGGGAGATCGGTAGCATTTTACCGCTTACGTAGCCCCACACCAGGTCGATCGAGACCGCCAGCAGGGCATAGCAGAGGTATTTCCCCAGCAACGCCACCACGTAGGTCGGCATATGGAACGGTGAGCTCTGCGGCACCCACTGGTTCAGGGCCACGACGCCGAGTGCCAGGGCGAGCAGGATCAGGCAGAAGATCGTTGCCAGGCGGTCATTCATGACGCGGCGCAGGATCATGACTCGACGGCCCTCCCCTTCTGCGGAAACAGCCCACGTGGCCGTCGCTGGATGAAGAGCACCAGCAGGACCAGGACGACGATCTTGCCGAGCACCGCGCCGGCGAAGGGTTCGAGGAGCTTGTTGGCGACACCGAGCGACAGGGCGCCGACCAGCGTGCCCCAGAGATTGCCCACGCCGCCGAAGACCACCACCATGAAGGAGTCGATGATGTAGCCCTGGCCGAGGTTCGGGCTGACATTGTCGATCTGGCTGAGCGCCACGCCGGCGATGCCGGCGACGCCGGAGCCCAGCCCGAAGGTCAGCGCGTCAACCCAGCGGGTCCGGATGCCCACGGAGCCGGCCATGCGTCGGTTCTGCGTGACGGCGCGCATCTGCAGGCCGAAGTGCGTCCGCTTCAAGGCCATCAGCAGCGCCAGGAAGACCATGATGGAAAACACCACGATCCACACCCGATTGTAGGTGAGCGTCAGGCCACCGACATCGAGCGCGCCCGACATCCACTGCGGATTGCCCACCTCGCGGTTGGTCGGACCGAAGATCGTACGCACAGCCTGCTGCAGCACCAGACTGATGCCGAAGGTGGCGAGCAGCGTCTCCAGCGGACGGCCGTAGAGAAAGCGGATCACCGTGCGCTCGATCAGCACGCCGACGCCGCCGGAGACCAGGAAGGCCAACGGCAGGGCGATCGCCAGGGACCATTCGAAGAGCTCGGGCGCGTGGGTCCGGATCGCCTCCTGCACGACGAAGGTGGTGTAGGCGCCGAGCATCACCATCTCGCCATGCGCCATGTTGATGACGCCCATCACGCCGAAGGTGATCGCCAGGCCGATGGCCGCCAGCAGCAGGACGGAGCCCAGGCTGATTCCGTAGGTGACGCTCTGCGCCGTCTCCCACATCGCAAGCTCGCTCCGGATCTCCTCCAGCGCCTCGTCGACCGCCGCCTGCACGGCCGGGCTGCGTTCGCCCAGCGACGACAGGAGGCCGAGGGCCGCCTGATCGCCTTCGGCGGCGACGCGCTCCACCGCCGCCAGTTGTTCCTCTTCGCTGGCGCCGCTGTCGGCCAGCACGATCGCCGCCAGCGCCAGTTCCAGCGCCGCGGCCACCGCCGGGTCCTGCTCCTCGGCCAGGGCCTTCTCCACCAGGCTTCGCTGCGCCGGGTCGCGCGACTTGGTCAGCGCCTCGGCTGCCGCCAGGCGCGTCGCGGCGTCGGGGGAGAAGAGGTTCAGGCTGCCGAAGGCGGCTTCGAGCGCACGCCTGATCCTGTTGTTCAGCTTGACCGGCTTCAGCCCCGGCGGCGGTTCGGCCAGGGTCTCGCCGCTGACGGCATCGACCAGGACGCCATCGGGCTGCTTGATCACCAGGGTCTTCTTGTCCGCGGCAAGCAGCAGGCGGCCATCGGCCAGAGCCTGCAGGATTTCCGCCGCGCGGGGCTCGCCACTGCTGACCAGCTCGGCGATTCCGCTTTCGATCTGATCGTAGTTGCCGGCCAACTTGGCAACGATCGAGCCCAGATCCTCGGCACGGCCGGCCGGCACGGCAACGACGATGAACAACAAGACGAAGGCAAGGAGCCGCGTCACTCGAAAGTCCCCCGGGTGTTTCGCTATCCGCGGTGGCGTTCCCCAGGGGGAGGCAATGACACCCCCCGGGGAACGCCCTCGATCGCGGCCGGGCGCGGCTAGGTGGCCACGCCCGGCGTCGCGGCTCAGTTGCTGACCGCTCCGCCGCACTTGCCGGTGGCGGTGTTGAAGTTGCCGCAGGAAAGCGGTGCCCGCCAATCGGCGATCAGATCCTTCGACCCCTCCAGGTAGTCGGACCACTCGTCGCCGACGACCAGGCCCGGGGTCTCCCAGACCACGTTGAACTGGCCGTCATCCTCGATCTCGCCGATCAGCACCGGCTTGGTGATGTGATGGTTCGGCATCATCGTGGAGTAGCCGCCGGTCAGGTTCGGCACCGAGACGCCGATCAGCGCGTCGATCACCGCGTCCGAATCGGTGGTGCCGGCCTTCTCGACCGCCTTGACCCACATCTGGAAGCCGATGACATGCGCCTCCATCGGGTCGTTGGTGACGCGGTTGGCATCACCGATGAAGGTCTTCCACTTCTCGATGAAGGCGGCGTTGTCGGGATTGTCGACCGACATGAAGTAGTTCCAGGCGGCCAGGTGGCCGACCAGCGGGGCGGTGTCGAGACCGGCGAGTTCCTCTTCGCCGACCGAGAAGGCGACGACCGGAATATCGGTCGCCATGACGCCCTGGTTCGCCAGTTCCTTGTAGAACGGCACGTTGGCATCGCCATTGATGGTCGAGACCACGGCCGTCTTCTTGCCCGCCGAGCCGAAGGCCTTGATGTCGGAGACGATGGTCTGCCAATCGGAGTGCCCGAAGGGCGTGTAGTTGATCATGATATCCTCGGGCGCCACGCCCTTGGCCTGCAGATAGGCCTCGAGGATCTTGTTCGTGGTGCGGGGATAGACGTAGTCGGTGCCGGCGAGCACCCAGCGCTCGACGCCCTCTTCGTTCATCAGGTAGTCGACGGCCGGGATCGCCTGCTGGTTCGGCGCGGCGCCGGTGTAGAAGATGTTGCGCGAGGACTCTTCGCCCTCGTACTGCACCGGGTAGAAGAGGATGCCGTCGAGTTCCTCGAAGACCGGCAGGACCGACTTGCGGGAGACCGAGGTCCAGCAGCCGAAGGTCGCCGCGACGCCCTGGACGGAGATGAGCTCGCGCGCCTTCTCGGCGAAGAGCGGCCAGTCGGACGCGGGGTCCACCACCACCGCCTCGAGCTGCTTGCCGAGCAGGCCGCCCGCCTTGTTCTGCTCCTCGATGAGCATCAGCATGACGTCCTTCAGCGTGGTCTCGCTGATCGCCATGGTGCCGGAGAGCGAATGCAGGATGCCGACCTTGATGGTGTCTTCAGCGGCCTGCGCGCCGGCGAAAGCGCCGCTGCTCAGTGCCAGGGCCAGGGCGGGAGCCGCCAGCCATTTCGTCGCCGTCCGATTGAGTAGTCCAGTCATGGAGCCTTCCCCTGTTCGATTGAGCCGTTGGCCTGCGCGATCCCCGCAAGCCGGGCGCGGACGGTTGCTCCGCATTGACTTCGCACCCGCAATATCGCAATTGCACAATGGGCTTCATTACAGAGTCAATTCAATATTGCAGTGCACAATACTAGAGCAGAGTGGCGCATTTTCAGGCAAAGCCGAGGGTGGCAGCCGCAGGGCCGCACGGCCTTGTTGGGAAAAGCCTTGGAGGGGAAGTGCCGGTTATGAGCGCGGCGCAATCGCCTACGGATTGGGCAGGCGGGTGGAGGCCGCTCAGGAGGCAGGCAGCAGGGAGGGGGGATGATCGCGCGTCGCGCGGCTGACCGGGGCGGCAGCCTCAGCGGCGTTTGCCGCGCTCCGCCAGGGCGATGCCGCCGAGCACCAGGGCTAGCGCGAGGAGGTGGAAGAGCTCGAAGGGCTCGCCCAGCGTCACCACCGCCAGGAAGGCGGCGAAGACCGGCACCAGGTTCACGAAGATGCCGGCCCGGCCGGGGCCGATCAGCTGCACGCCGCGTATGAAGCTGATCTGTGCCAGGAAGGAGGGGAAGATGGCCACGTAGCCGATGATCGCCATGCCCATCGGGCTCGGCCACCGGGCTTCGCCCATGGCGATCTCGATCGCCACCAGCGGCAGCGTCGAGAGGCAGGCGGCGAAGGCCAGCACGGCGAAAAACCCGAGCCCGGACACGGCCGGCCGCTTGCGCAGGCCGAGCGTATAGCCGGCATAGAACATGCAGGCCACCACCATCAGCAGGTCGCCGAGATTGAAGGCAAGCCCCAGCAGGCGGTCGAGTTCGCCCTTGGTGGCGACCATGATGACGCCGACCGTCGTCACCACGATTCCGGCCACCTGCAGGCCGCTCGCGGGCAGGCGCAGCACCAGGAAGGCGCCAAGCAGGACGAAGACCGGGATGGAACCCTGGATGATGCCGATGTTGATCGCGCTGGTGCTATAGGCGGCGATATAGAAGAGCGCGTTGAAGGCGGTGAAGCCGAGCGCTCCCATCGTCATGGTGAAGGGCAGCCGTTTGCGCAGCACCGGCCAGTCGCGGGCGATGGCGCCGCGCGCGAAGATCGCCAGCAGGACCATGACCGAGAGCCAGCGCGCGCCGGTCAGCACCATGGGCGACACTTCGCCCACGGCAATCTTGCCGGCCACGGCGTTGCCGGCCCAGCACAGCATGGTGAAGCACAGCAGCAGATAGGCATTGCCCGCCAGGGCGTGGCGCTGCCCTGCGGGCTTCTCCGTCTCGACGCTCGACACCTCCGGTCCTCCCCGACCGCCTTCGGCGACCATATGCGTCGGCGGACGCCGGCGAAACAACGCCCGCCAGCGGGACCCTGGGGTGATCGCACGGCACGCCTGCCGGCTTGCTTCCTGGCAGCGGGGCGTCTCTAGGGCGTCTCCGCCGAGCCGGTGCCGCAGGCACCTTCGCTGGCGATCACGGCGCCGGCGCAGGCCAGACGGTGGCTGCAGTCGAGCCAGGCGGCCTTGGACTGGGCCAGCCAGCGCGCCAGCCCGAAGGCATCGCGCGGCGTATCGTCCGGGGTCGGCCAGGCGGCGCAGACGAACAGCTGTGGCGGAAAGTCGGGCACCACCCGCTCCACCCGGGTCACGACGCGCGGCCCCTCAGCGCAGCCCATCAAGCAGAGCGCGCAGGCCAGGACCGTAAGTGCAGTTCTCACTGGGATCGACACCGCCAAGCTCCTCCAGTCTGTCCGCGAGTTCCGCGCGCGCCGCCCGCTCGGCATCCGCCGCGGCAGCCAGGGCCGAGACGACTGCGGCATGGTGGCGCTCGGCCTCGGCTGCGGCGGTCGCCAGCGTCTCGTTGGCCGCCACCGCGATCGCGAGAGCCTCGCGCTGCCGCCCGACCTCGCTGCGCTGCCAGGCGTAGTCGTCGACCAGCCAGGCGAGCAGGCCGGCGGCCAGGGCGATGCCGCCGAGCTTCATCCAGAACACCATCACCCCCTCGGTCGACGGATCGGGGCGCGCCGGATGCAGATCCACAACCCGACCCCGACGACGGCCGAGACCGCCAGCCCCTTGGCCCAGCCCGGCAGGCCCTCGACGGCCAGTTGCAGGTCCCGCCACCAGCCAACCGCCGGTGCGACGGCCGCGGTCGCAGCGGCCATGGCGGCCTGCGTCCGCGCCAGGGGCGACAGCGAGGAGCGCACCGCATCGGGACTCTCGGTGGGCGGAAGCCGGCTTTTGGTCGGCGGCTTGAGGAACAAGGCCGCCTCGGCCGCCCGCCGGCGGACCAGGCCGGGCAGGACCTTGCCACCGGCCTTGTTCCAGAGCGCGAAGGCCGCAGCCGCAGCGGCCATGTCGCCGGCATTGAAGGAGCGGCAGACGCTCGAGCGGGCGAAGCGCGCTCCGCCGATGTTGAAGGCGAGCGACACCATCGCGGCGAAGGCGTTGTCGTTGGGCGCCCGCAGGGTCGCGCTTGCCACCGCATCCGCGGCCTGCCGCAGGTCGTCGCGCAGCAGAGCCTCCGCCTGCGCGGCGGAAAGGCGCTGGCCGATGAAGACATCGGCGCCGGTGTGGCCATGACCGATCGTCAGCGTTCCCAGGATGCGGTCGCCGGCCTTCAACCGCCGCCCCGGCTGCAGGTCGTCGTAGGCGACCAGGCGCAACCCCTCGAATTCCTTCACCAGCGCCAGGCCGGCGGCATTGATCGCGCGCGGAACATCGCTCATGACAGCGTTCCTTCGATGATGGCAAGAGAGGCCAGGAGCCAAGGGCCAGGGACCAAGGGCCGGGGGCCAAGGGCCGGGGGCTGCGGCGCCGCGGCAAGCTTCAGGGCTCAGGGAAAGGCTTTCGCCGCCAGCCAGAGGATCGCGGCACCCTGCGCTGCGAGCAGCAGGCCGACGATCCACCAGATCCGCCCATAGAGCCGGGCGGTCGTTTCGGAGAGCTTGGCAGACAGCGCCGCCAGATCGGCGCGCAACGCATCCAGCGTGATTCGGCTTTGTTGCCACCGTTCCGCACAAAGTGCCTCATGAGCGTCAATGCGCTGGTTTGCCCGCTGAGCGTCTCCTTTCGCTTGCTGATCGGACACTTGCTGAGTCCAAGTCATAGAATCATCCTAAATTTCGCTTTCCGAAGAAAAAGCAAGTATCAATGTCTACGTTATTGTATGTCACAAATTCTCATAATGCTCAATTGAATCAAAATTTATGTATGACAAATTATCGATTGATAAGGGAGATTGAAAAACAGTCAACTCACCAAAAACACCAGTTTGTTGACCTGACGAACGAGCCGGCCACGCCAATGGAACGCCTGCCTCGTTTTGTAGGCCAGCCCCTACGCCTCCATGAACGCTCACTGGCACTATCAAGCCATTTCTGCTCCATGTAGGAGAAGCGCTATACAAAAAAGGGCTATTGATCGTGTCCGCATAGAAACCCAGAGAGGTATCCAGGCTCGGGCCCTGCACGGTTAGGGATTCCGATACGCATCGACCAATCACAGTTTTTGTTGTATTTACGAATGCCACGTACCAATTCTGGAACAACGTTCCATTGCTCTTCTGAACGACAAATTTGTTGTTGGATAGCACTCCCGTGATTGTATAGGCCAGATGCACGCAGAAGCCGTCCTCGGCCCAGAGATCGTCCAAAGCGCCGTGGAGCGCCGAGAGAAACTCTCCGCTGGCGACAGCAAAACCGGGCCTGCCGCGCGCGCCGCAGCCGGCCGCACTGAAGCCCGGCTGATTGCCCGCGGTGGTCTGCACCATATCGGCGCCGGTCGGGCTCTGGTCATAGACCTTCACCACGCGGGCCGCGGCGCCGGCGCGCCAGCCCTCGATCGCGCCGAGGTCGAGCCTCCCGTCGTCGCCGGCCCCGAAGTCGGACTCCGCATCGTCGTTTTCGCGGCGCAGCCGGATCAGGGGGCCATCGTAGGCCCTGGCAAGCCGGCGGCCGACCGACCATGCACCCACCGGGGTGACTCCAAGACCATCGAGCGGGCCGGCAGGAGAGGCCGTATCGATCGTCTCGCCAGCCAGCACGGCCCGGAGCGGCGTGCGGACGACGCTGCGACCGCCCCTCACTGGCTGATCCTGTAGCCGACGCTGCCGCTGGTGTAGGCGCTGCAGGCCAGGCGATAGAGGACGCCGCGCTCCGGCTCCTCGCCGGCGAGCGAGACCGGCGCGCTCCACGCCGCCTCCTGTCCGGTGACATCGCGCGACACCACCTGCCAGACGGCCCCACCATCGAAGGAGCGCTGCAGCTTCACCGTGGCGACGAACGTGCCGGTGAGCGCGAGGTTGAAGCGACCGACCAGCAGCACCGGCGCCGAGTTGGCAATGGCGGTGAAGAGGCCTTCGGAGCGGACAACGGTCATGGCAGCGGTCTCCTTGTTCGGGGTGGCGGCAGGCAGCCGCCGTGCCAACGGGCGTCAGACGAGGTCAGGCGAAGGCGCGGAAGACGAAGCGCCAGCTGCCGTTGTTGACGGAGCCAAGCGCGCCGCTCGCCTTGTTGCGGACGAAGAGCGTGCCGGCATAGTTGACGAAGCAGTGGGTGGCATCGGCGCCCCATGTGCCGTTGTACTGGTTGGTCGCGGTGCCCGCCTGCTCGTCGCGGATCGCGCCGTTGAAGTCGATCTCGTCGCCCACGGCATAGCCGGCGTCGACGCTCTTGCAGCGCAGGACCAGCCGGACCAGCAGCGGCCGGACGCCGAGCCCATGCGGGGTCGAGTGGGCGCCGCTGCCGGCCGCGATCTCCGCGCTCTCGAACTGCCGGGTGAACACCGGCGCGCCCTTCTCCGCCGGCGCACCGGTCGCGTCGAAACCGAGGTAGCGGCCGGCCGTGCCGTGCGCCAGCTTGGCCAGCGTCACGCCGTCGTCGGCCAGCGACAGCGTGCGATTGGCCGCCAGCGTGCCGCCGCCGGCAAGGCCGCCTCCGGTGGCAAGGCTGCGGCTGCCGGGCACCCCGCCGAGATTGGCCAGGGCCGCCGACGGGTCGGTCACATCGGCCAGGTTCTGCGTCGAGACGAGGTCGCCCGAACCCATGCCGCTGGCGCCGACGGCGCCACGCTCGCCGGCTGGCGAGATATGCCAGTCGCCATGGCTGCCGCCGTCCTTGGCGAAGTCGACGGAGAGGGTCAGGCTGCCACCGCCATAGGCGGTGACCGGCCCCTCCAGGCACTTCAGGCCATCCGCCGAGGCGGCGCGCAGCCGCTGCCCGAGCCCCCAGGCCTTGCCGTTCTGGGTGGCGAAGACCCTGGTGCCGGTCCCGATCGCCACGATGCTGCTGCTGGTGCCGAGCAGGGCCGCCGCGGCGAAGGCCGCGGCCTCGTCGGCGGAGGCGGCCGCCTGCGCGGCGTCGAGGCCGGCGCTGACCGCGCTGGCCGCCGCTGCGGCGGCCGAGGCTGCCGCCGTGCCGGCCGCCGCACCGGCGGTAGCGGCGGATCCGCTCGCGGCCGCGGCGGCGTTGCCGGCCCCCTCGGCCTGCATCGTCACATCCACCAGCAGCGCTTCCAGATCGGCGCTGGAGTTGCAGAGATCGCTGCCGCTGTCGTTCCACCGCAGCATCCGGCCGGGCTGCGGTTCGGGCAGCGAAACGTCCATCGCCGCCGCGGTTTCCGGCAACAGCGCGGCGCGGCGCAGGTCGCCGCCGAGTTCCTGCAGGCCGGCCGCCAGACGATCCAGTGCCCGCTCGTGGCTGGCCGCGGAGAAGACATCGTACTCGACATAGTCGGTGAGCTGCGTCGGAGCGCTGCGCCGGCGAATGTGCCAGGCAACGCCGAGGGCCGGCGCCGCTGCGGCCACGACGCTGCCGCCCGCGCCGTTCCCGCCGACGACGGCGAAATCGATCCCCGGCGCCTTCATCGTCTCGGTTCCGCTCGCCAGATCGCGCTCGGTGACCGTCAGTTCCTCGCCGCCGAAGAAGACGAAGGGCACGGCGAAGCTGGTCGTGCTGCCATTGCCGAGATGGGCGACGCTGATGGCCGTTGTGGTCAGGGTCATGGTGTCTCCTCGCGAGCAGGCGGCACCGCCGGCTGGCGGCGCCAGGCGTAGAGCAGGAAGTCCTCCCCAGCACGCCCGTAGCCGGCGAGCCGCGCCTCGCAGTGCGCTCCCAGTCGTTCCAGCCAGCGATGCGCGTCGCTGTGGCGAGCGTCGCTGAAGGCCTGGGCGCGGTGTGCGCCGGCGGCGAGCAGTTCGGGGATCAGCCGCCGCCGGATGCGGGCGGCAACGGCACGGGCGACAGTCGGCCAGGCCGGGGTGGCGAAGAGCCCGACCTGCAGCACGCCGGGCCAAAGCTCGCTGGCTCCGACAACCGCGACCGGACGCCCGTTGCCATCGCCGGCGACAAAGCCATGGCGGGCGCGCGCCGAGGCCTCCGCCAGGCCGGCCGGATCGAAGTGCCAGAGTGTCGCCGACAGCTCCCGCCGATCCTCGGGGCGCAGATCCTCAAGCACGGCGCGGATGGTCTCCGCACGCCAGGGCAGCAGCTGCATCTCTCCCTCCTCAGTCGCGCTCGAGCCCGAAACTCAAGGGGTCGTAGCCGCGCGCCCGGCCGGACGGCCGGCTCGCCGCTTCGGGTCGCAGTCCAACCGCGAGATAGCGGAAGGCATCGGCCGCGTGGCTCGCCCAGTCGTGCCGTGGGCGCGGCTTGAAGGTGCCGAGGCTCTCGTCCCAGTCACGCCGGTAGTGGCGCAGGGCTTCCAGGCCGCGCGCCGTGGCGGTCCGGTCGAAGCGGCAGCGCGGCAGCAGGCTGCGCACGGCGGCGACGCCGTCCTCGACCGCCAGGCGCGGCACCACGAGCCCGCGCAGGCCAAGGCCGGCGAGCATCGCGAAGCGGCTCTTGCCGGTGCCCAGCTCGGTCACCTCGACGTCGTGCGGCAGGAGGTGCTCGCCATAGACATAGGGCTTCTCGCGGAGCGTCTTGGCGTAGTGCTCCAGGCCGACGCCGGAAGCCTCGTAGTAGTCCACGAGGCGAAGCTCCAACCCGGCCCGCTGGGCAAACCAGATGGCGGTGGCGTCGTCGATGCCGAGATCCCAGGCCGTGACGACCGGCAGCGAGGGGTCCCACGGCACCGCGGCGATCCGCCCGGCGCGCTCGAGCGCCGCCATGGCGCGGCCGTAGTAGGCGCCTGCGATGGCGGCCTGGAAGGAGCACTCGAACTCCTGTTGGTACTCCTCCTCGCTCATCTGCCGCCGCGCAAGGTCCAGTTCGGCGGCCGGCAGGATGCCGGTGGCGCTGGCCGGGTAGAGGCCGCAGAACCAGGCCGGGTCCTGGCAGGCCGTCTCGTAGAGCCGGCAGAAGTGGTCGCGGCCCTTCGGCGTGCCGATGAAAAGGGCGAAGCCTTCGCGATCGGCCAGCGCGGGGCGTAGCACCTCGCTCCAGGTGCGCGGCAGCATCTGCGAGAACTCGTCCAGCACCGCGCCGTCCCAGTAGGGTCCGCGCAGGCTGTCGGGATTGTCGGCGCCGAACAGCTGGATACGCGCGCCGTTCGGCAGCGATACGGCCAGGTCCCCCTCCCGCACGCGCACCCCCGGAATGCTCGCCGTGTAGTGCTTCAGGTAGTCCCAGGCCAGGCTCTTGGCTTGGCGATAGAAGGGCGCAAGATAGGCATAGCGCGGCCGCTCCCGTTGCTGCCGTATGGCGCGATCTACCAGTTCGTTGACCGCCAGGACCGTCTTGCCGAACCGGCGGTGACAGACCAGCACGTTGAAGCGCTTGAGACGCCCATGGATCGTCGCCTGCAGCGGCCGCGGGCGATAGCCGGTGTCGATTGCCACTAGGTGAAAAGGCCGAGGAAGGGGCCCCGGCCCTGCGGCCGGGGGGCTTCCGCCGCGGCGAGCAACGAGGTCGCCGCGCCGAAGCCGCTGCGGATGAGCCCCGCTCTCGTGTCGGCCGCGGCGAAAGCGGCCCGACCGCGAAGCTGCGCCGCCTCGGCCACGCCCTGCTGGCGGATCTGCTCCTGCTGCGCCCGATTCGCCACGGCGCCGGCCAGCACCGCATCCAGCAACGATCCCTCCAGCGCCAACCCCCCGCCGGCGAGCTGGGCCAGCCGCCGGCCCTGCTCCTGGTCGGCGCTCTCGGCGAAGCGCGCAGCCTGGTGCGTCGCCGCCAGCCGGGCGTAGCGGGCCTGAGTCCTCAGCTGGGCGTCCTGCACGCGCCCGCTCTGGTAGCTCTGGATGCCACCGGCGACGGCGCCGGCACCCTGGAACAGCTCGGCGAATCCGCACATGGCTCAGCCCTCGTTGACGGAGAGGCGCGGCACCAGGCCGGCCAGGGTGAAGGGCAGCGGTTGGTCGTGGTACAGCACGACGCGCTTCTCGCGCCGCCAGCCGCCGCGCCACTCCAGTCG
The DNA here is from genome assembly GCA_942492185.1 of uncultured Alphaproteobacteria bacterium. Classification (GTDB taxonomy): domain Bacteria; phylum Pseudomonadota; class Alphaproteobacteria; order Kiloniellales; family JACOMY01; genus CALOEA01. Next base: position 17,093 of record CALOEA010000059.1, read on the forward strand.
CTGCACACCGCTCATGAGCGCCGGGGCGGAGTCCATCGCCATGCCATCGCGGCGCGCCAGGATGGGTTCGAGCGCCTGCTCGTCCGGACCGACGGCACCGCCCAGCGTATCGAGGAAATGGAGCTCCACGCCGGTCAGTGTCTTCGGCCGGCCGAGCGCGGCGCCCTGGGCCAGCGGCGGTTCCAGGTTCAGGCTCTCGTAGCGGCAGGCGAAGGGCAGGCCGACATGCACGCAGACTGCAGCCCGCTGCAGAACGATCCGGCCGTCCGATACGCTGCGCGGCGGATGCACCGCGCCATCGGCGAGAATCGCGACCGTGGCGCCTTCCAGGTGCTCCAGGCCGCGCAGGCTGCTGGTCGCCGCGCCCTGGTAGGTCAAGCCGGCGTCGAGGTGAAAGCTGCTGGTCGCGTCGGTCAGCGGACACGAAGTACCGTCGGTGTCCAGGCGCTCCAGGGTGCGCCGCAGGTCGCCGGCGATGCGCCGCTCCACCACGATCCAGAGTTGGTCTTCGTTCGCTGCGGGAATCACCGTCAGGCCCAGGACCCTTGCCTCTTCGCCGCCCAGCGGATGGCGATGCCAGGCGGTCACCTCCTGCGCGCGGTCGTAGGTGAATCCGACCAGCAGTCCATCGTCGCGTCGCACCCAGAGCGTGCGCCAGGGCCGCCGCTGGAAGGCGATCTCGGCGAAGGGACTTTCCATGCCGAGGTGGCCGGCCAGCAGCGTCATCTCGGGCGAGCCATAGCCATCGCTTTCTAGGCTATAGGAGAGCTCATGCAGGCGCGCCCGGTCGCGCGAGACATAGAGCAGCGCGCCGTCGACGCGCGCCGGCAGGATGTCGGCGACACCGACCGACGAAGCCGGGAGGACGGCTGCATTGTCCGGTGTGATCGCTTCCGCGAGGTTCGAGCCGCGTATCGACTTCTCGCCGCTGGCGGTGCCGAGCGCCAGTGCCTGCAGCGGCTGCAGCCAGCGGATCAGGCTGGCCTCCTCGCCGGCGGCCGTGAGGGAGAGGGCGTCCGCCGCGGTCGGTAGCGGCAGCGCCCCCTCGCTGTCCGGCCGCTCCAGCGGTGTCGGCGCGAAGGAGAAATAGCTGTCCACGGTGCTGGCCCAGAGGCTTTCGGGGTGGCTCTCGCTGTTGGCGAGCCACAGCCGGCCCTTGTAGAAGGCGCCGCAGCTCGGCCAACCGCGCGGGTCGCTCCAGGCACCGATCCGCCAGGCGCGGCCGCTGCGCGACAGCGTCAGCCCGGTCTGGCGCACCACGGAGCGAACCCTCACGGTACGGCTGTCGACGATCGATTCGATCCGCCCCACGACCCAGCGGTAGAACACCTCCGAGCCAGTGGAATTGTAGAGCCAGCGCAGCAGGCGCCCGACGTCGGCGGTGGAGAAGCCGGCACCGCGATTGATGCCGCCGGTCTGGTTGAAGCCCACCGTCACCAGGTCGCCGACGTCGTGCGGCACCGGCGAGACGGAGGTGATGGCGGTGTCGGTGACGTTCTCAGCCAGGTACGGGCCATCGTCGAAGGCCAGCTGCTCCAGCGCCAGTCGGTCTCGGCGCCATGGCGGCCCAGTGTCTTCGGGCGGCGCCCCGGACAGAGCAGCAGCAGCAGGTCGAGCGACTGCACCCACTTCAGGGCCGCCAGTTCGCTGGCACTATAGTCCTGCGCAACCTGGTAGACGCGCCGCGCCAGGCCGCCGCCGCCATAGACGCCGAAGCCGGTCGAATTGACGCCATCGAGGCGAAAGGAGTTGGCGTTCACCACCGTCACGACGGCACGCCGTCCGTTGATCTCGGTCATTCCGGTGGCGTCGGAGATGACCACCTCGTCGCCGGTGGCAAAGCCATGCGCGGCTGCGGTGACCACGGCCGGATCGGCCCTGGTGATCGCCGCGATAGCCATTCCGGCCTCCAGCACTGCCGCACCGGCGCGATAGAAGCGGAACGCCCCCGGCGTCGCCTCGATGACGTAGGCCTGCTCTTCGGAGTAAACGAAGGGGATGAGGCGCACTGCGGGGGAGTTGCCGCGGATCGGCGCGACATGGCGAAAGCCCGGGCGCTTGGTCAGCGGTCCCTGCACCAGCGGGATGAAGTTCTCGCAGCGCCTGGCAGCATTGGCGTACTTGGCCAGGTCGCTACGCCCCCAAAGGCGCTTCGACCACTCGCCAGCGTTGAACGACAGCTGCGCGGGAGAGAGGTTCACCATCAGGCGCGGCTCCTCAGCCAGTCGTCGGCGATCAGCCCCTCGCCGCTCCCCTCCTGTGCGTCGTAGCGGCGCGCCAACGCCACCTTGCGTTCGTAGAGGTCCACAAGCTGCTGCTCTCGGCTGGTCGAGCCGGTGAAGTGGAAGGCCCCCTCGGCGGCGAGCCTCGCCGCCAAGGCTTCGACGAAGAGCGGCGGGAAGAGCGCGGGGTCGGTGACGCCGGCGATGTAGACGATACGCAGCGGCGCCTCCTGGTCGGTCACGATGCGCCGCCCCTCGACCTGATAGGGCCGGAAGCGGCCGGCCGGTTCGCCCTCGATCTTGAGCACGCGCAGCGCGCGCTCCGGCGCCTCTGGCAGGGCATAGGCGTTGGCAAAGCCCCAGGCGGGCCTCTCGGCCAGGGACGGCAGGGCACGGCGCCGCAGCGCGAAGTTCCAGGGGTACTCGGCCAGCAGCGCGTCGCGCGCGTCCGGATAGGTTTCGCCGCACCAGGCAGCGGCCTCGCCGGGTTCGTCCAGTGCGCTGACCGGCTGCACGCGCAGCAGCCGCAGCGCCCGATTGCAGATCGAGACGTCGGAGGGCATCGCGATTCGCTCCCTGTCGGGTCGCAAGGTAATCCTGAATGGTGCGGGTGGAGCCGGGCGGCCCCGGGAAGGGGAAGCGAACCGCCCGGCTCTCCCGTCGGCGGACGACGCCGCCTGCCCGGCAGTCGCCGGGGGGGCGGCGCTGGAGGCGTCTAGTCGCGCCCGATCGCCAGGTGCACGCGGACCGTCTGGCCGGCTGCGGCCGTGCCGCCGCCGACCGTCAGGAACAGCGGCACGCGCGCCGCGCCGCCGGCCCTGTAGCCGAGCGCGGTGGCGGCCGAGAGTCGCGTCAGCCCGGCAGCCGCGACGTTGGTCGCGGCCAGCAGGCGATCGTCGTCCGCGGCATCGCCGAGCCGGAGCGTCACCGCCCCGCCCAGCGCGCCGTACTGCAGCCAGCCGTCGAGCACCCGCTCGCCGGGGTCGAGCTGCCCCACCAGGATGCGGTCGTTCGTGGTCTCCGCACCGCCGGTGACATACTGGTCGTAGAGATGCCGGGTCCGCCCCCCGTAGTCGCCGCCGTCCACCTTCTGCGGCGGCACGGCGACGGTCTTCGCGTAGTTGGTGGCCCTGTAGTCGGTCATGCTCGTTTCCTCCCGCTCAGCTCTCGGTCACGTCCACCTGCACGACCTTGCTCTCCTCCATGCGTGTAGCGCCGACGGAGAGCCCGGCCATGACCTGCCAGGAGTCGCGCTCGGGCAGGTAGTCGACCCGGCCGTGCGCCTTCTTCCAGGTGCCGAGCCGCATGCCGGAGCGCACCCAGGCGACGCAGGAGCGTGTGCTGCCGGTCTTCGGCAGGATGCGCTCGTTGGCGCTCACGTCCTCGACACGGTGAAAGTGGCAGCCGTAGAAGAAGGAGAGGGCGCCATCGACCATGACCTTCTGGCTGTTGAAGTCGCTCGACTTCACCTCGGTCGTGTTGATGAGCTCCTCCTCCTGCAGGGCGGTCCAGAACACGTGGATGGAGTCGCCCGGCATCACCGCGTTGGCCGCCTTCAGCAGGCGGACGGTCTTGCGCAGCTTGTCGAGCGTGAAGCCGGCACCGCCGGCGGCGATCTGCTGCGCCGCCGGCAGCGCTATCGCCGTCGCGCCCTCCTCGCCGACGAAGGCGGTGCCCAGCGCCGCCTCGATCAGCACGCGATCGGTCTCGCGCGCCGCCGCCGCGGCGAAGGCCTGGCTGTAGGCGTTGGTCGGATCGTTCAGCACCGCCAGGCGGTCGAACTCGTCGACGAAGTCGCGGATGTAGAAGTCCTTCGCCGTCACCGAGCGGCGGGCATGCGGCGTGTTCACCACCGGGATGTCCACCGCGCGGCCGAGCTTGGGCTGCATGCGCACGGCGCCCACCTGGTCGAAGAAGACGCGCTTGCCGCTCATGCCCTCCTCGATGACGGTCTCGCGCGTCATCTGGGTCATCTGCTGGGCGAGCTGCTCGACGCCCTCCGAATAGGCGGAGTAGTTGAAACTGGGAATCTGGTCGCTCATGAAGAGCCCTCCGTAAGGATCGATCCATCGGGAGGGGTTGCCCGCGGGAGGCCTTGCGGCCGGCGGACCCAGGGTGCCGGGACTTTCGATCCGCCCCGGTCGGTGCCCGCTTACGCCGGGTCGCGGCGGGGCCTCGCCGCTCGGCCGCACTGCGGCACGGAAGCAGCGCGGGCTTGCCCGCGGGTTTGCGCCCGCGTCTCGCGGGGAGCGGCCTTCGGCGCGTCCGCCGGCTGCCCGCCTTCTCCCGCGATCCAGGCATGATTGTCTTCGGCGATGACGCGCCAGGGTCCGGCGTCGGCTGCCCCGCTGCGCAACAGCGTCAGCTTCGGCCACTCCAGGCGTAGCGCTTGCGCTCCTGTCGTCTCGCTCAGCTCCCGGTTCCTGCCGCGCTGGCGAAACGCGAAGACCCGGGCCTTGCGGGCCCGGGTCCGAGGGCGGCCGTCGCCCGGCCACAGAAATCCATTATGGCTACTTGGTATCTGAAAGGCGCCGGAAAGGCAAGCCCTTTTCTTCGCCCTCCCCCAGCCAAGCGGAGTCGCCTCAGACCGAGACGAGATCCAGTCGAAGCCTCACCTCACCCGCCTTTGCCTGGGCCGCGATGTTGTTGGCGAGTCGTTCGAAGTGGACGGCGCAATGGGCCTGCCAGTCGCCCGGCTCGTGGCCGTCGATTTCCGCCGTTGTATTAGCGATGAGGCGGCCGGCGTCGTTGTCCTCCATCGGCCCGTAACCCTCCTCCGCCTTCCTCCAGAGCATCACCGACCCCTCGGCCCGTCGGCGGAAGGCCTCGGCGAGCCGACGCACCGCAGCCTCCAGCGCCACTGGCTCGCGCCAGTGCCGCTCGACCCCCGGGTCGTCCTCCTCACTGTCGAAGGCGAACCAGGGCAAGAGCAGATCGAAGTCCTCTGCGGTGACCGGACCCAGCGCCGCCACCACTCGTCGCCGCTCCTCGTCTTCCAAGCCGCACATCGTCAAGAGAACGAGGGACGTCGCGTCGCTGTAGTGATTGGTCCCCTCGTGATCCCCCCAGAGGTCGGTTTGCTCCTTCGAGGTCAGCCGTTCGCCCACGACTTCGATGTTGAAGCCTGCCATCTCGAATCCCCCATGAAGAGTCAGCCCAAGCTAGCCCTCGCTCTCCTGCTTCCCGCTGAGCGAAGCCGCCGGCTGCATCGCCAGGGCCGACAGGAGCAGCACGAAGAGATAACTCTCAAAGGTTGTATCCTTTGCAGCGGCCTTGGTCAAGCGACCGAACATTTCCGGCGTGAACACGACCGGCGGCCGAAGCGCGCGAATCTGCGGAGCATTGTTCAAGCGGTCGATGAGATCATCGATCGGCAGGTCTTCGAGCTTCGGCTTGTATTGGACGATCTTGAGCCGGCCGCCCATCGCTTCCTGGGCCTTTCTTTGAGGCCCCGTCAAGGTGCTGGATCCGAACTTCACGTCGATGAGTTCGACGTCCAAAAGGTTGTAGTGCTCCCCTCTGATTTGAATGGTGTCCGGTCCTGACGAAGGCACGGCCTTGGCACCGGGTTTGAGGCCTACGACATCGATGTTGAAGTTCTGCCCGCTATAGACGAGGTTGACGTTGCGGCCGACGACACTCTTCCCCTGGGAGCGCAGAGTCGCTTCCGCCGCCAGTCTTCCGATGTCCTCGGCAACACCGCCGAAGATGTTGGACGCCACGCCTCGTATCTGAGCCTTCAACATGTCGCTAAAGCCGTTCCAACTCTGATCGCCGATAGTCTTCGATATCTGGTGCGCCTCCCCCCTCTTGTCACTTGCCACCTTGAATCGCTCCCCGAGTTCGCGCAGTTCGTCTCGCTTGAGACGCTCGAAATCTGCGAGTCGGGTGAGGGCTTCCTTGCCGGTGGCGCGGCTGCCTCGCTTTAGCTGCCGACCTATCTTGCCGATCGGGAGGGCTTGGACAGCCAGCGTCGCGAGCTGCCACCAAGCACCGCTACGCTCATCGCTTTCACTCGACTCTCTCAGCGTCTTGATCGCTTCGACGCTGTCGATAACGTCGAGCACCAAACCTACAGGCGAAAGCTCGATCATCAGAGTGACGAGCGACTCGATGTCGGATGGCGGCAGCAGGCTCATCAGCAGAGCCGCTGTCACAGCCGAATGATCGGCGCCCCGCTCGATCGCCGTTCGCGCCAGGAGGAGGTTTTCAGCTGTGTCCGAAACCTCCTTGGAGCTGAGGATTCCGCGTTTGGCGTGAACATTGCGCCGTGTGACTGGCGGATCGATGGCTTCAGCTTCGGCAAGAAGTTCATCGAGCGGGCGCTTGCCTGCGAGGGCTTCCAGCGCGAGGCGAAACTTCTCCTCGGCATGATCGATGGAGAACGAGACCGCGGCGATATGGCTGGCGCTCAGCGAGATGGCCGTGTCGTTCTCGCCAGCGGGGCGGACCAGTAGCTGGCCCTCGACAATGGAGGCCACTTCAAAGCCGGCTGCTTCGACTCTGCCGCCAGCGGCGACGACATCGCGGGTTCTGTAGTAGCCGAGGTCACTGGCCCATGTCGGGAAGTCGAAGGCCCATCCAGTGCGCGGATCTCTGCCAATCGCGCGATGCGGCGAAGCCATGTCGTGCGCGATAGCGACGAGCCGCACACCCGTCTCAGAACGTCCAAATATCTCTTCGATGAGCGGAAGGATCTGCTCAAGATCCCGCTTGCTGCTGACGCGCGCGACGCGCTGGAAGATTTCGACCTGTGCCCGGTACAGCGAGAGAGGATCGTCAGGATCGGGTCGCGTGACCGCAGTCACTTCCGGGCCATCCTCCTCGACAAGAAGGTCCTGGTGTCCTGGCACGGACACTCCAGCTGCCGCCGGCTCGACCAAGGGCCGGACAGTCTCGGGCGACGCGGCCGCGGCCGCGGCGGCAGGCCCGCCCCCCGGCATCGGCGTCAACCCCACCGCGATCTGCCGCGCACGGTTGTTCCGTCCCGCCTCCAGTTCGGCGACCAGCGCGGCCACCTCCGCCTCGCTGCCCTCGACGATGCCGTCGCGAACCAGGGTGTGGATGGCGTGCGGGCGCAATGCGGGCGGATAGGCGAGGACATGCTCGCGAAAGAAGGCGAGGCGCTCGTTGCGGCCGGCGTGGCCGGGCGGCAGCGCGTCCCAGTCGTCGGCCAGGGTGGCGCGCTCCGCGGCGGTCCAGAGCAGGCAGCCCTCGCTCGCCAGGCCCGCCTCCTGCTGCGCCTGGCAGAGCTGCCACTGGCGGGCGACCGGGTCCTCGGTCTCGGCATAGGCCTGCCCCACCTCCGGCCGCGCGGCGATCAGATAGGCGACGGGGTCGGCCACGCGCCTGGCGGCGTCCGCCGCCACCGCCGCCTCGAAGACCTCCGGCGCCCCGTCCCAATGGCCGCGGGCGACCTCGATGCCGGCGGCGTCCCGGCCCAGGATTGTGGCGGTCGCGCGCCCCTGCTCCTGCGCCCGCCGGTAGTCCTGCCAGCGCTCCGCCGCTGCGGGGCCATGGAGCTGCGCGAAGCCAGCCTCGGTCATCGGCTGCACCGCCTCGCCACGCGCGAAGGCGGCGCGGTCGGCGGCCTCCTTCTCCGCCAGCCGCCCGCTGTGGCGCGCCACCGCTACGGCGTCGCGCCGGCGAACCTCCCGCGCCAGGAAGGCGCGATCGTCCGGCACCAGGTCGGGATCGGCCTCCAGGCCGGCCAGCAGTGCCGGCGCCTCGCCGGGCTCCCGCGCAGAACCCAGCGCCGCGGCGGCGGTCTTCAGCGTGAGGTGCGAGCGCGCCAAGCCCTGTACCCAGGGCGCGTCGGGCAGCAGCCCCGCCCGCTGCGCCCGGCGCGTGACGGCATCGCCGGCCATTCGCCGCAACGCCGGCGGCAGCGGCACGTCGGCCACGGCGTCCAGCGCGCGGCCATAGGCGCCCAGCCCCTGGCGCGCCGCCGCCTCCCGCCGCAGGCCGTCGAGCCAGCCGAGCAGCCCCGGCCCGGTCGGGTCCTCCGGCGCGAAGGCCTTCTCCGCCCAGCGCGTCGCCGTCGCCACCACACCCGGCGCCTCGGGCGCGGCGGCGGCCCGGGCCAGCAGCTCGAGGCCGCGGGCGAAGGTCTCCAGTTCGCCGGCATCGCGCGTCGCCGCCGCCTCCCGCCCCGCGCGCTCGGCCGTGGGGTCGGCCGCCGGTCCAGGCGCTGAGCCGGGCGCGGGAGCGGGCGCGGCCGGGCGACCGCCGCCCTGCACGATCATCTCCAATGGCTTTCTCCTGTTCCGCAAAGCAACGGGCCCGCCGATCCCCACCCACAGAGCAGGGACCGCGCGGGCCCGGAGGAGCCTCGCCAGCGGGTGGCCGGCCGGGATGTCTCAGCGACCGGCGCGCGCCACCGCGAAGGGGTTGGCGCGCTCCGCCAGCTCGCTCATGCGGCGTACGGCCTCCTCGTGGCCCGGATGACCGCGCTCGACGTAGGCGCGGCGAAACTCCGGGTCGGCCCGCAGCCGCCGGATCTCCGCTTCCGCCTGCCCCTGGCTGGCCATCGAGCTCTCGCGGCCGACCAGGCTGTCCTCGCCGAGCAGCGCGCCGATCGACGCCAGTCCATCGAGCAGCTGGAAGTCCCCGGCGACTGCCTCCAGACGACCGAGCTGTGCCTCGCCGAGACCGAAGTGCCGCGCCGCGCGCCTGGCCGCGTCGAGACGCGCCTCCTTGTCGCCGCCCCAGGCGGTCTCCAGCTTGCGCGCCAGCTCGCCTTCCGCCCGTGCGCCCGCCTCGGCCGTCGCCGCCTGCTCCGCGCTCGCCTCGCCCAGCCACCAGTCATGCAAGGCTGCTGCCTGCTTCGCCGTCAGGCCGGCAGCGTGCGCCGCCTGCCTGAACTTCTCCGCGGTCTCCTCGGCATAGGGCGCGTCCTCCGCCGGTGCGGTGAAGGCATAGCCCTCCGGGCTCTCCGGGCGACCGAGGCGGTTCCACACCGCGTCCCAGGCCTCGGGCGGCGCCGCCTTGCCGGGCAGCACGACCTTCTCCGCGCCGATCATCGACTCCAGGCCGGCGTAGCTAGCCAGCACGTCGCCCGGCCCCTTCCAGCCCTTGGCCTGCAGGAGGCGCTCATGGCGGCCATAGGCCTCTCCCAGTGCCTGGCGCCAGTCGAAAGGGGTCGGGGTTTCCGCCGTCGGCGCGGCGGCGCCGGTCACGGGAGTGCCAGTGGTCGTGTCGTCCATGTCGAATCTCCAAGTCGCGGTCTGTGAGGTCTTGCGGATGGCCGGCCGGCCACGGGCGGGCCGCGCCCCACCGACAGGGTGGCGGTCCGGGGGATCGAGGCTTCCTGCCGGGGAACGGCGCCGCGCGTCAGCCGTCGTCGGGCGGCGACGCCAGCCCCGCGATCTCGGCAGCATCGAGGCCCAGCACCGCGGTCACATGGAGGAAGACGGCGCGCTTTCCCTCGTTGAAGGCCGTCTCCAGCGCATCGCCCGGCACGAAGGAGGTTTCCCCGGCGCCGCAGAGCGCCGCCAGGTCGGCGAGCAGCAGGCGCCCGCGCGGGCTCTCCGGCGAGAGGGCGGCCCGCCAGGCCCGCGCCACCTCATGCGCCTGGCGCCCGAAGTGACGCGACAGCCAGGCCAGCGTTGCGGCCGGCGCCCTCATCGCGCGACCTCGCCGCCGCGGCCAGCCGCCGGCACACCGCCGATCGCCCCGGTCGCCGCCGCCGCCAAGCCCGTCACCACCTCCGGCGACGCTTGCGCCGCCTGCGCCAGGTCGCGGGTGGCGCCGGCCACCGGCTGCGCGGCGGCCAGCAGCTGCTCCAGCCCCGCCTGCTGTTCCGCCGCGGCGCGCAACGCGGCCAGGTCGGCCGGCGCGCGCAGCACCTTGGCCGGCAGGCCCATCGCCTCGGCCACCACGCGCAGCGCCGCTTCGGCATCGAGCACCTGGCCGACGGCCGGATCGAGCTGGGCCAAGGGCATCAAGGTCTCGAGCGTCCGCAGCACCGCCTGCGCTTCGCCGGCGCGCTGCGCCCGCGCCATGGGGGAGACGTACTGCACCTTGAGCCGCTGCCCCTCCAGGCCCGCGGGCGGCGGCGGCAGTTCGCCGCGCCGCTGCAGGATGCCGAAGACGCGGGCGATCAGCGGATCGAGGAACTCGGCCTGCACGCGCCCCAGGTGCGGACCCATGAGGCGCAGCTTCTCCTCCTGCAGGGCCAGCACCTCGGTCGCCGTGCGCCCCGGCTGCGCCACCATCAGCAGCAGCGAGGCATAGAGCGCCTCGCGCACGGCGGTGCGCCGCTGCTCCTCGAGTTGCAGGCCCAGACCGGTGTTGCCGCCGGTCTGCAGCGGCTCGTAGAGCCGGCGGCCCTGCGGGTCGAGCCCGCCGTAGATCACTCCGCCGGGCACCGCGCGCAGGCCGCGCACCGCGGCTTCGTCGGCAGCCAGCAGCGGCGGATCGACCTGCTTCTGTGCCCCGACGATCAACGTGCGTCCCATCTGGTTCAGCATCTTGGCATCGGCCAACGCCAGCATCGCCGGGCTCTCGCCATAGATGCCGCGCGAACGCTGCGACCAGCGCGGCACCTGATAGGGGAAGTCCCAGTATCCGCTCTCCGACAGCAGCCGCCCCTCCTCCACGGCCAGATAGACCGAGGCAAAGCCCTGACCCTTGCGCGCCGCCTCGCCGTCGAACTCGCTGGCGGGGAGCACGGCGTGCAGCACCTCCATCGGCTCGTCGGGCCGCTGCGCGGCCTGCTCCGTCAGCCTTGCTCCCAGGGCCTCGCCGAAGCGCATCGCCATCTGTCGCCGGGTCAGCGTGAAGCGACGGAAGAGCGTGTCGACCTGTTCCTGTTCGTTCTCGGCGATAAAACATTCCGCCAAATGCCGGCAGGAGAAGAAGAGCTCGCGCCGTCCCGGCGTCTCGTCGACGTAGAAGACGGCGGTGCCGAAGTGCACCAGGTCACTGAAGAGATCGACGACGCGGGCATAGAAGCGCTGCCCGGCGCCGGCAAAGGCGACATGCAGCCGCTGTGTCGCGGCCTCCAGCCACAGCTTCACGTCCTGGCGTTCGTTCAACGACGCATCCTCGTGGCGCAGCTGAAACCAGGCGTTGGCGCTGTTGGTCAGCAGCCCCCAGAGACCGGCCGCCAGGTTCTCGGCCGCCAATCCGGGGGTCGAGTCGAACACCCTGCTGCTGCGCTTTTCCCCCGGCGCATGCCGGCCCTGGAAGTCGGCGCGAAAGGGCGTGAAGAGCTCGGCGATCTCCTGCCAGTGGCCCTCCCAGACTGAACGGTCGCCCGCGAGGCTTTCCTGGCGGCGCAGCAACGCCGCTGCACGCGAATCATCCGGCATCGCTGTCTCCTGTCTGGCGTGAGGCTTCGTCGCCGGCCGGCGGCGCCAGCGGCACCGCGAGCCGCCCCCTGGCTGCGCGGGCGAGCAGCAGGCCATCGTCCAGCAGGCTGGCCAGTCGATAGGCACGAACGAGTTGGCGTGCTGCCAGGGCGCGCAACGTGCGCCCCAGCAGCTCCGGGCAGTCGCGGCTGACGCCGAGCGACAGCAGATGCCGTCTGGCCGCCGGCTGGGCGTCCGGCGGCAAGGACAGCACCGCTTCTGCCAGCAGGCGCGCCCGGGCCCGTCCGTCGTCCGGGGCGATCGCCACCCAGCGGGCGGCGAAGTCCTCGTCCGCCTCGGCGAGGCTTCGCCCTGCCGCGGATGGGGGTCCATCGGTCATGCCGTCTCCTCGTGCAATCTACGGGTCGTGGAGGTGCCAGAGCGCCGCGGCTGCGACGGCGCCTTGGCAGGATCGCAAAGCGCGCGGCGTGGCCGCTGAGATCAGCCGCCGAGCAGGATCTTGGTCGCAGGCTGCGGCACGGCGCCCTGCGGCAGCCCCAACGGCGCGGTCAGACGGGTCGCTTCGCGGGCCGAGAGCTGGCTCGCCCGGCTGGCGCGGATCGATTCCTCGAAGAGTTCATCGGCCGGCTTCGGCTCCGGCAGCGGTGGCGGCTTCGGCGCCTTGAAGAGGCACATGGCAATCTCCCTTGCTTGCAGTGGGCATGAACGACGCCTCGTCAGTCGTCCCCTGCGGCCCCGCCGTGGCCGTGCCGGCGGCGCGCGAATCGCCCGGGCGCTCGATCCCGGTGACGACCTGCAGCATCACCGGGCGCGCCTGTTCGGCAGCCAGGGGTTCTTCGGGCCGCGGGGCCAACCGCGCGATCAGCCATTGGCGGACATCGATGCGCAGCTTCGCCCTGGCCAGCGCCTCGCGGCTGTCTTCCTCCTGCAGGCCGTCCGCCAGGAGCAGCATCTCCTCCGCCCAGGTCTCGAGCTGTTCACGCCGCGCGGCCCGGAAGGCGGCGGCGAAGGCCGGCTGCTCGCTGAGCCAGGCGCCCACCCGGTGGCGCGCCGGCATGGCCTCCTCGCGACAGAGGGCGGTGAGCGTCCCGCCCTCCGCCAGGCGTCGGCAGACTTCCTGGCCGAGTGCGGCGCTGTAACGAGTGGGCTGCGGCATGGCGCATCCTTTCGCGGGAACGAGAAAGCCCGCGGCGAAGCGGGCTTCGGCGCGGGCGGGAGATGGAGTCTCGCAGGATTGGTTATTAATAACCGTTCTGTGCTGAAACCGCAAGCGTAAAAGTGCGGCCCCCTCCGGTCGTTCAGCCTGGCTCGCCGTCATTCAGCCGGCGGGCGATCTGCTCCAGCCCCTGCCGCTGCCAGGCCGTCACCGTATCGCGATGACAGCCCAGCGAGCGGGCCAGCAGCGTCGGCCGCACACCCAGCGCGCGCGCCCAGAGCACCCGCACCTTCCGCCGCTCCCCGATCCAGCAGAGCCAGCCGAGCGTCTGGTCCATGCGGTCGATGGCGGCGGCGCTGGGGATCACCACCGCGGCAAGGCGATCCTCGGCAAAGCTACGGCGCGCGCCCTGGTCGGGCAGGGCATTCCACGTTTCCCAGAAGCCGCGCACCACTTCGGGCCACTGTGCAGCTAAGCCCTTTGGAAAGCAGCCTTTCGTCGGCAACGACTTCAGCGTGCGGGCCGCCTCCTCCAGGCGCTCGGCGACGGCGTCCCGACTCCAGACCTGCTGGCGGCTGCCATCCGGCAGGCGATAGTCGCGCGCACCGCTCATTGGGCCTCTCCAGCGCCCTGGCTGCGGGACCATCGCCGGCGGTTGGCCTCGATGCGCCATGCCAAGGGACTCCAGGGCTGTGGCGCCACCAGCCGCAGCCGCTCGGCCTCGGCCAGGGGGAGGCGAAGCGCCTGGGCAATTGTGGCCCCTGGCAACCCGAGCCCCTGAAGATGCTGGAGGTGGGTACGGAAGCGGCTCGGCGGATGGTGTCCCATGGTGGCGTCCCCTGTTGTGTCTGAACAAAACAAGAACAGATGCCAGAACGGTTATGCCATGCGGTCGGCCGTAGTCAAGTTGGACGTAGCCAAGATATCCACAACGTGCTACACACACCAATAGGAGGACGCTTCGATGTCTCTTGTCCCTGCCCGAGGGTTCAGTTGAAAACGCCGCCCAGACGCAGCCTGGCGCGCGGTCGCGGCCCCAGCCGGCCGGCCGCATCGCTGCCCAACCGTATCCGGCCGCTGCGCGAAGAGCGCGGCCTGACTCAAGACACCCTGGCCGAGCGCATGGGCACCACGAAGATGCAGGTTTCCCGTCTGGAGCGCGGCGAACGGCGCCTGACGCAGGGATGGATGGAGAAGATCGCCGCCGCTCTCGCCTGCCACCCGGCCGACCTCCTGCCCGGAGCCGCCGCGCCGGGCCAAGCGCCGGCAGCGCGCCTGCAGGGCGAGTTGCGACCGGCCAACGACCACGAGCCGCTGCATGCCGGGCTGCTGCGTCGCGACGTGCCGGTGCTCGGGACCTCGCGTGGCGGTGCGGCGCCGGCGGCTGCGGCCCAGGCGGACGAGTTCGCCCTCAACGGCGAGATCGTCGACTACGCCAGGCGCCCCCCCGGCATCGCGACCCTGAGGGACGTCTTCGCCCTCTATGTCGTCGGCGAGTCGATGGCGCCCTGGCGGCAACCTGGCGACCTGGTCTACTGCAGCCAGGCGCGCCAGCCGCGCGCCGGCGACTACGTGGTGGTGGAGCTCTACGCGGCCCACGACGGCGAGCCGCAAGCGGCGCTGCTGAAGCGCCTGCTCTCCCTGGGGCCGAGCCGCCTGACGCTGGAACAGTACAATCCCGCCGGCGAGTTCACGCTGGACCGCAAGCGGGTGAAGCAGATTTTCCGCGTCATCGACTGGCCGGAGCTGCTCGGCGTCTAACCTGCCGTCGCGCGGTGTCTGCCGGCTCGCGGGCGGCTCTTGCGGTTTCGTAACTTTTATGGTTACCCTGGCGTATATCCCCCCCTTCCCGCAGTATTGGTATCCAGCTTCCCAGCCGGCGGAGCACCTGCGCGCGTGCCGCGCACCGTTCGGCGCGAGGCGGAGCCGTCGCAGGCATCGCCTGTCTGCCGGAGGGCCCCCACGGCCGAGGAGACCGCCATGTCCGTCGTTAGCGCCGACTGTGCCGCCCTTCCCCGCCTCGAGCGCATCCTCTGGCTGGATGC
>CALOEA010000060.1:0-46801 GCA_942492185.1 uncultured Alphaproteobacteria bacterium
AGCGGCTGCTGCCCTCGAGCACGGCCTCCTCGGCGGTGCGCGGCTGACGCAGTCGCCGCCGACCTCGCAGTCCAGATCCAGCCCGCCCAGGCTGCCGGAGAGCGTCATCTCCGCCTGGGTGCCCTGCGCCAGCACCAGCGTCTCCACCCCCTCCAGATCGGCCCGCTGGAAGGCGATGTGCTGAAAGCAGGCAACTGTCGCCGTCGACGGCCAAAGAGCCGCGCATAGGGGATCACCTCGATGCCCAGCCCGTGGGGCGTGCCGACCCGGCGGTCGCAGACATACTGCGGGAATGGACTCGGCCCGGCCATCAGCCCGGCGACTGCAGAGGCGTACCCGGCAGCCGTCGCTGGCCAGGCGCTCGGCCAGGCCGAGGCCGATCCAGTCGCCCCGCCAGTGGGCGATCACCACCGAGCCGCCGACGTTGGCTTCGCCCTTCAGCACCTGCCAGGCATCGACGACATGCGCTTCCTCCTGACCCTCGACGGCCGGCCGGCGCGGCCGGGTGCCGGTGGCGATCACCACGGCGTCGGTTCGCCCAGGCGCCCCACCGGGGCGCGGTCACCGTCCCGGCTTGCCGTGCACCCGACCTCGGCGAGCCCCATCCCGGCGAGCCAGGGCCGGTGACCGATGTCGCCGAACTCGTCGCCCCGAGCAAGCAGCTGATACAGCAGAGACTACCCACGCCAGGCTTGCCGCCGCCCACTCAGCAGCGTGACGCCGGTGGCCAAGGGGTCCTGGCCGCTGCCGTCGGGCCGGCCGATACCCGGTCGCTGACCACCAGAATTTACGGCGCTTCGCCGCAGGGGCGCTGCCGGCCGCCGCGCACCTAGAAACTCCAGTTCGCGGCCGTTCTCAAGATGCTGGATATAAAACACCGAGATAGCCATAGAGGAAGTGGCCGATGCAGGCCTGGCTGCAGGCGATGCGCAGGCGCGGGATGTCGCCCTTCGTCCACGCCGCTCGGCGGGCCTTGTTCGGCATCTCGGGGTCGGCGATCAGCGCCCGCGTCATGCCGATCACGCTGGTCACCCACTGGCCAGCACCTGCTCCGCGGTCTGCGGCTGGCCGATGCGGGTCAGCGACGGTTGACGTGGGTCTTCCACCTTCACCACCGCGGCGGCGAAGCGGGCGATATAGGCGTTCTCCACCATCATCGGCGGCACGATGTGCACCGCCCCGCCGAGCGAGGCCGAGGTGCCGGCGATGACGTTCAGGTAGTCGAGCTGCGGCGCCAGCGCGATCATGTGCGCCAGCCGATCCGACTCGGTCAGCCCTTCGGATCGGCCTTGGCACGGGTCTGCTGCATGCCGACGGCCATACCCGGGCCGACCGCGCCGCGCACCGCCGCCACCACTCTGCAGCAGGTTGGTGCTGCCGGTTCTGCGCCGAGCTGCCGTAGCGTCGGCGCGGAGTTTGATGCGCGGGCGAGGAACTGGGCCGGCAAGATAGCCATGGCTCCCGACGATCTCGACGCCGTCGAGCCCGGCCTCGGCCATCCGCCGGGGTGCGGCGGCATAGCCCGCGACGATCTCCGCGATCATGCCGGCGGAGAGCAGTCGCAGCAGACTGTGAAGCGCTCGTTCGGCACTGCCGAGGGGGTGCAGGTGACCTGCAGGGATTCGTCCTGGTACTCGGCGATCTGCAGCGCCCGGGATGGAAGAGCTGGCCATAGACGCAGGCGCCCTCGCCATGCAGCGCCTCCGCCATGCGGCGATAGCCGCGAATGCAGGCGCCTTTGGTCGCCATCAGCATGGAGGGGGTGTACATCGCCGTGGGGTGCACGCCGGCGACCTGCAGGATGATCAGCCCGGCGCCGCCCCTCGCCCGCGCCAGGGTGATGGGGCGATCAGCGAGCCGGAGACGGCGAAGTCCTCCCGGCATCTCGGTATCGTGGCCGGTGAAAGGGATGCGGTTCTCAGCGTGAATGCGGATCGGCCAGGGGAGAAGAGGTCGTGGTGGCCGCGCCGCCCGGCGAAGGCCTCGTTCTGCAGCGCCGTGGACGATGAGCGTCGCCCCACCCTTGTCATAGCGGCCGCCTACAGTTCTCCGCGGCCGGCGTCCAGAGCACATCTGATATCCGTCGGGCGCCGCTGGCCAGCATCACCAGCCGGTCAAACCCCAGCGCGCAGCCACTGGCCGGCGGCATGCTGCCAGCGCGGCGAGGAAATCCTCGTCCAGCGGATAGCGCTCGCCGTAGGTTGCCTGCTTCACATCCATTTCGGCCTCGAAGCGGCGGCGCTGTTCGGCGGGATCGGTCAGTTCGCCAAAGCCGTTCGCCAGCTCGACGCCGCAGGCATAAAGCTCGAACCGCTCGGCAAAGCGTGGATCGCTGTCGAGTTGGGCCGCGCGAGCGCTGCTTCCTCGGCCGGGTATTCGCACAGCAAGGTCAGCCGGCCCTGCCCCAGCTTCGGCTCGATATGCTGCACGAGTATGCGGCTGAAGATGTCCGACCATGAGTCATTCGGGCCAACGCGCACATCGCGCTCCTGCGCCGCGTGCGCGAGCCGGTCGCGATCCCTAAGCGCAATCTCAAGGTCGATGCGGGCGTGGCGCGCGAAGGCCTCGACCAGCGTCAACCGCTCGGGCTCCAGCCCCGGATCGCAGGTGTGTTCGCGCCAGTGCAGCAACGGGCGTTGCAGCGCGTCTGTCGCCGCGATGCAGATCCCGACCGCATCTTCCATCACCTGGCTCCATGAGGCGCCAGCACAATACCATTCCAGCATGGTAAACTCGCTGGCGTGCAGCGGCCCGTCCTCGCGGTTCCGGTAGACCCGGGACAAGTCGAAGATCCGCGTCTCGCCGGCCGCCAACAGCTTCTTGCAGGCGAACTCCGGCGAGGTGTGGAGATAGAGCGTGCTGGCGCTGCCGTCCGGCTGCTCCAGCCGGGTCGCGAAGGCCTTGAGATGCGGCTCCAGGCCGGGCGAGACCTGCAGGCAGGCCGTTTCCACCTCGACGAAGCCCTGCGCCAGGAAGAAGTCGCGCACCGCCGCCACCAGCCGCTGACGCTGCAGCAGCAGCGGGCGCCGGGCGGCATGGCGCTCGAGATCCCACCAGGATGGCGCGGCTGGAGAGGGAGGCGGGGGCATGGCCGGGACCTTGACAGGGGGGCGGCAAGCAGGCACCGGCCCTCGGTTGAAGCAGGAAGGCGAACCTGCTACACACCCTCGCCCAATTCAACGGGCGCCTTTCCGCAATCCGGGGTCACGTGTCCGCCATGAAGGTCAATGCCAATCAGCTTCGCCAGGGTCAGGTCGTCGAGATCAATGGCAAGCTCTTTGCCATCATCAAGGCGGACAACATCCAGCCCGGCAAGGGCACGCCGGTGATGCAGCTTGAGATGCGCGGCCTCAGCGACGGCGTGAAGACGATCGAGCGTTATCGCACCACCGAGACGGTCGAGCGCGCCTTCATCGACGAAGGCGAGTTCCAGTTCCTCTACATGGACGGCGAAGGCTTCGCCTTCATGGACGTGGCCAACTACGAGCAGATCGTGGTGGCGCGGGACGTCATCGGCGACCCGGCGGTCTTCCTGCAGGAGGGCATGCACGTCACCATGCGCTCGCACGAAGGCGTTCCGGTGTCGGTCGAGGTCCCGGCGCGCGTCAACCTGGAGGTGACCGAGACCGAGCCGGTGGTGAAGAACCAGACGGCCTCCTCGTCCTACAAGCCGGCGGTGCTGGAGAACGGCGTGCGCACCATGGTGCCGCCGCACATCAACGTCGGCACCCGCATCGTCATCAACACGGCCGACGGCAGCTACATCGAACGCGCCAAGGACTGACCGCCCGCGCGGCAGCGTCCGCTAGAAGCGCAGTTCCGTCTGCTCCAGCCCGACCGCCATGCGATAGATTGCCGGCCCCTGGTTCGGCAGCTCCACCGCCAGTTCGTTCCCGGGGTACATGCGCTTGCCCGGCAGCTCCACGCAGCTGTTCCCCGCGGCGTCGCAGCTCTTGCCGCCGAGCAGGTAGCCGGTCGAGTTGCCGCTGTTGCGCAGCACCAGCCGGTTGCCCTGCCGCTCGCCGACGATGTTCGGCCTGGCGCCCTCGGGACGGACGGTCACCAGCATGTCGTAGCCGACCACCACCTTGACGATCATGCCCTCCGTGACCAGCTCGCCAACCACCGGGCGGACCTGGACGCGGAAGATGCGGTCCACCGCGCCGGGCTGCTCCACGGCGACCATGCGCACCAGCTTCGTCTGGCCCGGCGCCAGCACCAGCTGCCGCGGCGCCGCCAGGAATCCGGCCTCCTCGGGGTTCTTGTGCTCGATGCGCCGCTCGTCAGGCGTGCCGGCATTCAGCACCTCGAAAACCGTGACCTCGACGTAGACCACCTCGTCGCTCGAGTCGTTCGTCACCGCGACATCGCCGCGATAGTCGTCGCGGGCCAGCAGGTCGACCTCGATACGGTCGACCTGCAGGATGCCCCAGGCCTCGCCGCCGAGGGCCGAAGCCAGGACGCAGGCCAGGAGCCCGCTGCGCAACAGGGGCAGAATTGCAGATCGCATCACATCGTCCTCTTGTCGTAGGCCTTCATCGGCAGGTGCGTGCGCCGACGTTGAGATAGTCCGCTGCCGCCAGCGCATCCATCTGCAGATCCGAGAGATCCAGCGAGCAGCCGCCGCCGGCGAGACGCACCAGCAGCGGTGCGTTGTCCTTGATATCGACCTGGAAATAGCCCTCGCCGTCGGTGAAGGCCGGCTCCGCCGCGCCCTCGACCCGGGCGTTCACCAGCGGCCGGCCGCTCTCGTCCACCGCGCGGCCGAAGATCGCCAGCACCCGCTCTGTCCGCCAGGCCAGGGTGATGCTGTTGCCGGGGTAGAGCGTGACGGTGCGCTCGCGCAGGTCGCCGGTGACCGCGGCCCCGCCCTGGGGCCGCAGCACGATGCTGTAGGTCCGATAGGGCGACAGCGGCAGCACGCTGCGCGAATCGCCCTCGATGGTCAGACGGCTCTGGCCGTTGACCAGGACCTCGTAGACGCTGTCGTCGCCGGCCGTGTCGAGCAGGATGATCACCGCCGCCTTGGCGAACTGCGAGCCGCCGACGCCGAAGCCTTCGCCATCGATCGCCACGGCGGTGGAGATCCCGGCCAGCAGGTTGGTCGAGCTGGTGCCGTCGTCGTAGCGCGTGCGACGGGCCTCGCCGGTCAGCAGGGCGTACTCTCCGGCATGATCACCACGGACAAAGGCGCTGGCATTGCGGTCGACATCGTAGAGGGCGCCGGCCTGCAGGCGCAGATCGTCGGCCATCAGGTCGCCGTCGTCCCACTGCACCTGCGCCGCGGCATAGGGATTGGCCGTCCGGTCGTAGGTGCTGTCATCGCTGCGGTCGCCGGCGACCAGCACGCCCGCGACCTCGCTGAGGTTCCAGCGGCGCTGTTCGCCAAGGGTGTGGAAAATGCGGAACTGCACCATCCCGGTGAGCTCGTCCTGCGTCTGCGTCACACCGGCGTCCATGGCGAGGTTGAAGCGGGAATCCTGGTAGAGGCGCCAGGTCAGCCAGGGCCCCACGCTATAGCCATCGTCGCTGTAGTCGTCGTCGCGCCAGAAGCCGCGGAGGCCGATGTCGACGACGTCCGACAGCGGATAGCTGAGCGAGAGGTTGAGCTGCCGGTAGCTGTTGCCGAGCAGCTCGTAGTCGATCCCCGATTCGGAGTAGTCGGGCTCGTCGGCGCGCTGCAGCATCTGGCCCGACAGGCTGTAGGAGACGCTGCCGAGGCTGCCGTAGAAGCTGAGCGAGGCACCGTAGTCGCCTTCGCTGCTGCCCAGTCCCGAGCCGGAGAAGACCCCGAAGGTGGCGAAGTAGTCGAAATCGACCGTCGCCAGCGCCAGGCTGTTGGTCGCCAGGACGTTGCCGCCGAGCGCCAGGTCGTCGCTCAACCGCCAGGCCGTGCCGGCGCGCAGCAGCGGCGTGCCGGCGAAGCTCGGCAGCGCGGTGCGGTCGTCCTCCACCAGGACGCCGGCCTGCAGGATGTAGGTCGGCGCGTCGGACAGCGGCACGTCGTTGGTCTTCGCGAAGAAGCGCGTTTCCTCGGTGACGTTCCCGGCCTCGTCGCGGATGCGGATGGTGACGTCATAGGCGCCGTCGGGCAGGCCCTCGCTATCGAGCACCTGGTTGCCGGCGGGATAGGAGCGGCGCGAGACGATGCGCCCCTGCACCAGCAGTTCGACGCTGGAGCGCGACTTGAGGAAGACCAGCAGCTGGCTGCCCTGGGCGCGGTCGAGGTCGAGCCGCGTGTCGGTGGTCGTCACGACTCCCACGCCGAGGAACAGCTGCGAACCGATCAGGTCGATCGGGCTGGTCCGGTAGAGACCGCCCTCGTAGAGCCAGCCGGGCTCGACATGCAGCAGCGACGCCTCCTCCAGGGAGAAGCCGCTCTCGTCGTCGCCGTCGGAGATCTGGATCGGATTGCTGAAATAGCTGGTCGCGACGTGCATCGAGGTCGCGCCGTAGCTCAGATAGCTATCGGAGTAGCCGCTGAACTCTTGGTCGCCCTCGCTGCCCTCGCCGAAGTAGCCGGAATAGTAGGCGGCGAGCGGGTTGTAGAAGGCGAGACCATCGGCGGTGGCCGGCGGCAGGTTCTTCGCCGCGAGGCCGGCCGGGTCGATGCCGAGATAGTCGGGATGGAGGAAGACCTGCAGGCGCAGCGCGGCGTCGTCGAAGATCACCCCGGCAACCTCCGGCTCGAGAGTGCCGCAGCCCTGGCGCGGCCGCGGGGCGCAGGAGAGGCCGACGTTGGCGTCGAGCGCGCCGCCGAGGGCCGCCAGCACCGCCGCCTCGCGCCCCGGTGCCAGCGGCGGCAGCAGCGCGACGACGGCGGCCGGGTCGTCCAGCGTGACACTGCCGGGCACCGCCATGACGCCGGTCACGCCGACGACCGCATTGCCGTAGACCACGTCGGCCACCATGGCCTGCGGATCGGCCAGGCTGGCGAAGCCGGCCGGCGGCAGCACCTGGAGCACCAGCGAGGTCTCCGCGCGTGCCGGTGTGCCGAACCCGAGCAAAGACAGCAGCAGCGCAGCCCGCCACGCTGGCGTTCTCATGGGCCGATCAGCAAGGTCAGCGTGCCGCTGTAGGCGCCGCTCGCGGCGGCGCTGAGGGCCGCGGAACTGAACCGCAGCACCACCGAGGCATTGTCGGCCCCGCCGGAATCGCCACAGCTGTTCAAGGTGCTGCCTTGCGAGAGCTGCAGCGCGCCACCGTTGAATACCTGTGCGGAGCTGTGCGTCAGCTGCGTCGCGGCGCCAGAGCTGGTGACACCGGCGCTGGAGGCCCAGTAGACGCTGTAGGGCAGCAGGGCGCCGCCGGGACCGACGAGATTGAAGCCGCCACCGGCGGAGCCCGAGGCCGTGATCTCGTAGTTGCCGTTGCCGTTGCCCGGCTGGTTTCGCCGTTTCTCGATCAAAATCGAGGCGTCGGCCAGCTCCAGGTCGCTCCCGAAGCTGCTCACCGTGGCCGAGAGGTCGTTGAGGCGGGAAACACACATGGTGTTGTTCTGTGCCGATGCCGTGGCCGGCAGCAGCACAACAGCCACTATCGCGCTCCCCGCCAGGGCGAAGGCCCTGATCAGCCGCCGGAACCGCACCATCTCACCCCTCCCAAGGCGTCAGGACCGCGCACCTTTCGGTGCCGGGCAGGCCGCGAACGGCGGCGCGGCCACCGCCGCGCCGCCGGCCATCGGACTCAGTCGGCGGTGACGAGCAGGGTCAGGGTGTCTGAATAGCTGCCGGCCTGCGCCGCCTGGTGCGCCGCCTCGGTGATGGTCACGAGGATCGAGGCGTTGGGCGTGCTGCAGGAGGCCCCCATGTCGGTGGCCGAACCCGAATCGAACTCGGTGGTGGTGATCACCGCGTTGTTCAGGCTGGCGCCGCCGGTGCCGGCATCGGTGTCGTCGTCGTAGTCGAGGTCGTAGATCAGGTAGAGCGGGCCGCTCGCCGTCAGGCGGAAATCGCTGCCGCTGCCGTTGGCGGAGCTCGCCGTGATGAAGTAGCCGCGGCCGCCCGCATCGAGGTTGTCGTTGACGCAGAAGGTCTTGCTGCCGGTGATGTTGCCCGTCGCCGTGTAGGTCAGGGCAAGATCGGTCAGGCCGGTGATACGGACCTGGTGCGGAATGGTCAGCGTGATGCCGATCGTACCGGTGGAGGTGGCGCCCGGTGTTCCCTGAGTCGCGGCCAGGGCCGCGCAGGAGCCTGTGGCAACGGCCGCCGCCGTCACCAGGGCCAGAAAATTACGCATGAGTGGCTTTCCCCTACTGAACGCTCGCGGTTGGCGCGCCCGCTCACGATTGGCTGGCACGCAACGCGATCTCTCCATAATCGATAGTTTGATCCTACAAAATTTCAATCTGGAATATTCGCAGGAGCGGAGAATCTGAACCCTGTTGCGTGATTGCAACAGGCTGAATAACAGCGAAACACTGGAGATCCGGTCATCCCGTGGCGGAAAAACCACAAGCCCGACCTGTTGTATTGCAGAAAGGACAATCGTTCATTCCATAATGGAATTCACTCAGGCTCGGGCGCCCATCGCCGTTTCGCCGCGCTTCAGCAGGCCTCCAGGGCGCTGTCCCGTGGCACGTCCCTCCTGCCAGACAGGCGCGCCTGCGACCCAGACCTCGGCAATGCCGGCCGCGGCGCGCTTCGGCTCGGCAAAGGTCGCCCGGTCGATCACGCTCGCCGGGTCGAAGAGGACGAGATCGGCCGCGGCGCCCTCACTCAGCCGGCCGCGGCCGACCAGCCCGAAGCGGGCTGCCGGGAGCGCCGTCATGCGACGCACCGCCTCCTCCAGGGAGAAGAGCTTCTGTTCGCGCGCGTAGTGCCCGAGCACGCGCGGGAAGGCACCCCAGAGGCGCGGATGCGGGTGGGCGTCGTGCGGCAGCCCGTCGGAGCCGATCATCGTCTCCGGAAAGGCCAGGATGCGCCGCACGTCGTCCTCATGCATGGAGAAGTAGACGGCGCCGGCCGGCTGCAGGCGTTCGGCCGCCCGTTCCCGCGTGACGCCCCAATCGCGCGCGATCTCGTCCAGCTCGCGCCCGGCCTGGCCCGGCTCCGCCGTCGACCAGGTGATGAGAATGCGCGCCGTCTCCGCCAGTTCGTCCGCCCGCAGCACCGTCGAGGAGGCGGCATAGGGGTAGGCATCGAGCGCCAGCGGCTGTTCGCTCGCGGCGGCGGCGAAGAGGGCCAGCGTCTCCGCGGACCGGCCGTGGCTGGCGGCGCCGGAGGCCTTGAAATGAGAGATCACCACCGGCACGGCGGCAGCGCGGCCGATGGCGAAGGCCTCCTCCATGGCCGGCACGATCGCGGTGCCCTCGTCACGCATGTGGGTGGTGTGGATGGCGCCGGCGGGCGCGAGCAGTTCGGCCAGCGCTGCGACCTCCTCGGTCGGCGCGGCGCGCGCCGGATCGTAGTCCAGCCCGGTCGAGAGACCGATGGCCCCGGCTTCCAGGCTCTCCTGAAGACGCCGCTTCATGACGGCGATCTCGGCCCCGCTGGCCGGGCGATCCAGGCGATCCATGGCGCCGCAGCGCAGCGTCGAGTGGCCGATCAGCGCCGCGACGTTGGCGGCACCGCCGGCACTCTCGAGGGCGGCGGCGTAGTCGGCGAAGCGGGCGAAGCGGTAGTGCTCGCGGCCGCCCAGCAGGTCGAGCGGCGGCGGCGGCGGGCCGGCCAGGGCCAGCGGGGACAGGCTGATGCCGCAGTTGCCGACCACGACGGTGGTGATGCCCTGGCTGATCTTCGGCGCCATGTCGCCTTCCAGCACGGCACGGTCGTCATGGGTATGGACGTCGATGAAGCCGGGCGCCAGCGCCAGCCCGCCGGCGCGTCGCTCCACCGGGGCCTGCCAGCCCTCCAGACTGCCGGTCGCGGCGATCCGGCCTCCCGCGACGGCGAGATCGCCGGGCCTTGGCGGCGCACCGCTGCCGTCATAGAGCAGGCAGTTGCGAATCAGCAGGTCGGCGCGTGGCATCGGCGACTCCGGATCAAGGAACCGGTTGCAGCATTTCAAGCGCCGCGCGGCGCGGCAAGCGCTCTCGCTGCGGCAGGGGAGCGGCGCCCGCTAGGCCAACCCCAGGTCGGGGTGCCCGGCCCGCCAGACGGCGATCAGGCCGCTGCGGCCGCGCACCGACTGCGCCGCCTCGGCGCGCAGCCCCTCCAGCAGGTCCGGCCGGCTGGCGGCGGCCACGGCGGCGATGAGGGCATCGGAGGCGACCAGGGCCCAACCGGCATCGCTGGCCAGCGCCTCCAGCCGCGAGGCCAGGTTGACCGTGTCGCCGGCAGCCGCCACCTGCCCCTGCGATTGGCCGCCGAGGCGGGCCATGACCACCGGCCCGAAGTGCAGGCCGGCCCTGGCCCGCAGTTCCGGCCGCCAGCGCCCGAGCGTCACCAGGAGATCGCGGGCGCAGGCCAGGGCGCGGACGGGATCGTCGGGTCGCGGCTGCGGCAGCCCGAAAATCACCATCGCGCCGTCGCCGACGAACTGCTCGACCACGCCGGCGTGACGCGACACCACCTCGGCCAGGCGGCCATGGAACTCCTTCAGGAAGGCGGCCGTGGCCCCGGGGCCCGCGGTCTGCGCCAGGGAGGTGAAACCGGCCAGATCGAAGAAGAGGATGGCGGCGTCCTGCTCCCGCTGGTCGAAACTCGGCACCTCCTCGCTCGCCAGCTGCTCGGCCATCAGCGGCGAGACATAGCGGGCGAGGTTGCCGCGCTGCCGCTCGGCCTCCCGCCGCAGGTGACGCTCATAGGTGGCGCGGCCGCCGGCGATCAGCGCCGCGCTGGCAAGGTAGCTGAGCGACGGCAGGGTCGCGTTCACCCAGAGCGAGGCCTCGAGGAACAGCAGATAGGCCACCGCCGGCCACGCCAGGAAGCCGATGGCGACGCCCAGCGCGGCCAGCCGCGGATTGGGCAGGTTGGCGGCGGCGAAGGCGGCCAGCGCTGCCAGCAGGCAGGCCAGGGCTTCCCAGCCTGTCAGCCACAGCGGCCGGCCAAGGCTGTCGGCCGCAAGGAGATTGGCCACCGTCGTCGCCAGCACCTCGACTCCCGGCAGCGCCTGCGAGAAGGGCGAGGGGAAATAGTCGCCGACGCCCACCGCCGTGGCGCCGAGCAGCACGGCGCGGCCGGCGAAGAGCTCCGGGTCCAGGCGGTCCTGCAGCAGATCGGCCAGCGAGTAGGTCGGCACCGTGCCGCGCGGGCCGAAGTAGTCGATCGGCAGCCCGAAGGAAGCATCCAGCGCCAGGTGGCGCCCTCCCAGCTGCAGGCGGCCGTCCAGCGACAGCCGCACGTCGTCGGGCTTGAGGCCGCGCTGCAGCCGCGCCGTCTCCAGCGCAAAGGCCGGCAGCAGCGCACGTTCGACACCGACCGCGAGGTGCAGGCGCCGCGGCGCGGCGTCCGGCTCCAGGATGAGATTGACATGGCCGATCGCCGCGACCCGCACGAAGGGGGCGATCGGCACCAGCGCTCCGCTCGCCCTCGGCACCGCCAGCCCGCCATCGGGCGGCCGCTCCACCAGCCGGAACGAGGCCGCGTCGAGGGCCTGTCGCGCCTCTTCGCCCAGCGGCTCGCCCTCGAGGTCGAACAGCAGCGCCGCCGCCAGGACGCTGCTGCCCTGGCGCGCCAAGGCATCGCGCAGCGCCAGATCGCCATGCGACAGCACGAAGCCGTCGCTCGGCTGTTCGCGCTCCAGCAGCAGGAGATCGAGGGCCACGGTGGTGGCGCCGGCCTCGGTGAGGCGGCCGACCGCCTCCGCCAGCGTGGCGCGCGGCAGGGGGAAGCGGCCCAGCATGGCCAGCGTGCGGTCATCGATGGCAACGATGGCGACCGTCTCCGGCGCCGGTTGCACGCCGCGCAGCCGGATACGCCAGTCGAGCGAGCGGCCCTCGATCTCCTGCAGGATCGGCGGCGCCTTGCCGGAAAGGTGCAAGGCGGCAAAGCCGCTGCCGACCACCGCCGCCAGCAACAGGCCGAGCCAGAGGCTGCGGCGCGGCAAGCGGCGGCGGCGAGGGGCGGCGGCCGGCTGGCCGGCGGCGGTCATCGGCGCGCGCCGGGACTAGAGCAGGCTGACCCGTTCGAGCGTGGCGTCGCGCCGCCCCGGCCCCCATTCCTTCGGAGGCGTCGGGGCGCCGCCCTCCGGCACGTCGGTGCCTTCGCCCGGCGCCAGAACCACGACGGCCGGGGCAACCGGGGCCTTGCCGGCCACCGCCACGCGCCCGGAGAGCACGAAGACGGCGCTGCCGGTGGCGGTCTCCTCGACCACCCATTCGGTGGCGCGGACGGAGGCGACCGCGGTGCCGCTCTCAACCTCGAAGCTATCCCACGCCGCGTCATCGCCGATCGCCACACGCAGGATGCCGGCCAGCAGCCGCAGCAGAGCCACGCGCTCGCCGTCGGCGGCCTCGTAGTGCGCGACCTCCACGGTACTGTCGGGTCCGATCGTCAGCAGCGTGCCGTCGACGAAGAGCACCTGCAGCCGGCTGCTGGTGCCGGTGGACAGCCGCTCGCCCTCGCCGACGGGGTCGCCGGGATAGAGCCGGTGCTCGCCAGCCAGGTCATGCAGCCAGGCCTCGCCCTGGATGACGGCCACCCGGCCGACGCCGCTGGCCTTCGCCAGAGAGGGCCGTGGGAGGGTGCCGAAACCCAGCGCGCAGAGCGCGGCGAGGAAACGGCGGCGCGGATTGATCGGGCTCATGATGCTTCCTTTCTCAAGCGCGGCGGTTAATCTGCACCGATCCGCGGGCTCATGCGACCGATAGACTGCCCGGATTGCCCGCGCCTGGCTGTGACGCTCTTCACATTGCAGGGGACGCGACCGCCATGCCGCCAACTGCGACGCCGCACGAGGCCACGCCGCTCCAAGAGCGCGCCGGGCTGCTGGCCGGCAGCTTCCTGTTCCGCGGCCTGCCGGCGGAGACGGTGGAACGCGTGGCGCGCCTGACCTCGATGCGCAGCCTCGGGGCCGGCGAGACGCTGTTCTGGCAGGACGACGAGGCCGATGCGCTCTATGGGCTTGCCGAGGGGCTGGTGCGCATCTGGGTGCAGGGACCGGACGGAAAGGAGCTGACGCTCTCCATCATGGAGGCCGGCGATTTCTTCGGCGAGATCGCGCTGCTCGACGGGCTGCCACGCACCGCCAGTGCCTCGGCTTTCGGCACTTGCCGGCTGCTGGTGCTGCACCGGCGCGATTTCCTCGGCCTGATGGAGCGCGCGCCGCAACTCGCGCTGCACATGATCGAGCTGCTCTGCGAACGGCTGCGCGGCAACACCGACCGGCTGCGCGACGCGGCCTTCCTCGATCTCGGTGCCCGTCTCGCCAAGACGCTGCAGGCGTTGGCGACGGCGCACGGCAACGTCACGCCGGACGGCATGCTGATCCAGGCGAAGCTCTCCCAGAGCCACCTCGCGCAGCTCCTCGGTGTCACCCGCGAGGCGGTGAACAAGCAGCTCCGCGCGTTCGAGAAGGAGGGGCTGATCGCGCAGCAGGGCGGCCGCATCGTCGTGCTCGAACCCGAGACGCTGCGGCAGCGGACGCAGGGCGGGGAATAGTCCGCGCTCAACCCAGCGGCAGGGCCCGTTCGCGCCGGACCGCCGCTTCCGGCCCGCCCAGGGCGCGCGCCGCCTTGTGGCCGGCAAAGACCGCCGCGGCGATGATGCCCGGCGCGTGGCAGTCACCGATGCGCGCCAGGGTCTCCACACCGGCGGCCTTCAGCGCCGCCGGGTCGGCGGCAAGGGCCTGCCACAGGGCATCGTCCGGCTCGCGCGAGGTGACGCTGACCAGGGCCGCAGCCTCGACCACCGCCTGCTGTCCGGTGAAGACGCAAGCCGTGGCGGCCTGGCCGGGCGCCCAGGCGACGACGGCGCGATTGGGAACGATCGTCACCCCGGCCTCGATCAAGGCGGCCTGGCCGCGCGCCTGCTCCTCGGTGAAGGCGCCCCAGGCGCCGGCCCGGCCCTGCGTGGTGAGGTAGGTGACGGCCAGCCCTGCCTGCCGCAATGCCAGTGCCAGCACCGACCCCATGTAGTAGTGGTCGTCGTCGAACAGCAGCACTGGCCCGGCCGGCGGCAGTCGCCCGGCCATGATGTCGTCCGGCGTGAAGAATCCCGCGCCACCGAAGCCGGCGGCCGGCGCCGCATGCCAGCGACCGCGCCCGTCGCGGCGCCAGCCGCGCGCCGGTGGCCAGCAGCAGGTGGCGCGCCCCGGCCGCCAATGCCTCGGCCGCCGTCATGCGGCTGTCGCGGTAGATCTCGACGCTGGCATGGCCCTCGATCTGCGCCAGGCGGTAGTCGCGCACCCGCGCCCACTCGCCCAGTCCCGGCAGCCTGCTCTCGCGGGTCACGCGCCCGCCCAGCGCCTGCCCCGCCTCCGCCAGCAACACGCGATAGCCGCGCTGCGCCAGGATGCGCGTCGCCTCCAGCCCGGCCGGCCCGGAGCCCACCACCAGCACGCTTTCTGGCTTGCCCGCCGGCACCCGTTCAGGATGCCAGCCGCGCCGCCATTCCTCGCCCATGGTCGGGTTCTGCGTACAGCGCAGCGGCACGCCGCGCGCGTTGCCGGAGTAGCAGACGTTGCAGCCGATACACTCGCGGATGGCCTCCAGGCGGCCCTCGCGGATCTTCGTCGGGAGAAAGGGATCGGCGATCGAGGGACGCGCGGCGCCGACGAGGTCGGCCTGCCCGCGGCGCAGCAGCGCCGCCATCTCGTCGGGCGAGGTATAGCGGCCCACCGTCACGGTCGGCCTGCCCGTGACCTCGCGCACCCAGGCCACGCTCTCCGCCAGCGAGCCCTGCGGCACGAAACGCGACGAGCCCATCTCGTGGCTGTAGTCCTCGACCGTAAGATCCCAGAGGTCCGGCAGCGCGGCCAGCTGCGCCACAGCCTCGCGCGCCTCCGCCTGCGACAGGTGCTCCTCGCCGCTGCCGGTCGCCTGGAAGCGCACGGCGAGCGCCGCCCTGCCCTCGACCACCTCGCGGGTCTCCTCCAGCAGTTCGCGCAGCAGGCGCAGGCGGTTCTCCAGGCTGCCGCCGTACTGGTCGCCGCGCGTGTTGAGGCTGCGCGAGAGGAACTCGTGCAGCAGATAGCCGTGCGCCGGATAGACGTAGACGATATCGAAGCCGGCGGCGATCGCCCGCTCCGCCGCCGCCCGGTGCCAGCGCCTGAGCTCGCGGATGTCGCTCAGGTCCATGCGTGCCGACTGCACCGGGTCGCCGCGGCTCGGCATCGAGTCCGCCCCGAGCGTGGCTTCGCGGCTGTGAAGGTTGGCGACATAGCTGCCGCCATGCCAGAGCTCGACGCCGGCCAGGCTGCCGTGGCGATGCACCGCCTCGGTCATCGCCGCCTGGGCGCGGATGTCGTCGTCGTCCCACAGGCTGGCGAAGGGATAGGGGCGGTCGTCGGAGCTGGGGTGGATCGAGCAGTACTCGGTACAGACCACGCCCCAGCCGCCTTCCGCCTTCATCGCGCGCATCGCTGCCAGCGTTTCGGGGTGGCCATAGCCCATGCCGCTGCAGTGCGGCACCTGATAGAAGCGGTTCGGCGCCGTCACCGGCCCGATGCGCAGCGGCTCGAAGAGGGAGGCATAGCGCGGCGGCAGGCTGTCGGGCATCGGCGGCACTCCGGATGGGCCGCCAAGTCTAGGACCCGCGCGCCGCCGGCGGCTAGCCGGCAGGCCTCATTTCCCCGAGCCCGCGGCCGCATGCCTCCGGGAGACGCGGCGCGCCTCCCGGAGAGCCTGCACCGTCAGGCGGCGGTCGCCTGGCGATAGCGCCGGGCCAGCGGCGAGTGCGGCCTGACCGCGACCCGCTCGTTGGCCAACGCGGCCAGCAGCGGCCGGTTGCCGGACTGCTTGGCGGCCTCGATCAGCGTGAGGTCGAAGATGTCACGCTGCGCGTGGCTGCCGCCGAAGCGGTGGATGACGGGACGCAGGTGCTGCAGCCGCTCCACCGTGGTGGCGGGGTCGCCGCGGCCCATGGCCACCACAGCCTCGCCCACCGGGACGCCGACCTCGCGCGCCATGGCGGCATTGCTGCCCTCTCCCGCGGCCGAGCGGCGCAGCGTGGCAAGCTGCCGTTCCACCAGGTCGTCGCGGCCGGCGCTGACGAAAGCCATCAGCGCGTGGACGTCGTTGAAGCAGTAGAGGCCATCGCCGATCAGTCCCTCCCAGGCTCCGGCGACCTCGCCCCAGCGCTCCGGGCCGGCATCGAGGCCGCGCAGCTTCAGGCGCCAGAGCATCGCCGAGGCATCCAGCATGTCGAGCACGACCTTCGAGCGCTCCTCGCGGATCGGGCCGTCGTAGAGCTTCAGCACCTCGTCATGGCGGTCGAGCTCCAGGTGATAGAGCGCCAGGTGCCACCAGTTGTGCACGTCGAAGAAGGACTCCGGGCTCCAGTGGCCGCTGGAGGGCTCCAGCCAGGCGATGCCGCCCTCCGGGTCGTTGCGCATCTCCAGCACGTGGGCCACGGCGTGATAGGCCCAGCCGTCACGCTGGTTGAGTTCGACCGCACGGCGGCCGAGCTCCTCGGCGCGGCCGTAATCGCCGCTCTCCTCCAGCCCGAAGGCGTGCATGGCGAGCACCGCGTGATAGCCGCTGTCCTGCGGCGACCAGGCATGCAGGCGGCGCGCCACACGGTCGCGCAGGTTGCGCGCGTCGCCATGATAGAAGTCGAAGAGATGGGCGACCTGCATCGCCAGGCTGTCGCGCGGATCGACCAGCAGCAGGTCCTCCAGCCGCACCAGCGCCTCGCTCCAGCGTCCCTGCAGCAGCGCCTCGATCGCCGCCAGGTGATGGCCTTCGCGCTCGTTCAGCGGCAGGGCACGCAGCGCCGCCGCCGCCTCGGCGGCCACCGGCAGGCCGGCGGCCTCGGTCCCGGCGAGGAAGAGATAGGCCTTGAAGGTCAGGGCCATGGCGAAGTCGGGGCGCTCCGCCAGTGCGGCATCGAGCGTGGCCACGGGGTCGCCGACATAGCACTGGAACTGCCCCAGCGCGGTTTCGTAGCGCTCTGCGGCGGAGCCATCGGCGCCGCTCATCGCCAAGCCACGGGCATCGGTCTGGATCATCGTCCTGGTTCCTCTCGTCTTCGGCGCCACCATCCGCGGCAGCGCGACTGGAGACCTTCTAGGCGCCCGGCCGGAACGGCGCTGTGAAGCTTTTCACAGCTTGCGCCGGTCGTCGATCCAGTCGGCGACACGGTAGCCGCTGTAGACCAGGCGCGCCGCCAGCGGCCCGAGCGGACCGCCGGTCCAGCCCAGCGCGAAGGGCGAGAAGCGGCGCCACTCGTCGTCGGCCTCGGCGATCGCCGCGCCCAGCAGGCGGCCGGCGACCGCCGTCGAGCCGAGGCCATTCCCGCCGAAGCCGTTGGCGAACCAGGCGCCGTCCGGCAGGCGGCCGAGCTGCACCATGCGCGAGCGGCCGAAGGACATGTAGCCCGACCAGCCCAGCTCCATCTCGACCGGCCCCAGCACCGGATAGCAGTGCTCGATCCAGTGGCGGATCGAGGCCGCCGTCTCGCCGCCGCGCTCCCAGGGCATCGTCAGGCGGCCGCCCCAGACCAGGCGGCCGTCGGCCAGCGGCCGGTAGTAGGCGCCGCTGCGCCGATCGTCGTGCAGCGCCATCGGCGTGCGGATCGCCTGCGCCAGACGCGCGCCCAGCGGCTTGGTCGCGGCGATGTGGGTGGCGACCGCCACCGTGGCGGCGGCCAGCTTGGGATGCAGCCGGCCGAGATAGCCGCCGCCACAGAGCACCAGGTGCTCGGCCTCGACGCTGCCGCGCGGCGTGGTCACCCGCCAGCCGGCGCCGAGCCGCTCCAGCCGCTCCGCCGGGCTCTCCTCGAAAATCTGCGCGCCCTCGGCCGCCAGCGCCCGCCCGAGGCCACGGCAGTAGTCGAGCGGCTGGATCTGCGTGCCGTCCGGGGACAGCACGCCGTCGTGGTAGCGCGGGCTGGTCACGCGCTCCGCCACCTCCTCGCGCGTCAGGTACCGCAGACCCAGGCCATAGCGCTCGTTCGCCTTCTCCACGGAGGCGCGGGTCTCCGCCGGGCGGTCATGCCAGGAGAAGCCGAGGTGACCCTCGGGATGCGGGCCGCAGTCGATCTCGTGGCGCTGGATCAGGCCCCGCACCCAGGCGACCGCCTCGCGGGCCAGACGCAGCAGCGCGCGCGCGCCCTCCAGGCCGATCCGCTGTTCGATCTCGCCGTACTCCAGCGGATAGCCGGCGCCGAGAAAGCCGCCGTTGCGTCCGGAGGCGCCGAAGCCCAGCCGGCGCGCCTCCAGCAGCGCGACGGCCTGCCCGCGCTCGGCAAGCGCCATGGCGGTCGAGAGGCCGGCGAGGCCGCCACCGATCACCAGCGTGCCGGTCCGCTGCGGACCCTCGAGCAGCGGGAAGCGCGTGGTCTCCCGCGCCTGGCGGCGATAGAGCGTGTCGGGCAGGTCCTGATCCATCGTGCTATCCGCCGCGGGGCCTCCGGCTGTTGCGTCTGCGTCCCTCGCCCGGGAAGGTGGCTGCCCGCCGGGGGCGCTGGCAAGAGGGCGCGCCTTGCCTCGCCGCCCGGCGCTTGTTAGGTGAGCATCCAACAAGACGGAGAAGGATGGCGCCGATGGAAACGACGCGCACGCAGCCGCCCGCCGCTGCCCCGGACGTCGGCCTGACGGTCGGCGCCGCCGGCCTGACGGTCGCCTGGCCGGACGGCGGCACCAGCCGCTATCCCTGGTTCTGGCTGCGCGACCACAGCCACGACCCGGCGACGCTGCATGCCGAGACGCTGCAGCGGCAGATCGACACCGCCGCACTGCCGGCCGCCATCGCCGGCCGCGGCGCGACGCGGCAGGGCGACTGCATCGAGATCACCTGGAGCGACGGCAGCGCCGCCGCGCGCCTGCCACTGGCGTTCCTCGCGGCACACCGCCAGCCGGCGACGGCGAGCCTGGCGAGCGGCGTGGCGCGCCGCACCTGGGATGCCGCCAGCCTGCCGGCCGCGGGACCGCGGGTGCCCTATGCCGAGATCATGGCGGGCGACGACGGCCTCAGGGCCTGGCTGGAGCAGATCGAGACCTGGGGGTTCTGCATCGCCGCGGGCACGCCGGCCGATCCGCAGGCGACCGAGGCGCTGATCCGCCGCGTCGGCTACATCCGCGAGACGCTCTTCGGCGGCTTCTGGGACTTCACCGCCGAC
The DNA here is from genome assembly GCA_942492185.1 of uncultured Alphaproteobacteria bacterium. GTDB lineage: Bacteria > Pseudomonadota > Alphaproteobacteria > Kiloniellales > JACOMY01 > CALOEA01. The sequence goes on from CALOEA010000060.1 coordinate 19,161, forward strand.
CGTGCCAAGGCCGACACCGCCTATACCAACCTGGAGCTCCGGCCGCACACTGACGGCACCTATTCGCACGATGCCCCCGGCCTGCAGATGCTGCACTGCCTGGCCTTCGCCGGCAGCGGCGGCCAGTCCACCGTGATCGACGGCCTGAAGATCGCCGAGCGGCTGCGCGACGAGGCGCCGCAGCACTACGCCACGCTCTCGCTGGTCGCCGTGCCAGGGCAGTACATCGGCGACGGCATGCACCTGAGGGCCGCCCGGCCGGTCTTCCGCCACGACCACCAGGGCCGCCTGGCGCAGGTCTCCTTCAACAACTACGACCGGGCGCCCTTCCTGCTGCCGGACGGCGAGATGGCCGCCTTCTATGCCGCGCTGCGCGCCTTCGAGGCCCTGGCCAACGATCCGGCGATGCAGTGGATTCACCGCCTGGCGCCGGGCGAGGCGCTGCTGTTCGACAACTGGCGCGTCCTGCACGGCCGCAAGGCCTATGACGGCACCCGCCGGCTCTGCGGCGCCTACCTGAACCACGAGGACTACGAGAGCCGGCTCCGGATGCTGCGCAGCGGCTGAGCGGCGGCGCCGCGACCGGCCGCCTTCGCTGATCCACCGTTCTGCTCTTTCGCTGCGCTGCACCCAACGCGCCCTTGGCAAGGGCGGCGCCGGCGGGCAATCTGTCGCGCCTGGACGCCGGAGGGGAAATCCGCGGGTCCTCGAGAGCAGGGAGAAGCCATGAAGATCGCCATTCCCAAGGAGCGGCGACCCTACGAGGCGCGCGTCGCCGCGTCGCCCGAAACGGTCAGGAAGCTGGTCCAGCAGGGCATCGAGGTCGCCATCGAGGCCGGCGCGGGGCAGGCCTCGGCGATGACCGACGCCGCCTACAGCGAGGCCGGCGCCAGCGTCGTGGCCGACAGCCAGCAGCTCTATGCCGGCGCCGACGTGGTGCTGAAGGTGCAGCGCCCGCTGGCCGAGGAGCTGAAGCATGTCGCCCGCGGCACCCTGCTGGCGGCGATCCTCGACCCCTATCGGGCGAAGAAGGACGTGGACCTGCTGGCCGAGGCCGGCATCACCGCCTTCGCCATGGACCTGGTGCCGCGCATCACCCGCGCGCAGTCGATGGACGTGCTCTCCAGCCAGGCCAACCTCGCCGGCTACAAGGCGGTACTCGACGCCTGCGAGTACTATGGCGGCGCCTTCCCGATGATGATGACGGCGGCCGGCACGGTGAAGCCGGCGCAGGTCCTGGTGATGGGCGCCGGCGTCGCCGGCCTGCAGGCCATCGCCACCGCCAAGCGCCTCGGCGCAGTGGTCCACGCCACCGACGTGCGCCCGGCGGCCAAGGAGCAGGTCGCCTCGCTCGGCGGCAAGTTCGTCGCCGTCGAGGACGAGGAGTTCAAGCAGGCCGAGACCGCCGGCGGCTATGCCAAGGAGATGAGCCCTGAGTATCAGAAAAAGTAGGCCGCGCTGATCGCCGAGACCATCGCCAAGATGGACGTGGTCATCACCACCGCCCTGATCCCCGGCCGCCCGGCGCCGCGGCTGGTCACCGACGCCATGCTGCAGTCGATGAAGCCCGGCTCGGTCATCGTCGACCTGGCGGTGGACAACGGCGGCAACGTCGAGGGCGCGGTGCCCGGCGAGATGGTCGAGCGGCACGGCGTGCTGATCGTCGGCTATCGCAACACCGCCGCCCGGCTGCCGGCCGTGGCGAGCCAGCTCTACGCGCGCAACCTCCTGACCTTCCTGCAGCTCTCGCTCGACAAGGAGACCAAGGGCCTGAAGGTCGACTGGGAGGACGACATCATCAAGGGCACGCTGGTGACGCGGGACGGCGCCGTCGTGCATCCGGCCCTGGCGCCGAAGGCGTTGGAACCGGCCGCGCCGCCCACCCCGCCGCCGGCACCGCCGCCCGCCCCGGCCGCGCCGGGCGATGACAGCAGCCCGAGCGACGAGAAGGGAGAGCAGGCATGACGCCGGAGGATTTCCGCGCCGCCGCCGACGCGCTGGCCGCCCAGGCCGGCACGCTGGCCGAGCAGGCCAAGACGCTGGGCGCCGAGGCGGCCAACCTGACCCTGGCGGTGGCGCAGCCGGCCTCGCACGGCGCCGATTCGGCGCTGGTGCTGGGCATCACCGTGCTCGTGCTGGCGGTCTTCGTCGGCTACCACGTGGTCTGGCGCGTCACGCCGGCCCTGCATTCGCCGCTGATGGGCGTCACCAACGCCATCTCCTCGGTCATCATCGTCGGCGCGCTGATCGCCGCCGGGCCGAGCGACATCGGCTTCTCCGAGATCATGGGCTTCCTCGCGGTGACGCTCGCCTCCGTCAACATCTTCGGCGGCTTCATCGTCACCCAGCGCATGCTCGCGATGTTCAAGAAGAAGCCCAAGCCGGCGGCCCCGCCGGCCGGCAAGAGCTGAGGCGGCACCCATGTCCTATGAACTCGCCTCGCTGCTCTACCTGCTCGCCTCGGTACTCTTCATCCTGGCGCTGAAGGGCCTGTCGCATCCCGAGACCAGCCGCCGCGGCAACATGCTGGGCATGAGCGGCATGGCCATCGCCATCGCCACCACCCTGGCGCTGCCCGGGGTCACCTCCTACTGGCTGATCGGCGCCGGCATCCTGGTCGGCGGCACCGCCGGCACGGTCATCGCGCTGAAGATCAAGATGACGGCGCTGCCGCAGCTGGTCGCCGCCTTCCACTCGCTGGTCGGCCTGGCGGCCGTCTTCGTGGCCATCTCCGCCTTCTACAACCCGGCCGCCTACGGCATCGGCGTGCCCGGCAACATCCAGTCCTCCAGCCTGATCGAGATGGCCATCGGGCTCGCCATCGGCGCCATCACCTTCACCGGCTCGATCGTCGCCTTCGCCAAGCTCCAGGGGCTGGTCTCCGGCAAGCCGGTGACCTTCCCGATGCAGCACCTGCTGAACCTGGCGCTGGGTCTCGCCGCCGTGGCGCTCAGCGTCTGGATGGTCACGGTCACCTCCGACATCGCCTTCTGGCTGCTGCTGCTGCTGGCGCTGGCGCTGGGCTTCCTCATCATCATCCCGATCGGCGGCGCCGACATGCCGGTCGTGATCTCGATGCTGAACTCCTATTCCGGCTGGGCCGCCTGCGGCATCGGCTTCACGCTGGAGAACACGCTGCTCATCGTCACCGGCGCCCTGGTCGGCTCGTCCGGCGCGATCCTCAGCTACATCATGTGCAAGGGGATGAACCGCTCCTTCTTCTCGGTCATCCTCGGCGGCTTCGGCGGCGAGGCGGCGGCCGGCGGCGGCGGCGGCGATGGCGGCGACAGGACCTACAAGCAGGGCTCAGCCGAGGACGCCGCCTTCCTGATGGGCAACGCCGAGACGGTCATCATCATCCCCGGCTACGGCATGGCGGTGGCGCAGGCGCAGCATGCGCTGCGCGAGATGGCCGACCTGCTGAAAGAGAAGGGCGTCGAGGTGAAGTACGCCATCCATCCGGTGGCCGGCCGCATGCCGGGGCACATGAACGTGCTGCTGGCGGAGGCCAACGTGCCCTACGACGAGGTCTTCGAGATGGAGGAGATCAACCGCGAGCTCTCCACCACGGAGGTCGCCTTCGTGATCGGCGCCAACGACGTCACCAACCCCGCCGCCAAGACCGACCCGGCCAGCCCGATCTACGGCATGCCGGTGCTCGACGCGGAGAAGGCGCAGAACGTCTTCGTGGTGAAGCGCTCCATGGCCACCGGCTATGCCGGCGTCGACAACCCGCTGTTCTACATGGACAAGACCATGATGCTGCTGGCCGACGCCAAGAAGATGTGCGAGGACATCGTCAAGGCACTGAAGCACGGCTGACCTCACGCCGCGCGGTTCGCCGCCGGCGCCACGGCCCGCTCCAGCCAACGCCCGACCCGGGGGTCCTCCAGGCTCGTCACGTTGAGCCGCATCCAGGGTGAAGGCTCAAGGTGCGGGCGGAAGACCGTTCCGGGGGCGAGCACGATGCCCTGCCCCGAAGCCTCCTCCGACAGCTGGAGCGAATCCTCCACGCCGGGCAGGCGGACCCAGAGGAACATGCCGGCCTCCGGCTCGACGAAAATCTGCAGGCCCAGCCGGCGGCAGAGCTGGATCGCCGCCAGCCGCGCCTCGCCCAGACGCTTCTGCAAGCGGGCGACAAACTTGCGGTAGTGGCCGTCGAGCAACAGGCCGTAGAGCAGCCGCTCGGCGAATAGGGAGCTGGAGATGCTGGAGAGCATCTTCACGTCGGCCAGTTCGTCCGCGATCTCTTGGCGGGCCGCGAGGAAACCCACCCTGAGGCTGCCTGAAAAGGTCTTGGAGAAGCTGCGGGTGTAGATCACCCGGTTGAACCGGTCGAGAGCCGCCAGCCGCGGCGTCTTGCGCGCCTGGAAGTCCCAGAAGATGTCGTCCTCCACCACCATGAAGTCGAACTGCTCAGCCAGCTGCAGCACACGGAAGCAGACGTGCGGGGACATGTCGGTGCCGGTCGGGTTCTGCAAGGCCGGCTGGATGAAGAAGAGCCGCGGCCGGTGCTCCATCGCCAGCTGCTCCAGCGCCGCCAGGTCTGGCCCCTCCGCGGTGCGTGGCACGGCCAGTAGCCTGGCACCTTGGAGGCGCAGGTTAGCGAAGAGGTTGTAGTAGCCGGGGTCCTCAACCAGCACGGAGTCGCCCGGCCGCAAGAAGCGCCGCGCGACCAAGTCGAAGGCCTGACTAGAGCCCTGGGTCAACACGACCTGCGTGGCGCGTGCGGCAATACCTAGTTCCGCCAGCAGCAGCACCAGGTGCTCGCGCAGCGGCAGGTAGCCCAGTGGGTGGCCATAGTCGAGAAGATGCGGCCCCGGCCGGCGCGCCAGGGCGGAAAGCCCCTGGCGGATCGATTTCTCGTCCATCCAGTCGTTCGGCAACCAGGGCCCGCCCGCCAAGGCCGCCCCCGGCGGCGCATCAAGGAATCGGCGGACCAGCAAAACGCGCTCGCTGTTGCGTTCCAGCGGCTGCGGTGTCGGCAGTGACGCGACACCGTCGCGCAGGCCGGCGGTGAAGAAACCGGCGCCGCGGCGCGCCTCCAGGCAGCCCAACGCCACCAGCCTGTCGTAGGCCTCGACGACGGTGAAGCGGCTGATGCCCTGCGCCTCCGCCAGCCGGCGGATTGAGGGCAGCCGGCTGCCGGGCGGCAGCGTGCGCTGGTCGATCAGGTGGCGGATGGCCTCCACCAACTGATCCACGAGCGAGCGGGGATCCTGCGGGTCGAGAGGAATGGACAGCATGGGCGCGCAACTCCGACGACCGCCTCCCCCGCCTGGGCTGGCCCGGCATCCCGGCCGGTACAGGCCAGAGACAATCTTTGCGAAGCGTACATGTTTGTCCGGCGGATCGACAGCCACTGTGCGGCCCTTCGATGACCCAACAGAACCCAAGGAGCCTTCCATTGAACATCCAATCCTCCGTCAACACCGGTCAGCCGCAGCCGATAGCCCCTGATCTCGCCGCCTTGAAGGCGAAGCAGCAAGGTGCCTGGTCCAGCGGCGACTATGCCGTGGTCGGCACCACACTGCAGATCGTCGGCGAGACACTCTGCGAGGCGCTCGACCTGCGCGCTGGCCAGCGGGTGCTGGACGTGGCCGCCGGCAACGGCAACGCCACCCTTGCCGCCGCCCGGCGCTGGTGCGAGGTCACCTCCACCGACTACGTCCCCGCCCTCCTGGAGCGTGGCCGAGAGCGGGCCGCGGCCGACGGGCTCAAGGCGACCTTCCAGCAGGCCGACGCCGAGGCGCTGCCCTTCGGCGACGAAAGCTTCGATGCCGTGCTCTCCACCGTCGGCGTCATGTTCACGCCCGACCAGGAACGTGCAGCCGCCGAGATGCTCCGGGTCTGCCGGCGCGGCGGTCGGATCGGGCTGGCCAACTGGACGCCGGAAGGCTTCATCGGCCAGCTCTTCAAGGCCATCGGCCGCTTCCTACCGCCGCCGGCCGGCATCAAATCGCCGGCGCTCTGGGGCACCGAGGCCCGCATCAAGGAGCTCTTCGGCGGCTACGCCGTCGGCATCGAGATCGCGCGTCGCTCATTCGTCTTCCGCTACCGCTCGCCGCAGCATTGGCTGGAGATCTTCCGCACCTACTACGGCCCGGTGCTGAAGGCCTTCGGCGCGATCGAGCCGGCGGCGCAGAAGGAGTTGGCGGAGGCGCTGCTGTCGGTGATCGGCGCGTTCAATCGTGCCGACGACGGAACGATGGTGGTGCCCAGCGAGTATCTGGAGATCGTCGTGCGGCGCGCCGACCGCTGAGGTGATCTCCAGGCGGCGGGCCGGGATGCGCATCCCGGCCCGCTCTTGCGCCGCCCCCGACGCTTGCTTATGAAGCCTCCCGCAATCTCGCGAATGCGAAGAGAACAGGGGGGACGCATGACCATCGAGAGCCTCGGGATCCTCGGCGCCGGTACCATGGGGACCGGTATCGCCATCGCCACCGCCGCGTCCGGCCTGCCGGTCGTGCTGGTCGACGCCAACGAGGCGCAGGTCGACAAGGCGCTCGCCACCGCCAAGACCTTCTACGACCGCGCGGTGGAAAAGGGCCGCATGAAGGCCGAGGACGCCGAGGCGGCGCTCGGCATCATCAGCGGCGCCGACGCCCTGGACGCGCTGGCCGGCAGCGAGCTGGTCGTCGAGGCGGTGTTCGAGGACTTCGAGCTGAAGGCGAAGATCTTCCAGCAGCTCTCGGAGGTCGTCGGCGAGCACGCCATCGTCGCCACCAACACCTCCTGCCTGCGCGTCTCCGACCTGGCGGCGCACGTCGCCCATCCCGGCCGCTTCCTCGGCCTGCACTACTTCTCGCCGGCGCAGATCAACCCGCTGGTCGAGGTGGTGCGCGGCCCGGCGACCGACGAGGCGACCTTCCAGGCCGCGCTGGCCTTCGTCACCGCCACCGGGAAGAAGCCGCTGGCCTGCCGCGACGCCTATGGATTCGCGGTGAACCGCTTCTTCTGCCCCTACACCAACGAGGCCTCGCGCCTGGTCGGCGAGGGTCTGGCGACGACGGCGCAGGTCGACCGCGTCGCCCGCGCGGCGCTCGGCGTCGCCGCCGGGCCCTTCCTGGTGCAGAACATCATCAAGCCGCGGATCAACCTGCACGCCATCCGCAACCTGGGTCCGCTCGGCGCCTTCTACGCGCCGGCGCCCTTCCTGGTGGAGCACGGCGAAGCCGACAGGGCCTTCGAGATCGAGAAGGACGCCGCCGGCAAGACGGAGAACGACGCGCTGGTGACCGACCGCCTGCGGGGCGCGACCTTCCTGCCGATCCTGGAGGAGCTGGACGAGGGCGTGGCGGCCGCGGCCGACATCGACATGGGCGCGCAGCAGGCGCTGCGCTTCCAGGCGCCCTGCCAGCTCATGGACAGCCTGGGCCGCGACGCGGTGGCGCGGGTGGTGGAGCCGCTCTGCGCGGCCTATGGCACGGCGGTGCCGAAGAGCCTGGAGAGCGTGGGCAGCCTCAGACAATAGCGCGCGCCGCCGGCGGTCCCGCCGCCGACTCCGACGCCAAAAGGCCGCCGACCCCAAGGGGTCGCGGCCTTTCTTTTCGGCAGATGGCAAAGCGCCGGTGGGTCCGGTGGGCCGAAGCCCGCGGACCCCGCCGCCCTAGAAGCCCTCGCGCTCCAGGCGCTTGCGCAGCAGCTTGCGATGGCGGCGAACCGCCTCCGCGCGCTCGCGCTTCCGCTTCTCACTGGGCTTCTCGAAATGACGCCGGAGCTTCATCTCGCGGAAGACGCCTTCACGCTGCAGCTTCTTCTTGAGCGCGCGCAGGGCCTGATCGACGTTGTTGTCGCGAACGGAAACTTGCACGTTACCACCGGCTCCTTTAGCCGTTGTTATCGGAGAACGCTTTGCACGAAAAACGCGCCGCAGCCCACACGTCGCCGCAGCGAGGGTGGGTGTCTAACACGAGAGGGCGCCCCTGTGAAGGCCTTCTTGGCGACGCCGTTGCCGGCGCGGGGCGCTTTACCCTCCTGCGCCAGGACACCATATTGGAGGAGCCATGGCCATTCTCAAGATCGCCCGCATGGGCCACCCGGTGCTCGCCCGCAAGGCCGAGCCCGTCGCCGAGCCGACCAACCCCGAGGTCCGCCGCCTCGCCGCCGACATGGTCGAGACCATGGAGGACGCCCAGGGCACCGGGCTCGCTGCGCCGCAGGTGCACGTCCCGCTGCGCATGGTGGTGTTCTTCGTCGAGGGCAGCCGCGCCCGCGCCGAGGACGGCGCCGGGGATGAACTCGAGGCCGACGGCGCGGTGCCGCTGACGGTGATGATCAATCCGGAGATCGAGCCGCTCGACGAGCGGCGCGCGGAGGGCTGGGAGGCCTGCCTCTCGGTGCCCGAGCTCGCCGGCCGGGTGCCGCGCTGGCATCGCATCCGCTACCGCTTCACCGACCTGAAGGGCGAACGCCACGAGCGCATCGCCGAGGGCTTCCATGCCCGCGTCGTGCAGCACGAGTGCGATCACCTGGACGGCGTGCTCTATCCGCAGCGCATGACCGACCTGAAGTCGCTGGTCTTTTCCTCGGAGATGCATCACGAGGCCGCCGCCGCCGGGGAGCCCGTGGCATGAGTGGCGAAGAGCGCGACCGCCTGCTCGAGGCACTGCTGACGCATGTCCCCTTCGACGGCTGGGGCGACACCGCCCTGCGCCGGGCCGCCGCCGACATCGGCCTCGATCCGGCCGTGGCGGCCGACCTGCTGCCCAGCCCGTCGGCACAGGTGGCCGCCTTCTCGGCCTGGGCCGACCGCCAGATGCTGGCCCGCCTGGCAACCCCGGAGGCGGCCGACGACCTCGCGCGCATGAAGGTGCGCGAGCGCGTCTCGCTGGCGCTGCAGACCCGGTTCGAACTGCTGGCGCCGCACAAGGAGGCGCTGCGCCGCAGCCTCTCGCACTATGCCTTCCCGACCAACGCGGCGGCCGGCCTGACCGCCCTGCACCGCACGTCGGATGCGGTCTGGAACGCCATCGGCGACAGCTCGACCGACCACAACTGGTATTCCAAGCGCTTCCTGCTGTCCGGCGTGATCTCGGCCACGACGCTCTATTGGCTGGAGGACAAGAGCGAGGGCAACGAGCGCACCTGGGCTTTCCTCGACCGCCAGCTCGCCCGGGTGGTGAAGCTCGGCGGCCGCCTCGGCAAGGGCATGAAGGAGCTGCTGTCCCTGCCCGACCGCCTGCTGCAGCGGGGCATCAAGGCCGGCCGCAAGGGATTCGGGGCGTGAGTAAAGCCGCGGCCGATATCATCGAATCAAAGCGATTTCTCTGATCAAGTCGGATACGGAGCGGTTATCGGCAACAATTCCTCGTGCGGCCCTGTCTGGCGACCCAAGATTCTTACTGACTGAGGATTGGAAGATACTTCCGGGGAGGGGGATCGGCATGGCCCGTACTGCGATGGCAGCGGCTGTTCTACGGACCTGGATGGCCTTCTCGCAGACAGCCGAGGCCGCGTGCCCAAATCCGAGCGAGCCTTCGAACTGAAAAGCGATCTGGGCACGTCCGGCAACTGTGTCCACGTCAGGCACGACGGCTCCACCGACCAGATCGCGCTCAACGAGCCGGCCGACGGCGACATCGCCTTCGTTCCCGGCTTCTGCTCGGGCGGCAATCTCACCTGCAATGCGGACGGAACCTGGAAGTAGGCCGCAGCGGCAAGCCCTGCGCGGTCAGTCGCTCTTCGCAATCAATCGCGTGAAGTGCCCCATCTTGCGGCCCGGGCGGGCCTCGGCCTTGCCGTAGAGGTGCAGCTTGGTCGAGGGATCGGCCAGGATGGCGCGCCAGCGCTCGACCTCCTCGCCGATCAGGTTCTTCATCACCGCGTCGGACAGGCGGTCGGTCGAGCCCAGCGGGAGGCCCGCGACGGCGCGCACGTGCTGCTCGAACTGCGAGGTGATGCAGGCGTCCAGCGTCCAGTGGCCAGAGTTGTGCGGCCGCGGCGCCAGCTCGTTGACCAGGATCTCGTCCTCTGCGGTGACGAACATCTCGATCGCCAGCAGGCCGATCAGGCCGATCTCCTCGGCGGTATGGCGGGCGATGGCCTCGGCCTTCACCGCCGCCCGCTCGCTGATCCGCGCCGGCACGATGGTCTGGTCCAGGATGTGGTTCTGGTGCTGGTTCTCCACCGGCACGTAGGCCTGCACGGTGCCGTCTAGGCCGCGCGCGACGATCACCGAGATCTCCAGGCGGAAGTCGACGAAGGCCTCGACGATGCCCTGAACCTCGCGCCCCTTGGCGGTGGCCCCGGCCATCTCCTCCCAGGCCTGGGCAAGGTCGGACTGCGCCCGGATCATCACCTGGCCCTTGCCGTCATAGCCCATCTCGGTGGTCTTCAGGACGCAGGGGCGTCCGATGTCCCGCACCACGCGCGTCAGCGAATCGATGCCGGAGACCTCGGCGAAGCGCGTCGTCGGCACCCCGATGCCGCGCAGGAAATCCTTCTCGCGCAGCCGGTTCTGGCAGATCCGCAGGATCGCCGGGCTGGGCCTGACCGGGACGCGCTCGGCGAGGAAATCGGCGGTACGGGCGGGTACGTTCTCGAACTCGAAGGTGACCACGTCGACCGCCTTGGCGAACTCCGCCAGCGCCTCCTCGTCGTCATAGGAGGCCTGGGTACTGAGCGGCGTCACCTGGGTCGCCGGAGCATTCTTCTCCGGGCAGAAGACATGGGTGCGATAGCCCAGCGTCGCCGCCGCCAGCGCCGACATGCGGCCGAGCTGCCCGCCGCCCAGCATGCCGATGACGGCGCCGGGCTGCAGCGGCTGCGGGCCGCTCGCCTCGCGCCGGGCCGCCTGTTCGCGGCGGCTGGCCGTCGTACTCGCGGCCTCGCGGCTGCCGCGGCTCTCGCTAGGCCGTGCCATTGCTGGGCGCCTCCGCCACCGCTTCGGTCTGCCGCGCCCGGAAGGCGTCGAGCGCCTTGGCCAGGGCCGGGTCGCTCAGCGCCAGCACGGCGGCGGCCAGCAGGGCGGCGTTGATGGCGCCGGCGCGGCCGATGGCCAGCGTGCCGACCGGGATTCCGGCCGGCATCTGCACGATGGAATAGAGGCTGTCCTGGCCCTTGAGGCTGTGACTCTCGACCGGCACGCCGAAGACCGGCAGCGGCGTCAGCGCCGCCGTCATGCCCGGCAGATGGGCAGCACCGCCGGCACCGGCGATGATCACCTTCAGGCCGCGATCGCGCGCCTTCTCGGCATAGCTCACCAGCCGGCGCGGCGTGCGGTGGGCGGAAACGATGCGCGTCTCGTGGGCGATGCCCAGCCGCCCCAGGGTCTCCGCCGCGTGCCGCAGCGTATCCCAGTCCGACTGGCTGCCCATGATCACGCCGACCAGCGGTCTCGTGTCGTTCACGGCTGTCTACTTTCCCGATGCGTTCCTGCCCGGTGCTTCTTCGGCACCGTGCTGTCCTGCCGGTATCGCGCATGCAGCGGCACGACTCCCGGCCTCGTCCCCGCCGGCATTATCGCAGGCTGCTGCTGCGGCGCAACAGGCGCCCCGCCCCGACTCCGGCCCGCGCCCGTCACGCGATGATGTCGGGGATCAGCAGCCCCTCAAGTTGCGAAATCTGGTCCTTGAGCGCCAGCTTGCGCTTCTTCAGGCGCTGCACCTGCAGCTGGTCGAAGGGCGCCCGCTCGATCAGCTGCTGGATCACGTCGTCGAGATCGCGATGCTCCGAGCGAAGCTCCTCCAGCATCGCGTGCAGCTGCTCCTGCCTCGCATCCGACGTCTCGTTGCTCATCGCGGTCCCTGGCGTCCCTCTGGCGCGTTCTCCGGCGGCAGGAAGATAGACCGCGCCACCGGGGGCTCGGCAAGCGCCTCTTCGTCCTACCGGGGTGGCGGCGTTGCAGGACGGCCGGCTTTATCGGAGACTGGGGTCATGTCTACCGCACTGCAACACAAGAGGCTGCGCCGCATCGGCCTGCTGACCAGCGGCGGCGACTGCGCCGGCCTGAACGCCGCCCTGCGCGCGGTGGTCCTGGCCGGCGCCCGCCAGGGGCTGGAGGTCTGGGGCATCGCCAAGGGCACCGCCGGTCTGCTCACCCGCCCGGTCGAGGCCGAGCGGCTCGATCCGCTGCGCTTCGACGGCACGCTGCTGCGCCAGGGCGGCACGGTGCTGGGCACCACCAACCACGGCAATCCCTTCGACTATCCGATGCCCGACGGCAGCCGGCGCGACCGCTCGGACGAGGTGATCGCCGGCTGGCGCGGCCTCGGGCTCGACGCCCTGGTGGGCATCGGCGGCGACGGCAGCCTGAAGATCCTGCGCCGCCTGGCGCAGCAGGGCGGCATTCCCCTGGTCGCCATCCCGAAGACCATCGACAACGACGTCGACGGCACCGAGATCGCCATCGGCCACGCCTCGGCGCTCGAGGTCGCCACCCTGGCGCTCGACCACCTGCAGCCCACGGCGGCGAGCCACGACCGCATCATGGTGCTGGAGACCATGGGCCGCGATGCCGGCCACATCGCCCTTTCGGCCGGGATCGCCGGCGGCGCCGACGTCATCCTGCTGCCGGAGGTCCGCTACGACCTGGCGACCGTCGCCCACCACCTGGAGAGGCTGAAGGCCGGCGGCCGCGGCTTCGCCCTGGTGGTGGTCGCCGAGGCGGCCGACCAGGGGCTGGCCGGCCCCGGGCTGCCGTCGGACAGCGGCGAGGGCTCGGTCGGCCAGCGGGTAGCGCGCATCCTGACCCGCCTCACCGGCTGGGAGAGCCGCGTCACCATCCTGGGTCACCTGCAGCGCGGCGGCAGCCCCGGGGCGCGCGACCGCCTGATGGCGCAGATCTTCGGCGTCGAGGCCGTACGCCTGCTGATGGCCGGCCAGTTCGACCGCATGGTCGCCTGGAGCGGCCGCGGCGTGATCTCTGTCCCGCTGGCGGAAGCCGTGTCACACTCGACGATGGTCGACCCGGACGGCCCGCTGGTGCGCACCGCGCGTGCCTTGGGCGTCTGCCTGGGGGACGGCCAGGTGGCGTGAGACAGCGGGGTACGGCGATGGCCCGGTCCCTGGAAGAGCGTTCGGCAGCCCGCGAGCTCTGGACCTTCTCGCTGGCGGTCTATGACCGCCCGGCCGTCGCCACCGCCTGCCTGTCGCTGCAGGACCGCCAGGGTCTCGACGTCAACCTGCTGCTGTTCTGCTGCTGGGCCGGGGCGCGGGGTCAGAAGCTGACGAAGACCCAGCTGAAGCGCCTGGTCAAGTCGGTCGCCGGCTGGCAGCAGGGGGTGGTCCTGCCGCTGCGCGCGGCCAGGCGCCATCTGAAGGGCGAGCGCGACGACGACGCGCAGGACCTGCGCGCCAAGCTGCTGCAGCTGGAGATCGAGGCCGAACGGCAGGAGCAGCTGCGCCTGGCACGGCTGCTGCCGATCGCGGCCGGCGCACCGGAACCGCGGCTGGCCGCGGCCAACCTGCTGGCCTACGTCACCCTCGCGGCCGAAGGCCCGGCGCCGATCGATACCGCCGACCTCGCCTCGCTGCTCACCGGCAGCTTTCCCGACCTGCCGCCGCTGGCGGCGATCTGGTTCCTGCTGCCCTAGCGCGGTGCGCATGGCCCTTCTTGCGGCCGCCAAGCGGCGACCTCCTCGAAGTGCCGCAGACGTCAGCGGGTCCTCGCCCCAGCGCTCGACCCCCGGCACCTCGAGTCCGAAGAGGTCGAGCACGCGGCCGACAGACTGGGTCACCAGAGCGTCGATGGTCTCGCGGCCTGGTGTAGAAGGCCGGCACCGGCGGGGCGACGATCCCGCCCATCTCGCTGACCGCCAGCATGTTGCGGATGTGGCCGGTGGTGAGCGGTGTCTCGCGCAGCATCAGCACCAGGCGGCGGCGCTCCTTCAGCACCACGTCGGCGGCCCGCGCCAGGAGGCTGGTGGTCACGCCGCTGGCGATCTCCGCCAGGGTCTTCACCGAGCAGGGCGCCACCACCATGCCCAACGTCCTGAAGGAGCCCGAGGAGATCGGCGCCGCCATGTCGTCGTTGGCGTGCACCGCGTCGGCCAGGGCCTTCACCGCCGCGACCTTGAGACGGCTTTCGTAGGCCAGCGTGACCTCGGCGGCGCGCGGCTCATCACCAGATGGGACTCGGACCGGGGGGCAGCGGGCGCAGGCAGCAGCTCCAGCAGCCGCACGCCGTAGGCGATGCCGCTGGCCCCCGGGTGAGACCGACGATGAGGCGCTGTGGCGCGGCCATGAGGGGGTCCTCACCGATGACGGAACGTGTAAGGGAGGGAAGGGAGTGGGAGAAGGGGGGAGGGGGAGGGGGGGGGGGGGGGAGGGGGGTGGGTTTGGGGGGGGGGGGGGGGGGGGGGGGGGGGGGGGGGGGGGGGGGGGACGAGGAAGAAATCAGGCCGCACCCCGACGAATTGACACTGCACCAGCTCAAGAAAGAGAAACTCCGCATCAAGGACGAGATCGCCGCCCTGCACCGAGGCAGGGGCGACCCCCCCAGAACCGCGCGCGCGAAACCGGGCGGCCCGCCGGGGACGCGCTTCGCCCCGGGAACCAGGGTAGTGCCCTTCGCGCCGAGGGCGTGGTTTCGGCCGGCTCCCGGTTTGTCGGCTTTGGAACTGCAATTCGGGCCTGCGCCTTTTCGCCGCCGGGGCCGCGACAATGGCCGGCCCCTCCACATCCCCCGCGCTTGAGTGAACGGACCAACGAGGGAGTGCCCATGCTCGACCTGAATGCCCTGCTGGGCCGGTGCTGTCAGAGGTGCGTGTCGCGCCGCTCTTCACCGAGACCGGGCGCGACATTGCCGGCACGGCGCTGAAGTACGGCGGGATCGCCGCGCTGGGCGGCTTGGCCTGGCACGCCTGGCAGAAGCACAAGGCCGGCCAGGGCGCCGCGGCGGCGCCCCTTCCCGCCAGCGACGCTGCCCCGCCGCTGCCGACAGCCTTCCTGCCGCAGGAGCCGGCGGCGCAGGACGGCCTTGCCCGCCTGATCGTCATCGCCATGGTGACCGCGGCCAAGGCCGACGGCACGGTGGACAGCGAGGAGCAGGGCAAGATCCTGGGCCACGCCGAGCAGCTGCGCCTCAGCGACGAGGAGCAGGGCTCCCTCTTCGCCGAACTCGGAAGCCCTTCGACATGGAACCGGTGGTGCAGGGTCCGGCCCGCAGGCCGGAGGGGACCGAGGCTGCCGCCTGCGGTCATCGCCGTGGGACCCCGCAAGCCGCGGTGAACTACCTGAAGGCTGGAGAGCTGCCGTATCGGCGTGGTGCGGGAAATCCACGCCGCACGTCGGCGACGCCCGGACGAAGCAAGCGCCTGACCGCAAGCGCAATGGCAAGCGCGGCGAGGACCCGGCAACCAACCGGGGCCTCGCCGCGGCCAGCCGTCGGGTCAGGGGGTTCAGCACGGTGACATCAGAATTGCCTTCTGACGGCACCTGCTCGTTTACCGTGGACAGATGGGTCAGCATTTTTTTTTTTTTTACACGGCCTGGAGCGCGCAGGCGAGGAGAGCGGCGGGCGCAGGCGGAGGGGGGCGGGTGTCGGCCGCAGGCGCTGGTGCTGCCCGGGCGGCCGAGGAGGGGGAGACGTTTTGGGGGGGGGCGCCTGCCGATGATGCAGCGCCAGCGCGATCTCGCCGCCGGCCTCAATACCGCCGCCTTCATCTCCGGCTACCGCGGCTCGCCGCTCGGCGTCTTCGACCAGCTGCTCTGGCAGGCCCGCCGCTTCCTCAAGGAGAACCACATCCATTTCCAGCCGGGGGTGAACGAGGATCTCGCCGCCACCGCGATCTGGGGCACGCAGCAGACCACCCTCTTCGGCGACTGCCAGGTACGATGGCGTCTACGCCATGTGGTACGGCAAGGGCCCCGGCGTCGACCGCTCCGGCGACGTCTTCCGCCACGGCAACATGGCCGGCAGCTCGCCGCACGGCGGCGTCCTGCTGCTGGCCGGCGACGACCATGCCGCCAAGTCCTCGACCACGGCCCACCAGTGCGAATACGCCTTCATGGACGCCATGATGCCGACGCTCTCGCCGGCCGGCGTGCAGGAGTTCCTCGACTACGGCCTCTATGGCTGGGCGCTGTCGCGCTACTCCGGTTGCTGGGTCGGCTTCAAGTGCGTCGGCGAGACGGTCGAGGCGACCGCCTCGGTCTACGTCGATCCGCACCGCCTCGACATCCGCCTGCCGAGCGACTTCGAGATGCCGCCGGGCGGCCTCAACATCCAGTGGAACGGCGCGCTCGACATGGTGCAGCAGGAGGAGCGGCTGCATCGCCACAAGCTCTATGCCGCGCTCGCCTTCGCCCGCGTCAACAAGCTGAACCGCACCATGCTGGACGGCCCGGAAGCGGCGCTTCGGCATCGTCACCTCCGGCAAGTCGTACCTCGACGTGCGCCAGGCGCTCGACGACCTCGGCATCGACGAGGCGCAGGCCGCCGACATGGGCCTCTCGATCTACAAGGTCGGCATGGTCTGGCCGCTGGAGCAAGAGGGCATCCGCCAGTTCGCCGAGGGCCTGGAGGAGATCCTGGTCGTCGAGGAGAAGCGAGGCGTCATCGAGAACCAGCTCAAGGAGCAGCTCTACAACTGGCGCGAGGACGTCCGCCCGCGGGTGG
The DNA here is from genome assembly GCA_942492185.1 of uncultured Alphaproteobacteria bacterium. Lineage (GTDB taxonomy): Bacteria > Pseudomonadota > Alphaproteobacteria > Kiloniellales > JACOMY01 > CALOEA01. The sequence goes on from CALOEA010000060.1 coordinate 35,722, forward strand.
TCGGCAAGTTCGACGAGGCCGGGCGCTGGATCCTGCCCTCCACCGGCGAGCTGAGCCCGGCGCAGGTCGCCCGCGCGCTGGCCGGCCGCATCCGCCGCTTCCACACGAACGAGCGGATCGAGGAGCGGCTGCGCTGGCTCGATCGCCAGGAACAGTCGCAGGCCGGCGAGCCGCCGCCGGTGAAGCGGGTACCCACCTTCTGCTCCGGCTGCCCGCACAACACCTCGACCAAGGTGCCCGAGGGCAGCCGCGCGCTGGCCGGCATCGGCTGCCACTACATGGCGCAGTGGATGGACCGCGAGACCATGACCTTCAGCCAGATGGGCGGCGAGGGCGCGGCCTGGGTCGGCCAGGCGCCCTTCTCCACCACCAACCACGTCTTCCAGAATCTCGGCGACGGCACCTACTACCACTCCGGCCTCCTGGCGATCCGCCAGACGGTCGCCGCCGGGGTCAACATCACCTACAAGATCCTCTACAACGACGCCGTGGCGATGACCGGCGGCCAGCCGGTGGACGGACCGCTCGACCCCGCCACCATCACGCGGCAGATCCGCGCCGAGGGTATCGGCGAGATTGCCGTGGTGACCGACGAACCGGACAAGTACCCGATGGGCTACCCCTGGGCCGAGGGCGTCACGGTCTAGCACCGCGGCGAACTCGACGAGGTCCAGCGCCGCCTGCGCGAGATTCCCGGCGTCACCGCGCCTCATCTACGACCAGACCTGCGCCGCCGAGAAGCGCCGCCGGCGCAAGCGCGGCACCTTCCCCGACCCGGCCAAGCGCGCCTTCATCAACGAGGCGGTCTGCGAGGGCTGCGGCGACTGCTCGGTGAAGTCGAACTGCGTCTCGGTGATCCCGGTGGAGACCGAGTTCGGCCGCAAGCGCGCCATCGACCAGTCGAGCTGCAACAAGGATTTCTCCTGCGTGAAGGGCTTCTGCCCCTCCTTCGTGACGGTGCATGGCGGCCAGCTGCGCAAGCACAAGGCCGAGGCCGTCGAGGTCGCCGCCTGGACGGTCCTGCCGGAGCCGGCCATTCCGGCGCTGAGCGCGCCCTACGACATCCTGGTGACCGGCGTCGGCGGCACCGGCGTGGTCACCATCGGCGCGCTGCTCGGCATGGCCGCGCACATCGAGGGCAAGGGCTGCTCGGTGCTCGACCAGACCGGTCTGGCGCAGAAGGGCGGCGCGGTGATGAGCCACATCCGCATCGCGCCGCGGCCGGAGGACATCCACGCCGTGCGCATCTCGGCCGGCGGCGCCGACCTGCTGCTGGGCTGCGACCTGGTGGTCGCCGCCTCGGTGGAGGGCCGCTCGAAGCTGCAACAGGGCAAGAGCTGGGCCGTGGTCGACCCCTACGAGCAGATCACCGGCGAGTTCGCCCGCAATCCCGACTTCGCCATCCCCGGCGGCGAGCTGCGCGACCTGATCGCCCAGGCGACCGGCGCCGAGCGGGCGCACTTCGTCGAGGGGCACCGCCTGGCAAGCCGCCTGCTGGGCGACTCCATCGCCACCAACCTCTTCATGCTCGGCTTCGCCTGGCAGCGCGGCCTGGTCCCGGTGGGCGGCGAGGCGCTGAACCAGGCGATCGAGCTGAACGGCGTGGCGGTGAAGTTCAACCAGCAGGCCTTCCTCTGGGGCCGCCGCGCCGCCCTCGATCTCGCCGCCGTCGAGCGCGTCGCGGCGCCGAAGGCGAACGCCGGCGCGCCGAGCCCGATCAGCGAGACCCTGGAGGAGCTGATCGCGCGGCGGGTCGCCGTGCTCACCGACTACCAGAACGCCGCCTATGGCGAACGCTTCCGCCGCCAGGTCGAGGGGCTGCGCGCCGCCGAGGCGGCGCGGGCGCCGGGGATGAGCGGCCTCGCCGAGGCGGCGGCGCGCTATCTCTTCAAGCTGATGGCGATCAAGGACGAGTACGAGGTGGCCCGGCTCTACACCGACGGCCGCTTCGAGCAGAAGCTGGCGCAGACCTTCGAGGGCGACTTCAAGCTCAGGTTCCACCTGGCGCCGCCACTCTTCGCCAAGCGCGATCCGGTGACGGGTCAGCTGCAGAAGAAGGAGTATGGCCGCTGGATGTTCCGCGCCTTCCGCCTGCTGGCCGGACTGCGGCGCTTCCGCGGCACCTGGCTGGACGTCATGGGACGCACGGCCGAGCGGCGGATGGAGCGGCAGGTCCTGGCCGACTACGAGGCGCTGCTGGCAGAGGTCGGCCGGACGCTGACGCCGGAGAACCACGCCACCGCGCTGGAACTGCTGCGCCTGCCGGAACAGATCAGGGGTTATGGCCACGTGAAGGAGGCGCACCTGGAGCGCACCAAGCTGCGCGGGACGGCGCTCCTGGAACGCTATCGCGGCGCACCGCAGCAGGCGGCAGCCGAGTAAGGAACGGCTCCCTGCGTCTCCTGACCCACGCCCTCGCCTGCCTGCGGTTTCTGCTCCCCCTGCCGGCCCTGCCCAGCGAGCCGGTGGAGTGGCTGCCGCCGGTCGTACCCGCATCGCCTACGAGATGACGGTGAACGGCCCTGCCGCCACGGCGACGATGGAAGTGATCGCGGTCGAGGGCGATCTGGTGCGCAGCGCCATGGTGGCCAGCGAGGGTCCGACGGCACCCTGAGCCGGACGGCCCCGGCCGGCGCTGGAACGCCGTGGACGCGGGAGGGCGTCTCTCGGACGTCGCTCGGCGAAGGCGCGCCACCCCCCGGCAGTCCTGCCGGGGAGCCATGCAGGCGCGGCGCTTGTCGGGCGCGACGCAGCGCCGCACTCTGCCGCCATCATGACCACCAGCCCGCCGCAAGTGCTGCGCCGCCGCAGTCGTATGGCCGCAGCGCGCGGCTACGGCGCCAGCCCGGGCCTGGGCGTTGCCTGCGTCCTCGGCAACGGGCTCCTGCTGTCGCTGAACGACACCTTCGCCAAGCTGGTGACCGAAGGCATGCCGGTCGGCGAGTTCATCCTGATCCGGGGCCTTATCGCCACGCTGCTCATTCTCGGCTGGCTGGCGGCGACCCGGCAGCTCGGCCTGCTGCGCGTGCACAATCGCCGTGCCATGGCGGTCTATGCCCTCACCATGGTCGCCTCGACCCACTGCTTCCTGAACGCCCTGACCCTGATGCCGCTGGGCGACGCCTCGGCCATCACCTTCGCCGCGCCGATCTTCACCACGGCGCTGGCCGCCTTCCTGCTGCGCGAACGGGTTGGCTGGAGGCGCTGGAGCGCGGTCTGCTGCGGCTTCCTCGGCGTGCTGGTACTGCTGGCGCCGACGGGCCAGGGCTACGCCCTCACGGTCACCTTGCTGCCGCTGGCGGTCGCCGTCTTCGTCTCGATCCGCGACATCGTCTCGCGGCGCCTTTCGGCCACCGACGCCTCGGTCGCGATCCTCTTCTACAACACCTTCGCGGTGAGTCTTTCCAGCTTCGCCGCCCTGCCCTTCGAGGCGGCCTGGATCACCCCCGACAGCCAGGAACTGCTGTTCGGTCTGGCCGCGGCAGTCCTGCTGGCCGGGGCGCAGTACCTCATCGTCGAGGCCTACCGCCTGGCCGAGCTCTCGCTGGTCATGCCTTTCCGCTACATCACCCTGGTCTTCGCCGCCGCCGCCGGCTACGCGGTCTGGGGCGACGTCCCGCAGTGGAACGTGGCGCTGGGCGCCTGCATCATCTGCATGAGCGGCCTCTTCATCCTGCATCGCGAGAAGGTGCGGCGCGGATGAGCGCGCCGCCGGCCCTGGCGGCCGCCCGGCACGACATCGGATTGCGGCCGGCGGCCGGCCTCGGGCTCACGCTGGTGATCTCCGCATCGCTGCTGCTGACGGTCGGCGATACGCTGGTGAAGCTGGCGCTGTCCGCCGCGCCGATCTCGCAGTTCATCGTCATGCGCGGCCTGCTGGTGCTGACCGCCCTGCTCCTCTTCCTCGCCGTCAGCGGGCGGCTCCACGTGCTGCGGGTGCATAACCGCCGCGGCATGGCGCTGCGCTGCCTCTGCATGGCGGCCTCCACTTACCTCTTCTTCTCCGGGCTGCAGCGGATGCCGCTGGCCGACACCTTCGCCATCGCCTTCGCCTCGCCGATCATCGCCTTGGCAATGGCGGCGCTGATCCTCAAGGAGCGGGTCGGCTGGGTGCGCTGGAGCGCGGTGCTGCTGGGATTCGTCGGCGTCACGCTGGCCATGCTGCCGAGCGGGCAGGGCTACCTCTGGACCGCCGCGCTCTTCCCGCTGGGCGCCGCCTTCTGCTCGGCGCTGCGCGACATCGCCTCGCGGCGACTCTCGGCGACCGAGGCCAGCCTGGGCATCCTCTTCTACGCCATCCTGGCCGTCACCCTGGCGGGCGGATTGGGGTCGATCGGCGAAAGCTGGGTGGCGCCGACGCTCGACTGGGTGTGGATCGTGCCGGTGAGCGCGGTGCTGCAGACCACCGCGAACTTCCTGCACATCGAGGCTTTTCGCTATGCCGAGGTCTCCTTCCTGACGCCGTTCCGCTACATCTCGCTGGTCTTCGCCACGCTGCTGGGCTTCCTGGTCTGGGGCGACCTGCCGACCTGGAACGTTGCCTTCGGATCGGCTGTCATCGTCGGCAGCGGCCTGCTCATCTGGTGGCGCGAGCGGCAGCTCGCCCGGCGGCGGGCGCAAGCGCGCGCCTGACGGCCGGCGGCTTCGACTCGGCGCCTGCGCCCTATATAAGGGGGGCCATGGTCGATACCCGCCCCCAATCCGCGCCGCCGCTCCCGCCGAACCCTGCCGAGGCACCCTACCTGCGCGGGCTGAACGAGGCGCAGCGCAGCGCGGTCGAGGCCGTCGAGGGCCCGGTCCTGGTACTGGCCGGCGCCGGCACCGGCAAGACGCGGGTGCTGACCACCCGCCTCGCCCACATCCTGGTGAGCGGGCGCGCCCGCCCCGGCGAGTTGCTGGCCGTCACCTTCACCAACAAGGCGGCACAGGAGATGAAGGAGCGCATCTCCGCCATCCTCGGCCGCCCGGTCGAGGGCTGGTGGCTCGGCACCTTCCACGCGCTGGCGGCCCGCATGCTGCGCGCCGACGCCGAGAAGGTCGGGCTGAAGCCGACCTTCACCATCCTCGACACCGACGACCAGCTCCGCCTGCTGAAGCAGGTGCTGTCCGCGGAGGGCGTCGACGACAAGGCCTGGCCGGCCCGCCTGCTGCTCTCCGCCATCGAGCGCTGGAAGGATCGCGGCCTGACGCCGGAGCGGGTCTCGGCCGGCGAGGCCGGCGATCTCGCCGGCGGCCGGCTGATCGCGGTCTACGCCGCCTATCAGGCCCGCCTGCAGGCACTGAACGCCTGCGACTTCGGCGATCTTCTGCTGCACGTGCTGGAACTCTTCCGCCGCTACCCGGAGGTGCTGGCGAAGTACCAGCAGCGCTTCCGCTACATCCTGGTCGACGAGTACCAGGACACCAACGTGGCGCAGTACCTCTGGCTGCGGCTCCTGGCGCAGAGCCACCGCAACCTTTGCTGCGTCGGCGACGACGACCAGTCGATCTACCGCTGGCGCGGCGCCGAGGTCGGCAACATCCTCCGCTTCGAGGAGGACTTCCCCGGCGCCCGCATCATCCGCCTGGAGCGCAACTACCGCTCCACCGGCATCATCCTCGAGGCCGCCTCAAGTCTGATCAGCCACAACGAGGAGCGGCTGGGCAAGACGCTCTGGACCGAGGACGATCCAGGCGAGAAGCTGCGCCTGCGCGGCCTGTGGGACGGCGAGGCCGAGGCCCGCTTCGTCGCCGACGAGATCGAGGCGTTGCAGGCCCGCGGCGAATCGCTCGATTCCATGGCGATCCTCATGCGGACCGGCGCGCAGACCCGCGAGTTCGAGGAGCGCTTCCTCACCGCCGACATCCCCCATCGCGTCGTCGGTGGGCTGCGCTTCTACGAGCGCCAGGAAATCCGCGATGCCATGGCCTACCTGCGCCTGGTGCACTCGAGCGACGACGACCTCGCCTTCGAGCGCGTGGTCAACCGGCCGAAGCGCGGGCTGGGCGACGCGACCTTGGCGCAGCTCCATCGCCTGGCCCGCGAGCGCCGGGTTTCGCTCTTCGCCGCCGCACGGCAGATCGTCGAGACCGACGACCTGCGCCCGCAGGCGCGCCGCGCATTGGCCGAATTCGTCCGCGATATGATTCGCTGGCGCTTCGAGGCCGAGCAGGAGAGCCACGTGCTGGTAGCCGAGCGGCTGCTCGACGACAGCGGCTATACCGCCATGCTGCAGGCCGACAAGACCGCCGAGGCGCCCGGCCGGCTGGAGAACCTGAAGGAACTGGTGGCGGCGCTGGCCGAGTTCGACACGCTCGCCGGATTCCTCGAGCACGTGTCCCTGGTGATGGAACGCGCGACCGACAGCAGCGAGCCCAAGGTCGCGCTGATGACGCTGCACGCCGCCAAGGGCCTGGAGTTCGACACCGTCTTCCTGCCGGGCTGGGAGGACGGCCTCTTCCCCAACCAGCGGGCGCTCGACGACAGCGGCCTGAAGGGCCTGGAGGAGGAACGGCGGCTGGCCTATGTCGGCCTGACCCGCGCCCGCAAGCGGGCCCTGCTCTCCTTCGCCGCCAACCGGCGGCTGCACGGCAACTGGTCGGCGACCCTGCCGTCACGCTTCCTGGACGAGCTGCCGGAGGCCTGCTTGGAACGCGAGAGCGACCAGGGTCTCTATGGCGGCGCCGGCGGCTTCGCCTGGGCGGCCGGCGGCGGCGTCGGCAACCTGGCGCCGGGCAGCGGCTGGGGCGAGGGTCGCCTCTCGCCCGGCTTCGAGCGCGCCCGGCAACGCGGCCTGCAGGCCAACCGCCTGCTGGAGCTGACCCCGGTCCGCGTCGAGGGCGTCGGCGGCTACCAGCCCGGCACCCGCGTGTTCCACCAGAAGTTCGGCTATGGCACCGTCGGGCTGGTCGAGGGCGACCGCCTCACCATCGCCTTCGACAAGGCCGGCGAGAAGAAGGTGGTCGCCGCCTTCGTGGTCCCGGCCGACAAGGCAGGCGGGGTCCGCCCGGGAGCCCGGCCAGGTCGGCCGCGCGTTGCCCAGTTCGGCTTCGGTGCCGCGCCGCGGCGCCACCGGCGGCCGGGTGGTCGAGGTCCAGCCGGTCGGCGACTGGCAGGCCTCGACCTCCTCGCTTGCTGTCGAGCCGTTGGGCGAGCTGCACGGTGTGTTCGGCCGTGCGGCAGGTCCGGTCGGCACGTTGACGGTCTCGGTGACCACCGCGGCCTTCGGCTTGACCTCGAGGGCCAGCAGCGGCATCGGCGACATTGGCTTGGTCAGCAGCGTGGTGGAGACGTAGCCGGTGACCACGCCACCCTGGCTGATCATGTACCAGTCCTGTCCCCGCACCTTGCCGACCACGTTGACCGTCTCGCCGGCGACCAGGCTGCCGACCGACTGATAGCTGGTGCCGGGGCCGCCGCGCACGTTGGCATTGCCGGTGGCGACATAGGCCTCGCCGACCAGGTCGATCGGCGGCAGCGGTTCGGGAACGTTCTCCTTCAGCACCTCGACCTTGACCGGCGCGGTCTCCTGCTGCTGCGAAACCACCACGACCTGGCCGCTGGTGCCGGCATCGGGATTGCTCCAGGTCTGGTTCTGGCCGGTGGTGAGCGCGGTGCCGGTGGCCTCGCTGGCGCGCCGCTGGCTCTCGGCGTCCAACGCCTCGGCGATCTCGCCGCCGAGCACGCCGCCCAGCACGCCGCTGCTCTGCGTCACATAGTAGTTGCCGCTCGTGCTGCCGGCCAGGATGCCAAGCGAGTTGCCGATCTGCTGGCCCGCCGTCTTGCAGCCGGCGAGAGCCAAGGCGCCGACCGTCAGCAGCAGCGCCGCTTTCTGCGAGATCATGATGAACACCCCCTCTAGCTTGTCTTGCCGCGGCTGGTCGCCACGCGGCGGGCAGGATACCGAAGGCCGCCACGGCAAACCACAGCTTTGAGCTGTCGGCTCGACCAGAACGAGGGGCAGGATTTGACGGCGCGGCGCTTGACAGGACCGCCACGCCGCGCCCTTCCTGGCACCGCTCGAAGGGAACTCCCATGACCAGACTGCTGCGCCTGACCCTGCCGCGAAGCGCCCTGCCGGCAGCGGAGGAGATCCTCGGCGCCCTGGGCGGCGCCGTCTGGGCGGAGACCGCCGACGAGCGCGATCCCGTGGCCTTCGAGGCGATCCTGCCGCCGGACCTGCCGGAAGAGCGTGTCGAGGCCGCGCTCCTGGCACTGGTCGAGGCGACCGGCATCGCCGCCTCCGAGGTCCTCTTCGAGACCCTGGCGGAGCGCGACTGGGTGGCGGAGAGCCAGCGGGCGCTGCCGCCGGAAGAGATCGGCAGCTTCTTCGTCCACGGCAGCCACGTCACCAGCCGGCCGCCGCCAGCGCTCATCCCGCTCCTGATCGATGCCAACCAGGCCTTCGGCACCGGCCGGCACGAGTCGACCCGCGGCTGCCTGGAGGCGCTGAGCCGCCTGGCCGAGGACCGGCGCTTCGCCCGCGTCCTCGACCTCGGCTGCGGTTCCGGCGTGCTGGCGCTGGGGGCCGCCAAGCTCTGGCCGGAGGCGCGTGTCCTGGCGGCCGACAACGACCCCATCGCGATCCGGGTGGCGTCGGAGAATGCGCGGCTGAACGGTGCCGCCGAGACCATCGCGACGCTGGTCAGCGACGGCTTCGCCGACCCGGCGCTGGCCGAGGCCGCGCCGTTCGACCTGATCCTGGCCAACATCCTGGCCGAGCCGCTGATCGCCCTGGCCCCGGGGTTCGCCGCCCACCTGGCGCCCGGCGGGCTGTTGGTTCTGGCGGGGCTGCTGGCCAAGGAAGGCCCCGCGGTCGAGGCGGCGCAAAGTGCCGCCGGCCTCCGCCCCCTGACGTCGCACGACCTGGCGGAGTGGCGCATCCTGGTGATGGAGCGCCCGGCCGCGGGCCGCTGAAGCGGGGCGGGGCAATTTGCTGCCCTCGGGCCAGCCCGCCGGCCTAGACTGGGCGCCTGTCTGCGGATCCTGGAGGAAACCGTACATGCGCCCTATCGACCTGCGCGGCGCCGCCGCCCTCGCCACGCTCCTCGCCACCCTGTTGCTGGGGGTCCCGCTTGCCAAGGCCCAGAGCGGCTTGATCCAGGGGCTCTATGACGGCGCGCCGGCCTGCCTGCTGGCCTCGGTCGAACAGGGCGTCATCACGCCGCTCGCGGAGCGCCTGCCGCCGGAAACCGGGCCGCGCGACTGGTGGGTGGCCGATCTCGAGGGCGTCTTCGGCCAGAACGTGGGCAGCGCGCCGACGATGGCGGAGTGCGGCTGCCTGGAGCAGCCGATCGTCTCGCTGGCACCGCGGCTGCAGCTCGAGGGGCCGGCAGCGGCCAGCAACCTGCCCCTGTCTCTGCCGGTCGAAGCAGACCCTGCTGCCGCCGATGGCGAGGTCTACGTCGAAGGCGGCGCGCGCCTCGAGCTGGACGAGCTGGAGGCTGGAACAGGCGCCGGTTCGCCTGACGCATGTGCTGCGCACCGACCTGGAGGGCGACGGTGTCGACGAGGTGCTGCTGGCCGGTGCCTGCAACGCGCGCTTCCTCGACGGGCCGATCCCGAGCGTCGGCCACTACGCCTTCCTGCTGCTGCGCCAGGTGGTCGCGGGCCGGTGCAGACGACGGAGATCGAGACCTGGTGGAACCCCGCTCCCTCCCGCGACCTCGACGCGCTGCCCGAGGGCCCGGCCGAGATCCTGCCGGTGGCCCTGTTCGACGCCGACGGCGACGGCATGACCGAGCTCGTGGTCGCGATCAGGGGCTGCACGAGGTCCTATGCCTGGACGCTCTACCAGCTGCAGGGCGACCGCTTGCGCGAGGTGGCACGCCTGCGCGCGGGTGCGGCTGACCGGCGTGCTCGATAGCGCCCCGCAGGAGCAAGAAGCGGCGGCGTCCGGGGAAGGACGCCGCTGCGAGGTCAAGCGACACAGAGAGGCAGATCGCTTGAGGTAGTCGCCGGGCCGAACAAGGGGGGCGAGCGGGCGTCGCCCGTCAGTCGCCCGATCAGGCCGCCTGCAGCGCCTCGTTCCGGTTGGCGGCCTCGGCGCGCTCGATCACGCTCTCCGGCGCATGGCGCAGGTCGCCGCGATTGACGCCGATGTCGGCCAGCAGGTGGTCGTCGAGCTGCTCCAGCTCGCCCAGGGTCGTCGCATGGCGGTGCCAGCGGACGATGGGGCGCACGATCGGAGCGACCAGGGCGCGGCCCAGGCCGGTGATCGAGAAAGAGTCCAGCGCCCAGGTCGGCGCCCGGCGCTCCAGCGTGGCATCGACGGCCTCGGTGAGCGAGGTGCGCTCAAGGCCGATGTCGCGCAGCATGCGGTCATCCAGCCGGTGGAGCTGGTCGAGGACGCGGCGGCGCGTGCGGGCCTGGGGTGGCGACGCCGGTCGGCAAGCGCTTCGCGAAGCTGCCGATCGCGGCGAAGGTCTTCGGCGGCGGCCTCGTCGCGCATGCGGCGACTGTCGGCGATGGCCTGTCTCGAAGGCAATCAGCTGCGCAGCCTGGGGCCCGGCGGCGAGCAGCATCGTCGGCTCCTTCGCGCTCAAGCGGGTCATGGCAGGAACTCCTTTCGTCTCATCATCTTGACGATCACCGCCGGTTCCGCGAACGCTCTGGTCCGTCGGCCTAAGTCCCTCGGGCCCTATGCCCTCGTGGATTGAAGCGGGTGTCGTGTGGTTCGCTGTGGTATCTAGAGATCGCGCTGGAACTTTTCCAGCGTCTATTGTGCACCGCACCATTGATGGCGATGCATAGCTCATTTATGCATTGTTTCAATTACTTAACTTTCTGATGCCATAAAACGCATAGCTCCTCCCCCGCTTTCTGCAGGCTTGCCGGCGGGCCCGCGAGTGCCTAGCTTCAGCGGTCATGACCAGCCACAGCAGCCCGCATGCCGCCCGCCTGGAATTGCTCCGCGCGCGGCTGGCGCAAGACGGCCTCGACGGTCTCGTCGTGCCGCGCACCGACGAGCATCAGGGCGAATACAGTGCCGCCCCGCGCGCAGCGCCTGGCCTGGATTCCGTCATCCACCGGCTCGGCCGGGCTGGCCGGTGGTAGCTGGCTGATGGCACGCTCTCTAGTACGTAACTGGAATCCAAGCAC
>CALOEA010000061.1:0-42785 GCA_942492185.1 uncultured Alphaproteobacteria bacterium
TGTGTGTGTGTGTGTGTGTGTGTGTGTGTGTGTGTGTGTGTGTGTGTGTGTGTGTGTGTGTGTGTGTGTGTGTGTGTGTGTGTGTGTGTGTGTGTGTGTGTGTGTGTGTGTGTGTGTGTGTGTGTGTGTGTGTGTGTGTGTGTGTGTGTGTGTGTGTGTGTGTGTGTGTGTGTGTGTGTGTGTGTGTGTGTGTGTGTGTGTGTCTCTCTCTCTCTCTCTCTCTCTCTCTCTCTCTCTCTCTCTCTCTCTCTCTCTCTCTCTCTCTCTCTCTCTCTCGCACACACACACACACACACACACACACACACACACACACACGCGCGCGTGTGTGTGCGCGTCTTCTGCCCCGTGATGCGCGCTCGCCCGGCCGCCCGAGAAAACCCGCGCACGGCCGACCTGCACGAGGGGCTGGGCGCCGTGGCGGGACGCCAGGGACTCATGGCACCGGCCATGCGGCCGCTCTTCGACGGTGCCAGGCTCTGCGGCCAGGCGGTGACCTGCTTCAACTATCCCGGCGACAACCTCATGCTGCATGCCGCGCTGCGGCTGGCGAAGCCCGGTCAGATCATCGTGGCGACGAACGGCGGCAGCGCGCAGGGCGCGCTCTGGGGCGAGATGGTGACGGTCTTCGCACAGCTGCAGAAGCTGGGCGGCGCGGTGATCGACGGTGCCGCGCGCGACAGCGCGGCGGTGAGCGAGCTCGGCTTCCCGGTGTTCTCGACCGCGATCTCCGCGTCGCATCCGGAAAAGCGCGGGCCCGGCTCGGCGAACGTGCCGGTCACGGTGGCCGGAATCATCGTCAACCCGGGCGACGTGATCGTCGGCGACGCCGATGGCGTCCTGGTGGTGCCGCCGCAGTATCTCGAGGCGGCGATGGATGCGGCGCAGGCCCGCGTCGACAAGGAAACCGGCTTCCGCGCCAAGCTCGAAGCCGGCAAGACGATGTACGAACTGCTTGGCCTGCAGTCCTACATGGATGCCGCCGGCATCGAGGAGCGGGCGGGCACCTGGCAGGACGACCGCTAGGTCGCGCGCCCGAGGAGCGTTGCGGGATGGCCGGTCCCGGCCTCCATCGGCGGCTGTCGAAGCGGCCGCGCCGGGGACACCCGGCGGGCCCCCTCGCCGCCCCGGCACCGCGTGACCGCGCCCCGGGTGACCGCGCCCCGGGTGACCGCGCCCTGCCCGCGGGCGGGGCGCAGGCCACCGGCGGGCGCTTCGCCTTCGCAGACGCCGCCCTCGAGGGCTCAGCCCTGGCTGGCGGCGCCCAGCTCCCGCGCGGCGGCGCGATAGCCCTCTGCCACCACCTTGTAGTCGATGGCGTAGACGTGGAAGGCGGCCTCGCGGGCAGACCAGCGCGCGACCTCGCCGCTGTTGGCGATATAGAAGCCGAGCGGCAGCTTGGCGCCGGCGACGCTGGCGAACATCCGTTCGGCCGCCGCCAGCACCGTGGGATGGCTGAAGCCGCCGGGATGCCCGAGGGAGGTCGAGAGATCGGCGAGGCCGGGCATCACCGCATCCACCGGGATCGTGCGCAGGAGGTCGTCCAGGCCGTCGAGCACGGCGGCATCCTCGATCTGCACCACCACGGCCGCGCCGCGGTTGGCCTCCTCCACCGTGCGGGAGAAGTCGTCCAGGCTGTAGCTGTTTGCGCGGATGCCGGTACAGGTGCCCCGCTCGCCGGCCGGAGCGTAACGCGCAGCCTTCACCGCGGCAGCCGAGGCCGCCGGGTCGAGGCCGAAGTGCGGGATCACCACGCCGTCCACCCCGAGGTCGAGCGCATGGGCTTCACCTCCACCGGATCCGGCGCCTGGTCACCTGGACCAGCAGGGACTGACCGACGGCCGGCTGTTCCTGGCATAGCCCTCGATCTCACGTGGTGCCGAGAGTCGTGTGCCGCGCAGTCCACGACGAGGAAGTCGAGCCGGAGCGCCCGACGATCTCGGTTATCGCCGGGTCGGGGCTGAAGACGAAGGTGCCGCATTGCGGCTTCGGACTTGCCAGGCGCTGCTTGAACAGGAATCGCATCGTCTACTCCGTGGCGGCCAGGGACGGGAATCCGTAGAGCGCCTGGGGGTTGCTCACCAGGACGCCGTGGCGTTGGGCCTCGTCCGGAACCCAGTCGAGCAGCAGGTCGAAGAGCGCGGTGCTGTCGAGCTTCATGTTGGTCATGGTCACATGCGGCCAGTCGCTGGCCCAGACCAGCCGGTCCGGCCGCGCCGCCACCAGGGCCCGGACCAGCGGCAGCAGGTCGGCATAGGGCGGCGCCTCCTTGGAGAGGTGGTAGCCGGCCGAGAGCTTCACCCAGACGCCGCCGCCCGCCAGCAGGCGCAGCAGCGCCTGGAACGGCGCCTGCTGCGGACCGGCCGGCGCCGGGCAGTGCGCCATGTGATCGATCACCACCGGGCAGGGCAGGCGGGCGAGCCGGCTCTCCGCCTCCAGCAGCTGCTCCGGTGTCACCAGGAGCTGGATCTGCCAGCCGAGCTCGGCCATGCGCGCGCCGGCGCGCTCCAGCTCGGCCAGGCCGAGGCCGCCGGGCTGCGTGGCGATCATGCGCAAGCCGCGGGCGCCGGCATCGTGATGGCGCTGCCACTCGCGGTCGGGGGCGTCGAGAGGCAGCACCACGACCAGGCGCGTCTCCAGCGTCATCTGGGCCGCGGCGTCGAGCAGCCGGCTGTTGTCGAAGCCATAGCCGCTGGGCTGCACCAGAACGCCTCGCTCGATGCCAAGCTGCCGGCAGACGTGCTCGAAGTCCTCCGCACTGGCATCGGGCGGCGTGAAGCGCCGCTCGGCGACGTAGGGGTAGCGGCTCTGCGGACCGAATACATGGAAATGACAATCGGTGCTGCCCGGGGGCGCGGTCAGGCGGGGAGGGCGCAAGTCGATCTCGGGTGGCTGGACGACGATCATCGGGACCTCGCTGGCAAAAGAGAGGATCAAAATCTTGAAGGCGCCCCTAGTCCGCAACCCAACAAAAACTGATAGGTGCAATCTAAATTGCTGATAATTGACTTCAATTAGTCAACAGAGCTAAATCTGCTCTACGAAAGCTGGTCGCCAGATTAGAGTTCTAGCGACAACTCAATGCAAAAGGGGAGGAAAAATGAAAAAATTTCTAGTATTGATCTCGGCGATCGCAGTAATGGCTGCGGCCGGGATGACCGCCCCCGCGAAGGCGGCCGAGTACCGCTGGCAGTTCTTCGGTATGCTGCCGACGACGCACGAATTCGCGAAAAAGATCGAGGCCGGGCTGGAGCGGATCAAGGAGCGCAGCGGCGGTCGGCTGGAGATCCAGTACAGCTACATCGCCGAGACCCCCTACAAGCCGGCGGAGTCCCTCACGCTGGTCCGCGACGGCCTGGTCCAGGTGACCGAGTGGCTGCCGGCGAACGGCGTCGGCACCTACCCGATCCTGGCGGCGCCTGAACTGCCCTTCATCGCGCCGACGAAGGCGACGGCGGCGGAACTCCAGGTCGCCATCGGCCGCGCCTGGGATACGCCGGCGATGTCGGCGGCCCTCGACGACATCATGGCGCAGCACAATGCCCTGGTGGTCGGCCGCTATTTCTACCAGCCGATGAACCTCTGGTCCTCCAAGCCGCTGGCCAAGGCCGGCGACCTGGCGGAGCAGCGCATCCGCGTCATCACGCCGGAACAGGCGGCCTTCCTCGAGGAGATGGGCGGCACGCCGATGAGCATCCCCAACACCGAGGTCTACACCTCGCTGCAGACCAACGTGATCGACGGCGTCATCACCGGGTCCGGCAACGTGAAGGGATCGAAGTGGAACGAGGTGATGACCTCCGGCTACATCGTCAACCTCGCCCTCATCGGCGCCCGCATGATCGTCTCGCAGGAGGCCCTGGCCGAGCTGCCTGACGACTTGCAGCAGATCGTCGTCGAGGAGCTCACCACGGTCGGCGAAGACATCCTGGCCTGGACGCCCAGCAGCGACCAGGAGGCGGTCGACGACCTGGCGGCTTCCGGCGTGACCATCACCCAGGCCAGCGACGAGGACTACGCCCGCTTCCGGGCGATCGCCGCCGAGAAGGTCTGGCCGGAGTGGAAGAACCGCGTCGGTCCCGAGGCCGACACGGTGATCCAGCAGATCGAAGAGGCTCTCGCGCAGTAGTCTCTGACCGCAGCACAGCCCGGGCGGCAGCTGGCCGCCCGGGCATTTCGTTTTGGCGGCGCCGGCGGCGCACGCGGAGGGACGATGCAAGACACGGAAGAGCCAAGGGCCGAGCGGCCCTTCGCCAGGTTTGAGCGCGCTTCCTTCTGGATCGCCATGACCTCCTGCATCCTGCTGTTCCTCTTCACCATGGCGGAGATCGTTGCCAGGCCGCTGGGGGTGCAGGTCTACGTCGGCTCCGAGTTCGGCGGCATGGTGCTCGGCTGGCTGATCTTCTTCGCCTTGCCGGTGGTGACCCGCAGCCGGCAGCACCTCATCGTCGACTTCTTCCAAGGCATGATGGGCGCGCGCACCAAGGCCATCGTCAGCTGGCTCGGCTCCCTGCTCATGGTCGTCTACGTCGCGGCGCTGCTCTACTTCTGCTGCAAGCTCACGCTCTCCAGCTGGAACGGCAAGATCATGACCCAGGGCGTGCTACGGACCCCCATGGTCTATCCGCAGATCGGCATGGTGCTGGGCCTCGCGCTGATGTGGCTGTCCAGCCTGCTGGTGCTGGTCGGCGACACGCGCCAACTGTTCCGCAGGACCGCCGCGGCGGAGGCCGGCCGATGATCGTCATGCTCTGGATGACGCTGACGCTGCTTGCCCCGCTGCTGGTCGGCATTCCCATCGCCATCGCCCTGGGCGGCAGCGGCCTGATCTGGCTGATCGCTCTCGATCCCAACTACCTGCGCGGTGTCGGCCATGCGATCTGGAACGGCGCGACCAGCGACGTCCTGACCGCCGTGCCGCTCTTCATCCTGATGGGGGAGCTGGTGCAGCGCACCGGGCTCGCCAGCCGCTTCTACGATGCCGTCTCGCTCTGGCTGCGCCGCCTGCCGGGCGGGCTGTTCCACGCCAACATCGCCGCCACCAGCGTGTTCTCGGCCGTCAGCGGCTCCAGCGTCGCGACGGCGGCCACCATCGGCATGGTGGCGCTGCCGAACCTCGAGCGGCTGAAGTACGATCGCCGCATGACGCTGGGTTCGCTCGCGGCCGGCGGCACCCTCGGCATCCTCATCCCGCCCTCGATCCCGCTGATCATCTACGGCGCCCTGGTGGAGACCTCGGTCGGCAAGCTCTTCGTGGCGGCCCTGCTCCCCGGCGTCGCCATGGCCCTGCTGTTCTCGGGCTACATCGCGGTCAAGGTGCTGCTGCGCCCGGGCCTTGCCCCGCGTGCCGCCGCCCAGCCGCCGACCCTGCGCGAGCGGCTGCACTCGCTGGCTCAGATGGCCCCGCTTCTGGTGGTGGTGGTGATGATCCTGGGCGGCATCTACCTGGGCTGGACGACGACCTCCGAGGCCGCCGCCCTGGGCACCCTGGCGACGCTGCTGATGGCGGCGCTGCAGCGGCGCCTGCGCTGGGCGATGGTGCGGGATTCCCTGATCTCCGCCATTCGCTTCACCGCCATGCTGATGTTCGTCATCCTCGGCGCGCAGATCTTCTCCTTCGCCGTCTTCAGCTGGGGCATCACCAGCGAGATGGGCCGCTGGATCGGCGGCCTCGACTACCCGCCGCTGGCCATCCTGCTGATCATCGCCGCGATCTATCTCGTGCTCGGCATGTTCATCGACGCGCTCTCGATCATGATCATGACGCTGTCGATCCTCTATCCGATCATCGTGCAGCTGCACTACGACCCGATCTGGTTCGGCGTGGTGCTGGTCATCCTCCTGGAGATCGGCCTGATCACGCCGCCGGTCGGCCTCAACCTCTACACCATCCAGGCCCTGCAACCCGGCAAGGTCTCGATCAAGGAGGTCTCCGCCGGCGCCTTCCCCTTCGTCCTGCTGCTGCTCGCCGGGGTCGCGCTGCTGATCGCCTTCCCCGACATCGCCCTGTGGCTGCCGCGGCAGATGTTCTGAGCGGTCAGGCGAAGTAGAGCCGCGTCGGGTTGTCGGCCAGCACTGCCTGGCGGTCGGCGGCGTCGGGAAACCAGGCGGCGAGGTCGGCCAGCAGGCGGCCCTCGTCGGCGATCACCGCGCGAAAGGCGACATGCGGCCAGTCGCTGCCCCAGACCACCTGCCGCGGGTTGGCCCGAAACAGGGCCGTGGCGCGCGCGGCGGTGACGTCGTGCAGGGGATTGCCCAGTTTCACCCAGGCACGCCCCTCCGCCAACAAGGCCAGCAGCGCCTGGAATCCCGCTTCGTCCTCGCCGCTGTCGGGCTGGATCTTGGCGACATGGTCGAACACCAGCGGCAGGTCCAGGCGGCGCAGCCGCGGCAGCAGTTCGGGAAGCTCCCGCGCATCGATCCAAAGCTGCAGGTGCCAGCCCAGGGGACCGACCAGCGCGGCGATCCGCTCCAGGTGCTCGAAGCCGAGCCCGCCACTGGCCGCCCGCTGCAGCCGCACGCCCCGCGCGCCCTGGCGATGCAGCGCCCGCACTCCCGCCCGGTCGATCGCGGGATCGGTCACCACCACGGCCCGCGCCTGCTCGCCCAGCGCCGCCACCGCCTCGAGAGTCGCGCGATTGTCGAAGAGATACATCGAGGGCTGCACCACGACGACCCGCTCGACCCCCAGCGGCATGACGATGCGCCGGTAGGCGTCCAGGACGGCCTCCGGCGGATCGACCGTGCCGGTTTCGAGCAGCGGATAGCGATCGTAGGGACCGAGCACGTGGATGTGGCAGTCGCAGGTGCCGGGCGGCAGCGCGAAGCCCGGCGCGCTGAGCGAACGGCGGTAGCCGGCGCGGTTGGTGCGAAAGAGCCCGCTGTCAGCCATCGCCGCCCCCCTCCTGGAAATAGAGCCGCGCCGGGTTCTCCGCCAGGATCGCCCGTCTCGCCGCCGGATCCGGGAACCATGCCCCCAGTCGCGCGAGCAGCAGCCCTTCGTCGGGAATGCCGCCCTTCATCTCGGCCATGTGCGGCCAGTCGCTGCCCCACAGGCACTGTCTCGGATTGGCGGCGAAGAGCGCCTGGGCGCGGTTCGCCGGCGCGGCGTGATAGCAGTGTCCGAGCTTGACCCACGCGCGCCCCGTCGCCAGCAGCGCGAGCAAGGCCTGGAACCCGGGCTCATCCTCGCCGCTGTCGGCGTGGACCTGCGCCATGTGGTCGAACACCAGCGGCACCGCCAGGCGCCGGAGGAGCGGCATCAGCGGCGGCAGCGTCGCGGCGTCGAGAAAGAGCTGCAGGTGCCAGCCGAGCGGCGCGATCCGCTGCGCCACCGCCTCGATCTGCTCGAGGCTCTGGCCGCCGGCGACCACCGCCTGCAGGCGCACGCCGCGCACCCCCTGCCGGTGCAGGGCCTCCAGCGCCGCATCGGACAGGGCCGGCTCGATCACCGCGACCCCTCGGCCGGCCGGTCCCAGTGCCGCCAGGGCCTCCAGCAGGCAAGCGTTGTCGGTGCCGTAGACGCTGGGCTGCACCACGACCACGCGCTCGATGCCCAGCGGCCAGACCGCCTCCCGATAGGCTTCCAGCGGCGCCTCCGGCGGCTCGACGCTGCGGGTCACCAGCAGGGGATGGCGCGCATAGGGGCCCAGCACATGGAGGTGGCTGTCGCAGCTGCCGGACGGCAGGACGAACCCGGGGGCGCTCTGCTGCCGGCGGGGACCCGCGCGGTTGGTGCGCACGATCGGCTGCCGCTGGCTGTTCACACCGCTGTCAGCCCGCCATCGACGATGAACTCGCATCCGGTGGAGTAGCTGCTGGCGTCGGAGGCCAGGTGCAGGGCCAGCCGGGCGACCTCCTCGATGCTGCCCATGCGGCCCAGCGGCACCGCGGCGAGGGCGGCGGCCTTGCCCGCCGCGTCGTAGTTCTTCGTCATGTCGCTTTCGATGAGGCCCGGATGGATCGAGTTCACCCGGATGCCGGCGGGCGCCAGTTCGGCGGCGGCGGCCTTGGTCATGCCGCGCACCGCCCACTTGGTGGCGCTGTAGGCGAAGCTGCCGGGGCGCGCCACCAGCCCGGCGGTCGAGGAGAGATTGACGATGGAGCCGCCGCCGGCCGCGGTCAAGATCGGCGCAGCGTGCTTCATGCCGAGGAAGACGCCGAGCTGGTTGACCCGGAAGAGCGCCTCCATGTCGGCGACGTCGGTTTCCATCAGCGGCTTGCGGACGATGATGCCGGCGTTGTTGACCAACGCGTCGAGCCCGCCCCAGGCCGCGACGATGGCGGCCAGAACCGCCTGCCAGGAGCTCTCGTCGCTGACATCCAGGCGATGGAAGGCCGCACCGGACCCCAGCGCGCCGACCAGGGCCCGGCCGCCCTCTTCGTTCAGGTCGGCGACGGCGACTTTGGCGCCCTCGGCATGGAAGAGACGCGCGATGGCGGCACCGATGCCGCGGGCCGCGCCGGTGACCAAGACCGCCTTGCCGCGGAGGGCGCCCGTCACGGCTGGCCGCCGGCGAGCTGCTCCAGCCCCTGCGGTCCGTCCCGCCGCAGCCGGCCGGGGCCGAGCTGGTCGATGGCGGTGACACCCATCTGGGCCATGTTGAGGTCAACCTCCTTCCGCAGGATCTCGACAGCCTTGTCGGCCCCCTCCTGGCCAAAGGCGGCGGCGCCATAGAGGCCGGCGCGGCCGACGAAGCAGAAGGAAGCGCCGAGGCAGAGGGCCACCAGGATATCGGATCCGCGACGGATACCGCTATCCAGCATCACCGTCATCTCCGGCCCCACCGCGGCCCGCACCCCCGGCAGGGCTTCCAGGGAGGCCGGCGCAAGATCGAGCTGGCGACCGCCGTGGTTCGAAACGATGACGCCATCGACCCCCAGCTGCGCCGCCTGACGCGCGTCCTCCGGGTCCAGCACCCCCTTCAGCACCAGGTTGCCGGACCAGTTCCGGCGGATGTGCTCCAGGTCGCGCCAGGTCTGGTCGCCGGCCGGCGTCTGGCTGGCGTAGAGATCGGTCGACTTGTCCTTCGGCTGCCCGGGCTCCAGGAAGGCTTCCCAGTTCTCCATCGAGGGAATGCCGCCGTTGCGCCAGAAATTGTAGAGCCAGCCGGGATGCGAGAGCACGTCCGTCAGGCTCTTGCCGGTCAGGCGGAGCGGCCGGCTGAAGCGGTTGCGCAGATTGCGTTCGCGCTTCGGCGTGACCGGCACGTCGATGGTGATGACGACCGTCTCGATGCCCAGCCCGGCGATCCGCTTGAGGAACTCCTCGGTAAAGCGCCGCTCGCGGCCGCAGTAGATCTGGAACCACATGTTGCGTGGCGCGATCTCCACCGCCTTCTCGATCGCGCAGTTGCTGGCGCAGGACATCAGCGACGGTATGTCGGCCTTGGCCGCGGCGGTCGCCAGCAGCTTGTCGGTCTGCGGCCGCCACAGGCCGGCCATGCCGGTCGGGCAGAGGCCGAAGGGGCTGCCCCAGGTCCGGCCGAAGATCGTCGTCTGCTGGCTCCGCTGGGCAATGTCGACGAGATAGCGCGGCATCAGCCGGAAGCGGCGGAAGGCCGCCTCGTTGCGCTGCAGCGCGCTTTCGCCCTCCACGCCGCCCTCGATGAAATCGAAGGCGAGCTTCGGCAGGCGGCGCTTGGCGGCCAGACGCAGGTCGTCGATGTTGATGGCGCTCGCTGCGCGCATGCGGCATTCCCCCGGGCAATCTCTGTCGCGGTCGTCACGCGTTCCCGCGCCGGTTTCGCCCGACGCAGACTCGGCCGCGATGCTGGTCCATCGGGCCGCCGACCAGAACCTCTCAAATTCTGATGCCTGCCAGCAGTTGCGATGATCGCGGGCGGCCCGCAGCGCCGTGGCGGCATCAGTCAGACCGATGGATTTCATCATGACTTTGCCGGTTCCCATGGCAGGTCGAGGGCGTCAGGGTCCAGACCGACGCGCTCACGCCGCCGGTGTGCGGCCGCGGTCCTGTCGGTACCCGAGGTGACCCAATGCCCAAGCAGATGCACCTGCTTAGCTTCCTGACGCACAGCCCGATCAACCACACCACACTCAGCTGGGCCGATCCGGCCGACCAGCGCCTGGAGGGCTTGCGCTCGCTGCCCTACTGGATGGATCTCGCCCGCACCCTGGAGCGCGGCTGTTTCGACGGTGCCTTCTTCGCCGATACGCTGGGCGGCTTCGAGCACTACCGCGACCGCTTCCACGAGGCGATGGAGTACGCGGTCTGGTGGCCGACACACGACCCCATGCCGCTGATGGCGCCGATGGCGGCGGTCACCGAGCATCTGGGCCTCGCCGCCACGCTGTCGCTCTCCGGCACCCACCCCTACCTGGCGGTGCGCACGCTCGGCACACTGGACAATCTCACCAACGGCCGGATCGGCTGGAACATCGTGACCGGCAACCTGCGCGGCGAGCATCGCGCGCTGGGTAACCCCCAGATGGACCATGACGAGCGCTACGAGCGGGCCGAGGAGTACATGGAGCTCTGCCACGCCTACTGGCGGGGCGTGCCGCCGGAGGCGATCGTCGCGGACGGCACGCGGCCGATGTTCGCCGATCCGGACAAGGTCACCCTGGTCGCGCACCAGGGGAAGTACTTCAGCAGCCATACCGCGCCGCCGACCCTGCCGTCGCCGCAGGGCCGCCCGGTGCTGTTCCAGGCCGGCTCGTCCGGTCGCGGGCAGCGCTTCGCCGTGAAGCACGCCGATGCGATCTTCGCCATTCAGCCGAACGCGCCGGCGATGAGGAAGCTGCAGGCCTCGCTCGACGCCGTGTCCGAGCAGGGACCGGTGCCGGTTACCTACGGACTGCACGTCGTGCTCGGCGGCACCGAGGCCGAGGCGCAGCGCAAGTACGACGAGCTGGTCGGACGCATTCCCATCGAGGCCGCGCTGACCCGGCTCTCCGGCTCGCTCGGCGTCGACTTCGACAAGTTCGAGCTCGACATGCCGTTGGAGGAGATGCCCACCGACGCGTCCCAGGGGCTGATGCGCTCGGCGATGACGGCGATGACCGGCGACGGGCGGGCGACACTGCGCGAAGCGTCGCTGCGCTGGGCCGTGGCCGCCGGCTGCCCGCCGATCATCGGCACGCCGGAACAGGTGGCACAGAAGCTCGAGGACCTGTGGCGCGAGACCGGCTGCCACGGCTTCAACATCACGCCTTCGGTGACGCCGGAGTATGTCGTGGACTTCGTCGATCAGGTCGTGCCGCTGCTCCAGGCCCGCGGCATCTTCCGCCGCGAATACAGCGGCAAGACCTTCCGCGAGAACCTGCTGTCATGAGCGCGGCCTCGATCGTCTATCGCCGCATTCCCGCCTGCGGCCCGGCGCTGGTGCGGGAGGCGGCGGCCTACGGCGTGGCCGACCTGCACGAATCGATGGCGGTGGTGGCCGGCCGCATGGCGCTCCTGAGCCCGGCGATGAAGGCGCTCAACCCCGGAATCCGCATCGCCGGGCAGGCGGTGACGGCTCAGAACTATCCCGGCGACGCCCTGGCCGTGCACAAGGCCATCCAGCTCGCCGAGGCCGGCCAGGTCGTGGTCTGCACCGGAGGCGGCGGCACCGACGGCGCCATGCTGGGCGAGCTGCTGGCGACCTATGCCGGCGCCAAAGGGATTGCCGGTATCGTCATCGAGGGTTCCATCCGCGATACCGACCGGCTGCGCGAGATGGGCTTTCCCGTCTGGTCGACCTCTGTCTCCGCCGCCCATGACGAGAAGCGCGGGCCGGCGGCCGTGAACATCCCCATCGTCTGCGCCGGCGCGGTCGTCCGCCCCGGCGACATCATCGCCGCGGACGGCGACGGGGTCATCGCGATCCCTCGCCGGCTGCTGGCCGCGACCGTGGCCGGCGCGCGCGCCAGGGCCGAACAGGAGAACGAGGTCCGCGAGCGTCTTCGCCAGGGCGTGGCCCTGTTCGACATCATGGGCATCCAGAACCTAATCGAGGCGGCCGGCTTCGAGGAGCGCGACTGCACCTGGCTGGATGACGAGGGGGACGCGTGAGCGGTCTGGCGTCGGCCGTCATGCCAAGCGCCCACCCGGACGATTTCCGCGCGGCCCTGGCACGCTTTGCCAGCGGAGTCGTGGTGGCGACCACGCGCGACGCGGCCGGACAACCGCGGGGCTTCACCGCCAGCGCCTTCTGCTCGGTGTCGCTGGAGCCGCCGCTGGTGCTGGTGTGCCTCGGCCGCAAGGCGGAGTGCCACGCCGCCTTCATGGCGGCAGAGCGAATCGCCATCTCGATCCTGGCGCCGGGTCAGGATGCGGTGGCGCAACGCTTCGCCACCCGTGGCGCCGACAAGTTCGCCGGCGGCCACATGGCGACCGGCGAAGACGGCCTGCCGGTCGTGCGGCAGGCCGCCGCCGTCCTGCAGGGCCGTCTGGCCGAGCGCCTGCCGGGCGGCGACCACACGATCCTCCTGATCGCCGTGGAGCAGGTGCTGCTTGGCGGCAATCCGCAAGAGGCGCTGGTGCATCACGCTCGCCGCTTCTGGAGTCTGAAGGCCGGCCCGGCGGAAGCGCCGCCGGGATGAGCGTGCAGAAGCAGATCGAAGCCGCCGACGGCACGCTCCTCCGCTATCGCGTCGACGGGGGTGCGGCGCGCGGCGCCGAGGCGCCGCCGACCCTGCTGCTGCAGCACGGTCTCGGCTTCCGCGCCGAGGCCTGGGACGGCTGGCTGCCGGCGCTGCTGGCCGCCGGCTATCGCGTGATCCGCCCGGACTGGCGCGGCCACGGCGCCTCAGGCCCGATGCCGGCCGGTGGCCGCTGGAGCACCGACGGCCTGGTCGACGATGTCGAGGCGGTACTCGCGGCGGAAGGCGTCGGAGCGTGCCACCTGGTCGGCGAGTCGTGGGGCGGCGCCATGATGCTGGCGCTGGCGGCGCGGCTGGGCTCGCGGGCGCGTAGCGTGACCACGCTCTCGACCCCCTTCGATGGCCGCCGCGTCACGGCGGCACGGGGGTTCGCCGAGGAGATCCGCGAGCGGGGCCTCGCGGCCTGGTCTGCCGGGGTCGCCGCCAACCGGGCGAACGGCCAGCCGGCGCTGCTGGCCTGGGCCGATCGTGCCCAGTGCGCCTGCGACGCCGACTCGCTGATCGGCATCTGCGCATACATCGTCGGCGAGACCATCGAGCCGCGCCTGGCGGCTGTGACCGCGCCGGCGCTGGTGATGGCCCCGCTCGGCAGCCACTTCGTCAACCCTGCCCTCGCGCGCGAGCTGGCGGATCGCCTGACACTCAGCGAAATTGCCTGGTTCCCCGATCATAATCACGGCCTGGTGCTCAGCGGCGGCGCCCTGGCGGCCGCCACGCTGCTCAACTTCATTGCCCGCCGGGAGGAGGCCACGACATGACGCTGCAGACGAACAGGGCGCTCGAACGACTGCGTGCCGGCGAACTCGCTCTGGGGTTCGGCGTCCATGCGCTGCGCGGCGCGCTGGTGCCGCTGCTGGCGGAGGCGGCGGGCTACGACTGGCTTTTCATCGACATGGAGCACGGAGCCATGACGGTGGACCAGGCCAGTCAGATCGCCATGGCGGCGCTGCAGATCGGCGTCACGCCCATCGTGCGGGTCTGCAGCGGCGCCCTCCACGAGGGCACGCGCGCGCTCGACAACGGCGCGCTGGGCGTGGTGGTGCCGCATGTCGACACCGCGGCGCAGGCCGAGGCGATCGTGCAGGCCTACCGCTACCCGCCGGTCGGCAACCGCAGCTGGGGCGGCCTGGTCGCGCAGTATGGCCTTCGCCCGCCGCCCGCCGACGAGGCGCAGGCCGCGCTGAATCGCGAGATCGCCGTCATCGCCATGATCGAGACGCCGGAGGCCGTGGAGAACGTCGATGCCATCGCCGCGGTGGAGGGCATCGACATCCTGCTGATCGGCACCGCGGACCTGACGGCCACCATGGGAATCGCCGGGCAGATGGGGCACCCCTCGGTCCAGGCGGCCTACGAAAAGGTCGCCCAGGCCTGCCGCAAGCATGGCCGTTTCCTCGGCATGGGCGGCGTCTACGACCGGCAGTGGGCCTCGACCTACATCGGCATGGGCGCGCGTTTCCTGGTGGCCGGCGCCGATCACGGCTTCGTCCTCAGCGCCGCCAGCGAACGCGCCAGCTTCCTGCGGGAGATCGGCCGGCAGGCCTAGCGGCCGGCGGCGGCGGCGGCGGCGGCGGCGGCGGTCAGGTGCCCACTGGCACCAGGCGCACGGGAATGCTTTCGCGGTGCGGCGAACTTACCTTGCCGTACTGCTCCAACTTGGCAAGCTGCTGGCGCCATTCCTGGACCAGCCATCGCCCGGCCTTGCCCGGCGGCCGATTGCGAGGATAGGCGACGTAGAGAGACATCGAGAGGTAGCGCCCTTGGTGCGCCTCGATGTCGAGCCGCTTGAGGCGCCCGGCCGCGAGGTGTTCGTCCAGCAGATGCACCGGCGCATAGGTCCAGCCAAAGCCGGCCAGGGCATACTGCAGCCGCGCATGCTGGTCGGCAAAGCGCCAGGAGCGCGCACTGCGCGCCGTGCCGCCGCTCTGGCCGGAAACCCGACCGGCCCGGTCGGCCAGCACCAGTTGGACATGGCCGTCCAGGTCCTCCTGGGAGATCGGCTTCTGCAACGCGGCCAGCGGGTGATCGGCCGCCACCACCGGCAGGATCGGGATGGCGGCAAGGAACTGCATCTCCACGCCGGGCGGATCCATCGCCAGCGGCGAAAAGACCGCGAGCCGCGCGAGCCCGTCCCTCAGCTGCTGCTCCGGCGCCCCCAGCCCCTCGGTGAAGAGCGTCACCGGCAGGGTCGGAAAGGCCTCGCTCAGCGCCCGCAGGCTGCTCATCAGGACAGCGTTGGGGAAGACCTGCTCGACCGCGAGCGGCAGCTCCGATTCGACGTCATGGGCAATGCTCTCGGCCCGCGCGCGAAGCTGCTCGACGCCGCGGATCATCTGCCGCGCCTCCTGCAGCACCGTCCGCCCCGCCTCGGTCAGGGTCGGCACGCGCGCCACACGGTCGAAGAGCTTAACGCCCAGCTCGTTCTCCAGGGTCCGGATCGACTGGCTGACCGCCGACTGCACGCGCCGCAGCTTGCGGGCGGCTGCGGAGAAGCTGCCATTGTCCACCACGGCGATGAGGATCCGCATCTGGTCGAGCGTCAGGCGGTCGAGCATGGTCCATCACATCGGCAGTTGCTTTGCATCTTGTCCCTAGAGGCTCCCGAAACTTCGCGCTGACCGGGCCGCGCGCAGCAGCCCCCGCGGTCATGACCGGCCCGGTCCTCTGCGGTGGTCCTGACAGCGCCGACAGCAGCCAGGGCAGCCGGGCCGTCGCACGCCGCTGGCCGCACGGCCCCGCATGATAGCGCGCGAAGCCAAGGAACCGCCAACGAAAGGCGCGCCCGGCCAGAGAGCGGGCCTCCCCGCCGCCGCGGCAACGCCGGCCGCCTCCAAGGGCGAAGTGCCCCCCGGGGGCCCTGGGCGGCTCGATCCGAGGCCCGCCGCCCTTGGCTGGACTGAGCCGCCGCCGCGCGATAGAAGCAGGCGCGGGCCAAGGAACGGCGCATGCCGCTTCGAGACTTGCCCGACGCCTGATCGCAAGGGGCAGGGGGAGCCATCGGGCATCCTGGTCCCCTGTCCCCTGCCGCAGCCGGCAAGCGCGGGGCAGGCAAGGGAGAAACGATGGACGAAGTCGAGTGCGTCGTCGTGGGTGCCGGAGTGGTCGGCCTGGCCATCGCACGAGCCCTGGCCCTGGCAGGGCGCGAGGTGCTGGTGCTGGAGCGCAACGGCGCCATCGGCGAGGAGACCTCCTCGCGCAACAGCGAAGTCATCCACGCCGGCCTCTACTACGGCACCGGCAGCCACAAGGCACGGCTCTGCGTGGCCGGGCGGGAGGCCCTCTACGGCTTCTGCCGCAGCCGCGGCGTGCCGCACGCCCGCCTGGGCAAGGTCATTGTCGCCACCAGCGAGGCGCAGCTTGCCACCCTGACGGCGATCAAGGCACAGGGTGCGGTGAACGGCGTCCTCGACCTGGAACTGCTGGATCGCGCGGCCGTGCGTGCGCTGGAGCCGGCGGTGCGCGCGCTGGGCGGCCTGCTGTCGCCCTCCACCGGCATCGTCGACAGCCATGCCCTGATGCTGGCGTACCAGGGCGAGGCCGAGTCGGCAGGCGCCATCACCGTGCTGCGCACGCCGCTAGAGGGCGGCGAGATCGACGGCCGGGGTTTCGTGCTGGAAACCGGCGGCAGCGAACCCATGCGCCTGCGCGCGCGCTCCCTGGTCAACGCCGCCGGCCACGGTGCCTGGGACGTGGCGCGCGGCCTGCGCGGCTATCCCGTGCAACTGATCCCGCCGCAGGTCCTGGCGCGCGGCGTCTACTTCCTGCTGGCCGGCCGCTCGCCTTTCCGCCACCTGATCTATCCCGTGCCGGAGGGCGGCGGCCTCGGCGTCCACGTGACGCTGGACCTGGCCGGCCAGACCCGCTTCGGGCCCGACGTCGAGTGGATCGACCGGCTCGACTACACCCTCGATCCGGCGCGCGCCGAGAGCTTCTATCCGGCGATTCGCAGCTATTGGCCGGAGCTGCCGGACGGCGCGCTGCGACCGGGCTACTGCGGCATCCGCCCGCGGCTCAGCCGCCTCGGCCAGGCCGCCGCCGACTTCCGCATCGACACCCCGGCCGAGCATGGCATCCCGGGCCTGGTGCAGCTTTTCGGTATCGAGAGCCCCGGGCTGACCGCCTCCCTGGCGCTGGCCGACAGCGTCGCCGCGTCGCTCGCATCGCCACGCTAGAAGGCGACGTCGTGTCCGCCCTTGAGGACGAGGCGCTGGCGGGCCTCGTCGGGGGTGGCGGTCTCCAGCGAGAGGTTCTCCAGGATGGAGCGGATGCGCGTCACCTGCTCGGCATTCGACTTCGCCATCACGCCCTTGCCCAGGTAGAGCGAGTCCTCCAGCCCGACCCGCACGTTGCCGCCCTGGATCGCGCCCATGGTGACGAAGGACATCCGGTGCCGGCCGGCTGCCAGGATCGACCACTCGAAGTCGTCGCCGAACAGCTTGTCGGCGATGCGCTTCATGTGCATCAGGTTGTCGTGGTCGGCACCGATGCCGCCCAGGATGCCGAAGATCGTCTGCACGAAGAACGGCGGCTTCACCAGCCCGCGATCGACGAAGTGCGCCAGGTTGTAGAGATGGCCGACGTCGTAGCACTCGAACTCGAAGCGCGTGCCACAGCCCTCGCCGAGCTCCTTCAGCACCCACTCGATGTCCTTGAAGGTGTTGCGGAAGATGAAGTCCCGCGTCATCTCCAGGTGGTTGCGCTCCCACTCGTGCTTGAAGGACTTCATCTTGTCGAGGATCGGGAAGAGCCCGAAGTTCATCGAGCCCATGTTCAGCGAGGCCATCTCCGGCTTCACCGCGCGCGCCGCCGCCGTGCGCTCCTCCACGCGTCATCCCGTGGCCGCCGCCGGTGGTGATGTTCACCACCGCGTCGGTCTGCTGCTTGATGCGCGGCAGGAACTCCATGAAGATCGCCGGGTCCGGCGAGGGCCGCCCGTCCTTCGGGTCGCGCGCATGCAGGTGCAGGATCGAGGCGCCGGCCTCCGCCGCCGCGATCGCGTCGGCCGCGATCTCGTCCGGCGTCAGCGGCAGGTACTCCGACATCGTCGGCGTGTGGATGGAACCCGTTACCGCACAGGTGATGATGACCTTGCCGTCTTTCGCCATGGCCCCTGCTCCCTCTCAGCTTCGTTGCGCGGAGCGATATCCGCTCCTGTCCCGGCACAAGCCGGTTGGCCGCGTCAGCCCATTGTCGGGATGACGAAGGAGGCCCCCTCCTTCACGCCGCTCGGCCAGCGCGAGGTGACGGTCTTGGTGCGGGTGTAGAAGCGCACCGCGTCCGGGCCGTGCTGGTTCAGATCGCCGAAGCCGGAGCGCTTCCAGCCACCGAAGGTGTAGTAGGCGAGCGGCACCGGGATCGGCACGTTGATGCCGACCATCCCGACCTCGACGCGGCTGGCGAAATCGCGCGCCGAGTCGCCGTCGCGGGTGAAGATTGCGACACCGTTGCCGTAGTGGTGGTCGGACGCGAGGCGCAGCCCCTCCTCGAACTCCTCGGCCCGCACCACGGAGAGCACCGGACCGAAGATCTCCTCCTGATAGATGCGCATCCCCTCGGTCACCTCGTCGAAGAGGCAGGGGCCCATGTAGAAGCCCTTCTCATAGCCCTGCAGCGTGAAGCCACGGCCATCGACCAGGAGCTTCGCGCCCTCGCGGACTCCGAGCTCGACGTACTCGCGCACCTTCGCCAGCTGGGCGCTGGTCACCATCGGCCCGAAATCGGCCTCGGGATCGTTCGAGGGGCCGACGCGCAGCTTGCTGATCTTCGGCAGCAGCGCCTCCAGCAGCGCATCGGCCGTCTTCTTGCCGACCGGAACGGCCACCGAGATCGCCATGCAGCGCTCGCCGGCCGAGCCGAAGCCGGCGCCGATCAGCGCGTCGGCGGCCTGCTCCATGTCGGCGTCCGGCATGATGATGGCGTGGTTCTTGGCACCGCCGAAACACTGCACGCGCTTTCCCTGGCTGGTGCCGCGGGCGTAGATGTATTCGGCCACCGGAGTCGAGCCGACGAAGCCGAGCGCCTTCACGTCGGGTCGTTCAGCAGCGCGTCCACCGCCTCCTTGTCGCCGTTCACGACGTTCAGGATGCCCGGCGGCAGGCCGGCCTCCAGCAGCAGCTCGCCCAGGCGCAGCGGCACCGAGGGCGCGCGCTCGGAGGGCTTCAGGATGAAGGCGTTGCCGCAGGCGATGGCCGGGGCGAACTTCCACATCGGGATCATCGCCGGGAAAGTTGAAGGGCGTGATGCCGGCAACAACCCCGAGGGGCTGGCGCATCGAGTAGACGTCGATCCCCGGTCCGGCGCTGTCGGTGAACTCCCCCTTCATGAGATGCGGGATACCGCAGGCGAACTCGACCACCTCGAGACCGCGCTGCACGTCGCCCTTGGCATCGGCCACGGTCTTGCCGTGCTCGTCGGAGAGGATGCGCGCCAGGCTGTCCATGTCGCGGTTGAGCAGCTGCAGGAAGGCCAGGAGCACGCGCACGCGGCGCTGCGGATTGACCGCCGCCCAGGCCCGCTGCGCCACCTTGGCGTTCTCCACCGCGGCGCGGACCTCGCTCGCCGACGCCAGCGGAACGCGGGCCGACACCTCGCCGGTCATCGGCCTGAAGACGTCGCTGAAGCGGCCGCTGGTACCGGCGACGCGCTGTCCGCCGACGAGATGATAGAGTTCTTCCGTCACGGCTGTCCTCCTCTTGCAGATCGCGGGAAGTCATAGACCGCCGCCGCGATCCGCGCGTCGCCAACCTCAGGACAGCGCATTCCAATGGTGCATGGAGCGCGCCGAGGGCCGGAACGGCGTTGGAGCTCCCTCCCTCGCTCTGGTACCGTCGAATGAGGCGCACGGGGGGTGCTCCGACAAAGAGGTTCCAATGCAGATTGCCTTCCTGCGATCCTTCCTCGGCGTGGCGCGCCTGGGATCGGTGCGAAAGGGCGCGGAAGACGTGAACATCACGCCCTCCGCCGTCAGCCGCCATATCGCCGTGCTCGAGCGGGTCGTCGGTGCCCCGCTGTTCGAGCGCCGCCCGCGCGGCATGGTGCTGACGCCGGAGGGGGAGATCCTGCGCAAGTACGCCATGCGCATGGTCAGCTCCTTCGATGTCGTGAAGTCGGCCGTCGAGGAAATCCGCGGCCTGCGCCGCGGCGTCATCCGCGTCTTCTCCATCGAGGCCGTCACCTCCAGCATCCTGAACCCGGCAATGCGGGAGTACCTGGCGGAGCACAGCGGCATCTCGTTCCAGGTCGAGGTCGTCATCCGCGACAACAACGACGTGATCCACGCCCTGCTGCGCGACGAGACCGACATCGGCATCATGTACAAGCTGAACATCAACTCCGACATCGACTACCTCGCGGAGTTCGAGACCCCCTTCGCCGTGATCATGGCCCCGGACCATCCCCTGGCCAGCCGCGAGAAGCTGTCGGTGCGCGATCTCGCCGATACCGCGGTGGCGGCGCTGCACCCCTCCTCCGCCACCCGCCGCCTGACCGAGGAGGCGCTGCGCGCCGTCGGGATTCAGCTCGACTACACCCTGGTGGTGAACAGCTTCGAGATGGCCAAGGAGTTCGCCCGCACTGGCGTCGGCGTCACCGTCCTGCCATCGATCTCGGCCCGCCTGGAGTGCGAGGCCGGGACGCTGGTGGCGATACCGCTCAGCGAGTGGACCTTGAGCCGCATCAGGACGACCATCTGCACCCATCGCGGCCGCCCGCTCTCGAAGGTCGCAGCGAGTTTCGTCGAGCTGCTGAAACAGCGCAGCCTGCCGGACTAGCGGTCCTCTCCGCGGTCGCCCCCAAGGCTGGAGACGACCTTCTCGACCAGCAGGTTGACCGCCGGCGAGGCAATGCAGTGCTCGGCGATGTGCAGGGCGATCTCGACCTGCGGCAGGGAGGGGAAGCCATCCTCGGCGCCCAGGCGCCGCAGGTCGCCTACCACGGTGGACTCCTTCAGGACCCCGACGGCCAGGCCCTGCTCGACGGCGGTCTGCAGTGTGCCGATGCCGCCGCTGACGTAGGCGCAGCGCCAGGACAGGCCGGCGCCGTCCAAGGCCAGGGAGGCCCACTCCCGCTCCGGCCAGCCCGCCGGTCGCAGCGCCACGGGCAAGGGCTGCGTCGGATCGGGCGCATAGGCGACGGAGGCCACCCAGGTCAGGGAATCGACGCAGACCAGGCGCCCCTCGCCGCTGCCGGCCGGGTGCATCGCCAGCACCACGTCGTACTCGCCGCCGAGGCGGGCCAGCAACTGGGCGGTCTCGCCGGTGCTGACCTCGATGTGGACTTCCGGATGCTCGCGCCAGAAATCGGCCAGCACGCGGGGCAGCACCCGTGCCGCATAGTCCTCGATGCAGCCGAGCCGGATGCTGGTCGTCCGCTGCTGCGTGTTGACCGCGCTGATGCTTTCGTCGACCAGGCGGAGGATCCGCCGCGCGTAGCCGATGAAGACCTCGCCCTCGGCATTGAGCTTGATGCCGGTCGCCTGGCGCTCGAACACCGGCACGCCGAGGATCTCCTCCAGCCGCTTGATCTGCATCGAGACGGCCGACTGGCTGCGGTGCAGGATGCTGGCAGCCCGCGTGAAGCCGCCGCACTCGGCGACAGCGATGAAAACGCGCAGGAGATCGAGGTTCAGCATGGCGAGAGGCTGCTAGCCTCCGGCGGCGCCGTCAAGCGCAGCGGGACCGGCGGGCGCCACGCGCGTCAATCGAGCCTGACCTGGACCTCGTCGTCGACGACGCGGGTCGGGAAGGTCTTCAGATCGCAGGTGATCGGCGCCCCCTGCCCCTTGCCGGTCGTCACGTCGAACTGCCCGGCATGGAGTGGGCATTCGATCAGCGTACCGTCCAGCCAGCCCTCGCTCAGATAGGTGAAGGCATGGGTACAGATGTTGCTGGTGGCGTAGAAGGCGCCATCCACGTTGTAGAGGGCCACATGCTCGCCGGCCAGCTGCACGCCGATCATCTCGCCCGGCGGCAGCTCGCTGGCGGTGGCAGCCGTCACCCAGGTCTCGGAACTCATCCTACCTCGCTTGGCAAAGTGCGTCGGGCCGGCGGCAGCCGCCGGCCCGACCGTCACGGTCGCGCCGCCGCTAGAGCCCCATCTCGCGACGATAGAAGTCGTAGAAGGCGCGCAGCGGCGACTCGCTGATCATCGTATGGGCAGCCTCGATGCCGTGGCCACCCATCTCGATCACGTGATTGTTGGTGTTCTCGTTCACCACCGGCTGCAGCTGCGCGATGATCTCCGAGTCCTCCGCCGAGATGTAGCCGGAGGGACCGACGAGGTTGCTGTGCTTGATCCGCCACTTCACCAGCTCGGCATCGTCGTCCTCGTAGCCGAAGAAGTTCCAGGTCATCTCGTGCGAGGTCGGCGTCTTCGGGATGATGTGCCGGATCGTCAGGCTGGAGAAGAACTGCTGGATGACGGTCGTCGGATAGACCTGGAAGGCGTTGTTCGACATGTCGCCGAACTCATCCCTGTACTGCGACACCAGGCTGGGGTCGGCGAGCTGGTAGTCCGACTGGACGGTGCGCAGCTGCTCGGTGACCTCGTTGCGCTCCTCCTGCAGCTTCTTCGAGTAAGCCATGTGATAGAGCACATGGCGCCCCTTCTCGGTCGGCACGGCGTGATAGTCGCCGTCCGGACGCCACAGGCCGAACTTCGGGATGAAGGTGTGCAGCAGGGCGGCGTGGTAGCCGTCATGCGTGTTGTCGGAATAGAACTTCCAGTTGCAGGGCACGATCTGGCGCGAGATGCCGAGCAGCTTCAGCTTCTTGCCGTTGAACAGCCGGTCGAACCAGGGAAGGATCTCCGGGCCGACATAGTCGGCGAAGTCCGGCGGATCGTCGTGATAGCTGGCCCAGATCGTGCCGCCGCGCGTCGCCACCTTCAGCTGGCGCAGACCGTGGTTCTTGCGATCGAAGGACTCCGGCATTCCTGGCAGGCCCTTGGCGCCGCGCAGGAAGGGCATGGTCTTGAGATCGCCCTTCAGCGTGTAGGTCCAGTTGTGATAGGGGCAGATGACCATCTTCTCGTCGAAGTGGCCGCATTCCTTCCAGGTCAGCTGGGAGTCGCGGTGCGCGCAGCGGTTCTCCACCACGTTGATCTCGCCGTTCTCGTCGCGCAGCGCCAGGATGCTGCGCGGGCCGATCCAGGTCCGCTTGAAGTCGCCCGGCTCCGGCAGCTCGCACTCCAGGCCGATGTAGTTCCAGCTCCGTCCGTAGTGGAAGACCTCAAGCTCCCGGCGGAAGATGTCCGGGTCGCTGTAGATCCACGAAGGGATGCGGGTCGGCCCGCCCTCGGGCCACTTGCGTTCAACGCCATTGGTCTGCATCTGCGTCCTCCTCTATCTCGTGTCGCTTGCCTGCCGCTTCAAACCGGCGCGAACAGCGTCGTCAGGATCCGCGAGTTGTCGTAGACGCACTTGCGGTCCTTGATCAGGAATCCATCGCCCTTCGGGACGAGGACGTCCACGTAGGTGCCGACCATGTTGATCTGCGGCTCGCGGTCGAGCATCGATTCGATCAGCAGGAAGTTGGCACGCGAGCGGATCTCGCCCGACTCCTGGGAAACCACGCGCACGCTGGAGACGAAGCGGCGATAGAAGCGCGGCTCGTAGACCAGCACCTTCACCAGGGCCGTCACGCGGTCCTTGATCATGCCGATGCCATCGCACGACATCGCGGCCAGGGGCAGGTTGCGGTCGAAGTTCTCGCGCGAAGTGATCTGGTACTGCGCGTCCTCCGTGAAGAAGGAGATCCAGCGCTCGTAGTCCGCGTCGTCGAGGCAGGTCGAGTAGCGCTCGTAGAAGCGGCGCAGGGCGTCTTCCAGGTCGGCCGTCGGCGCGATCTCGGCGCTTGGCACAGTGGCGAGTTTGCTCATCGGATGCTCCTTTGCTCCCAAGCTTATGCGATCGACAGGAACGCGGCGTTGCCAGCTAGGCTACGTCGCATTCGCATTCATGATTTGCGGGCGTTTCTGTCCGTCCGGTTCGCCGTCGCCACCCGGCGTCGGCACCGGCGCAGAGGTTCGCGCGCGGGCGGGGTCCGACCGGCGCTGGCGCAGCTGCGCGACGTACTCCGACAGCGACCCGACCACGCCCTTGCGCAGTGTCATGACGCAGAGCACGAAGACGGTCCCCTGGGCGATGAGCACCCACGAGCCCAGCTGGCTCATGTAGTTCTGCATCGTCACCAGCACGACCGCGCCGACCACCGGCCCCAGCACCGTGCCGACGCCGCCGATCAGCACCATCAAGAGCACCTCGGCGGAGATGTAGAAGGACACGTCGGTCAGGATGGCGATCTGGAAGGTGAGCGCCATCAGGCCGCCCGCCAGGCCGGAGACGGCGGCCGAGATCACGAAGGCCGCGAGCTTGAAGCGGTCGGTGTCGTAGCCCAGCGAGGTGGCGCGCGGCTCGTTGTCCCGGATCGAGCGCAGCACCTGGCCGAAGGGCGATCGGATCACCCGGTGGACGGCGGCGAAGCCGATCAGGAACATCACCAGCACGAAGGCGTAGAGCGTGTCGGTATCGGTCAGATCGAAGAGGCCGAACAGCGTCCCGCGCGGCACCCCCTGGAGGCCGTCCTCGCCGTTCGTCCAGGGCGCCTGGACGGCATAGAAGTAGACCAGCTGCGCCAGGGCCAGGGTGATCATCGCGAAATAGAGGCCCTGCCGGCGGATCGCCAGCCAGCCGATGACCAATCCGAGCAGGGCGGAGACAATGACCCCGAAAAGGATCGCGAATTCCGGCGGGAAGCCCCAGAAGGTCGCCGAGGCGGCGGCGGCATAGACCGCCGCGCCATAGAAGGCCGCATGGCCGAAGGCGATCAGGCCGACGTAGCCGAAGATCAGGTTGTAGGCACAGGCAAAGAGCGCGAAGCACAACACTTTGATGAGAAAGATCGGATAGAAGACCAGCGGGGCCAGGACGCCGACGACCGCCAAGGCCGCGAGATAGGCGAGTTCGGGCCGTTTCAGCCGCCAGCCGGAGAGCTTGAGCCCGACGGCCGGGCCGGCGTGCGCAGCGGCGACCGAGCCGCCGCCGAAGAGGCCCTGCGGCCTGACCAGCAAGACGATGATCATGATGATGAAGATCGCCGTGCTCGAGGCTTCCGGATAGAAGACCTTGGTCAGGCCCTCGACAATGCCGAGCAGGAAGCCGCTGACGATCGCCCCCAGGATCGAGCCCATGCCGCCGATCACCACGATCGCGAAGATCACGATGATGATGTTCTGCCCCATCTTCGGGCTCACCTGGTAGATCGGGGCCGCCATTGCGCCAGCCAGGCCAGCCAGCCCGACCCCCAGCGCGTAGGTCAGGGTCAGCATCCTTGGCACGTTGATGCCGAAGGCCTGGACCATCACCGGGTTCTCGGTGGCGGCGCGCAGATAGGCGCCGAGTTTGGTGCGCTCGATGGCGAACCAGGTGCCGAAGCAGACGATCAGCGAGGCAACGATGACCCAGACGCGATAGTTCGGCAGGTACATGAAGCCGAGGTTGGTGCCGCCCTGCAGCGACGGCGGCAGGTCGTAGGGCTTGCCGACCGAGCCGAACTGAACCTGGAAAATGCCCTCGATCACCAGCGCCAGCCCGAGTGTCAGCAGCACGCCATAGGCATGGTCGAGCTGGTAGACCCGGCTGATGAAGAGCTTCTCGGTCACATAGCCGACCGCCCCGACGATCAGCGGCACCAGGATCAGCGCCGGCCAGTAGCCGATCGCCGGCAGGCCGAGACCCGGGAAGATCTCCGGCAGGCTCAGCAGGAACCAGGCGCAGAAGGCGCCGAGCATGAACTGCGCGCCGTGCATGAAGTTCGCGATGCGCAGCATGCCGAAGATGATCGCCACCCCCAGGCTCATGAGGGCGTAGAAGGCGCCATTGATCAGCCCGATCAGAAGCTGACCGAACAGGACCCCGGCAGGTACACCCAACACTTCGACCATAGGCGGCTCTCTCCCACTAGACGCCGAGATAGACCTCGAGCTTTTCCTTGTTCTGCCGCACCGCGTCGCCGTCGAAGCGGTCGACCACGCGGCCGTGCTCGACGATGTAGTGGCGGTCCGACAGCTTCGAGGCGAAGTGGAAGTTCTGTTCCACCAGCAGAATCGTGAAGCCCTTGTCGCGCAGCGTCCGGATCACCCGGCCGATCTGCTGCACGATGGCCGGCGCCAGGCCTTCGGTCGGCTCGTCCAGCATCAGCAGCGGCGCGCCGGTGCGCAGGATGCGGCCAATCGCCAGCATCTGCTGTTCGCCCCCCGAGAGCTTCGTGCCCTGGCTGGACAGCCGCTCCTTCAGGTTGGGGAAGAGCGTGTAGACCTCGGCGACGCTCATGCCGCCGGAACGCACGATCGGGGGCAGCTCCAGATTCTCCGCCACGTTCAGGCTGGCGAAGATCGCCCGCTCTTCCGGGCAGAGCGCGATGCCGCGGCGGGCGATGGCGTCGCTGCGCAGCGCGATCAGCTCCTCGCCCTCGAAGGCGATGGAACCGCGCCGTTGGCGCACGATTCCCATGATCGACTTCAGGGTCGTCGACTTGCCGGCCCCGTTGCGGCCGAGCAGCGTGACGACCTCGCCCCGACGCACCTCGATGGAGATGTCGTGCAGCACCTGGCTCTCGCCATACCAGGCCTCCAGCTTCTCGACCGCGAGCAGCGGCTGCTCAGACATCGCCAGTGCCAAGATAGGCCTCCATGACGCCAGGATCGCGGGAGACGGTGTCGTAGCAGCCCTCGACCAGCAGCTCACCGCGGGTCAGCACGGTGATCGTATCGGAGAGGTCGGCCACGACCGAAAGGTTGTGCTCGACCATCAGCACGGTGCGTTTCGCGGCAACGCGTTTGATCAGCTCGGAGATGCGGGCGACGTCCTCGTGCCCCATGCCGGAGGTCGGCTCGTCGAGCAGCAGCATCTCGGGGTCGAGCGCCAGCGTCGTGGCGATCTCCAACGCGCGCTTGCGGCCATAGGGAAGCTGCCCGGCGAAGTGCTGGCGATAGTCGAGAAGGTCGACCTCACCCAGCAGGCGGTCGGCCTCCCCGTGCAGGTCGTCGAGGCTGGATTCCGGCTTCCAGAAGTGAAAGGACGCGCCGGTCGGCCGCTGCAGGGCGATGCGGACGTTCTCCTGCACCGTCATGTGCGGAAAGACCGCCGAGATCTGGAACGAGCGCACCATGCCGCGCCGCGCGATGGCGGCGGACCGTTCCTTCGTGACATCCCGCCCGTTGAAGAAGATCTGGCCGCCGGTCGGCGCCAGGACCTTCGTCAGGAGGTTGAAGACCGTGGTCTTGCCGGCACCGTTGGGCCCGATGAGGGCGTGGATGGTGCCCCGCCGGATGCGCAGGTTCACGTCCTTGACCGCGGCGATTCCACCGAACCACTTGGTCAAGCCACGAGTCTCAACGATGAAATCGGGCTGCTCCAGCGCCCCCATCGGCATCACTCCCCAGGTCGTCGTGCGGAGGCGCATAGGCCGCGCCCGCCTTCTTCTTGTTGCGCCGTCTCGTACGGCAGGCTCCCGCCTCCTCGACCGGGAAGCGGTAAGCTCGCCACCTATACTACAGGCCTCTTGGATTGCAGCGTTGCCGTCCCTGTCACGTGCCATGCGTTCCCATGATGGTCGCCTCGCGGGCACCGGCGGGGCAAGCGGCCGGCGACCATTCCAACGACGAATGGCATGTCAGCGCCTTCGCAACGGCAGTGACCTTTTGCCGCCGATAGTGTGGGGGCAAGACAAAGAAGCAAGCCAAGGGAGGGAAGGCGCCATCCCCTCATCGCCATCGGTTCCCGGCGACCGAGGGACGCGCCGTCGCACATGAAAGTCATTATCGACGCGGACAAGTGCATTGCCGCCGGCCACTGCGTGGTCGCCGCGGACGACATCTTTGCGCAGAACGAGGACGACGGGATCGTCTACCTCCTGACCGACAAGGTATCGCCGGAGCGCCTGGAGGCGGCGCGCAACGCTGCGCGCCGCTGCCCGACCGCGGCAATCGAGATCGTCGAGGACTGAGGCCGGAAGCGTCCACGCCCGCCGCGGGCCCGGCCAGCAGGATCCGATCGACAACGCACCACTCGCCAGAGGAGTCGCACCGATGACCGCTCAGACCACCGAACCGACCTTCCCCATACCGCGCACCGGCAGCCCGTTGCATCCGCCGGCGGAATACGCGCGCCTTCGCGCCGAACAGCCGGTCGCCAAGGTGAAGATGTGGGACGGCCGGAACGCCTGGATCTTCACCAAGTACGACGACGTGCAGGAGCTGCTCTCCAGCCCGCACTTCAGCGTCATGCCATCGAAGCCGGGCTACCCCTTCCTGACGCCGGCCCGGCAGGCGGCGGTGACGGCCTACCAGACCTTCATCACCATGGACCCGCCGGATCACTCCAAGTTCCGCCGCATGCTGACCAAGGACTTCACCCAGAAGCGGATGGAGGGCCTGCGGCCTGGCATCCAGGCCCTGGTCGACCGGCTGATCGACGAGATGATCGACCAGGGGTCGCCGACCGACTTCGTCAATGCCCTGGCGATGAAGCTGCCGGTCACCGTGGTCTCGATGATGGTCGGCGTCCCCTATGAGGACACGCCGCTGCTGGAGAAGTGGAGCATCGAGAAGCTGAACCTGACGCTCGACCCGGCGGTCACCAAGAAGGCCTCGGCCGACATGTTCGACTTCTTCGACCAGTTGCTGAAGAAGAACGAGGCGAACCCCGGCGACGGCTCGGACATGCTGGGGCGCCTGGTCATCGAGCAGATCCAGCCGGGGCATCTCTCGCGTCTGGACTGCATCCACATGATCAATCTGCTGTATTTCGCCGGGCACGAGACGACGGCCAACCAGATCGCGCTGGGCACCCTGAGCTTCCTCATGGAGCCGGAACTGCGCAAGGAACTGGACGGCGGGCCGGAGGTGGTCAAGCAGGCGATCGAGGAGATGCTGCGCTTCCACACCATAACGCACTACAACGCCTGCCGGGTCGCTACCGCCGATGTCGTCATCGGCGGCCACCAGATCCGCGCCGAGGAAGGCTGCTATGCCCTGCTCGCCGCGGCGAACCGCGACCCGGCGCACTTCCCTAATCCCGACAGCTTCGACATCCACCGCGACAATGCCAACGAGCACATGACCTTCTCCTATGGCCTGCACCACTGCATCGGCCAGCCGCTGGCCCGGCTTGAGCTGGAGATTGTCTTCTCCACACTGTTCAAGCGGCTGCCGGGCCTGAAGCTCGCCGTGCCCTTCGAGGAGGTTCCCTTCAAGAAGGACATGTACGTCTACGGCCTGCACGCACTGCCGGTGTCCTGGTAAGAGATCCCTGTCGACCTGTCGGCGCTCCGCCCCTGGGCGGGGCGCCGTCCTTCTTCCGGGCCGGGCCGCCAGCGCAGAGGAGTTCGAGAGACCGACCATGGCCGTTCAGGAATTCGACGACATCATCGTGGGCGCCGGATCGGCCGGCTGCGTCCTGGCCGATCGCCTCTCCCGCGATCCCGCCCGCCGCGTCCTGCTGCTCGAGGCCGGTCCGCGCGACAGCCACCCCTTCGTCGCCATTCCCAAGGGCATCGCCAAGCTGCGCCTGCACCCCGATCTCTCCTGGTGCCTGCCGGTCGAGCCTTCGCTCGGCCGCAACCAGGGCGAGGTCTGGCCGCGCGGCCGCATGCTGGGCGGCACCAGCTCGCTCAACGGCATGTTCTACGTCCGTGGACAACCGCAGGACTATGACGGCTGGGCCGAGACGGCCGGCGATGCCTGGGGCTGGCAGCAGATGCTGCGGGTGTTCCGCGAGATGGAGGACCATGAGCTCGGCGAGACCGCCGAGCGCGGACGCGGCGGCCCGCTGCACGTGAGCCTGCCGCAGCGGGGCGGCGCGGTGAACGATGCCGTTCTGCAGGCCGGCGAGGCGGTCGGCCTGCCGCTTCGGGAGGACCTGAACGCCCTGCCGCAGGGCGGCATCGGCTACTACCCGCTCACCACCTGGAAGGGCCGGCGCTGGAGTGCCGCCGATGCCTTCGTCAAGCCGGCGCAGAAACGCCCGAACCTGACCGTCATCACCGGCGTCCAGGTCGGGCGCGTGCTCTTCGCGGAGCGGCGCGCCATCGGAGTCGTCGGGCGGCGAGGTGGCGAGACGGTGGAGTTCCGCTGTCGCGGCGAGGTGATCCTCTCGGCGGGAGCGCTGAAGTCGCCGCAGATCCTGCAGCTTTCCGGCATCGGGCCGGCGGCGATGCTGCAGCGCGCCGGCGTCGATGTGCTGCTCGACTCGCCCAACGTCGGCCAGCGGATGAACGAGCATCTGAGCTATACGCTGATCCATCGCCTGCTGGGCACGCCCGGGGAGAACCGCGAGTACCGCGGCCTGCGGCTGGCGAAGAACGTGCTTCGCTACTATGCCCGGCGCAGCGGCGTGCTGAGCTACAGCACCTTCCTCCTCGGCGGCTTCGCCAAGACCCGGCCGCAGTTCGACCGCGCCGACATACAGTTCTTCATCGGCGCCCTCAGTTTCGACACCGGCAGTTCCAAGACGGTGACCGCGCGGGTCACCACCGGGAAGCAGCCGGGCATCACCTGCTTTGCCTATCACATGCACCCGCAGAGCCGCGGCACCGTCGCCCTGCGCTCCGCGGACCCGGCCGCGGCGCCGCTGATCCAGCCGAACTGGCTGGCGACCGAGGACGACCGGGCCGCTGCCGTCGAGGTGGTGAAGCGCATGCGCGAGTTGCTGGCCGCGCCGGCGCTGGCTCCCTTCATGGGCGCCGAGGTCACACCCGGCGAGGCCGTGGCCAGCGACGCGGAGATCCTGGAGTCCTACAGCCGCTTCGGCAGCACCGCGAACCATGCCGTGGGGACCTGCGCGATGGGCCGAGAGGCCGATGCGGTGCTGGACGGGCGCCTGCGCGTGCGCGGCGTCAGCGGCCTGCGGGTCGTCGACTGCAGCGCGATCCCCCGCCTGCCGTCGGGCAATACCAACGCGCCGGTGATGGCCCTGGCGTGGCGGGCGGCCGAGCTGATCGTCGCCGACCGCGCGCCCGCGGCCGCGCCGCCGCTGGATGGCCGCCTCGCCCCGCTGGCCGCGACCGGCTCGCACTGACCGGCGCCCTAGACGCGAAAGGCCCCGGTGCAGTCCTGCACCGGGGCCTTCTCGCTTGCGTGACGGGTAGCCGGCGGGCGCCGGCCACCCTGGCGCCTACTGGTCGGTCGGGCAGCCGCTTTCGGAGTCCGGGCCGAAAGCCTGCTCGGGCGGGATGGTCGAGAGGACGTTGTAGTAGTCCCAGATCCCGCTGGAATCGCCCGACTCCTTGACCTGCACCAGGTACATGTCGCGGACCAGGCGGCCACCCTTGCGCAGGCGGCCATTGCGGGTGGTGGCGTCATCGATCACCTGCTCCGTCAGCCAGGCCCGGATCGTGTCAGGATCGCGCGAGTTGGTCGCGTTCACCGCCTTGATGTACCAGAGCGCGGCGGAGTAGGCGCCGGCCTGGTTGTTGGTCGGCATGGCCCCGGTCTTCTCGTGGAAGCGCTCGGCGAAGGCACGGGTGCGCTCGTCGAAATCCCAGTAGAAGGAGGTGGCGTAGGTCTGGCCGTGCATCACGTCGAGGCCGGCCGCCTTGACGTCGGTGATGATGTCGATGATGCCGCTGACCTGCTGATCGGCGTTCGGCAGGCCGAACTCGCGGGCCTGCTTCATGATGTTGATGTTCGCCGTGCCGCCGGAGGTGGAGACGATGAGCTGCGCGCCGGAAGCCTGAGCCTGCAGGATGTAGGAGGAGAAGTCCTGCGTCTCGTATGGGAAGGTAACGGTGCCGACGATCTCGCCGCCGCCGTCCGGCAGGTACTTGCTGATCATCGCCTCGACCAGCTTGCCGTAGCTGCCGTCGGGCAGCATCAGGAACCAGGTGGTGTAGCCCTTCTCGAGCTGGGCATAGACCACGGCGCGGATGATCGAGGTGAAGTTGTAGAGGAAGCCGATGCCGTAGCCGTTGCACTCGGCGCCGCCGATGGCGTCCGCCGCCGCCGCGGTCACGAAGGCCATCTTCTTCTGCTCTTTGACCAGGTTGTTGATCGCCAAGGCGTTGCCGGAGCCAATCACGTCGAAGATCGCATCGACCCCGTCCTGATCGAACCACTCGCGCGCGATCGACAGCGCGATGTCGGCCTTCAGCTGGAAGTCCGCCGAGACGACCTCGATCGGCTGGCCGAAGGCCATGCCGCCGGCATCTTCGACCGCCAGTTCCACCGATGCTACCGACCCCATGCCGGTACTCTCGGCATAGACACTCGACATGTCGGTCAGGACGCCGAGCTTCAGGGGCTTTTCCTCCGCCGCCGCGGGACCGCTCAACAGCAGTGCCAAGGCGCCAATGAGCCAGCGAGCCTTCATTCCTTCGTCTCCCTTCGTTTCCTCACGGTCCCTTTGTTGGCTGCCGGCCGCTCGGCCGGCAGTGCGGAGGCTTGGACCTTGGAGCCGCCGTCACCTGCCATGCTAGCGGGCGCCGCGGACGACAGTGTTGCCGCTCACGCCACGAACCATTCGAACTGACGATGAGCGGATCGCGGCGCCTGTCGGCGATCTTCGAAACGAATGCCTCGTGCAAGTCTTGGCATCCATGGCGCAGGATCGCGCCGCTAGCCTTGCCGCGCATCCCGTCGAGTGCAACCGACGCAACGGCGCACGGCTGCGGCGCGCCATCGAAATGCTGAAAGGAACCCACGGATGCGTGTCGTCATCGTCGGGGCCGGCCAGGCCGGGGGGTGGTTTGCAGCCACCTTGAAGGAGAGCGGTTTTGCGGGCGACGTGTTGCTGATCGGCGACGAGACCCATCCGCCCTACGAGCGACCGCCGCTGTCGAAGGATATCCTGCTCGGCGAGAAGCCGCCGGAGAGCGCCCATCTCTGGCCGCAGGGGCATCCGGCAGAGCACCGCTCCGGACTGCGCGCCGTCGCCATCGACCGCGCAGCAAGGCGGCTGCAGCTCTCAGACGGCTCGACGCTGAGCTACGACAAGCTGGTTCTGGCGACCGGCGGGCGGGTGCGCCGGCTGGATGGCCTGCCGCACGCGCACTATCTGCGCACCATCGACGATGCGATCGCGCTGCGCGCCGCGCTGGAGCGCGGTGGGTCGGTCTTGGTGATCGGCGGTGGCTGGATCGGCCTCGAGGTCGCGGCGGCGGCGCGCAAGCGCGGCTGCGCCGTCACCGTGGTCGAGGCCGCCGAGCGGCTCTGCGCCCGCGTCCTGCCGGCGCCGATCTCCGACTACCTCGCCGACCTGCACCGCCGCCACGGCGTCGAGGTTCGCTTGGCGGGCTCCGCCGACGAGGCTCTTGGAGACACCGTGGTGGTGGGAATCGGCATCGTGCCCAACGTAGAGCTGGCCGAGGCGGCCGGGCTGCGGGTGGAGAATGGAATCGTGGTCGACGCTTTCGGCGTGACCTCCGATCCCGACATCCTGGCCGTCGGCGACGTCGCCAATCTTGGCGGGCTGCGGCTGGAGTCCTGGGCCAACGCGCAGAACCAGGCCATCGCGGCGGCGAAGTCGCTGGCCGGCGCGGTCACACCCTACGACGAAATCCCCTGGTTCTGGTCCGACCAGCATGGCGTCAACATCCAGATCCTCGGGGTGCCGGGGCGGGAGGACGAGATCGTCGTGCGCGGCGACCCCGCCGCCGACAAGGTCTCCTACCTCTTCCTGCGCGACGGGGTGGTGACCGGCCTAGTGGCCGTCAACACCATGCGCGAGGTGCGCGCCGCGCGGATGCTGATGCAGTCGGGCCGGCGGTTCGACCCGGCAGTGCTGGCCGATGGCGCGCGGTCGTTGCAGGCGCTGCTCAAGGACTGAGGCGGTAGAAGGCGGCGGCCGTATCGTGCAGCAGGGCCGCCCGCTCGCTCGCGGAGCAACCGGCCGCGAGACGCTTGAAGCTGTTCCACAGCACACGATAGCTGCAGCTATCGCCGTCGACCGGGAAATTGCTTTCGAACATGCAGCGCTCCGCGCCGAAGGCCTCGATGCAGCTCTCGATCCAGGGGCGCCAGATCTGCTCCAGCAAGGCGGAGGTGGCCTTCTCCGGCTCGCCGTGGAAAGGAAAGCCGCAGCGTTTCATGCCGAGCCCGCCCAGCTTCATGTAGACGTTCGCGCAGCCGGCCAGCTCCTTGATCCCGCGATGCC
The DNA here is from genome assembly GCA_942492185.1 of uncultured Alphaproteobacteria bacterium. Lineage (GTDB taxonomy): Bacteria > Pseudomonadota > Alphaproteobacteria > Kiloniellales > JACOMY01 > CALOEA01. The sequence goes on from CALOEA010000061.1 coordinate 33,752, forward strand.
AGGCAGCGAAGAGCTCATAGCGCTGTCCGGCGTAGCGCTTGATGCCAAGCACGCCGCCGGTGTGATTGAGCACGATCGGCAGCGAGGGGAAGGCTCGCGCCAGATCGATCAGGTCCGCCAGCTGCGTCTGGAACAGCCAGGCGTCGAACACCAGGCCATGGCGCTCCAGCAGCCGCAGCCCGGACCGGAAGGAGGCCTCGCGATAGAGGCCCGGCCCCTTCGCGGCGGTGCCGCCGAGGACCTCCGGATCGTCATCCCAGGAAGCGACGTAGCGCAGCCCCTTCAGCGACCCCTCGCCGGCCGCCACCATGGCCTCGAGCGCCGGCGCGATCGCCTCGCCCAGGCACAGCTCGGCAAAGCCAACGATCCCTTTGCAAACCTGCGGCTCGTCCCGCGCGGCGCGCTCGACCGAGCGGGCGAAGGCGACCTCGCCCACCGGCCGCATCTCCGGCGCGCCGCCCTCCAGGTAGTGCGATCGCCACTCGACATAGACCGTGCTGGCGACCCGATGGCCGCTGGCCGCCACGTCGCGTCGGATCTGCGGCAGGAGATAGGGAGAAGCGGGCCGCGCCCACAGGTGGTGATGGGCGTCGCAGATCGGCTCTGACGGGGCGAGTGCCAGCTCCCGCTCGGGGGTCACGTTGCTCATGGCCCGACTATCGCGCGGCCTGCGCGCGGTCGAATTGAGTTTCCGACAACAGCGCATTCAAAGCGGCGGTGGCGCGCCCGCCGCCGGCCGGCCGGCTGGCCGGCTGGCCGGCCGATCATCAGGAAATTGAATACGGTGTTTGCGCCCCTGCGTTGGTTCCTGACGCCGCGGGACGGGACTATGCAACCCCGCCGACACGCCGGCCGAGCAAGAGCAGGCAGAGCGCCATGGTCGGCCGCACGTTACAGCGGAGGAACGAGACAATGCATATCGGCTACGCACCAATCTTTCAGAATCTCGACAACGAGTTCAAAGACCGCGACGTCTATCTCGAGGAGCTGAAGCTGGCCGAATTCGCCGAGCCCTGGGGGTTCGATTCCATCTGGGAGTCGGAGCATCACTTCACCGACTATGAGATGACTCCCGACACCCTGCAGTTCCTCACCTATATGGCCGGGCGCACCAAGAAGATCCGCCTGGGCTCCCTGGTGGTGATCCTGCCCTGGCACAAGCCGCTGCGCGTGGCCGAGAACATGACGCTCCTCGACCAGTTCTCGAACGGCCGCTACATCGTCGGCGTCGGCCGCGGCCTGGGCGCCTTCGAGATGGAAGGCTGGAATGTCGACATGAGCGCCACCCGCGGCATTTTCAACGAGAGCGCGGAGGCCCTGCTGGGAGCCCTCGACAAGGGCTTCATGGAGTACGACGGCGAGCACATCAAGCAGGTGAAGCGGGAACTCCGGCCGACCCCCTTCCGCTCCTTCCGCGGCCGCACCTACGGCGCCGGCATGTCGCCCGAATCGATGCCCTTCTTCGCGAAGATGGGCATGGGGGTCATCGTCTTCCCCTTCAAGGAGTGGGCCGACGTCCGCAAGAATCTCGACAGCTACGGCGCGGTCTGGACGCAGCTGCGCCCGGGCTCCACGCCGCCGAAGCCGGCCGTCGTCGGCTTCCTCTGCGTCGACAAGGACCCGGCGAAGGCGGAGGCCGATGCGATGAAGTACATCGGCCGCCACTACAAGGCGGTGAACAAGATCTACAACTTCGGCGGCGCCCATTTCGCCAAGCTGAAGGGCTACGAGCACTACGCGCGCAATGCCTCCGATTTCCAGGACCTCCCGGAGTCGCGCATCCGCGAGTTCGTCAATCTCATGCCCTATGGCACGCCGAAGCAGGTCCTGGAGAAGATGCGCTGGCTGGCCGACGAGATCGGCGTCGGCGCCCTCATCACCCACTTCCGCTTTGGCAACAACAGCTATGAGCAGGCGGAGAAAGGCATGCGCCTCTTCGCCGAGGAATGCCTGCCGGTCATCAAGACCTGGGATACCGGCGCCTTTGCCGAGGTCGACGAGAGCATGGCGATCAGCGCGGCCGCCTGATCCGGCGTCGACCTGGCCCAAGGGAACGGCCGCAGGCGCCCGGCACCTGCGGCCGTTCTGCTTGAGCGGAGGCAGCCGCCAGCTAGAGCGCCCCTTCGGGGGCCTTGCGCGGCGTGGTCTCGAAGTCGGCCGGAATCTGCAGCTGCAGCGCCCAGTAGTCGTCGGAGAAGGCACCGGCGTTGTGGGCGATGTCGGCCGGGATGCAGAGGGCGTCGCCGCGCTCCTTCAGGACCGGCTCCGCCCTGCCCTCGACGCCCAGCAGCGCCCAGCCCGAGAGGCCATAGGTCAGCTGCGCCATGTTGTGTGAATGCCAGCCGGTGCCGCCTTCGCGCGCCTTCTGCGCCCGCACCACCTGCACGTCGAGCCGCCGCCCGGTGGCGGCGGCGACACCGAGTTCGCGGTAGTCGAAGAAGCTCCGCGGTCCCTGCCCGACGACATGGGCATCGGGCGAATCGAGCGCGACGATCTGGGTCGGCCGCTCGGGCAGGTAGCGCCGCGCGCGCTCGCCTTCGATGCACTGCATCTCCAGAAACTCGACGTCCTCCGAGGAGTCCACCAGTGTCGTGTCGGTCAAGGGAAGCTGCGTGACCGCGTCGTGCGCGTGCAGCGTGACCGGCCCCGCCTCGCCACGCAGGGTCAGGGCGCCGTTCAGGACATAGAGAAAGCTGAAGCGCGCCGTCGCGTCGCTCGCCAGGTCGGCCAGCGGCCAGCGGCCGGCGGCCTTCACGCGCCGCGCAGTGAAGAGGCCGCGCGTTGCCTTGTGCAGGCCGAGCTCCCTGCTGACGGCGGTGTTGGCAAGGGTCGCGAACTCGTCCATCCGGGCGGTCTGGACGACCTGAAGTGTCATGCTGATCGGCGTCACTGTCTCTGCTCTCATGCTCTGCTGTGCTGATCGGTCCTCCTGCAGAGCCTAGAGCCCCATCGCCGCGGCAGCGTTGCTTTCCCCGGCACGGTCGATCAAGCGGGCGGAAGGCCTTCCTCCGGGCGCCTCATCGCAAATTCGAATGCCGTGGTGAGCGATCCTGAAAGGGTGCCGCAGCGACCGGTTGCTAGATTTCGCAGAACGGTCGCGCCGGCTCTCCTCGTCCCTGCCGTCTGGCCGACGATCAATCCACTCGGGAGGAAGACCATGCCGAAGGCGGCACAAGCCAAATCGAAGAGCGCTGTCCGTGAGCCTGCCTACATGCTGTGGCAGGACTACCGCCGTGATTTCAAGCGCGTCACGCCGAAGGGCAAGGACTGGGGCTTTCAGCGCATCGAGTATCCGGCGATCGACGGCGCCGACTTCTTCGGCCGCTGGAACACCCTGCCGAGGGCGCAGTCCATCCCGACGCACAGCGAGCCCGGCGACGTCGTCTACCTCTCCGTCGAGGGCGACCTGGAGATCACCGTCGGCGATACGCTCTTTGCGCTGAAGTCGCTCGATATGCTCGCGGTGCCGGCCAACATGCCCCGCAGCCTGCTGAACGTCGGCCGCAAGGATGTCTTCTACTTCGGCATCTACGCGACCAACGAGGGCGGCGCCAAGACGGTGGCGGCCGGCGCCGAGGTCGAGCTGATGACCTGGGAGCACTCCAGGCGCGACTTCCACTGGACGCTGCCGCTGGCCGAGCGCTGGGGCTATCACCGCGGCTCCGGCCCGCTGATCCGCCCGGCGATGCTGCGCGGGCATCTGGTGCGCATGCCGACGGCGCAGCAGACCCCCTGGCACTACGCACCGCGCGATCTGGTCTTCACCGTGATCGACAACGAGGTCGAGTTTTCCGCCGCCAACAAGGTCTTCCCCCTGAAGCCGCAGGACATGCTGGTGGTTCCGGCAGGCACGCCCTACCGCTATGCCAACTACGGCCGCAACGAGGTTCTCTTCCTCTCGATCGGCGGCAAGCTGCCGCCGGGCAAGAAGAGCGCCTACTTCACCGAGGACCCCGGCTGGCCGATCCGGCCGGATGCGCCGACCATGGAGGTCGAGATCGACATCTACGGCGATGCCAAGGTGATCTCGGGCGCGCCGCCGAGGTGACGGTGCCGGGCCGGGCCGCCTGCGGGCGGGACCGGCCCCCCTTCCCTTCAGCCCTACCGGAAAGAATCCCCCATGCGACATGTCCTCTTCGGCCGTAGCGGCCTGCGGGTTTCCGAGCTCTGCCTCGGCGGCATGACCTTCGGCGAGACGCGCGGCTTCGGCGCGACCGACGCGGACGCCCGCACGATCTTCGATCGCTTCGCCGCCGCCGGCGGAACCTTCATCGACACCGCCGATCACTACGCCGACGGCGCCAGCGAGGAAGTCCTGGCGGAATGCCTGGCCGCCGATCGCGACCGCTTCGTCATCTCGACCAAGTGGTCGGTCTCCAAGGTCCTCGGCGTGCAGCGCTCCGGCAACAGCCGGCGCAACATGATGCGCGCGGTGGAGGCCAGCCTGCGGCGTCTCAAGACCGACCGCATCGATCTCTACTTCCTGCATATCTGGGACTTCACCACGCCCTGGGAAGAGATCATGCGCGGCCTCGACGACCTGGTTCGCGCCGGCAAGGTGCTCTACGTCGGCGTCTCCGACACCCCGGCCTGGGAGGTCAGCCGCGCCCAGATGCTGGCCGAACTGCGCGGCTGGACGCCCTTCGTCGGCCTGCAGATCCCCTACAACTTGGCGCAGCGCGCCGTCGAGCGCGAGTTCCTGCCGATGGCAGCCGCGCTCGGCCTCGGCGTGACCGCCTGGTCGCCGCTGGCCGCCGGCCTGCTCAGCGGCAAGTACGGCAGCCACAATCGCGTCGCCTCGGCCGGCCGCGGCACCCGCGGCGCGGAGATTCCCGAGGCGACGATCCGCATCGCCGACGCGGTCAACGCGGCCGCCCGGCGCCTCGGCGTCAGCGCGGCCCAGGTCGCGCTCGCCTGGGTGCGCCAGCAGTCGGGCAGCCACCCGATCGTGCCGATCATCGGCGCCCGCACCCCGGCGCAGCTCGACGACAACCTGAAGTGCCTGGAGGTCGTGCTCGACGAGGAGGCGCTGCGCAGTCTCGAGGAGGTCAGCCGCATCGAGCTTGGCTTCCCGCACGACTTCCTGCAGCTGGACCAGGTCCCCATGAAACCGGCAATGCTGGTGCCTTTCTGCCCATGCAACTGGGTTCAGATCTATCCAATCAGATCATTAGCCGATCAGAGGAATCTGGCGTGACGCCCTTCATGTTCCTTCTTACCGCCTACGCCATGTTATTGGGCAAATACTCCGGGGCAAAAACCATTCTCACCGGCACGCCCATTGCCGGAAGGAACCGCCCGGAACTTGAGGATCAGATTGGTTTCTTCATTAATACCCTCATCATGCGAGTAGATTTGCATACCTCGGAGAAACCTCATTTCCAGCAGTTGCTGCAAAGAGTTAGAGACACGGCCCTGGACGCCTTCGAGAATCAGGATCTGCCCCTGGATAGACTGGTGGAGGAACTTAAACCGGAACGCCACCACGGAGCAAACCCCTTGTTTCAGACCATGTTCGGTCTTCAGAACCCGGATGGAGAGACCCGGGGTCCGGCTGGCCTTGACATGGAGCCCATTGAATTTGAAACCCAATCGGCCCGCATGGATATTTCCCTCATCCTAAGTCAGACCGAACAGGGGTTCCATGGTGGCATTGAGTATAAAACCGGTCTGTTTACCCCAGCATCCATGTCCCGTTTTGCAAGTCATTACCAGACTCTGCTTGGGGAAATCTGCGCCAATCCCAATCTGGCCTTGCACCAATACAACATGATGGATGCAGACCAACGGCTCATGGTTCTGGAGAAATGGAACCAGACCCGCCAACCCCATTCAACTGAAAAGTTAACCCATGAACTGGTGCAGGACATGGCCCTTGCCCGCCCCAATGGAATAGCTGTGAATCATACCCTGAGTTTTGGTCAGTTGAACCAACAGGCCAACGGTCTGGCCTGGAAACTTCGAAATCTGGGCGTTGGCCCGGAGGTCTCCGTTGGGGTTCTCATGGACCATGGTCCTGAATCCATCATTGCTTTGCTCGGGATCCTTAAATCCGGTGGATCCTATACGCCCATCTCACCGGAAACGCCCCATGACAGGGTGGCCTATATTCTGGAAGACGCAGGGATTGGGGTTCTTCTCTGCGAGGAAGGGACGCGTGAGATGTTCCGAGATTTTGAAGGAACCCTGCTTACACCATCCCAATTCGGAGATTCCTCTCAATCCTGGGAGAACCCACCCCGCCTGGCAGGTTTACAAAACAGGGCCTATACCATCTACACATCGGGATCCACGGGTAAGCCGAAAGGTGTGGAGATTACCCACGAGAACCTGCTCCACCTGGTCTCCTTGTACGTCGGTTTATTTCAGTTAGAGCCAGGAAAACAAGGTGCCTTATTGCCCAATCCCGCATTCGACGCATCCGTTGGCGAAATCTGGCCCAACCTGGCAAGCGGCTGCAACCTGCATATCCCCGATAGCGATACCCGATACAACCCAACCGCTCTGCTGCAATGGATGGCCGACAAGGGTCTCAACCATGGATTTGTGCCAAGGCCCCTGGTGGAAGCCATGTTAAAAGAGCCCCTTCCTTCCGGCCTGGTGATGAAGGAGATCTACACCGGAGGCGATAAACTCTCCCAACGACCACCCAATTACTTTCCAGCTCGCATCACCAACCTTTATGGCCCAACAGAAACAACCGTTGTGGCAACGGGAACGGTTGTAACGCCGGGAGAAGGCGTTCCTTCCATTGGCAAGCCCCTGGCCAACATCACTTGTTATGTATTGGATAACCATTTTCAACCCACTCCCCTTGGACTTGCGGGGGAATTGGTAATTGGAGGCGGTGGTTTGAGTAGGGGTTACACGGGGAAACCCGCCATGACGGCGGAACAGTTCAGACCCAATCCCTTTTCAACCACACCAGGAGATCGACTCTATCGAAGCGGAGACCTGGTTCGGCACAACGATCATGGGGAAATCCAGTTCCTGGGTCGCATGGACTTTCAGGTGAAGATACGAGGATACCGCATTGAGCTGGGAGAAATAGAAAAACAGTTGATGAGATCACCTCTGGTTGAAGCAGCCGTAGTGCTGGTTGTTGAAACAACCCCAGAAAACCCGCAACTGGCAGCCTATGTGGAATGTGGTCTGCAACAACCCGAAATCAAAGATTTGGAACAATTGCTGGCCCAAAAGTTGCCCGCATATATGATACCTTCCGTGTTTGTAATTCTGGACCAGTTCCCGCTCACCCCCAACCAGAAAGTAGATCGCGCCGCCCTGGCCTCTTTACCTCTTGCCAGCCCATCAGCCATTTCACAAGAACCCGTTGACCCCAACCCTGTGGAAGAGACGCTCATGGCCATCTGGAACGACGTACTTTCCAGACAAGATATTGGCGTCCATCACAACTTCTTCGAACTGGGGGGTCATTCCCTTCTGATAACTCAGGTGGCTTCTCGGGTTCGGGACCAGTTGCATGTGGATCTGCCCCTGCGCATGTACTTCCAACACCCCATCCTCAAGGATCTTGGTAGAACCATTATTCTTGCGCTCATCACATCCCGGGAAGTCAGTAAAACTCAGACACCTTTTATCATGAAACGCAGTCAGCCAGACGCGCCAGCGCCCTTGTCCCTTGCCCAGAAACGACTCTGGATGGTTCATCAACTGGAACCGGAAAGCACGGTTTACAACGTGCCCATGGTTTACACCTTAAGGGGAGAAGTAAACATCAACGCCCTGGAACAGGCCCTGAGGTTTCTTGTTTCAAGACATGCCGCATTAAGAACCACCTTTGTCTTCCAAGAAAATGAGCCCTGTCAGCTGGTTGCATCCCAGCCGGATTTTTCATTAGTTCATGGCGATCTGCGAGAGCCAGGAGATCGGCAGCCAAAATTGTTGAAACACCCCATTATGGCACCCTTTAATTTGGAAACCGGACCACTGTTCCGAGCCGGACTCTTTCAATTGGAAGACCAGGCCTGGTGGCTGGCTCTGAATACTCACCATATTGTATTTGACGGTTGGTCCTCAGGCATTTTCCTCAGGGAGTTGGGCTTGTGTTACAAGGCCTTCTCCACCGGAACACAGCCAGACCTTGCACCGCTTGCCATTGAATACGCAGACTTTGCCATCTGGCAGCAGCAGAATCTGGGTGATACCGTCATAAAAGATCAGGTGGAATGGTGGCGCCATCAACTGCAAGACGCGCCCACCCTGGAACTGCCCACAGACCGGCCCCGTCCCAGTGAGCAGAACTTTGAAGGCGACCAGTGTTTCTTTGAACTGGACACCAAATTAAGTGAAGACTTAAATAGTTTAGCCAGAAATGAGGGCCTGACACCCTTCATGATTCTTTTCACCGTTTTTCAGATGTTATTGTCCCGATACTCCGGACAGAACCGCCTGGTAACCGGCACATCCGCCGCAGGAAGAGACCGAGGGGAGCTGGAACCTCTCATCGGTTTTTTCATCAACACCCTCGCCATTTCCACAGACCTGTCCAGGGCAGTGTCCTTTCGAGACCTGGCCGCACATGTGAAACAATGCGTATTAAGCGCCTTTGAACATCAGGACGCGCCCTTCCATAAATTGGTGGAAGAGATACAACAGCAACGAGACCCCAGCCGCAACGCCTTTTTTCAGGCCGCCTTTAATATGGTTGCCCTGGAGAGAGATGAGCATGTGTTGCCCGGTCTGAAAACAGAGCTTTTCCATCTGAACCGCAACCTCTCACATTTTGACATGAGCCTTACCATTGCCAACAGTACAAATGGTTTAACCGGATCAATGGCCTATAGCACCGCCCTCTTCAATAGAGACACCATTGAACAAATGTGCCGTCATTTCGTGAACCTCCTTCAAGGGGCATTAAGCCAGCCAGACATGGCTCACCAACGGTTGGCCCTGCTGAGCGAGGTTGAGATGGAACGCCAGATGGGGGAATGGAACCAAACCCACCGGCCCTATGCAACCGGATCTTGTCTCCATGAAATGTTCCAGGAACAGGCTCTGGCCCATCCCCATA
>CALOEA010000062.1:0-118702 GCA_942492185.1 uncultured Alphaproteobacteria bacterium
TTCTTACTATCCTCATGGGTCATAGCAAAATGATATTTGCTGTTTTAGAAGAGTGACGATGACGCCCTTAACCGGTGTTCTAAACTGTTAAGTTTTTTGCATTTATTTGCTCGCGGCCGGCGGCAATCGACCACCGTCTGGTCCTGCGCGGGCCGCCCCCTCTAACGGCCCCTGCAGCGCGAGGAGGACCGCATGAGAGACCGTTCCGCACCGCTGGCCGCCGGGCGCTGCGCCCTGCTGCTGGTCGATCTCCAGGAGGCCTTCGTGCGCCGCAACCGGGGCTTCTATGCCGACCCCGGCCCGCGCTGGCCGGAGGCCAAGGTGGCGGCCTACTTCGATGCGCTCGAGACGCGCGCGCTGCCGAACGCACGGCGGCTGGCGCTCGGCTTCCGCGCCGCCGGCCAGGAGGTGATCTTCACCGTGATCCAGAGCCTGACTCGGGACGGCCGCGACCGCTCGCTCGACCACAAGCTCTCCGACTTCCACATCCCGCGCGGCGACCCCGGCGGCCGGCCGGCGGCCGAGCTGGAACAGGGCGACGACGAGATCCTGCTGCCGAAGAGCGCCTCGGGAGTCTTCAACGCCACCAACATCGAGTATCTCCTGCGCAACCTCGGGATCAGCGACCTGGCGATCTGCGGCGTCTTCACCGACCAGTGCGTGGAGTCGGCGGTGCGCGATGCCGCCGACCGCGGCTTCTACGTGACGCTGGCGGGCGACGCCTGCGCCGGCACGACGCCGGAAAACCATGCGCACAGCGTGGCGGCGATGGCCGCCTATGGCCGCGTGGCGACCACCGCTCAACTGCTCGACGAACTGGCGGCCCTCGACCCGGCGACCGCGGCCTGAGCCCTCAGGCCGGGGCCCGCTGGCCGCGGCGGCGCAGCAGCAGGATCAGGCCGTAGCCGCCCAGCAGCAGCACCGCGGCGCCCAGGGTCGAGACGGTGCCGAGCACCGGCACGCGCGGCGTATAGCCGGCGATCATCTTGGCGTAGAGCCACTCGGGCACGGTGGAGTCGGCGCCGGTGGTGTAGAGCGACAGCGGGAAGTTGCCCCAGGAGAGCAGGAAGGCGAAGAGCGCGCCGGAGAAGATGCCGGGCCAGAGCACCGGCAGCGTCACCTCGCGCAGCACCTGCCAGCGCGAGGCGCCGAGGTCGCGCGCCGCCTCCTCCAGGGCCGGATCGAAGGAATAGACCTGGATGGCGATTACCAGGGTGACCACCGGCACGATCCACACCAGATGGGCGAAGACCGCGGTCTGCCACGAGAGCTGCAGGCCGAGCGCGTTGAACCAGAGCAGCAGCGCCAGCCCCAGCACCGACTGGGGAAAGAAGATCGGCAGCAGCACCAGCTTCTGGTAGAGCGCCCGGCCGCGCCAGTTGAAGCGCGCGAAGGCCAGCGCGCCGAAGAAGGCGATCACCACCGAGATGAAGGTGACGATCAGTGCGATGGTCACCGAGGTCTCGATCAGCGTGCGCGTCTCGATCTCGCTGAAGGTCTTCTCCCACCAGCCGAAGCCATAGCGGGCGATCGGCCAGATGAAGTAGCGCGAGTCGTTGATCGAGGCGAGGAAGTCGGTGAGGATCGGCAGATAGAGGAAGAACAGCAGCACCAGGGTCCAGGCGGCGACCAGAGCGCGCTTCCAGCGGTAGGTCTTCTCCATCGCCGCTACTTCCGCCCCAGGATGCGGTCGAGATCGAGCCGGCGCAGCACCAGCAGGACCAGGAAGCCAACCACCAGCACCAGCAGCACGGAGAGCGCCGCGCCAAGCGGCCAGTTCTGCGCGTAGGTGAAGGCGATCTCGATGTCCTGCACGATCGGAATGACCGACTGGCCGCCCAGCACCTTGGCCTCGGCCAGCGCGCCGACGCCCAGCACGAACGTCAGCAGCATGCCGATGATGATGCCCGGCATGGCCAGCGGCAGCTCGACCTCGCGGAACACCTGCCAGCGGCTGGCGCCCAGGTCGCTGGCCGATTCCGTTACCTCGCGCGGCACCATGGAAATGCCCAGCGTCATCGGGAAGAGCATGAAGGGCAGGTAGACGTAGACCATGCCGAAGACAATCATCGGCGGATTGAACAGCAGCGTGTCGAGCTCGACGCCGAAGAGCTCCTTCACCGTGCCGTGCAGCACGCCGCCCTTGATGAAGAACAGCACCCAGCCATAGAGGCGCACGTTCTCCGACACGAAGAGCGGAATGACGAAGAAGAGCGTCACCAAGTTGGCCCAGCGGCCGAACGTCTTCGCCAGGCCGTAGGCTACCGGATAGCAGATGAGCGCCAGGAAGAGCACCGTCAGGGCCGCGAAGAGCAGCGACCAGAGGAAGGAGAGATAGAAGGTCTCGCCGAAGACCGTCTGATAGTTGGCGCCGGTCGGCCCGCTGAAGAGGTCGAAGGACCGCGGCTCGGCGAAGGAGTAGCCGAGCACGATCACCAGCGGCGCGGCGAAGCCGATGCCGAGGAGGACGAAGAGCGGCAGAGCGTGCCGGCGCCCCTGGGCGAAGAGATAGGAGAACAGCGGCATGCGGCCGCTCCTCAGCCCCGGACCAGCACGCCGTCGCGCGCGTCCCAGCCGATCGTGACCTCCTGGTCGAGGGCGCCGCGAAAGGCCTGCTGGCGCAGCCGCTCGACGATGAAGACCTTCTCGCCGACGCGCACCTGGTACTGGATCCGGCTGCCCAGCGCATACTCGTTGTAGAGCCGGCCGGTCACGCTGTTCTCGGCCTCGCCGGGCGCCGCGATGAAGCGCAGCGATTCCGGCCGCACGACCAGATGGCCCTCGCGGAAATCCTCCGGCACCTCGCCGGTCAGAAAGCGGCCCGGCAGGCTCGTGCCCTCGAGGTGGCCGTTGCTGCCGCGGCGCACGTCGATGACGTTCACCTCGCCCATGAACTCGGAGACGAACTTGTCCTGCGGCGCGGTGTAGATCTCGTCGGGCGAACCGACCTGGACCAGGCGGCCATCGCGCATGACGCCGATGCGGTCGCTCATCACCATCGCCTCCTCCAGCGAGTGGGTGATGTACATGAAGGTCTTGCCGGTCTCCCGGTGGATGTCCTTCAGTTCCTTCTCCAGCGTCTTGCGCAGCTTGTAGTCGATGGCCGAGAGCGGCTCGTCGAAGAAGAGGATCGCCGGGTCGTAGGCGAAGGCGCGGGCCAGCGCGACGCGCTGCCGCTCGCCGCCGGAGCATTGCAGAACCGATTTGTCGTAGTAGCCGCGCGGCAGGCGCAGCAGGTCGATCAACTCCATCGCGCGCTGCCGCCGCGCCGCCCGGTCGACGCCGCGGATCTTCAGCGGGAACTCGATGTTCTGCCCGACGGTGCGATGCGGGAAGAGCGCCAGCGACTGGAAGACCATGCAGGTCGGCCGGCGATTGGCCGGCAGGTCGTTGATCCGCTCGCCCTTCAGCAGGATGTCGCCGGCACTGGGCGATTCCATGCCGGCCAGCATGCGCAACAGGGTGGTCTTGCCGGAGCCCGATGGTCCGACGATGGTGAAGAACTCGCCCTCGACCACGTCGAGGTCGATGCGATCGACGGCCGTCAATCCCCCGAACTGTTTGGTGACCCCTCGCAACTGAAGGATCGACGGCCGCTCATTCATCTAGACGACTCTCCGGCACCGAGGGATCGCAAGGGTCAGCCGCGGCGCGCCGCAGTCATGATCTCCAGCAGACGATCATAGTCCGGAACGATGTCGTACTCGACCGAGTTCGCCATCTCCTCCTCGAGGGAATCCCACTGGATGATGTCCAGTTCCTCGGCGGTGAAGAGGTCGTAGCAGGCGGCGCTGCCCATCTGCGCCACGGGATTGAAGGTACCCTCGGCGAAAGCGACCGTGTGGCTGACTTCCGGGTCCTGGACGTAGGCCAGGAAGTCCTCGGCGAGCGGCGAGAGGTTCGGATTGTTGACCACCGAGGTGATCTCGATCCAGGCGATGCCGCCCTTGCCGCCGGCCGGCCCGCTCTTCGGCGTGACGCCGCGGATGTTCAGCGCACCATCGGCGCGCGCCGGCGAGCAGGAGTAGGTGCCGCCGGGCCAGTAGGCATCGATCTCGCCCGAGATCAGGGCCTGGTTCATGGTCGCCAGGTCGCCGACCAGCGCGGCGTTCTGGAACACCTTCTTGGCCTGCGCCTCGAAGGCGGCGACCTGCGGGTCGGTGTGCATGACGAAGGGGTCGAGGCCGGCCATCATGCAGATCGAGAAGACCTGCCAGTCCTCGGTCTCCTGAATGCCGTAGCGCTTGCTCATGCCGGCGTCGTTGAAGAGGTCCCAGCCTTCGTCCTCGCCCATGGCGCGGCTCACCTTGTCGGTGTTCAGCACGAAGGAATAGGGCCCGAAGCGCTGCGCCATGCCGATCAGGTCCTCGCCGGTGGCGCTGAGCGACCACTGGTAGGGCGGCTTGAAGGCCGGCAGCATCTTGTCGAAGTAGGGCTCGAACTTGGCCCGGTCGAGCTTGCGGATCAGCCCCTCGGGATACATCACCTTGCGGGCCCAGGGGTTGTTCACGTTGATCAGGTCCCACACCCCGGTCTCGCCGCCGCGCAGGCGGTTGATCATCGTCGGGTCGTTGGTCAGGGACTCGGCCTTCACCTCGGCGTCGTGGTCGCGCCGGAAGGGGTCGAGCACGTCCGCCGAGTTGTAGCCCTCCCAGCAGAGGATGTTCAGTTCCTTCTCGCGCGCCGCCCAGGCGCTTTGGCTGAGGCCCAGCGGGCCGCCGAGCGCCAGGGCACCCAGGCCCGCGTACTTCAGAAAATCACGCCGTTCGAGCTTCATGGTCGGTCTCCCCGTAAGAATGCCTGCCGATCCGGAACAGAGCTCTCCAACGGCACCAGAGTAACGCCTTGGCGACCGCCGGCCATCCTCGCCCTGCTGTCCTCCGGGGCTCCCTGCCCCTGGGCGGCGCTGCCCTGCGTCGGCGACCCTCTCCCGGGGTCTGGCGCCACCCGGCCCCGCTACCCCCCGAAAGGGGGCGCCAGGGCCAATTGTAGGAACCTACCACGCCGAAGTTGGTAATTCCAACATTCTCTTGCGCGCTCGACTTCCCGGCGAACCTCAAAAACGGCCGGCGAAAGGCCCCTGGCACGCAGCGCGGCCGCGCTCTAGCATCGCCCGGGCCGAGCGGCGAAGCCGCTCCGGCGCAGCCAGAGCCGGGAGGGGGGCGAGATGGATCCGCGGAGCGTCAAAAGCGTTGCAGATGCCAAGAAAATCGTCACGGAGCGCAAGCTGGACCACGTGAAGGTCGGGCTCTTCGATCTCGATGGCGTGCTGCGCGGCAAGTACATGGCGCGCGACAAGTTCTTCTCCGCGCTGGATAAGGGGTTCGGCTATTGCGACGTGCTCCTGGGCTGGGACACGGCCGACAATCTCTACGACCGCGCCTCGGCAACCTCATGGGATCGCGGCTTCCCCGACGTTCCCGTCAGGCTGGTGCCGGAAAGCTGCCGCGCCGTGCCCTTCGAGGGCGACATGCTGCTCTTCCTCGCCGAGTTCGACGAGCCGACAGACCGCTACTGCCCGCGCGGCCTGCTGCGCCGGGTGGTCGACTACGGCGCATCCCTGGGCTTCACCGCCAGCGCCGCCTGCGAGTTCGAGTTCTTCGTCTTCGACGAGACCCCCGACTCGGTGCGCGCCAAGGGCTACCGCGACCTGAAGAACATCACGCCGGGCATGTACGGCTATTCGATGATCCGCAGCTCGGTGCATGCCGACTACTACCATGAGCTGATGCAACTCGGCCGCGACATGGATTTCCCGATCGAAGGGCTGCACACCGAGACCGGCCCCGGTGTCATCGAGGCCGCCCTGGTGCACAGCGACCCGCTGGCCGCTGCCGACCGCGCGGCTCTCTTCAAGACCTTCACCAAAATCCACGCGCAGCGCCGCGGCTGGATGGCGACCTTCATGGCGAAGTGGAGCCCGAACTACCCGGGCCAGTCCGGCCACACCCACGTCTCGCTGCAGGGCAAGGGCGGCAAGGGCGTTTTCCATGACGCCAGGAAGCCCAAGGGCATCTCCGACACCATGCGCTGGTTCATCGGCGGGCAGCAGGCCCTGATGCCGCAGGTGCTGGCCATGGTGGCGCCGACGGTGAACAGCTACACCCGCCTGATTCCCGGATTCTGGGCGCCGACGCAGGCCTCCTGGGGGGTGGAGAACCGCACCTGCGCGCTGCGCGCCATTCCCGGCTCGGAGAAATCGCAGCGGGTCGAGTACCGGATCGCCGCCGCCGACATCAATCCCTACCTGGCCATCGCCGCGGCGCTCGGCACCGGCCTCTACGGCATCGAGCACAAGATCGAGCCGACCGCGCCGGTCGAGGGCAATGCCTACGAGATGAAGGTGCCGCCGAAGCTGGCGATCCCCCGCACCCTGATGGAGGCGGCCCAGGCGCTGAAGAAGTCGAAGGCCGCACGGACCATCTTCGGCGATGCCTTCGTCGAGCACTACGCCTTCACTCGCGAGTGGGAGGAGCGCGAGGCGCGCCGCGCCATCACCGACTGGCAGCTCGCCCGCTACTTCGAGATCATCTAGCAGAGGAGGACCGCCCGCCATGAGCTTCGACTTCGCCGGCAAGCGCGTCGTGGTGTGCGGCGGCAGCCGCGGCATCGGCCGCTCGATCGCCCTGGGATTCGCCAGCGCCGGCGCCGCCGTCTCGATCTGTGCCCGCGGGCGGGAGGCCCTGGAGGCGACCCGCAGCGAACTCGGCGCACTGGGGCATGCAGCACCCTGCGATCTGGCCGACGGCGCGCAGATCGACCGCTACATCGCCACGGCGGCGGAGGCCCTGGGCGGCCTCGACGTGCTGGTGAACAACGCCTCCGGCCTGGGTCGCGGCGACGATGCGGAGGCATGGGAGGCGAGCCTGCAGGTCGATGTCATGGCGACGGTGCGTGCCTCGCAGGCCGCCGTGCCGCGGCTGGAGCGGAACGCCGGCGCCAGCATCGTCAACATCAGCTCGATCTCCGGCCTCGGCGCCTCGCTGCGCAACGCCGCCTACGCGGCCGCGAAGGCCGCGCTGATCAACTACACCAAGAGCCAGGGGGCGATGCTGGCGTCCAAGGGGGTGCGCGCCAATGCCGTCGCGCCCGGCTCCATCGAGTTTCCCGGCGGGCTCTGGGAGGCCTATCGCAGCAGCGATCCCGCCCTCTACGAGGCGACGCGGCGCTCTATTCCATTGGGCGGCATGGGAGCGCCGGAGGCGATCGCCGATGCCGTGCTCTTCCTCGCTTCGCCGTTCGCCCGCTGGATCACCGGCCAGACGCTGGTGGTCGACGGCGGCCAGGCCCTGCGATAGGCGCGGCCCCTCAGTCGAAGGCGTAGGAATCCATCGCCAGGACGCCGTAGGTCCAGCTGCGATGCAGGCTGCGGCCGGCGCGGCCCGGCGTGGCGGCGCCCAGCGCGACGAAGAAGGGGAGGAAATGCTCCTGCGTCGGGTGGTTGGTCAGGGCCTCGGGCGCCTGGTCCCAGTCGAGCAGCGCCTCGCGGTCGTCCGCCGCCACCGCCTTGTCGAGCCAATCGGCGAAGGCCGCGGCCCAGGGCAGCGGCGGGGTCGAGAGCGTGAGGCGGTGCTGGCGGAAGGCGCGCAGGTTGTGCGTCGCGGTGCCGGAGCCGACGAGCAGCACGCCCTCGTCGCGTAGCGGCCGCAGCGCCTCGCCCAGCGCCAGATGATGGTCGGCCGGCAGGTCGCTCTGCAGGGAGAGCTGAACGACCGGGATGTCCGCGTCCGGCCAGGCCAGGTGGAGTGGCGCCCAGGCGCCATGGTCGAGCCCGCGTCGCGGGTCGAGCGCCGCCGACAGGCCCGCCGCCTCCAGCAGGCCGGCGGCGCGGCGCGCCAGGTCCGGCGACCCAGGCGCGCCATAGCGAATGGCATAGAGCGGTGCCGGGAAGCCGAAGAAGTCGTGGATCGTTTCCGGCGCCGCTGCCGCTGTCAGCGCCGGCGCCGGCGTTTCCCAGTGGGCGGAGACCACCAGGATCGCCTTCGGCCGCGGCAGCAGCCCAGCGAGCGAAGCGAGGAACGCGCGCGCCGGGCAGGCCTCGAGGATGAGGCCGGGCGAACCATGGGAGAGGAAGAGGGACGGCAGAGTCATGAGATCGCGGCTTTCCTGGCTGCGCAGCTTCGCGGATCAGAGCCAAGGCCGTTCCAGACGCGGCGGCCAGGCGAGCGACGACTGCTCGTCATAGATCGAAAGATTGGGACTGTAATGGGGATCGGCCGCCAGCCGCGCAAGCCAGCGGCGGCGCAGGCGGCGCAGTTCGCCCAGGGCCCGCTCCAGCTTCTCGGCGGTATCGGGCTGCCCCCGGCTCTGCGATTCGCGGTGGATCAGCCGCGCGTGCGGCGTCCAGATGACGCGGCCACCGGCCCTGGCGATCTTCAGGCAAAGGTCCACGTCGTTGTAGGCCACGGGGAAGGCCGCTTCGTCGAGCCCGCCCAGCGCCTGATAGCGCTGGCGGGCGATCACGAGACAGGCAGCGGTCACGGCGGAATACTCCTGCGCCACCAGGGTGCGCCGCGGCGCGGCCGGTGGCAGGGCCGGCCGGCCGCGGTAGAGATGGCCGGCAGCATCGCCGAGCCCGAGGGCGACGCCGGCGTGCTGCAGGCTGCCGTCGGGATACAGCAGGCAGGCGCCGACCGCGCCGACGCCCGGACGCTGCGCCCAGGCCATCATCTCCGCCAGCCAGCCGGGCTCCGTCACCTCGACGTCGTTGTTCAGCAGGCAGAGATAGTCGCCGTCGCAGGTGGCGACGGCAGCGTTGTTGAGGGCCGCGTAGTTGAAAGGCCGCGAATCGCGCAGCACGCGCACACGGCGATCGCCCGCCAGGGACGACAGGAAGGCCAGCGTGCCGGGGTCGCGGCTGTCGTTGTCGATCACCGCCACCCGGAAGGCGGGATAGTCGGTGAGCCGCAGCAGCGACTCCAGGCAGGGCCGCAGCAGGTCCAGCCGGTCGCGCGTCGGCACCAGAATATCGACCGCGGGCGGCATGGCCGGGGCGGTCCAGGCAACGCGCAGGCCGGCGCCCAGGGGATTGGCCAGCGCGCGCGCCGCCCCCGCCAGATGCGTCTCCAGGGCCGCCGCAACGCCGGTCGCCTCCGACCCTGGCCACAGTCCCGCCACCGCCGGGCCGCCCCAGAGCGCGCTGTCGTCGGCCAGCAAGCCGCCGCGCGCGCCGGCGTCCGGTGCCAGGTGCAGCAGCACCTGCGGCAGATGGCCGATCTCAGAGGGGGCCAGCCTCTCTGCGGCACGCAGCAGCAGGGCATAGCGCGCCGCCAGCGAGAGGCTCGGCGCCATGAAACCGAGTTCCGCCGCCAGCCCGCGCTCCAGCAGGAGGCCCGGCCCGACATAGTCGCCGCTGAGCAGCAGCGTCTCGTTCCAATCCGGCTTGAAGACCGGCGCCCGTCGCCGCCCGTCGGCGCCCAGGCCGTCATGATCGAAGACCGTCAGCCGCCATTGCGGCCGCCTGGCCAGGGCGAGGGCCAGGGCGGCCAGGGCATAGCGCGGCAGCCGGTCGCGCCGGTCGAGGCGAAGGACGTAGTCGGCCCGGCTGCCTGGCGTCTCCGCGAGCGTCCAGCCGTCGTAGAGCTGCGCCGCCAGATCGGGGCGGAGGTCGTCATCGCCGGTTGTCGGCCCCTCCAGCAGGACCAGGAACCGGGGGCGGCGTGGCAGGCGGCGGAGCCGGCGCCGCAGCCGCCGCCGACCGGCCTCGCTCATGCTGTCGTAGCGGCGGACCCAGGCCCCGTAGTCCTGCCGCGCGGCAGACTCGCCGAAGCGTCGGCTGGCGAGAATGCGCCGCACCTCGGACAGCCCGCCGAGCCGCCAGACCAGGCGGGCGCGGCGCCAGAGGATCGGCAGTTCGCCTGGGTCCTGGAGCACGCGGTCAAGGCGGAACAGCAGGCCGCCGCAGAGCCGCAAAGCAGGGCCGCGCCGCTGCAGGCGGTCGGCCCAACGCCGCAGCCGCCGGCCCTTCCGCCCGGTCGCCACCGGCAGACCCTAGCGTCCGCCTGCCAGCAGGGCGGGCAGGTGACGGGCGTAGTCGCTGTTGCCCAGCCGCTCGATCAGGCGGACGAGCTGGGCGCGGTCGATGAACCCCATGCGGAAGGCAACCTCTTCCAGGCAGGCGATCGACAGGCCTTGGCGGTGCTCCACCGTGCGCACGAACTCGGAGGTCTCCAGCAGCGAGTCGGGTGTGCCGGCATCGAACCAGGCGAAGCCGCGCCCGAGCGTCACCGCCTGCAGCCGCCCGGCGTGCAGGTAGTGACCCAGCAGGTCGGTTATCTCCAGTTCGCCGCGGGCGGACGGCGTGAGGCCTGCGGCGATCGCCGCCGCCTCGCCATCGAGCATATAGAGTCCGATGACCGCGAGATTGGATCTCGGCACGCTCGGCTTCTCCACCAGGCCGCGCGGCCGTCCCTCCGCGTCGAGCTCGATCACGCCATAGCGCTGCGCATCGCGCACCGGGTGGCAGAAGACAGTCGCGCCGACGCGGGCGACACCCTCGCGCAGCAGCCGCACGAGGTCGTGGCCGTAGAGGATGTTGTCGCCGAGTACCAGGCAGACCGCTTCGCCGGCGGCGAAGTCGCGCCCGATCAACAGCGCCTCCGCGATGCCGCGCGGCAGCGGCTGGATCGCGTAGCTCAGCCGCAGTCCCCAGTCGCTGCCATCGCCGAGCAGCGCCTGAAAGCGCGGCTGTTCCTGCGGTGTGGTGATCACCAGGATCTCGCGGATGCCGGCCAGCATCAGCAGCGAGAGCGGGTAATAGATCATCGGCTTGTCGTAGACCGGCAGCAGCTGCTTGGAGGCGACCAGAGTCAGGGGCCGCAGCCGGGTGCCGGCGCCGCCGGCCAGGAGGATTCCGCGCATCACCCCTCGCCCTCCGGCTGCCGGGCGAAGAGATCGGCCGGCATTTCGGCCAATCGCGGCCACCCGAGATCGCGCTGGTTGACCCGCATCGCCTCGGCCGCCACCGGCCAGGCGATCCCCAGCGCAGGGTCGGCAAAGTGCAGGCCGCGCTCGGCTTCGGCGGCATGGTACTCCGTGACCTTGTAGATCACCTCGCTGTCCGGCTCGAGCGTGCAGTAGCCGTGTGCGAAGCCCTCCGGCACGTAGAGCTGGTTCCACGCCGCCTCCGACAGCACGACCGCCAGGTGGCGTCCGAAGGTCGGCTGGTCGCGGCGCAGGTCGACCACGACGTCGAGGACCGCGCCGCGCGGGACGCGCACCAGCTTGGCCTGGGGATGCGGCGCTACCTGGAAATGCAGCCCGCGCAGCGTGAAGCGGGCGGACGAGCGGCTATGGTTGTCCTGCACAAAGTCGCGCTTGATCCCGGCGGCGGCCAGACGGCGGCGATTCCATGTCTCGGAGAAGAACCCCCGGGCGTCGCCGTGCCGCTCCGGCTCCAGCAGCAGCACCCCCGGCAATGGCGTCTCACTGACCCGCACGACCTCACCCCCAGTTCCATAAGGCTAAAGAGCCTCACCAACGTCGTTTTTTCTGGTCACAGCCGGTCTTCCTTGGCAACTCTTGCCTTAGCCGCCGAGCCGTTTCCAGTCGAGTTATGACAGTAGAAAAGCAAAAGACACCGCTGCGCTATAGAGCGGCCCACCGACTTTGGCGGCAGATTCCGCGCGGGCTCCGTCATGGGTTGCTGCAGAGCGTGATGCCGCGGCTGGCGCCGCGCAAGGATGCGGAGCCGCCGCGCGGGGCGCTGCCGATCGCCGTCGGCGGGCAGCTCACCACCCCGTCGGGCATGGGGCACAGCGCGCGCATCTGCCTCGACGCGCTGGAGCGGCTGGGCTTGGCGCCGCGACAGGTCGACCTCAGCCACGCCTTCAACATCCACCACCCCGACCTGCCGCAGCCCAGCCAGCCGCCGCTGCAGGATGGCGAGGGGGGCAGCCTGATCCTGCACGTCAATGGCCCCTACATGGCCTACGTGATGAACGTCCTGGGCCGCCGGCAGATCGCCGGCCGCCGCCTGATCGGCTACTGGCACTGGGAACTGCCGGTGGCGCCGCCGGGCTGGCGCAGAGGGCGCCGCGGCGCTGCACGAGCATCTGGGTGCCCTCGGCCTTTGTCGCCGAAGCGATCCGGCCGCTCGCCGACTGTCCGGTCCGCACCGTGCCGCATCCGGTGCCGCCGGTGCGCCCGGTAAAGCCGAACCGCGGCCGCTTCGGCTGGGCGCCGGACCAGTTCGTCGTGCTGGTCGCGGCCAATGTCGCCTCCGGCTTCTTCCGCAAGAACGTGCTCGGCGCCATCGCCTGCTTCCGCCGGGCCTTCGGTACCGACGCGCGCGCCCGCCTCGTGATCAAGCTGGGCGACAGCGCGGCCTGGCCGGCCGCGCGCCACCAGGTGAACGACGCGATCGGCCACGCCGGCAACATCGAGGTGATCGAGGCGGTCTTCAGCCGGCACGACATGGACCTGCTGCTGGCCTCCGCCGACGTCGTCCTGTCGCTGCATCGCGCCGAGGGCTTCGGGCTGGTCCCGGCAGAAGCCATGCGGCTCGGGCGGCCGGTGGTGACCACCGCCTGGTCCGGCAACATGGAGTTCATGGACGAGGCCTCGGCGGCCCTGGTGTCCTACCGCCTGGTGCCGACCAACGATCCACAGAAGCTCTACAACCTGCCGGGTCAGCGCTGGGCCGAGCCGGACCTCGACCATGCCGTGGAGTGGCTGCGTCGCCTGCGTGCCGACCCGGCCCTGCGGCAGCGCATGGGCGAGGCGGCGAAGGCCAAGGCACAGGCCTGCTTCGACCTGCCAGCCTATGCCCAGGCGCTGGTCCGCGCCATGCCGGACCTGGCCAGCCAGATCAGGCTGCCGCCGCCGGCACCGCTGCCAGGACCTCGGCCAGCATCGTCCGCCAAGGACGCGCCCTGAGGCCATAGACCGCCGCCAGCTTGGCGCAGTCGAGCCGCGAGTCGGCCGGCCGCCGCGCGGGCGTCGGCCAATCGGCGGTGGCAATCGCCATGACCCGCGGCCGGTCCGCCGGCGACAGGGCCTGCTCGACGATGGCCTCGGCAAAGCCGTGCCAGCTGGTCTCGCCGGCACCGGCGAAGTGGAACGTTCCCCAGGCCCCCTGCCCCGCGGCGCGCGCCGCCAGCATCGCCAGCAGGACCGCCGCGATATCGCCGGCCGCCGTCGGCATGCCGCGCTGGTCGGCGACGACGCGCACCTCCTCACCCGCACGCGCGCGGGACAGGATGGTGGTGAGAAAGTTGCGGCCGATGGCGTCGAACACCCAGGCGGTGCGCAGGATCAGGTGCTCGGCGTTGGCGTCGCGCACCCGCTGCTCCCCGGCCAGCTTGCTGGCGCCGTAGACGCCCAGGGGGCCGGTCGCGGCGTCCTCGCGATAGGGCGCGCCGCCGTCGCCGGAAAAGACGAAATCGGTCGAGAGATGCAGCAATGGCAGAGCGCGGCGGGCGCACTCTGCCGCCAGCACGCCGGGCGCCTCGCCATTGCTGCGCCAGGCAGCCTCCGGTTCGCTCTCCGCGCGATCGACGGCGGTGAAGGCGGCGGCGTTGATCAGCGCCACCGCGCCGCTCTTCGTCAAGGCCGCGCGGACCGCGTCCGGGTCGGCGATCTCCAGCTGTCGATGGTCGAGGGGCAGCGGCCGGAAGCCGCGCGGCCAGACGGCAGCCTGCAGCGCCCGGCCGATCTGGCCGCCGGCGCCGGCGATCAGGACGGGGCCGGGCCGCAGCACCGGCCTCAGGCCCGGCGCGCCAGGCCCAGCCGCTGCCCGTCATAGCGACGGCCGGCAACCTGCCGCAACCAGTCCAGTCGCTCGGCGAACCAGGCAACGGTTGTGGCCAGGCCCTCGTCCAGGCCGGTCGGCGGAACGAAGCCGATCTCGCGCCGCAGGCGCAGGTCGTCGATGGCATAGCGGCGGTCATGGCCGGGGCGGTCGGCAACGAACACGATCGAGTCGGCGTGCGGCCGGCCGTCGCCGCGCGGCGCCTTGATGTCGAGCAGCAGGCAGATGCGCTCGACCAGCGCGAGGTTGTTCAGCTCGGCGCCGCCGCCGATGTTGTAGGTCTCGCCCGGCTGTCCGCGTTCCAGGATCGCCAGCAGCGCGGCCGCGTGATCCTCGACATAGAGCCAGTCGCGCACCTGCTGGCCATCGCCGTAGAGTGGCAAGGGCTGCCCGGTCAGCGCCTTGGCGATCATCAGCGGGATGAGCTTCTCGGGAAACTGCCAGGGGCCATAGCTGTTCGATGAGTGGCTGACGATGACCGGCAGGCCGTAGGTGCGCTGCCAGGCACGCGCCAGATGATCGGCGCCGGCCTTGCTGGCGGCATAGGGCGAGTTCGGCCGGAAGGGACTGTCTTCGGCGAAGCCGGGCTCGTCCGGTGCCAGCGCGCCATAGACCTCGTCGGTGGAGACCTGCAGCAGGCGAAAGGCCGCGCGCTCGTCCGCCGGCAGGCCCTGCCAGTGCGCCAGCGCGCTGTCGAGCAGCGCGGCGGTGCCCAGGATATTGGTCTCGATGAAGGCGTCGGGCCGCTCGATCGAGCGGTCGACATGCGATTCGGCGGCGAGATGGAACAGCGCGTTCGGCCGCCACTCCGCCAGCAGCCGGGCCAGCATCTGGCGGTCGCAGACGTCGCCCTGCACGAAGCGCAGGTTGGCGCGGCCGCGGAAATCCTCCACCGCCGCCGGATTGGCGGCGTAGGTCAGCTTGTCGAGCACCAGCACCTCGGTCTGCGGGCGCGCCGCCAGGCGCCGCGCCAGCGCATAGCCGATGAAGCCGGCGCCACCGGTCACCAGGGCGCGCAGCGGCGCGCTCACTGCGTGCCTCCCCCGGAGCGCTCGCCTCCGGCGGTCTCGCCGCCGCCCGGCGCGATCTGCGCCCTGACCCGGCTCCCGGCGGCCAGTGCCTCCTCCAGTTCCGCCGCCAGGGTCTTCATCAACTGCCCGGCGGGACCGCGGCGCACCGCCGCCACGCCCTGCCCGGCCCAGATCGCCATCAGGTCGTGCCGCCCCAGCGCCGCCGCCTTGCGATAGAGATCGACGCCGAGGCCGTACTGCGCCGGATAGGGCGCTTTCGGCAGGTGCCGCTCGAAGGCCTCGACCATGAAGCGGTTGCGCAGGCCGCGCGCCGGCTTGCCGGTGAAGGCATCGGTGAGCGCGGTGGTGTCCTCGCGCCCCTGCCAGAGCGCGCTGCGATGGGAATCGCCCCAGCCGCACTCGTCGCAGGCCAGGAAGGCGGTGCCGAGCTGCGCCGCCGAGGCCCCGAGGAGCAGGGCGCCGCCGATGCCGCGCCCATCCATGATGCCGCCGGCGGCGATCACCGGGATCGCCACGGCGTCCGACATCTGCGGCAGCAGGGCCATCAGGCCGACCAGGCCGTGATCGTAGGGCACGGCGAAGGAGCCGCGGTGGCCGCCGGCCTCGAAGCCCTGGGCGACCACGGCATCGACTCCGGCCTCCTCCAGCAGCAGCGCCTCGGAGACGGTGGTGGCGGTGCCGATCAGGTGGGCGCCGACGGCGCGCAACCGGTCGAGCACCGCATCCTCCGGAATGCCGAAGCAGAAGGAATAGACCGGGACACGCGCCTCGATGACCGCCTCGATCTGTTCCTCGAAAGGCTGCAGATAGGCCGGGCGCGCCGGCGGCGGCTCCAGCCCGACCTCGGCGCGGTAGCCGTCGAGCGCCGCCGAGGCCGCCGCCAGCGTCGCCGCGCCGGGACTGTGGTCTTCCGGCACGAAGAGGTTCACCGCGAAGGGCCGCTCGGTCAGCGTCCGGATGCGGCGGCAGGCCTCCAGGATCGCCTTGCCCGACATGAAGGAGGCGCCGAGCGAGCCGAGGCCGCCGGCATTGCTGACCGCCGCCACCAGTTCGGGCGAGGTCGGGCCGCCGGCCATCGGCGCCTGCACGATCGGCAGCGCCAGGCCGAGCCGCTGGGTCAGGGCATTAGGAAACAAGCAGCTTCTCCAGGCAGGCCCGAATTCCGTCGGGCATGGTCGTCGGCCGCATGGTGGCACGCGCGACGAAGACATGCACGAAGTGGCCGAAGGCGGCCGGCGCCGCACGCCCGGCCTTGAAGATGCCGATCTCGTAGGTGACCGAGCTGCCGCCCAGCCGCCGGACCCGTAGCCCGGCCTCGACGGTCTCGGGGAAGGTCAGCTCGGCCAGGAAGTTGCAACGGGTTTCCGGCGTTATCCCGATGACCTCGCCGCGAGCGATGTCGAGCCCGCCCTCGCCGATCAGGTAGGCATTGATGACCGTGTCGAAGTAGGAATAGTAGACGACGTTGTTCACGTGGCCGTAGACGTCGTTGTCCATCCAGCGTGTCGGGATCGCCAGGAAATGCGGAAAGTCGGCGCGGGTCAGCGCCTTCGGGTCGACTGTGGGCGGTGCATCCGGCATGGGCGCGGGTTTAGCGCAGCCCCGAAGCGCCGTCGAGAGCCGCAAAATCAGAATCAGGCGGGATTCCCTCTTCAGTCTTGTAGACGTAGTATTCTGGTTCAGCGACGAGGAATGACGGGAGCGAACACGTGGAGCAGAATCGCCTAGTAGGCCTCGGCCTCTACACACCCGTCGAAGCAGCTCAACTGACACGCATTCCGGCGAGAAAAATTATCCGTTGGCTTGCTGGCCATCAAATTGGCGGCCGCCTCTACAAACCACTCTGGACACCGCAAATCCGATCAAATGCAGGGGAGACTTATCTCGGATTCCTGGACCTGCTGGAAGTAAGAGTGGCTCAGCTTCTGATATCCAATGGTCTCAGTGCCCAGAGCGTTCGCCGAGCGATCGAAGTCGCCCGCGGCGAGTTGCACCTCACTCACCCTCTCGCAACGCACCGCTTCAGTATCGACGGCAAGAAACTAATTCTATCGGTGGTAGATCCTGATGGCGAAGAGACATCACTCGATCTCTTAAGCCGCCAGTATGTCCTACGTCGATTGGTCGAACGCTCGCTCAAAGATGTGGATTTCGAAGACTCCCATCCACTGCGCTGGTGGCCTCGCGGTCGCGCAGCCGGAATTGTAGTGGACCCGGCCCGGAGCTTCGGGCGCGCGATTGAAGAAGCTACCGGAGTCCCTGTGGAGATTCTTAGCCGCGCCGTAGATGCGGAAGGTTCAATTGAGGGAGCCGCTCGTGCTTGGTCAGTACCACTAAGAGCGGTGAGACGCGCTCAAGCCTTCTGCGAAACTGAAGAAAGACAAGCAGCTTGAAGGTCTTCTTCGATAACTGCACATCGCCGGTACTAGCCACCACGTTAGACGGCTTCGTCAGTTCCGAAGGCCATAGAGCTCTGCACATAAAAGACCTGCCTTGTGGTCGCCATGCCACCGACGAAGATTGGATCGCATACCTTCATTCTACCGGCCAAATCTGGATAGCTATCACTGGAGATGAGCGTCTTGGGCGCAATAAGGCTCTACGGGCCGCACTTCGATCTGCGGAACTTCAGGTATTCGCGTTGGCGCCCGCGTACCAGAAGACTCCGCTTAACCAAGTTGCGTCGATACTTCTTTGGCGTTGGCCGGACATCCGCCAACTGGCGGACATGATCAAGGCACCCGCGCTCTTTCGCGTCCCCATATCTCGCAATGGGAAACTTGAGCAGCTTACGATCTAGGCTAGCCCTTCCCCAACGTCCTCAGCCGTCCGCAGCGGATCGCGCTCTGCCGGGTCGCCCCAGCCGCCGCCGCCGGCCGCCTCCAGACGCAGCACGTCGCCGCGCCGGAGCGCCAGGCCATAGACCTTGCTTTTCAGGCGGCGCTCCTGCGGCGTATCGGGATTGAGCGTGAGGCCGCCCGGCCGGCCGGGCCCGCCGCCCGCCTCGCCCCAGGGCGCGGTCTCGGCGCCGGTCTGCTGCACATAGGCGCCGAGAATGCAGCGGTCGGAGAGGAGCTGGTAGTCGCGCCGGATGGCCAGCCCGCCGCGCGCCTTCCCCTCGCCGCCGGAACCCGGGATCAGCGCGCTGGAGAGCACGCGGAAGGGGCTGAGCGTCTCCATCACCTCGGCCGAAAGGATGGCGCAGTTGCCGCCGTGGGTATCGACCGCCGAGAGGCCGTCGCCGGCCGGCGAGCCGCCCATGCCGCCGCCGATGATGTCGGAGATGATGTAGTAGGGCGCGGCGCTCTCCGCGCCGGCCATCTCCGGCCGGTCGTCGAAACCGCCGGCGCCCATGGTCGGGAAGGCCACCTGGCAGCCGGCGGCGGCCCGCTCCGGCACCGCCGGGGTCAGCGCCTTCAGCACCGCGTCGGCCAGGCGCTGCTGCGTCAGGTGGCGCACCGAGACGGCGGCCGGACGGCGCGGGTTGAGGCAGCTGCCCAGCGGGACCATCAGCGAGACCGGCCGGTTGCAGCCCTCGTTCTGCGCGATGTCTGGAGCGATCAGGCACTTGATCGCGTAGTTCACCATCGAGAGCGTCGAGGCGTAGGGGTTGTTGAGCGCGTTGTCGCGCTGCGCGCTGCTGCCGGAGAGGTCGACCGAGAGGCGGTCGCCGGCGATCTCCACGGCGGCGGCGATGACCAGCGGCTGGTCGCTCGCCACCTCGTCCTCCATCAGCACCTCGGCCCTCCAGCGGCCGTCCGGCAGGGCGGCGATCCGCTTGCGCATCACCTCCTCGGCATAGTCGAGACCCGCGGCGGCCAGCGCCTCGGCGCGGGCGCGCCCGTGGCGGCCGTAGAGCTCGGCGATGCGGCGCTCGCCGGTGCGGCAGCCGGCGATCTGGGCCCGCAGGTCGCCCAGCGACGCGCGCGGGTCGCGCACATTGGCCGCCAGGATGTCGAAGATCGGCTGCACCGGCTGGCCGCGGTCGACCAGCTTCAGCGGCGGCAGGATCAGTCCCTCGGCGAAGATCTCGACATTGTCGGCCGCCTCCGAGCAGGGAATCTTGCCGCCGATGTCGACGTGGTGCGCGATGGTCGAGGTGACCGCAACGACCTCGCCCTCGAGGAACACCGGGCTGAAGAGCACGATGTCCATCGTGTGGGTGCAGCCCTGGTAGGGGTCGTTGCAGACGTAGACGTCGCCCGGCTGCCAGCCGTCCAGGGGATGGAGGCGGCGCAGGTGCGCGAGCGCCGTCGACATGATGCCGAGCTGCGCGGCGATGGTGCGCGCCTGCGCCAGCATCTCGCCGGCCGGCGTGAAGAGGCCGCAGGCGTAGTCGTACATGTCCCAGATGATCGAGGAGTAGGCCGCGCGCCGCAGCGAGACCGACATCTCCTCGGCGATGCCGACCAGCGCCTGCTGGAAGACGTCGCGGTCGATGCTGTCGACGGCAGGGTGGCCCGGGCTGTCCATGGTTCGCAGAGTGTCCTTCATTCCCGATGAGAGCGATAGCGCGCGCGTCGCGCTCAGATCGCGATCCGCAGCACGCCGCTGGCGTGAACGCCAGCGCGCTGGCCCGGCAGCACCACCGTGGTCGTATCGCGCTGCATCACGATGGCCGGCCCCTCCAGGCTGTGGCCCGGCACCAGTCGCTCCCGGCGATAGAGCGGGCAGTCCTGCCAGCCGCGGCCGCGGTCCAGGTAGCACCGTCGCGGGCTGGCGAAGGGCGGCGGGATCCGCTCCGCCGCCGCCGCAACGCGGCAGCGCCGGCCGCGGCCATGTGGCCGATGCCGCGGGCCCGCAGGTTGACGAACTCGACCGGCGCGGCGGGGTCGGAATGGCCATAGGCACGCTCGTGCGCACCATGAAAGTGGGCCGCCAGACGCTCCGCCGACCACCAGCCATAGGCGGCGGGATCGGGCAGCGGCACCTGCAGCTGGTGAAACTGCCCCTCGGCCCTGAGGTCGGCCTCGAAGAGCACGCTGCGGTCTGCCGGTGCGATGCCGTCGGCCGCCAGTTCGTCGTCCAGCTCGCCGCGCAGGCCCTCCAGGACCGCCCCCAGCTCGCCCGCGGCGACCCGGCCCAACGGCCGGCGCCAGGCGCGCTGCTGGCTATGCCTGAGGTCGCTCTGCAGCAGGCCCAGCGCGCAGAAAAGGCCCGGGTGCGAAGGGACCAGCACCTCGGCCATGGCGAGCTCGCGCGCCATCATCGCGGCATAGAGCGGCCCGGCACCGCCGCCCGCCAGCAGGCCGAAGCGGCGCACGTCGTGGCCGCGCTCGACCGAGAGGGTCCGGATCGCCTGCACCATGTTGGCAAGCGCGACCGCGACGATGCCGGCCGCCGCCTCCGCCACCGGCAGCCCGAGCGGGTCGGCGACGCTGCGCCGGACCGCCGCCTCGGCCAAGGCCGGCGCCAGCGGCAGCTCGCCGCCGAGGAAGCCGTCGGGCGCCAGCAATCCCAGCACAACCGCGGCATCGGTGACGGTCGCCGCCTCGCCGCCGCGGCCGTAGCAGGCAGGGCCCGGTTCGGCACCGGCGGACTGCGGACCGACCCGCAGCGCGCCGCCGTCGTCCACCGTGGCGATGGAACCGCCGCCGGCCGAGATGGTCTCGATGTCGAGCGCCGGCAGGCGCAGCGGCTGGCCGTCGACGTGGCGCGCCGGGACGATCGCGGGCTGGCCGTCGAGGATCAGCGAGAAGTCGGCCGAGGTGCCGCCCATGTCGAAGGTGACCAGGTCGGGCCGCCCGACCGCCGTCGCCAGCGCGGCGCCGGCAACCACGCCGGCGGCCGGCCCGGAGAGCAGCATGTGGGCCGGGTTGTCGCGCGCTGCCCGCGGCGTCGCGATGCCGCCGTCCGAGCGCATCAGGCGCAGCGGCGCGCTCAGGCCCTCGGCGGCCAGCCTGGATTCCAGCCGCGCGATGTAGCCGCCGACCACCGGGCCGACATAGGCCGCGACCGCCGTGGTATTGGCGCGCGGATACTCCTCGATCTGCGGGTTGACCCGCACCGAGAGATAGATCGGCAGGTCCGGGAAGCGTGCCCGGATCGCGGTTTCGAGCTGGCGCTCGTGACGGTCGTCGAGGAAGGAGAAGGCGAGGCAGATCGCAACCGACTCCGGAGCCAGCGTCGCCAGCGTCGGCTCGACCGCGCGCCCTCCTCGGCGTCGCTCAGCGCCGTACGACCGCTGGCCGAAGGCATCGAGACGTTCGTCGACCTCCAGCGTCCGGGCGGCGCGGGATCACCGGCGCGGGCTTGGTCACGCGCAGGTCGTAGAGCTGCGGGCGCATCTGATCGCCGATCAGCAGCAGGTCGCGGAAGCCGCGCGTGACCAGCAGCGCGGCGCGGGCGCCGCGCCGGGTCAGGAAGGCATTGGTGCCGACGGTGAAGCCGTGCACGAAGAGCGAGATGTCCGCTGGCGCGATGGCGGCGCGGGCACAGAGCCGCCGCAGCCCGGTCAGCACGCCCTCGCCGGAGGCCGTGGCGGCCGAGGGTACCTTGTCGAGCAGCACCCGACCGGCAGCCTCGTCGACCAGCACCAGGTCGGTGAAGGTGCCGCCGACGTCGGCGGCGAGATAACGGCGCGCGGCGGCCATCGCTCAGTCGGCTCCCTCTCGATCCCCTCGCTCTGGCGGGGACCCTAGGGACAGCCGGCGGGCGCCGCCCCCTCCGAAAGGAGGGATCGCCGGAGCGTCCCTCATGCGGTGAAGGCATCCTTCAGGGCATCGAGCGTCTGGTCCGGCTGCTCCAGCATCATCATGTGGCCGGCGCCGGCCAGCTCCACCACCGTGGCCCCCGCGATCGCCGCCGCGAGCTTTCGTCCCGCCCGGGCCGGAGTCATCTTGTCGCGCTCGCCCAGCAGCAACAGAGTCGGACAGGCGACCGCGGCCGCCCGCTCCGGCGCCGCCTGGTAGGAGTCGCAGTTGACCAGGTCGACCGAGAGCGCGCCCGGCCGCGAGGTCGCGAGCAGCCGATCGGCGCCGCCCAGCATCCACAGACCCGGCGCCCGATGCCCGCCGAGATGGCCGGCCGGCCCATGTCCCCAGTCGCAGATCAGCGCGAAGGCCTTGGGGTCGTTTGCGGCGGCCGCGGCCAGGAGGTCGGGATGGACCGGCATGCGCGGTGCCACGCCGCAGAGCGCCAGGCGCGAGACCAGGCCGCCGTGCCGGCCGGCGCAGTCGAGGGCCACCAGCGCGCCCATCGAGTGGCCGACGAGCGCCGCCGCCTCGAGGCCGGCGGCGGCGATCAGCACCGCGGTCCAGTCGGCCAGGGCATCGATGCTGGCCAGCGGCGCGCCGCCGGAACGGCCATGGCCCGGCAGGTCGACCGCCAGCACCGCGAAGCCGTGGTAGGCGAACCAGCGGGTCTGCAGCGCCCAGACCGTATGGTCCATCCCGGCGCCGTGCAGGAAGACCACGGCCGGCTTCGTGGCATCGAAGGGGCGACCGCCGGTGGCGGCATAGACCGGCTGGCCGGCGACGATCAGGTCCATGAGATGGCGGCCTCGCTGTGAGAGCCCTCCGGCCTTGCGGGAGAGCATTGGGTAGGGGGCGTGCCGGACGGAGGTTTCGCGCGAGAGGGTCGAGGCATCAAACGCCCCCTCCCCCGATCCTCGTTCACGAAGCGGGAGGGAGTCTCCGCCGAGGCCGCCGCCGTCACTTCTGGCTCGCCTTCAGCGCCTGGTCCAGGTCGGCGGCGATATCGTCGGCGTCCTCCAGCCCGACCGAGAGGCGGATCATGTCCTCGCCGACACCGGCAGCGGCGAGCTGCTCCGCCGTCATCTGCTGGTGCGTCGTGGAGGCCGGATGGATCACCAGGGTCTTGGCGTCACCGACATTGGCGAGGTGGGACGCGAGCTGCAGCGCCTCGATGAACTTCGAGCCTGCCGGGCGCCCGCCCTTGACGCCAAAGGAAACGATGGAGCCCGCCCCCTTGGGCAGCAGCTTCTGCGCCAGCGCGTGGTCCGGATGGCTCTCCAGCTCGGGATGCAGCACCCAGGCGACGGCCGGATGGCGTTCCAGGAAGGACAGCAGCCGGCGGGTGTTGGCAACATGGCGCTCCATGCGCAGCGGCAGCGTCTCGACGCCCTGCAGCACGTAGAAGGCGTTCTGCGGCGCCAGCGGCGCGCCGAAGTCGCGCAGGCCCTCCGCCCGGGCCCGCATGACGAAGGCCTGCGGGCCGAACTCCTCGGCGAAGTCGATGCCGTGGTAGCCGGCGTAGGGCTCGGTCAGGGTGGGAAAGAGCCCGGAGCCCTCCCAGTCGAAGCGGCCGCCATCGACCAGCAGCCCGGCGATGGCCAGGCCGTGGCCGCCCAGCCACTTGGTGGCCGAGTGGACGACCAGATCGGCGCCGAGCTCGACCGGGCGCGCCAGGAACGGCGTGAGGAAGGTATTGTCGATCAGCAGCGGCAGCCTGGCGCCATGCGCCACCTCGGCGACCGCCGGCAGGTCCATCACCTCAAGGCCGGGATTTCCCACCATCTCGCCGAACAGCAGGCGGGTTTCCGGGCGGATCGCGGCCCGGAAGTCCTGCGGCTTGCGCGGGTCGACCAGCGTGGTCTCGATGCCGAAGCGCGGCAGGGTGTGGCGGAACAGGTTGACCGAGCCGCCGTAGAGCGAGCGCGAGGCCACGATGTGGCCGCCCTGTCCCATCAGCGTGGCGATGGCGAGGAAGAGGGCGGCGTGGCCCGAGGCCGTCGCGACGGCGCCGACGCCATGGTCCAGCGCGGCGATGCGCTCCTCCAGCACCGCGACCGTGGGATTTGAAATGCGGCTGTAGATGTGACCGGCCCGCTCCAGGTTGAACAGCGAGGCCGCGTGGTCGCTGTCGCGGAAGACGTAGCTGGTGGTCTGGTAGATCGGCACCGCGCGGGCGCCGGTCGTCGGGTCCGGTCGCTGCCCGGCGTGCAGCGCGAGAGTGTCGAACTTGAGGAACTTCGGCTCGGTCATGCGAGGCCTCGCGGCGGAGAGGGGCGGGTTCTGCCGCTAGACTAACCCGAGCACGCCCTCAGGCGGCAATCGGATCGCCCGAGTCCGCCTGGCCGGCCCAGCGGTAGCCCTTGACCGCCTCGATGAAGGTCCGCTCGGCTGGCGAGAAGCGGCGTCCGGCCACCGAGATCAGCGAGATGTCGCGCCAGACCTCCGGATCGATCACCGGGCGGGTCATCACGCCCGGCAGCACGGCGCTGTACTCCGGCACAAAGCAGACGCCGAGGCCGGCCGCCACCATGTTCTGGATCCAGTCGTCGCGTTCGCTGGCATGGGCGATTCGCAGCCCCACCTCCCGCTCCTCGCAGAGGTGCGCGAGGTGGTCGCGGTACTCGCAGTTCAGCCGCCGCAGGTAGTTCTCGCCCCTCAGCGCGGCGACCGGCACCGCGTTCATCTGCTGGAAGCGATGGCCGGCAGGGAACGCCAGGACGAAGCGCTCGCGATAGAGCGCCTTGCCGTCGAAGCGCTCCGGCAGGCCGTCGCTCTGCGCCATGATCGCCAAGTCCAGCTCGCCCGCTTCGAGCTGCCGCGCCAGACCGCTCGGCACCCCTTCGATCAGCCGCAGCTCGATGCCGGGATGGGCCTGCTGGAAGGCGGCGAGTAGGCCCATGAAGCGGCGCGGGCCGATGGTGCACATCACGCCCAGCGTGACATGCGCCTGATCGAGGGTGAGGAAGCGCTGGGCCGCAGACTTGGCGTCCTCCGTGTTCGCCAGGACCGCCTGCAGCCGTGGCCGCAGCAGCTGGCCGAGATCGGTCAGGTGGGTCTGGTTGCGCTCGCGGCGGAACAGCAGGCCGCCCATCTCCTCCTCGAGCTGCTGGACCGCCCGGCTCAGGGCTGGCTGGGAGACGTGGCACTGCTCCGCGGCACGGGTGAAGTTCAGGGTCTCGGCCACCGCCAGGAAGTAGCGGATGTGGTGCATCTCCATCGGACCACAGCCTCCATCGGCTCGTGGCGGGGGGCCAATTCCCCCGCGTCATCGAATCCATAGCATGACGGCATTTCAGCTAGAACAGCCCGCTTGGCAGGGTCGGAGGCGACAGTTTCGCAGCCCAGGAGCCCCCCATGTCCATCATGACCCTGCCCTCCGCCGAGACCCGCCGGCCGCTCGCCGGCCTGGCCGCCATCGTCACCGGTTCCACCAGCGGCATCGGCCTGGGGATCGCCCGCGCCCTGGCCGCCGAGGGCGCCGCCATCACGCTGAACGGCTTCGGCGCGGCCGACGAAATCGACCTGCTGCAGCAGGGCCTGCAGGAGGCGCATGACGTCGAGGTCGCCTATCACGGCGCCGACCTGCGCCGCGAGGACCAGATCCGCTCGCTCGTCGAGAGCGCCGTTGCCCGCTTCGGCAAGGTCGACATCCTGGTGAACAACGCCGGCATCCAGCATGTCGCGCCGCTGGAAGACTTCCCGCCCGAGAAGTGGGACGCCGTCCTGGCGCTCGATCTCTCCGCCGCGTTCCACCTGACGCGGCTGACGCTCGCCGGCATGAAGGCGCGCGGCTTCGGGCGCATCGTCAACATCGCCTCCGCGCACGGGCTGATCGCCTCGCCCTTCAAGAGCGCCTACGTCGCCGCCAAGCACGGCCTGATCGGCCTGACCAAGGTCACCGCGATCGAGGCCGCGGAATCCGGTGTCACCTGCAATGCCCTCTGCCCCGGCTACGTCTGGACCCCGCTGGTGGAAAAGCAGATCGAGGACCAGGCGCGCAGCCACGGCATCGACCGCGAGGCGGTGATTCGCGACGTGCTGCTGGCCACCCAGCCGAACAAGCGCTTCGCCACCGCCGAAGAGCTGGGCGCCTTCACCGCCTTCCTCTGCAGCCAGGCCGCAGCCTCCGTCACCGGTGCCGCCCTGCCGGTCGATGGCGGCTGGACCGCGCACTAGGAGCCCGGGCGATGGATGGCCAGCACCGACTGCCCGAGGAGACCGTCGCGCCCGAACGCGGCTGTCTGATCGCCGAGAAGCGGATCAACCTGGCGCTGCAGGGCGGCGGCGCCCATGGCGCCTTCACCTGGGGCGTGCTCGATCGCCTGCTGGAGGACGAGCGGATCGCCTTCGAGGCGGTCTCGGCGACCAGCGCCGGCGCGATGAACGCCGTCGTGCTCGCCTATGGCCTGACCGAAGGCGGGCGGCAGGGCGGCCAGCGGGCCTTGGCGGCTTTCTGGCGGCGCGTCAGCCACGCCGGCGCCTTCAGCCCCCTGCAGCCCAGCCTGCTCGACCGCTGGAGCGGCAACCGGGCGCTGGAGAACTCCCCCGCCTTCATGATGTTCGACATCGTCTCGCGCCTGCTCTCGCCCTACCAGTTCAACCCGCTCAACTGGAACCCGTTGCGCCAGGTGCTCGAGCAGTCGGTCGATTTCGCGGCGCTGCGCCGGGCGAGCTGCAAGCTGCGCGTTCATCTCTCCGCCACCAACGTGCGCAGCGGCAAGATCAAGGTCTTCGGCAACGACGAGCTCTCGAGCGATGCCGTGATGGCCTCGGCCTGCCTGCCCTTCCTCTTCCAGGCGGTGGAGATCGACGGCGAGGCCTACTGGGACGGCGGCTACAGCGGCAACCCGGCCCTCTTCCCGCTGATCTACGACAGCCAGTCGAGCGACGTGCTGATCGTTCACATCAACCCGCTCTGCCGCGACAGCCTGCCGACCACGGCGAGCGAGATCCTGAACCGGATCAACGAGATTTCCTTCAACTCCTCGCTGCTGCGCGAGCTGCGGGCGGTGGCCTTCGTGACCCGCCTGATCCAGCAGGACCCCGACCGCCATCTCGACCTGAAGGAGATGAAGATCCACGCCATCGCCGACGACGAGGCGATGGGGGCGCTCGGCGTCGCCAGCAAGCTCAACGCCGACTGGGAGTTCCTGACCTTCCTGCGCGACCGCGGCCGCGCCGCGGCAGAGACCTGGCTCGGCGCCAACTACGACGCGCTCGGCCGCCGGTCCTCCATAGACCTCAAGAGCACCTACGCCTGACCGCCGGTGAAGGCGATAGGCGGCGGCGATGAAAACCGTAAGCCAACGGCATTTCGATTCGCCGCCCGCAGCCGGCAGCTTGACCCGGCGGACCTGCGAGCCCCGCAGCCGCCATCCAACAGAAGGAGCCCTCCGATGAATGCCCTGTCCCGCAGCGACACCTCCATCATGAAACCGCTGCTGCTCGCCTGCGCGCTGGCCGCCGGCATCTGCTTCGCCTCCGGCCTCGCGCTGGCCGGCGAGTGCCCGCCAGGCCAGCAGGTGGCCGGCCGTCCGCACCCCGGCGGCGAGGCGCCGCACGGCGTCAGCGACGACGTCCTGGCGACGATCGACCTGTCGCAGGAATCCATCGCTGCCAGCGACCGCCTGTTTCGCCTCCGCCGCCTGGTGATCCAGCCGGGCGGCGTGGTGCCGCTGCACGACCATGCCGACCGCCCGGCGATCATCTACATCGTCGAGGGCAGCATCGTCGAATACAGCAACCGCTGCGCCGTGCCGATCGAGCACAAGGCCGGCGAGGTGGCGATGGAGTCGGTCGGCCTGATGCACTGGTGGCAGAACCTCGGCGAGACGCCGGTGGTGCTGCTCTCCTCCGACATCCTCCACGTCGAGGCCGAAGACGACCACACGATGTGAGCCTGCGCCCCCTCAGGCTCGCGACCGGAGGGGGCGGACGCCCGCGCGCTCTGCCCCCTCTCCCCTCTATCCCTGCCAGGCCACCGCCATGACCGACCACCGGATCGCCGTCTCCGCGCCCGTTTCCTCCCTTCCTGCCGCCGCCGGCGACCGCGCCTGGCTGCGCGGCCTGCTGATCGGCTTCATCGCCTTCCTCACCCTGGTCGACCTTTTCGCCGCGCAGGCCATCCTGCCGTCGCTGGCGGCGCACTACGGCGCCAGCCCGGCGGAGATCGGCGTCGCCGCCAACGCCAGCACCCTGGGCATGGCGATCGCCGGCCTGCTGGTCGCGCTGGTCGCCCGCCGCATCGACCGCCGCCGCGGCATCTGGCTCAGCCTGGCCCTGCTGGCGGTTCCGACGCTGCTGCTGGCCGCCGCGCCGGACCTGCCGACCTTCACCCTGCTGCGCATCGCGCAGGGACTCTTCATGGCGGCCGCCTTCTCGCTCACCATGGCCTACCTGGCGGAGCGCTGCAGCGCCGCGGAGAGTGCCAGCGCGCTGGCCGCCTACATCACCGGCGCGGTCGCCAGCAACCTGGTCGGCCGCCTGGTCGCCGCCAGCTTCGTCGAGCTGCTCGGTCTAGCCGCCAATTTCCAACTCTTTGCCGCGCTCAACCTGCTGGGCGCCCTGGTCGCCTACCTGGGCCTGCGCGCCGCCGGGCCGATGGCGTCGGACGAGCGGGGCTCGCCACTGGCCAGCTGGCTGCGGCACCTGCGCACGCCGCGCCTGGCGGCCAGCTTCGCCATCGGCTTCCTCATCCTCTTCGCCTTCATCGGCACCTTCACCTACGCCAACTTCGTCCTGGCGGCAGCGCCGCTGTCGCTCGACGCCATGAGCCTGGGGCTGGTCTACTTCGTCTTCCTGCCCTCGCTGCTGACGACGCCCTTCGCCGGCCGCTGCGCTCTGGCGCTCGGCACGCGGCCGGCGCTGTGGGCGGGCTTGCTGCTGGCCCTGGCCGGTCTGCCGCTGCTGCTGCTGGGCGGCCTCGAGGCCTTCCTGGCCGGCCTGGCGCTGGTCGGCGCGGGCACCTTCTTCGCCCAGGCGGTCGCCACCGGCTTCGTCGGGCGCGCGGCCGAGCGCGACCGGGCAGCCGCCAGCGGCCTCTACCTCGCCAGCTACTACCTCGGCGGCCTCGCCGGCTCGGCACTGCTCGGCCAGGTCTTCGACCGGCTCGGCTGGCCGCTGGCCGTCGCCGGCATCGGCCTGGCGCTGCTGCTGGCGATGCTCCTGACCCTGGCGCTGCGTCTGCCCGCCGAGGCGACGCCCTCCCGGGGGCGGCGCCGCTTGCGCGTGGTGGTGATCGGCGCCGGCTTCGCCGGGCTGGCGGCGACCCGCGCCCTGGCGCGCGCGCCGGTCGAGGTGACGCTGATTGACCGGCGCAACTATCACCTCTTCCAGCCGCTGCTCTACCAGGTGGCCACCGCCGGCCTGTCGCCCTCGCAGATCGCCACGCCGATCCGCGCGTTGCTGCGGCGCCAGCGCAACGTCACGGTCCTGCTGGGCAAGGTCGAGGCCATCGATCGCCAGCAGCGGCTGGTTCGCACGGCACAGCGCGAGATTGCCTACGACCGTCTCATCGTCGCCACCGGCGCCCGGCACGCCTACTTCGGCAAGGACAGCTGGGAGGCCTTCGCGCCCGGCCTGAAGAAGATCGAGGACGCCCTCGCCATCCGCCACCAGGTGCTGGAGGCCTTCGAGCGGGCCGAGGCCAGCGACGACGAAGCGGAGCGCCGCAGCCTGCTGACCTTCGTGGTGATCGGCGGCGGGCCGACCGGCGTCGAGCTGGCCGGCGCCATCGCCGAGCTGGCGCGACGCACCCTGGCGAAGGACTTCCGCCGCATCGACACGCGCACCACCCGCGTGCTGCTGGTCGAGGCCGGGCCGCGCCTGCTGCCCAGCTTCCAGCCCGCGCTCTCGCTGGCGGCCAGCCGCCAGCTCGCGGCGCTCGGCGTCGAGGTCTGCCTCGGCGCCCCGATCACCGCCAGCGATGAACGACAGGTGGTGATCGGCGCCGGCCGGGTCGTGGCGTGCCACACGCGCCTCTGGGCGGCCGGCGTCGCTGCCTCGCCGGCGGCCCGCTGGCTGGGCAGCGAGCGGGACCCGGCCGGGCGCGTGCCGGTCGGCGCCGACCTGGCGCTGCCCGGCGATCCCGATGTCTTCGTGGTCGGCGACGTCACGGCCTGGCGCGATGCCCAGGGCCGCCCGGCGCCGGGCACCGCACCGGCCGCCAAGCAGATGGGCCGCCATGTCGCCCGGACGATCCGCGCCGGGATCGCCGGCCACGACGCGCCCCGCCCCTTCGCCTATCGCCACTGCGGCAATCTCGCCACCATCGGCCGCAAGGCCGCCGTGGCCGAGTTCGGGCGGCTGCGG
The DNA here is from genome assembly GCA_942492185.1 of uncultured Alphaproteobacteria bacterium. Taxonomy (GTDB): domain Bacteria; phylum Pseudomonadota; class Alphaproteobacteria; order Kiloniellales; family JACOMY01; genus CALOEA01. The sequence continues at coordinate 29,787 of CALOEA010000062.1, forward strand.
CTCTCCGGCTATCCAGCCTGGCTGCTCTGGAGCCTGGCGCACATCTACTTCCTGGTCGGCTTCCGCAACCGCATGGGCGTGATGGCAAACTGGGCCTGGTCCTACGCCACCTTCGCCCGCGGCGCCCGGCTCATTACCGACCAGCGCCCCTAGCGGCAGCTAGCGCCCCTTGAAGAGCGAACCCATCAGACCCCGGGACAGCGTGCGCCCGAGGCCGGAACCGGCGGAACGCACCACCGACTTGGCGAAGGCCTCGCCGATCGACTGACGGTTGGAGGAGCGGCTCTTCTTCGTCGCCGGCGCGGTCGCCGTCGGCGCCTTCTCGGCGCCGCGCGGCGCGCCCTGCGTGCCGCCGCGCGCCCGCTCGTCGCGCCGGGTGATGCCGATGATGCCGCCGGTCTGCTCCGGCGGCGCCCCTTGCGGGGTGTAGCTGTAGCCGGGCGACGGCGCCGCCGGCCCATCGCTGGTGCGGGTCACGATCACCCCGGACGCCGTCTGCGTGGTCGCCGCGGTCTGCGGCTGGCCGGCGCGGCGCTTGAGGATCTCGTAGGCCGAATCGCGGTCGAGCGGCGTCTCGTAGCGTCCCTTCAGCGGGCTGGCGGCGATGATGGCGGCGCGCTCCGCGTCGCTGACCACGCCGATGCGGCTCGCCGGCGGCCGGATCAGCACGCGATCGACCATCGAGGGCACGCCCTTGGGGCCGAGCGTGGAGACCAGCGCCTCGCCGACACCCAGTTGGGTGATGACCTCCTCGGTGGCGAAGGCCGGGTTCGGCCGGAAGGTCTCGGCCGCCGCGCGCACCGCCTTCTGCTCGCGCGGCGTATAGGCGCGCAGCGCGTGCTGCACGCGGTTGCCGAGCTGCGCCAGCACGCCCTCCGGCACGTCGAGCGGGTTCTGCGTGACGAACCAGACGCCGACGCCCTTGGAACGGATCAGCTTCACCACCTGCTCGATCTTCTCGGTCAGCGCCGGCGGCGCGTCGTCGAACAGCAGGTGCGCCTCGTCGAAGAAGAAGACCAGGCGCGGCTTGTCCGGGTCGCCGACCTCCGGCAGCTCCTCGAAGAGCTCGGAGAGCAGCCAGAGCAGGAAGGTGCCGTAGGCCCGCGGGCTCTGCATCAGACGATCGGCGGCGAGCACGTTCACCACGCCCTTGCCCTCGGGGGTCACCCGCAGCAGGTCGGCGAGCTGCAGCGCCGGTTCCCCGAAGAACTCCTCGCCGCCCTCCGCCTCGATCTGCAGCAGCGCCCGCTGGATGGCGCCGACCGAGGAGGCCGACACGTTGCCGTACTCCAGGGTCAGGCGCTTCGCCTCCTCACCGACGAAGACCAGCAGCGCGCGCAGGTCCTTGAGGTCGAGCAGGCCCAAGCCCTCCTCGTCCGCCAGCTTCAGCGCGATCGCCAGCACGCCTTCCTGCACGTCGCTGAGCCGCATCAGCCGCCCGAGCAGCAGCGGCCCCATCTCCGAGACCGTGGTACGCACCGGATGGCCCTTCTGGCCGAAGAGATCCCAGAAGGCGGTCGGCGCGCCGGCATAGGCCAAGGGTGCCAGCCCGAGTTGCAGGGCGCGTTCCTCCACCTTGCTGTTGCCGCCGCCCGGCTGGCTGATGCCGGCGAGATCGCCCTTCACGTCGGCACAGAACACCGGCACGCCCGCCTCCGAGAAGCCCTGCGCCAGCACCTGCAGCGTGACGGTCTTGCCGGTGCCGGTGGCGCCGGTGACCAGGCCGTGGCGGTTGGCGTACTTCAGCAGCAGGCTGCTGGGCTCGGCCCCCAGGCCAAGGTAGAGCGAATCGGCGGTATCGGTCATGTCGGCCTGCGATCCTCACTTCTTGCCATAGAGCGCCTCCAGCGCCGGCGCGTAGGCGGCCTTGATCTTGTGCCGGCGGATCTTCAGCGTCGGTGTCATCATCTCGTTCTCGGTGCTGAAGGGCTCGGAGGCGATGACGAAGCGGCGCAGCTTCTCGATCACCGAGAGATTGCCGTTGACCCGGTCGAGCGCCGCGGCGATGGCCTCGCGCAGGTCAGCGTCCGCCCGCAACGCGGCCAGGTCGCCGCTCTTGCCCGCCTTCTTCGCCCAGCGCTCCAGCCAACCCTTGTCGGGCACGATCAGCGCGACCAGGTTCGGCCGCTTGTCGCCGTAGACCATGCACTGCTCGATCTCCGGCTCCAGCGTCACCATGCCCTCGATGCGCGCCGGCGAGACGTTGTCGCCGCCGGACAGCACGATGATGTCCTTCTTCCGGTCGGTGATGAAGATCGAGCCCTGCTCGTCGATGCGGCCGATGTCGCCGGTGTGCAGCCAGCCGTCCTGCAGCGCCTGGGCGGTGGTCTCCGGATCGCGCCAGTAGCCGCGCATCGTCAACTCGCCGCGCACCAGGATCTCGCCGTCCTCGGCGATCTTCACCTCGACACCCTTCAGCGGCGGCCCGACGCTTTCCATCTTGATGTTGTCCGGCCGGTTGCAGGAGACGACCGGCGCCGACTCGGTCTGGCCATAGCCCTGCAGCAGCGTGACGCCCAGGGCCTGGAAGAAGAACCCGATGTCGGGGTTCAGGGCGGCGCCGCCGGAGACGAAGGTCTTCAGCCGGCCGCCGAAGCGCTTGCGCACCTTCTCGCGCACCAGCCGTTCCAGCAGGCGGTCCTGCAGGCGTTCCCAAGCCGTGAGCCGCTGCCGCTCCTTGCAGCGCTTCAGGCCCAACGCCAGGGCCTTCTCGAAGAGTCGGCGGCGCAGCTTCGGCTGCTTGACCAGGCCGAGTCGGATGCGATTGTGCAGCGTCTCGTAGAGGCGCGGCACGGCGGTCATGATGGTGGGGCGCACCTCGGCCAGGTTGCCGGCCAGGGCCTCGACCGACTCGGCGTAGTAGATCTCGGCGCCGATCGACATCGGGAAGCAGAGCCCGGCGGTGTGCTCGTAAGAATGCGACAGCGGGAGGAAGGAGAGGAAGATCTCCTGCCCCAACCCGAAGACGCCCAGCAGGTCGTACGCGCCCAGGCAATTCGCCAGCACCGCCCCGTGCGACAGCATGACGCCTTTCGGCACGCCGCCGGTTCCTGAGGTGTAGATGAAGATCGCCGTGTCGTCGCGCTGCAGTTCGGAGACCCGCTCGTCGACGTCGTCCGGCAGGTCGTGGCCGCGCGCCTCCACCGCCTCCCAGCGCTCCAGGCGCGCGGTGGTGGCCTGCTGCGTCCCGGGATCCTCCAGCGCCACGACGAAGCGGCAGTCGCCGGCCTGCACCACCGCCGGCAGCAGGCGCTTGGCCAGCGCCGGCGTGGAGACCAGCGCGCCGACCGCGCCGCTGTTGGTCAGCACGTGCAGATGGTCGACCGGCGTGTTGGTGACATAGGCCGGCACGGTGATGGCGCCGGCGGCCATGATGGCGAAGTGGGCGATGAACCACTCCGGCCGATTCTCCGAGACCAGCAGCACCCGGTCGCCGGCCTTGACCCCCAGGTCGCGCAGGCCGCGCGAGAAGTCGCGCACCCGCTCCTCCGTGCGGCGCCAGCTCAGCGATTGCCACTGGCCCGCCTCCTTGCGCCAGAGAAACGGCCGGTCCCGCAGGCTTTCCGCCTGGGACAAAAAGAGCTGCGGCAGCGACGACCAGCGGCCGTAGTCCATGGATCGGTCTCCCCTCTTCCTCCCGTCGCGAGCCGCCCCGGGCCCGCAAGTTTGCGTCGCCGTCTCGTTCTGCCGGCTTGGCGTGGACGGCTCCGCAGCCTATATCGCCAGGGACTGAAGGAGAAAGTCCATGGCAGACGGTAGCGGCAAGACGGCGGAACAGGACGGCAGCATCACTTTGGCAGGTCTCCCGGAATGGGACCTGAGCGATCTCTATGGCGGGCCGGAGGCGCCGGAACTCAAGACCGACCTGGCCGAAGCCGATCGCCAGGCCAAGGCCTTTCGCGCCGATTACGAAGGCAAGCTCGCCGGCCTCCCCGGCAGCACGCTCGCCGAGGCCATCGGCCGCTACGAGCAGGTGCAGGAGCTGCTCGGCCGGCTGATGAGCTATGGCCAGCTGCTGCAGTCCGGCAATGTCAGCGATGCGAAGATCGCCGGCTTCTACCAGGGTCTGCAGGAGCAGGCGACGCGGATCTCCACCAACCTGCTGTTCTTCACGTTGGAACTGAATCGCCTGGAAGACGAGGTGCTCGAGCCGAAGCTGGCGGACCCGGCGATGGCCCACTGGCTGCCCTGGCTGCGCGACCTGCGGGTCTATCGGCCGCACCAGCTCTCCGACGAGCTGGAGCGCCTGTTGCACGAGAAGTACGTGGTCGGGCGCGCCGCCTGGAACCGCCTGTTCGACGAGACCATGGCCGGCCTGCGGTTTCCGCTGGATGGCAAGCTGCTGACCTCGACCGAGATCCTGAACCGATTCACCGACCGCAGCCCCAAGGTGCGCGAGGCGGCGGCGCACGCCTTCGCCAAGGTGCTGGCGGACAACCAGCGCGGCTCTTCGCCCTCATCACCAACACGCTGGCCAAGGACAAGGCGATCGAGGACGAGTGGCGCAACTTCCCGCGCCCGGTCTCCAGCCGCAATCTCGCCAACCTGGTCGAGGACGAGGTGGTCGACGCCCTGACCGAAGCCGTGGTCGGCGCCTATCCCAAGCTCTCGCACCGCTACTACGCGCTGAAGGCCAAGTGGCTCGGCCGCACGACCCTGCCTTACTGGGAGCGCAATGCGCCGCTGCCGGAGGACGACGACCGCCTGATCCCCTGGCAGGAGGCCGAGACGACGGTGCTGGGCGCCTATCGCGCCTTCTCCCCCGATCTGGCGGCGGTCGGCGAGCGCTTCTTCCGCAGTGCCTGGATCGACGCTCCGGCGCGGCCGGGCAAGGCCTCCGGCGCCTTCGCCCACCCCACCGTGCCCTCGGCCCACCCCTACCTGCTGCTGAACTACCAGGGCCGCACGCGCGACGTCATGACGCTGGCGCACGAACTCGGCCACGGCGTGCACCAGGTGCTGGCCGGGCCGCAGGGCCACCTGCTGGCCGACACGCCGCTGACCCTGGCGGAGACCGCCTCGGTGTTCGGCGAGATGCTGACCTTCCAGGCCTTGCTGAAGCAGGCCAGGGATCCCAAGCGGCGCAAGATCATGCTGGCCTCGAAGGTCGAGGACATGCTGAACACCGTGGTCCGCCAGATCGCCTTCCATCGCTTCGAGACCAAGGTCCACGACGCGCGGCGCGAAGGCGAGCTTGCCCCCGACCGCCTCGGCGAGATCTGGATGGAGACCCAGGCCGAGTCGCTGGGGCCCGCATTCGAACTCGACCTCGAGTACCGGGCCTTCTGGAGCTACATCCCGCACTTCGTCCACGTGCCCTTCTACGTCTACGCCTATGCCTTCGGCGACTGCCTGGTGAACTCGCTCTACGCGGTCTACCAGCAGGCCGAGGCCGGCTTCGCCGAGAAGTACCTGGAGATGCTGAAGTCCGGCGGCGCCAAGCGGCACAAGGAGCTGCTGGCCCCCTTCGGGCTCGATGCCTCCGACCCGGCCTTCTGGGCCAAGGGCCTCTCGGTCGTCGCCGGCTTCATCGACGAGTTGGAGGCGCTCGAATAGCTCCCGTCGCACCCGATCAGCCTGCGGTTAGGATCTTCCCCGAAATATAAAGTTTAAGTAGCATGACGCCTGTCTTGCACGTCGCATGGAGACAGGCGTCATGGACTTCCGCACAACCACGTCGCTCAACCTTCGCAATGGCGCGGGGACCGACGAGGCGATCCTGCTGACCCTGCCCAAGGGTCATAAGGTAACGCTGCTCGACGACCTCGCCAGCCAGCCCGGCTGGTGGCAGGTCGCGACCACCCTCCGGGGCGGCGAGGTCACCGGCTTCGTCAGCGCCCGCTTCCTCGTCCCGCTGGACGAGGCACCGGCACCTGTCAGCTCGGCCGCGCTCTCGCCGCTCCCCGCCGTGCACATGCCCAATCCGCGGCGACACGCGATCAAGCGGACGGGACAGAGCCGCGCTTACGCGCTGAACGAGAGCGGCCTTCCAGGCGGACCGCCGAGCGCCGCGGCGCTCTGGGGCATCGTCGACTGGCTCGATGTCGAGAAGTCGGCGCATGTCCGCTATCAGCCGATTCCGGGCGGCTCGACCTTCTGCAACATCTACGCCTACGACCTTTGCTTCCTTGCCGGGCCCTACCTGCCGCGGGTCTGGTGGACCAGGAACGCCATCGCCAGGCTGCGCCAGGGGGTGGAGGTGCCGCCGGTCTATGACCACTCGATCCACGAGCTGAACGCCAACGCGCTGCACGACTGGCTGTCGGAATTCGGGCCGGAGTTCGGCTGGCGCGCGGCCGACTCGCTGACCGCCGCGCAGAATGCCGCCAACGACGGCAAGCTGGCGACCATCGTGGCGACGACCGGCACCGCCGCCTCCGGGCATATCACCATCCTGCTCGCCGAGCAGGGCGGCGAGCGGGTCGCCAGGCGTTCTGGCAACAGGGTCGTCGCGCCGCTGCAGAGCCAGGCCGGACGCAGGAACCAAAAGTTCCACAGCAACGACTGGTGGGACAGCTCGCACTACCAGAGCTGGGGCATCTGGATCGCCGACTGACTGGACAAATCCCCGCGCAGGGCCAATGTGACTCTGCAGGAATCATTCCAGAGCCCTTTCCCTTCCTTGCGCGGGTAGCCAGCTTGAACGAAGACGAATCCTCCCGCTTCGGCCTTCGGGCCAAGCGCTACGTCGACGTCGGCCGCCGGGTCGGCGGCTTCGCGGCCGGCTATGCGCTGCGCCGCGTGGTCGGCGGCAAGGTCGGCGACCGCGGCAAGCACGCCGACGAGCTGATGCAGGCGCTGGGCGGTCTGAAGGGACCGCTGATGAAGGCGGCGCAGATCCTCTCCACCATCCCGGACGCCCTGCCGAAGGAGTACACCGAGGCCCTGCGGCAGCTGCAGGCCAACGCGCCGCCGATGGGCTGGCCCTTCGTCAAGCGTCGCATGGCGAGCGAACTGGGCCCCGGCTGGGAGAAGCGCTTCGCCTCCTTCAGCCGCGAGGCGGTGCATGCGGCCTCGCTGGGGCAGGTGCATCGCGCCACCGACGCCGAGGGCCGCGTGCTGGCCTGCAAGCTGCAGTATCCCGATATGGCCTCGGCGGTGGCGGCCGACATCGGCCAGCTCAAGCTGGCGATGAACATCTATCGCCGCATGGATCGCACGATCGACACCCGCGAGATCCAGCAGGAGCTGGCCGAGCGCCTGCAGGAGGAGCTGGACTACCGCCGCGAGGCCAAGCACATGCGACTCTACGGCGCGATGCTGGCCAAGGAGGCGCGGGTGCACGTGCCCGAGCCGCTGGAGGAGCTCTCGACCGGCCGGCTGCTCACCATGAACTGGCTGGACGGCACCGGCTTCATGCGCTTCATCGAGGCGCACGACGACCCGGAGATGCGCCGGACCATCGCGCTCAACATGTTCCGCGCCTGGTATGTGCCCTTCTATGACTACGGCGTGATCCATGGCGACCCGCACCTCGGCAACTACACCCTGACCGCCGCCGGCGAGGTCAACCTGCTGGATTTCGGCAGCGTGCGGGTCTTCCCGCCGGACTTCGTCTGGGGCGTGATCGAGCTCTACCGTGCCCTGCAGGACGAGGACGACACCCGTGCCATCGCCGCCTACGAGGCCTGGGGCTTCCGCGACTTCACCAAGGAAAAGCTGGAGGTGCTCAACATCTGGGCGCGCTTCCTCTATGCGCCGCTGCTGGAGGACCGGCCGCAGCGCATCCTCGACGAGGGCGGCGTCTACGGCGCCGAGGTCGCCAACAAGGTGCATCGCGAGTTGAAGCGCATCGGCGGCATCCGCCCGCCGCGGGAGTTCGTGCTGATGGATCGCGCTGCCATCGGCCTCGGCTCGGTCTTCATGCACCTCAAGGCCGAGGTGAACTGGTACCGGCTGTTCCACGAGCTGATCGAGGGTTTCGACCGCAATAGCCTGGCGAAACGGCAAACCAAGGCGCTGAAGGCCGTTGGCCTGATCTAGGGCACCGGCGACCAATCGACGCCCAGCGCTTGCCAAGGCTGTCGCCTTCGGGTTCCTCTTGGCGGCAGGGCACAGCAGCCGGCGCGGGACCCGAGCGATGATCACTGTTTTCGTCAAGACAGCGGAGGGACTGGAACGCCACGACGGCGGCCACGACCTTACGATCCCGCGCGAAGCGACCTGGATCGACCTTTCCAGCCCGACCCGGGCCGAGGAGGCGGCGGTCGAGGCGGTCGCAGGCGTCGACATCCCGACCCGCGAGGAAATGCAGGAGATCGAGACCTCCTCGCGGCTGCGCCAGGAGGAGGGCACGCTCTTCATGACGGTGCAGCTGGTCGCCAACATGACCTCGCCGCAGCCGCTGACCACCGCCGTCACCTTCATCCTCGCCGGCCATCGCCTGATCACGCTGCGCTATGCCGACCCGCTGCCCTTCAAGGTCTTCGGCACCTATGCCGAGACGCACCACGGCTCCTGCGCCAGCGGCGAGACAGCCCTTTCCGGCCTGCTGGAGGCCATTATCGACCGTCTGGCGGACGTGCTGGAGATGGCCGGCCAGGATGTCGAGGCGATCAGCCACGAGATCTTCGTGCGCACCCACAACCGCCGCGGCTCGAAGAACTTCCAGGCGCTGCTCGAGCGTATCGGCCGCGCCGGGGACATCGCCTCGAAGGCGCGGGAAAGCGTGATGAGCCTCAATCGCGCCGTCACCTTCCTCGGCCTGGTGGCCCCCGAGGTCGGCGGCAAGCGCGAGAAGCGCAATCGCCTGAAGACCATGTCGCGCGACCTGCAGTCGCTGGCCGACTACGCCAACTTCATCGCTGGCAAGGTGACCTTCCTGCTCGATGCCACGCTCGGCATGCTGTCGATCGAGCAGAACAACATCATCAAGATCTTCTCGGTCGGCGCGATGATCTTCCTGCCGCCGACCATGGTGGCCACGATCTACGGCATGAACTTCAGGTTCATGCCGGAACTCGAATGGCCGCTGGGCTATCCGCTGGCGATCCTGCTGATGATCGTCTCAGCCGTGCTTCCCTGGCTCTACTTCAAACGCAAAGGCTGGCTATGACCGTCTCGCCGCAGCCGTCGCCCCGCCGCGTCATCGTCACCGCCGCCGCCTCCGGCATCGGCCGGGTGATCGCCCGCTCCTTCCTCGGCCAGGGCGATCAGGTCGCCATCAGCGACCTCGACGAGACGGCCCTGGCGGCCTTCCGCGAGGAGTGGCCCGAGACCCTGGCCGAGCGCATCGACATGGCCGACGAGGCGGCGGTCGGCGGCTTCGTGCGGCGCGCCGTGGAACGGATGGGCGGACTCGACATCCTCGTGAACAACGCCGGCATCGCCGGCCCCTCGGGCCTGCTGGAGGCCGGCGATCCGTCGGCCATCCGCCAGTGCATCGAGGTCTGCCTGCTGTCGCAGTTCTGGACCCTGCGCCACGCGCTGCCGGTGATGAAGACGCAGAAGAGCGGCCTGGTGGTGAACCTCGCCTCGACCGCCGGCATTTTCGGCTATCCGCTGCGCAGCCCCTATGCGGCGGCGAAGTGGGGAGTGGTCGGACTGACCAAGTCGCTGGCCATGGAGGTCGGGCCCTTCGGCATCCGCGTCAACGCCCTCTGCCCCGGCAGCGTGACCGGCGACCGGATGGACCGCGTCATCGCCGCCGAGGCCAAGGCGCGCGGCGTCACGGCGGAGGAGATCCACCAGTCCTACCTCAAGGGCGTGTCGCTGCGGACCTTCGTGTCGCCGGAAGAGATCGCGGCGATGATCCACTACCTCGCCTCGCCCGCCGGCCGTGCCATCACCGGCCAGGCGCTGGCCATCGACGGCGGCACCGAGACCCTGGCGGCACTCTAGTCCGCCGCTTCGGGCGGCAGATAGGCGGTGGCGCCGGTGATCAGCCAGTTCCAGAGGAAGCGCACACTGGCCCGCTCGCCGTGCAGGCGGAAGCGCTGCGGCGTGCCGACGTTGTAGAGCGTCACCGGCAGGCCGGCGAAGAGCGTGGGCGCGGCCTGCCCCGGACCGAAGCGGTCCGGCGAGAGATCGAGGCCGGTCCCCTGGGCCAGCAGCGCGCGTGCCCAGTCGCCCTCGATCTCGAAGACCGCCAGTCCGTCGGTGACGTCGCTGATGAGGCAGGTAAGCCCGGCGGTGGCGCCCGCCAGCCTCGCGGCGAGGCCGGCCTCCTCGTCGCCGACCACCAGCCAGCGATCCGGCGCCTGCCACAGGGCGTAGGTCAGGAGACCGCCATGGCCGCCGGGGCCCGGCAGGGCGAAGCCCAGGGCGCCCTCGACCGCCAGCCGGAAGGCGGCATCGTCCGGCGCGCCGCTCAGCAACAGCTGGCTGGCCGGCTCGACCAGTCCGAGATTGCCGCCGAGGCGGTAGAGCGAAGGCGGCGGCGGCAGCAACGACGCCAGCGGCTGGCGCTGCAGGGTTGCAGGCGAAGCGTCAGCCATGGAGTCGCGCTCCCTTTGGATCGAAGAAGCAGGACGCGACCGCCGTCGCCTTCAGCCAGGCACCCAGGTGATAGAGCTCCAGTTCGGCGCGCTCGGCAGCCAGCCGGCGGCCGCTCTCGACCAGCGCCAGGGCCACCGGCCGGCCGAGCGTCGGGCTGGCGAAGGAGGAGGTGACGAAGCCGATGGAGCGCAGCCGCCCGCCGCTGCGCTGCACGACGTGGGCGCCGTTCGGCAGCGGCGCCGCCGGGTCGGCCGCGGCCAGCCCGATCAGCTGCTGGCGGTCGTCTCGCTGTGCCTCCGGCGTGAAGAGTGAGCGTCGGCCGACGTAGTCGATCTTCTTGTTCCGCAGCGGGCCGAGCAGACCCAGGTCCTGCGGCAGGGTGGTACCGTCGGTGTCGCGTCCGATCAGGATGTAGCCCTTCTCGCTCCTCAGCGTCATCAGCGACTCGATGCCATAGGGCGTGATCGAGGCGAAGCGGCCGAGCGTCATCAGCCGCTCCCACAGGTCCGCGCCGAAGCCGGCCGGCACGGAAATCTCGTAGGAGCGCTCGCCGGTGAAGGAGACGCGGGCGACGCGGGCCGCTACGCCCTCCAGCTCGCCCTCGGCCAGCGCCATGTGCGGCAGCGCGGCGTCGGAAAGGTCGATGGAGGTCCGCAGGCGCGAGACCACCTCCAGCGCCCGCGGGCCGGACACCGCCAGCGTCGCCCAGGCCTGGCTGACGTCGTGGTGGAAGACCTTCAGCTGCGGCCACTCGGCCTGGTGCCACTCCTCGATCATCGCCCGCATGCCCTCGACGTGACTGGAGGAGGGCGACAGAAGGAAGCGGTCCTCGGCCAGGCGCGCCACCACGCCGTCGTCGAAGACGTTGCCGTTCTCGCGCAGCACCAGGCAGTAGCGCAGGCGGCCGGGCTTGAGGTTGCCCAGCTCGTTGTAGAAGAGGCGGTTGACCAGTTCGGCGGCATCGGGCCCCGCCACCTCCAGCTTGCCGAGGGAGGAACCGTCCATCAGGCCGACACTGCGGCGCACCGCCAGCACCTCGCGCTCGACCGCCGCCGCCTCGCTCTCGCCGGCCTGCGGATAGCAGGCCGGCCGCGCCCAGAGGCCGTAGTCGCGGAAGGCGGCGCCGGCGGCCAGATGGGCCTCGTGCAGCGGCAGATGGCGGCGGGTCTGCAGACGCGCGGCCCGCTGCAGGCCGGCGACGGCACCCATCAGCAGCGGCGTATAGGGCGGCCGGAAGGTCGTGGTGCCGACCGCGCCCGGCGCCCGGCCGGTGGCTTCCCCCATCACCGCCAGGCCGACCACGTTGGCCGTCTTGCCCTGGTCCGTTGCCATGCCGAGCGTGGTGTAGCGCTTCAGGTGCTCGACCGAGACATAGCCTTCGCGGGCCGCCAGCTCGACGTCCTTGGTGGTGACGTCGTGCTGGAAGTCGATCCACTGCCGGGTGCCGGCGATGGGAACCCGCCAGTAGGCCTCGGCCGCATAGGGCGGATCGGCCCCCTCGGTGGCCGGGGCGTCGCCGCCGCCGCCGCCGGCGGCATGCCCTTCGGCCAGGCAGGCGGCGAGATCGAAGGCGGCGTTGGCGGCCCCGACCGAGACCTCGTCCTGGACCGAGCGCACGGGCCGGAAGCAGACCTGCGCCTCGTCCCAGCCGGCCTTGCCGCCGGACTGGCTCATCAGATGCAGCGCCGGAGACCAGCCGCCGGCCATGCAGAGCAGGTCGCAGTCGACCGTCGTGCCCTTGGTGCCGCGGTCGCGGGTGTCGGCGGGGCCCATGCGCGCACCGCCTGCGAGAGCCTCCGGCGACGCCGAGTATCGAGCGGAACCGTTGCGCCCAGCACCTCGATGCCGGCCGCCAGGGCGGCCGCCTTGATCAGCACCGCCTCGACCGGCGGGAGCGCGCATCGACGATGCCGACGCTGGCCCCGGCGGCGCGCAACAGCAGCGCCGCGGCGTAGCCATCGTCGTTGGTGGTGAAGAGCACGATGCGCCGCCCGGGCAGCACGCCCCAGCGGCCGAGGTAGGTCGCCGCCGCCGAGGCCAGCATCACGCCCGGCCGGTCGTTGTCGGGGAAGGTCGATGGGCCGCTCCAGCGCACCGGTGGCCAGCACCACGCGTCCGGCATGCAGCAGCCAGAGCCGCTCCGGCCCCCAGCCCGGGGCCGGATCAAGGAGACGCTCGGTCAGCGCCAGCGTGTTGTGGTCGTAGTAGGCGGCGGCCTGGGTGCCCAGCTTCACCTGCACGTGGGCAGCGCGCGCAGGCGCTCGACGGCGGCCGTCGCCCAGGCGTGGCCGGGCTGGCCCTCGACCGCCTCGTCGCGCCACAGCAGCTGGCCGCCCGGCAGGCTCTCCTGCTCGACCAGCCAGACACTCTGCCCGGACGCGGCGCCAGCCAGCGCGGCGGCGAGGCCGGCCGGGCCGGCGCCCACCACCAGCAGGTCGCAGCGCGCGGCCTGCTGCTCGTAGTGCCGGCGATCCGGCGCGGGCGAGTTGCGTCCGAGGCCGGCGACCTCGCGGATGGCCTGCCCTCGAAGGTCTCCCAGTTCGGCCGGATGAAGGTCTTGTAGTAGAAGCCGGCCGGCAGGTACCTCGCGAAGCGGTCGTAGTGCCGCCGCCGGTCGCGCGCCAGGTCGGGCTCCGCGTTGATGCCGCTGAGCGCCATGCCCGCCTCCAGCGCCACGCAGGTGGCGCGCGCGTTGGGGTCGTGGCGGCCGTTGTGATGCAGGTCGAGGATGGCGTTCGGCTCCTCGACGCCGGCCGCCAGGATGCCGCGCGGGCGGTGGTACTTGAAGCTGCGCCCGACCAGCTGCACGCCGTTCGCCAGCAGCGCCGAGGCCACGCTGTCGCCGGGATGGCCCTGGTAGCGTCGCCCCTCGAAGGTGAAGGAGAGCGTGCGTCCCGCGGTCGATGAAGCCGCCGGCTCGGCAGGCGTTGCGGCTGGCTCATCGGCGCACCCCCCCCGGCGCGCGGGTCTCCAGGATGGCGTGGGTGAGGGTGTCGCGCGTCATCACGAAGTGGGTGCCGTCCGCCGCATTCCCGGGTACGCGGGTCGAGGATCGCAGCTGACGGTACCCGCGCAGAGGAAGACCCGGCGGCAACCGCCGAGGTGATGCCAGATCTCCTCGTGCGGCCCCTTGGCATTGCCGCGGTCGTGCAGATAGGCGCCCCAGGTGGCGTCGTCGACCGCCTCGGCCGGGCCGGGCCGCGGCTTCGGCTCGCCGCCGTAGTGGAACTCGCTCTCGTCACGCTCGCCGCAGAAGGGACAGGGAATACGCAGCATGGGTCTCGCTCTCGTCCTAGTGCGCGATGCCGGCGGCGGCACCCTCGTCGATCAGGCGACCGCGCGCGAAGCGGCCGAGATCGAAGGGCTCCGAGATGGCATGGTGACGGCCGGTTGCCAGGCAGTGCGCCAGCAGCCAGCCGCCGGCGGGGATCGCCTTGAAGCCGCCGGTGCCCCAGCCGCAGTTGAGAAAGAGGTTCTCCACCGGCGAGGGACCGAGGATCGGGCTGGAGTCGGGTGCGACGTCGACGATGCCGCCCCACTGCCGCAGGATCTTCAGGCGGGCGAAGGCGGGAAACATCTCCAGCAATCCGGCGACGATCTTCTGCGTGGTCGGGAAGTTGCCGCGCTGGGCATAGGAGGGATAGAGGTCGAGGCCGCCGCCGAAGACCAGCGAGCCCTTGTCCGACTGGCTGACGTAGGTGCCGACCGCCGGCGCCATCACCACGGTGTCCAGCACCGGCTTGATCGGCTCGCTGACCAGGCCCTGCAGGCAGTAGGAGACCAGCGGCAGGCGGAAGCCGGCCTGCCGGGCCAGCACGCCCGAGTGGCCGGCGGCGACCATGGCGACGCGCCCGGCCGCGATCGGTCCCTGGCTGGTCTCGACGCCGACGATGCGCTCGCCCTCTTTCAGGAAGCCGGTCACCTCGCAGTTCTGGATGATGTCGACGCCCTGGCTGTCGGCGGCCCGCGCATAGCCCCAGGCCACGGCGTCGTGGCGGGCGACGCCGCCGCGCGGCTGGCTGATGGCGCCCCAGACCTCCCAGCGCTGCATGTCCAGCAAGGGGAGTTTCTCCTGCACCTGGGCCGGGGTCAGGATCTCGGCATCGACGCCGTTCAGCAGCATGGCGTTGGCCGAGCGCTTCATCATGTCGAGCTCGCCCTCGGAGTGCGCCAGGATCATCATGCCGCGCTGATTGAGCATGATGTTGTAGTTGAGGTCCTCGGAGAGCCCCTCGTAGAGCCTGAGCGCCAGGTCGTAGAGCGCAGCACTCTCGGGGTAGAAGTAGTTGGAGCGGATGATGGTGGTGTTGCGCCCGGTGTTGCCGCCGCCGAGCCAGCCCTTGTCGATCACCGCAACATTGGTGATGCCGTGGTTCTTGGCCAGGTAGTAGGCCGTCGCCAGGCCATGCCCGCCGCCGCCGACGATGACCGCGTCATAGGACGGCTTCGGCTCCGGCAAGCGCCAGGCCGGCGCCCAGTCCCGGTGCCCCCGGCGACCCTGGCGCAGGAGGTTGAGGGCGTTGTAGCGGCTGACGCTCAAGGAGAGTCCCCTCGGAGTTGACGGCCCGCGAGACTATCGCGCCGCGCCGCCAAGGCAAGACCGCGGCGCGACCTTCCCTGGCGCCAATCCGTCGGCGGCTCTCCCCAGCTTCCCCGCTATCCCCAGGCCGTGACGCGCTGTCGCGGCAGGGCCGCGGCGCAGGGAGGCCTGGGGGGTTTTCCGGGGACGAGAGGGGAGAACCCATGAGCGTGACCACGCCCGAAGCGGTGCGCGACCGCGTGCTCGACGTCGACGAGCGACCGGCGGCGCCGACCTTCCTGCTGCTCAGCCTGCAGCACCTCTTCGCCATGTTCGGCGCCACCGTGCTGGTGCCGCTGCTGACCGGGCTCAATCCCTCGGTGGCGCTGATCTCCAGCGGCCTCGGCACGCTGCTCTTCATCGCCATCACCGGCGGGCGGGTGCCGGCCTACCTCGGCTCCTCCTTCGCCTTCATCGGGCCGATCATCGCCGCCTCGGCGCTGGGCGGGCCGGCCGGCGCGCTGCTGGGCGCGGCGGTGGCGGGGCTGGTCTACGTCACCGTCGCGGCCGCGCTGCGCGCCTTCGGTAGCGGCTGGCTGCTGCGCCTGCTGCCGCCGGTCGTCGTGGGCCCGGTGATCGTCGTCATCGGGCTCGGGCTCTCCAGCGTCGCCGTCTCCATGGCCACCAACACGGCCGCCGGCGGTCCCTACAGCCTCGGGCACTTCCTGGTCGCGCTCTTCACGCTCGGCGCCATCTTCGTCTTCACCCTGGTGCTGAAGGGATTCTTCACCGTAGTGCCGATCCTGCTGGGCATCCTCTGCGGCTATGCCCTGGCCGCCGCCGTCGGTTTCGTCGATTTCTCGCCGCTGCAGGCCGCCGAGCTCTTCGCCATGCCGGACTTCAGCCTCTTCTACGCCGGGCTGCCCGAGGGCGTCTCCGCCGGCTCGATGATCCTGCTGATCGCGCCGGTGGCCCTGGTCACCATCGCCGAACACATCGGCGACATGGTGGTCCTCTCGCGCGTCGTGGGGCGCCGATTCCTGGCCGACCCGGGGCTGCATCGCACGCTGCTGGGCGACGGCCTGGCGACCGCGCTGGCATCGCTGATCGGCGGACCGCCGAACACCACCTACGGCGAGAACGTCGGCGTCATGGCGATCACCCGCGTCTTCAGCGCCTGGGTGGTGGGCGGCGCCGCCTGCCTCGCCAGCCTGCTGGGCTTCGTCGGCGTCCTGGCGGCCTTCCTCTCGACCATCCCGATGGCGGTGATGGGCGGCGTCGCGATCGCGCTCTTCGGCGTGATCGCGGCCTCGGGCATCCGCACGCTGATCGAGGGCAAGGTCGACTTCGGCGACAAGCGCAACCTGCTGATCGCCTCGGTCATCCTGGTGCTGGGCATCGGCGGCGCGACGCTGCAGTTCAGTGGCGGCGAGGGCGGCGCGGCCTTTACCGTCTCCTCGATGGCGCTGGCCGCCGTGGCCGGCGTCTTCCTCAATGCCGTGCTGCCGGGCCGCAGCGAGCGCCACGAGATCGCCGGACCGACCGCCAGCCACGGCTAGGGGCCGGGCGCGCCGCCCGCCAGATCGAGACGGCGAAGCGGGCCGAGCCCCTCCGGCGCACGGTGTGCCACCAGCACAAAGGTGGTGTCCGGCAGCTCGCGCCGCAGCAGCGCGAGCACTTCCCGCTCGCGCTGCGGATCGAGGGCGCTGGTCGCCTCGTCCAGAAAGGCCCAGCGCGGCTGCTGCAGCAGCAGCCGCAACAGCACCAGGCGCTGCCGTTCGCCAAGCGACAGCTCCGCGCCCAGCGGTTCTGCGACCGGCCGCTGCAGCAGGTGCGCCAGCCCGACCCTGCCCAGGAGGTCGGCGAGCCTCTCGTCGCCCGGCCGCGTCTCCCCCGGGTAGGCCAGGATGTCCGACAGGCTGGCGAGCGGCAGATAGGGGCGCTGCGGCAGGTAGCAGGCCGCCTCGGCCGGGCGCAGCACCTCGCCCTGGCCATAGGGCCAGAGGCCGGCCAGGGCGCGCAGCAGCGAGGACTTGCCGAGGCCGGAGGGGCCGGTCACCAGCAGGTTCTCTCCCGGCGCCAGCGTGAGGTCGAGCGGACCGATCAGCGGCCGGCCGGACGGCGTCTCCAGCCGCAGGCCCGCCAGGTGGAAGGCCTCGTCGGCGCTGGAGCCGGTCCGCAGCGGCGACCGCCGGGCGGCCGATCCCACCCCGGCGCAAGCCGCGCGGAAGCGCTCGAGGCGCTGGGTCGTGGCCCGCAGTGCAGCGATTTCGTCGTAGGAGAATATGAAGCCGGACAGCGACCAGACGACCCGCTGGAAGGTGCTGCGCACCTGCATCAGCCCGCCCAGGGTCAGCTCGCCGGCGATATAGGCCGGCAGGGCGAGAAAGATCGGCACCTGCATGGTCGAGTGCATGTAGGGCCAGGTGAAGGTGCCCAGGATCAGCTCGCGCCGGATCAGGCGCCGCCAGTTCCGCACGATGGCGGCGAAGCGCCCCTCCAGCATGCGCCGCTCCGCCCCCTCGCCGCCCAGCAGGGCCACGGCGTCGCCATCGTCGCGCAAGCGCACCAGGCCATAGCGGAAGTCGGCCTCCACACGCTGGCGCTCGACCTGGATGGCCTTCAGCGGATTGCCCAGAAGATGGGCGATGCCGGAGGAGAGGGCGACGTAGAGGCCCGCGGCCCACACCAGGTAGTGCGGCACGACGATGTCGGTGCCCGCCACCGCGAGGGAGAGCGTCGGCGAAAGCGCCCAGAGCACCGTCACGAAGGAGAGCAGCCCGACGACGTCGGAGACGAACCCGAGCGAGAGGTCCAGGAGCTTGTCGACGAACAGCCGGCAGTCCTCGGAGATGCGCTGGTCCGGATTGTCGACGGCGCGGTCGCCGCCTTGCAGGCCGAGACGCCAGAAGGCCTTGTCGGCCAGCCAGCCGTCGAGCATCTGCCGCGTCAGGGCGGTTCGCCAGTGCATCTTCAAGCACTTCTGCAGATAGGTCCGCGAGAGGATCTGCAGTACGTAGACGGCGATGATGACGCCGAAGACCCACACCTGCCGCCAGATCTCCGCCGCGTCGAGTTGCTCGAGCGCGTCGTAGAAGTCGGCGTTCCAGTCGATGATCCGGAGATTGATGGCAATGCCGGCGCCGATCAGCGCCAGAACGCTCGCCAGATGGAGCGCGCCGACACGCCCCGCCGGAGAGAACCAATAGGGGCGCGAAAGGCGCCAGAGTGCGCGCAGGAAGGAGATCATCTTTGCCATGGGCCGGGAACGCGGGAGCACCCGGCGGCCAGGCCGCCGGGCGCCTCCAGCGTCGCTGCCCCCCTCAGAACTTCAGCGTCAGCGACAGGGTCGCGTTGAAACCCGGCGCGATCCGCGCCTCGATCGGGTTGCCGGCGGCGACCGCGGCGCTCGGTATCTCCGGAGTGCCATAGGTCGAGACGGCATTCGCCGGCAGGTACCGCTGATCGAAGAGATTGAAGAGCCCGAGCCGCATCACGATCCAGGGCTCCGGCGTCCAATAGCCGACGAGATCGAAGACGTGATAGCTGTCGGACGTCAGGTCGCTATCGTCGCTCACCCGCGTCAGGCCCGCCTCGTAGGTGTGGATCAGCTCCAGGCCCCACACGCCGTCGTCGTAGCGCAGGCCGGTGACCGAGCTGAAGGGCTCCGCCCCGTTGTAGGGAATCTCCTTGGCCCCTTCGCTCGGCACCTGGTCGCCGTGCTGGTAGGAGAGCGTCGTGCGCGCATAGACGTTGTCGAAGAGACGAACCTCCGCGCTGCCCTCGACACCCCAGATCTCCACCTGCGAGATGTTCTTGTTGGTGAGATAGAGGATGTTGGGGTCCGGCCCCTCGATCTCCTGGAAGGCGGCGATGAAGTCGTCGTACTTGCTGTAGAAACCGGTCAGCGAGAAGGCCATGTCGGAGAAGACGGCACGACTGCCGATCTCGAAGGAGCGCACGCTCTCCGGCTTCAGGTCGGGATTGGGGACCAGGGAGAAGAAGGTCCCGAGCGAAGAGGTATAGAGCTGCTGCGCCGTCGGCGTCTTGAAACCCTCGCTGTAGGCCGCATAGACCGACACTTGGTCCGTCACCTTGAACAGCAGCGAGGCCGCCAGCAGCAGGTCGTTGTAGGTCGTGTCGCTCGGCTCCAGACCGGGTGCGGACTGGTAGCTTGCATCGGGTTGCGGCGAGATGCCGGTGTGCGTGTAGCGCAGCCCGGGCGCGAAGACCAGGCGGTCGTCGAAGAAGCCGAACTCTGCCAGGGCGAAGCCGTCGAGGCGCAGCGTGTCGGCCGCAGCGAAGCCCGGCACGTCGTTGGTCGTCGTGCTGCCGCCGTTCAGGTTCCTGGTCACGTCGACCGAGTCGTAGGAGCCCATGGTGTAGGAGCCGTCGATGCCATAGGTCAGGCGCGTCGAGATCGCGTCGGTCAGCGCGAAGGCCTTGTCGAACTGGGCTTCGAAGTCGATGAAGTCCTCGGAGTAGTCGCGCAGTGTCGTGCGCTCCTCGAACTCGCCGCTGGACAGCTCGATCAGGCGCACCGCGGTCCGCTTCACCTCGTGCGGCTGATAGGTGACCTGCCAGGCCAGACTGTCGAACAGCAAGCTGTCGGCCTGCCAGTCGTGCTCCAGGGAGATGCGCCAGCGGGTCAGCTCCTGCTGATGGTCGTAGTCGCGGATGATGCTGGTTCCGGTCAGGCTGTTGGTCACCGACTCCTGGTCGACGGAGGTGGTCTGCCGATAGAACTCGCCGGTCAGCGTCAGGCTGTTCGCCTCGCCCTGCCAGACCAGCTTGCCGATGAGATTGTCCGAGCCGTAGTCCTGCGGGTCGAGGCGGTCGCAGGGGGTGGCGGCGGGGTCGCGCGGGCAGTCACCCCAGATGCCGCCTGCGTTGCGGCCCTTGGTCAGCGCGACCTCCTGGCCGTCCCAGCGGCTGTAACCGGCCAGCAGTTCGAACTCCTCCACCCGGCCGGCGACGAGCACCGTCTCGTTGAAGGAGTTGTCCAGGCTGCCCCAGCGCACCGCCGTCTCGCCGCCGAAGGTCTCGCCGGGCGCCAGAATGTCGGAGGGATCGATGGTCTCGTAGCTCACCACGCCGCCCATCGCGTCGCTGCCCCAGAGGATCGAAGCCGGGCCGGCGATGATCTCGACGCTTCGCAGGAAGGCCAGGTCGACGTAGTTGCGCGTGCCGTCGCCGATGCGCTCGGCGACCCGGTTGCCGTCCACCAGCGTCAGGACCCGGTTGCCGCCGACGCCGCGGATCTTGAAGGCATCGATCTGATTGAAGGGGTCGGCGCCAAAGCCGCGTGTGACCGTGACGCCGGGCGTATAGCGGATCAGCTCCTCGATATCGTTGAAGAGATAGGTCTCCTTGTCCTCGCGGCTGATGACCACGACGCTGGCGGGCGTGTCCTTCAGCGTCTTGAGCTTGCGCGTGCCGACGACGTTCACGGCGTCGAGGAAGACCGTCCCCAGGATCGCCGCCGCCTCGTCGGGCGGCGGCGGATCGCTGCTCTGCGCTGCCGCCTGCGGCACCGCCAGGGCGGCCGTGAGCAGCGTGCAGCCGAGCGCGGCGGCGAGGCCGCACCGTCCCCTGCGCAAGGCACATTTCACCGGAAGGCTGTTCATGACGTCATTCCCCTCGATCAGCGTAATTGCGACTGCGACTCATTCGCATTTACGCTGCCGATGTCAAGCCGCTCCTGTCGAGCCGCGCCGTACCGCTCGGCGGCAAGGGGAATAATCTATTTTAATATCAGCTAGTTATAATAGCACGCGTGACGGCGACCGCGCCGTCGTCGCGGGCCTCGAGCGTCGCCTCGCCCGCGACACGGCGGAGCTCGCTGTGGCTCTCCACGAAGAGGCCCTCGCCGGCGAGGGCGGCCAGCGCCGCCGCCGACAGCCGTGCGCCCCGCCAAAGGGTGCGACCGCGCGGCACCCGCCAGCGCGCGACCCAGTCCCGCTCGCTGGCCAGTTCGATCCTGCAGAGCCCCGGCCGGTCTCGCTCCGCGGCCAAGGCCAGCAGGATGCGGCCGAAGCCGCCTGCGGTTGCCCCCGGAGGCAGCCGCAGGCGGGCGCCTCCGGCGGGCAGCGGCAAGACTTCCAGGGCGAGCCGGCGGCGTGGGAAATGGCGGATCAGGCCCGGCAGGGGCAGGCGCGCTTCCTGCAGCCGTGCGGCGAAGAGGCTGGCCCGCCCCTGGCGGCGCGCCGCCGCCAGGCGGACGGCGGCGGCCCCCGCCAGCACCCGCCGCTCGTTGCGCCCGCGCAGATCGGTCGGCAGCAGACCCGCCGCCAGTTCCCCGCGCCAGGGCATCGGCGGCCGGGCGCCGGCCAGCGCGGCCAGCGGCAGGGGCAGCGAGCTCCCGACCTCCGCCGCCAGGAAGCGCAGCGCGAGGCCGACCTGTGCCGCCAAGCGGCGTGCCGCCACCGCGGCCAGCAGGCGATCGCAGTCGAGCGCCGGCCGGCGCAGCAGCGCGATGGCGTCGGCGGCCCAGTCCAGGGCGTTGCCGCTGGACCACTGCACGCCCTGCGCCAGCGCCTGCAGCAGACGGTCCTCAGGCGCGGGGATCAGGAGGGCGCGGCCGACGAATGCGACCGGCTCGGCGGCCGCCCAGATTGCCGCATCGTCGCCGGCTACGCGGTTCTCCTTCAGCAAGCACCAGTGCAGGTCGATCTCGCCCTGGCCGCCATCGACCAGATTGACCGCGTGGTGCCGCGCCATCTCGCGCCCCTTCACCCGCGCCATGCGCCCGCCGCTCTGCGGCCGCCACCCGAGGCCAGCCAGCAAGTCGAGCGCCTCGTCGCAGCGGTCCGGCGGCAGCAGCAGGTCGATGTCGGCGATGTAGCGCTCGCCGGGCGCGGCCTCGCCGGCGGCCAGCGCCGCGCCGCCCTTCAGCAGCAGCAGCGGGATGCCGGCGCCCACCAGCGCGTCGAGCGCCGGCCCCGCCGCCGCCAGCTTGTGCTGGCCGTTGCTCCAGCAGTAGCGCCGGACGCCGAGCAGGCGCGGCCCGAAGGCTTCCTGCCGGCCGAGCCTCCCGAGCCGCCCGATTGCCGCCGCCGCCAGGCGCACGCTCGACCAGGGCAGCGCGTCGAGATCGACCGCCGCCTGCCACCCCCGCCAGAGCGCCGGCACCTCCGCTTCCGGCGCGGCCAGCAGGCGCAGCAGGCGCAGGTCGTCGGCGGAGACCCAGGGCAGCAGGCTTCCGGCCATCGCCGTCAGCCCTTGTCGGGGCGCCGGCGCTGCAGCGCACGGCGGATTGCCGCGATGTATGCGGGATGATGGCCATTGCCGCCGAAGGACAGGCTGCGCGGGTGCAGGCGACGATGCATCAGGACCTCGGGGTGGATCACCGTCTCGACGCCCGCCAGGCGGGCTCGGTCGAACCAGTCGATCATGTCGCCCATCTGCAGGCCGACCTGCAGCGGCCCGACCCGTGCGAAGACGCCACGACGGGCGAGCAGGCAGGATCGCAGCCAGCCCGCCCGGCTCTCCTGCGGCACCGCGATGGAGGCCCGCTCCGCCGGTGCCACCGAGGGGCAGAGGAAACAGTCAAAGTGGCAGAGCGCCATCCCGGCGCCCGGATGGGCGGACAGCAGCGCGGCCTGGCGGGCGAGCTTCTCCGGATGCCAGAGATCGTCGGCGTCGCAGAGGGCGACGAGTTCGCCGCCTGCCGCCGCGATCCCCCGGTTGGTCGCGGCTGCGACGCCGTCCGGCGGCTGCCGCAGCGCCCTGGCGCCGACGCTCTCCGCCAGGTCTGCCGTGCCGTCGTCGGAACCGTCGTCGACCACCAGGATCTCCAGCGGCGAAAGGCTCTGCGCGGCGATGGTGGCGAGCGTCTCCCCCAGCGTGCGCACGGCATTGCGCGCCGGGATCACGACGGAAACCTGCGCCGGCGCGGTCATCCCTGCGCCACCGCGCGGCGACGCCGCAGCATCAGGTCGCGCACCGCGCGCAATAGTCCGGCGTAGTAGCCCTCGGCATTGCGCGACGCGTTGGCCGCATGAATGCGCCGCGTCAGCAGTACCTCCTCGGCCATCGCCGACTCCAGCCCGGCGTCCATCGCGCGGAAGAACCAATCGGTGTCGGAACCAAAGGCGAGGTCGGTGCGGAACAGGCCGGCGCGCCGAAAGGCGCTGCGGCGCGCCAGCAGGCATCCGGGGACGAAGCCCGGCAAGGGCCGCTCGAGGAAGGCTGGACGGACCCAGTCGGCGCCCGGCTCATCGAGCGCGACCAGGCGCTGGCGGGCCAGGACCCAGTCGCGGACCGGCGGCCCTGAAGCAGAGCCATCTGCCGGGCGAGCTTGTCTGGCGCCCAGAGATCGTCCTGGTCGAGCAGCGCGATGAAATCGGAGCTTGCCGCCTCGATGCCGCGGTTCCGCGCCGCCGCCTCGCCGCGGTTTTCCTGCCGGATCAAGCGCGCCTCGGGAAAGTGCGCGGCGACCAGTGCGGCACCCTCGTCGCGCGCACCGACGTCGACCACGATGATTTCGACACTTGGCCAGGTCTGGGCCCGCCCCGAGTTACGCAGGCGATCTTGACGTTGAGAGCGCCGCCTGGTAGAGCGGGACGATGCGGCCACGCTGGGGAACGGTCACCGGCATTCGCGATGCCGAGATAGCTTTCGAAGAGAGCGACATCCGCCAG
Organism: uncultured Alphaproteobacteria bacterium; assembly: GCA_942492185.1. Classification (GTDB taxonomy): domain Bacteria; phylum Pseudomonadota; class Alphaproteobacteria; order Kiloniellales; family JACOMY01; genus CALOEA01. The sequence goes on from CALOEA010000062.1 coordinate 53,385, forward strand.
GGCGCCGCCGCTGCGCCGCCGCGCGATCGAGAGCCGCAGCATCTCGAACAGCTGCAGGCGCTCCGGGGTCTGCGGCCCTCCGGTCATCGAGCCGAGGTGCCGGCGATAGTAGAGCGTTACCTGCTGCAGGATCACGAAAGGCACCCTGCGCTCGCGCATCCGCATGTAGAGGTCCATGTCCTCGCTGAAGCGCAGCGACTCGTCGAGACCGCCCAAGGCCTCCAGCGCCGCCCGGCGGTACAGCAGGGCGCCGAGATGGACATGGAACAGGGCGATGCGGCGCGCCTCCGCGGCCGGCGCCAGCCCCTCGTCATCGGCGCGGTCGAACCAGCAGGTGAAGCCGCTGACGGCATCGAGTTCCGGCGCGGCCTTCAGTCGTGCGAGCTGCAGTGCCAGCTTGCCGGCCGGCCAGAGATCGTCGGCATCGATGAAGCCGACAACCGCCCCGCGCGCTTCGGCCAATCCCCGGTTCCGTGCGGCGGCCGGGCCGCCGTTCCGGGTGGTGATGACGCGGAGCCGTGGCTCGCGCTCCCGCCAGGCCGCCAGACGGTCCGGCGAGTCGTCGGTCGAGCCGTCGTCGACCGCGAGAATCTCGAAGTCGGTCACCTCCTGCCGCAGCACCGAGCGCAGCGCGTCGTCGAGAAAGGCACCGCCATTGAAGACGGGCAGGATGATGCTGACCTCAGGGGCGGGCATCGGCCACCTCGTCGAGCAAGCGATGCAGCATGGCGGCAAGGGCGGCCGGATCGCTGCCCAGTGCCAGTTCGAAGCAGGGCAGCCGCCGGGTCAGCGCGGCCAGGTCGGCGAAGCGCCGGCTGTCGTGCCCGGGCAGCAGGAAGAGCGAGGAGGGTGCCAGCGCGCGCAGCAGCGGCGCGCCGCCGATGCGGCGGTGGCGGCTTTCAGCGCCGGCCACGACCCGCGGCAGCGCCAGCGCGGCGACCGGCAGCCAGGGCAGGTCGCGCCCGGGCAGGAGTTCGCGCTGATAGAGCCGCGCCTTCTGGCCGGCCGGACGGCCGGGATTGGCAACCGCGCCGGAGGGCACGGCCAGGCGCGCCAGCGCGTCGTCGGCAAGCTTCAGCGTCGAGAAGAGGCCGTGCGCCCGGGCGCCCTTGCGGCAGTCGAGGGCGATGAAGTCGTCGCCAACGCCGACCAGGCCGCCCTCGCGCAGGGCCACCAGACTGGTGCTCGACTTGCCGGCACCGCCGGCGCCGGCAACCAGCAGGCCGGGTCCGGCGGGCCGGCCGAAACCGGCAGCGTGCACCATCGCCAGTCCCTGCCCTTCCAACGCCCAGGCGAGCAGCGTGCGGCACGGCGCGCCGAGGTCCCACTCGGGAATGGCGGCACGCTCGCGCGCCCAGTAGACCGCGCGCCCACGGCGACGGTCGAGCACCTGCCAGACCGCGCCCTCCTGCCAGGAGGCCAGCGCCCAGTCGGCGTCGAGGTGGCGGCGGCGCTGGTGATCGTGGCTCAACACCGGCAGCGGCCAGTCGGGCGGCGGCGCGAGTCCCGCCACCGCACCCACCAGGAGATCGATGCGCAGGAGGCTGCCGCCAGGCGTCGCCTCCGGCGGGTGCGCCGCCAGGCCGCGGCAGAAGGCGGCCAGCAACCCGGCATCGTGGCTGACCAGGTCCAGCGTCAACGGGCCGAGACCGAGCCGCCGCCGCGCTGTCATCGGCGCCTTATCGGCGCAGGCTAAGACGTGGCCGACGAAGTCGGCGAAAGCGGCGGCCCGACGGTTTGGCGCTCCGTCCATCGCCGCGGCGTCTCACTCCGCCTTGGGCGTCAGCGGCGGCTTCACCGGCCAACCCTCGGCGTCGGTTACGTCGTGGACCGGGTCGAGCGCGATCAGTTCCTGCATGTCGGTGAAGCGCTCCAGACGAGGCGGCGCGAAGTCGGCCGCCGGCGCGAGATCCGGCGGCGTGCCGGAGCCGTCGCCCGCGCGCACCAGCTCCTCGGTCTCGAGCTCCTGCAGGAAGGCGAGCACGGTGGGTTCGACCGTCGCCGCCTCCGGTGCACCGGCGTAGGCGGCCGCCACCCGCGCCGCGATGGCCGCCGCGTCCAGACCGCAGCCGATCAGGGGCCAGAGCCGCGGCGCGCTGCCGGTCAGGCTGTAGTAGATGCCGCGATCGAGGTGGATGACCACGACCTCCTCATCGAAGGCCTCGGCAACGACATAGGGACTGTTGATGACGAGCGTGCTCACGATGGCCCATCCCTAGCGCATCCGCGTTCCGCCGTCGAGCCGGCCGGGTGGAGCCGGCCAGCGCTCATTCAGAGCTTCGGACGACCCTTCTTGTCGCGGTAGAAGCCGCCGACCGCGCCCTCGAAGGCCGCGCCAGCATGGAACACCGAGGCATCATCGTAGGTGCGCCCGACGATCGAGAGGCCGGTCGGCACGCCGTTGCCGGCGAAGCCCGACGGCAGCGACATCACCGGGCAGCGCGACAGCATGTTGAAGCACATGGTCATCAGCCACTCCTCGATACCGTCCTGCGGCTTGCCGTTGATGACGAGCTTCTCCTTGACGTAGCTCTCGCCGGCCTTGACCGAGGGCACCGGCAAGGTCGGGCAGAGGAAGACCCGGTTGCGCTCCAGCACCGGGCCCAGCGCGGCATACATCTTCGCCTCGATCTCCAGGCCCTTCACGAAGTCGGCCTTCTTTACCTTGGCAGCCTGCTCGGCAAATGCCAGCGCGTAGTCCGTCATGATGTCGCGATGCTTTTTCACGTACTGCGCGATCCAAGGGCCGAAGATCGTACCGAAGTGCGCACGGCCGGCCATGGCGATCTCGTCGCGCTTCCAGCCGAGCTTCACCTCCTCGACCTTGGCGCCGAGCGAACGGAAGACCTCCACCGCCTGCAGGGTGTTCTCGATCACGTCGGGCTCGATGTCGTAGCAGTCGAGGTCGAGCGAGACGGCGATCTTCCAGCCCTTCACCGACTTGAAGCTCGTCGGTACCGTCACCTTGGGGCGCAGCGAGACGATGTCCTTCGGATGCGGGCCGACCATGACGTTCTGCAGCAGTGCGCAGTCCAGCACCGAACGCGCCATCGGACCGACATGGCAGTACTGGTCGAGATTGAAGGGCGCCGAATCGGGATTGCGCCCATAGGGCGGCTTGTAGCCGACCACGCCGGACATCGAGGCCGGAATGCGGATCGAGCCGCCGATGTCGGAACCGTTGGCGAGGATCGTCGAACCGGAGGCGAGCGAGGCCCCGGCGCCGCCGGACGAGCCGCCCGGCGAGTAGTCGAGGTTCCAGGGCGTGCGGGTGACGCCCCAGATGCGCGAGTGGGTGTAGGGCGCACAGGAGAACTCCGGCGCCGCGGAGCGCGCATGCACGATTGCGCCGGCCTGCAGGACCCGCTCGATCGAATAGTTGGTCTCGGGGTCGCTCGAATCCTTGTAGATCAGCGAGCCGAAGGTGGTGTTGTAACCCTCCATCAGGGTCTCGTCCTTGACCACCAGCGGGATGCCCTCGAGCGCACGAGGCGCGCCGCCGCGCTTGCCATAGGCGGCCTCGGCCGCCTTCGCCTGCTCCAGCGCGCGGTCGAAGTAGGTCATCGGCAGCGCGTTGACCTTGGGCTCGGTCTTCTGCGCCCGCTTCACCACCGCCTTCATCAGCTCGACCGGCGACAGCTTCTTCTTCTTGAAGAGAGCCAGCGCCTCCCCGGCGGTGATGTAGCAAAGATCGTCCGACGCCATCGTCCCCTCCTCCAGCGTGCAAGGCGGCGCGGATCATGGCACAAGCTCTCGGGGCGGCGCGATGGTCTGCCGCCTCGCCGCACCGCAGAATCCGGAACCACGCCCCATGATCGACGCCCCGCCCCTGCCGCCCGCCGCTGCCGCCGGACTTGAGGAGGCGCTGCTGCTGCTCGCCGCCGGTCAACTGGCAGAGGCCGCAGCCGCCTACCGCCGCGCCGAAGCCGAAGCACCGGCCGCCGCCGAATTGCCGCACCGCCTGGCGCTGGCCTTGGCCGGCATCGGCCGCCAACGCGACGCCCTGGTGCAACACTTCGTCGCACTGCGCCGGGAGAATGCAGGACTCTACCGCCAGACCCTGGCGCGCGCGCTCGCCGACGGCCGCAGCGACCTCGCCGGTGCCAGTCCCGCGATCCGCGAGACCCTGATCGGGCTGCTGCGGGCCGAGGACGTCAGCCCGCTCGACATCGGGCCGGCGGCGCTCTCGGTGCTGCAGCCCCATCCCGGCCTGGAGGGACTGCTGTCCGCCGCCTCGACCCCCGGCGTCGACGAGGAGCGGATGACCGCCGCGCTCGAGACCGCAGAGGCGCAGGCGCTGCTGGGCGACCCGCTCTGGCTCTGGCTGCTGTCGCGTGCCCTGCAGACCGCCTTGCCGATGGAGGGCCTGCTGACGGTCCTGCGCCGCCTCGCCCTGTCGCGCGGCATGCGCCCGGAGCAGCCGGCCGGCCTGCTCGCCGATGCATTGGAGCCGCTGGCGGCGCTGGCGCTGCAGGCCAATCTCGGCAGCCACGCCTGGCTGGAGCTGAAGGCCGAACGCGAGGCCGTCGAGGCGCTGCAGACGCAGTGGAGCGCCAATCCTCCCGGCGAACTGGACGCCGCCACGCTGCTGCTCGCCTGCTACCGCGCGCTGCCGAGCGACGCTGCGGTGCCGCGGCTGCCTGCCGGTCCCACCGTGCTGCTGGCGGAAGCGCACGACCGGCTGCTGCTGTCGCCGCGGCGACGGCGCGAGACCGCCGCCCTGCTGCCGGGCCTGACGCCGGTCGCCGAGGGCGTCTCAGCTACGGTCCAGGCGCACTACGACGCCAATCCCTATCCGCGCTGGCTGGCCACCAATCTGCCGGAACCCCGGCCGCTGCCGGCCGTCCTGGCCGGCCTCTTTCCCTGGCTCGAGGCCGCGACGCTGCCGCAGCAGCAGCCGCTGCCGCTGCTGATCGCCGGCTGCGGCACCGGCGAGCAGGCGTTGCGCAGCGCCCGTCGCTTCGCCGGTGCCGAGGTGCTGGCGATCGACCTCTCCCGCACCGCGCTGGCCTATGGCCAGGAGCGTGCGGAAGCGGCGGGCCTGACCAACGTCACCTTCGCCCAGGCCGACATCATGACGCTGGGCGAGCTCGATCAGCGCTTCGCGGTCATCGAATGCTTCGGCGTGCTGCACCATCTGGCCGACCCCTTCGCCGGCTGGCAGGTCCTGCGCCGGCTGCTGCTGCCCGGCGGGCTGATGCGGATCGCGCTCTACCGCCGCCGCGCCCGGGCGCCGCTGGCCGAGGCGCGGCGCCTGCTGGGGGCGGACGCCGCGGCCATCGCCACGGCCGACGAGCTGCGCGCGGCCCGCGCCCGCCTGCTGCGCCTCGCCGCGACGGAGCCTTCGGCCGCCTTCGTGCTGCGCTTTCTCGACGCCTTCGACCTCGACGGGCTGCGCGACCTGCTGTTCCACGCGCAGGAGACCGACTTCACCCTGCCGCAGATCGACGACATGCTGCAGCGCCTCGGGCTGGAGTTCCTCGGCTTCGAACTGGAGCAGGCCGAGACGCGCACGGCCTTCCGCCAGCTCCATCCCGATCCGGCCGCCGAGCGCGACCTGAGCCTCTGGGACGCCTTCGAGGCCGATGAGCCGGAGAGCTTCCTCTCGATGTACCGCTTCTGGTGCCGCGCCGCCGACTGAGACGAGCCCTGCGGCGTCAGTCTGCCAAGGCCGATTGCGAGGCCCGCCAGTCGCGCCGCAGCGCCTCGCCCTCGCCGACGAAGCGCCGCCGCAGCGGCCGGCAGCGCGCGATCCGATCGGGGCGGAAGTGGCGGAAATCGCGCCTGAGTTCGCACCAGGCCGCCAGCACCAGCGAGTCGGCATAGTAGACCAGGGCCAGCGGGCGCACCGTGCGGCGGGTCGCCTTGCCCGCCGCGTCGCGGTAGTCGAGTCGCAGGCAGGTCTCGCCGCCGATGGCGGCCCGCACCGCCCGCAGGTCGAGGCCGGCCGGCACCTCCGGCTGCCAGGCCGAGACGAAGAGCGTCGCCGGCACGCCGGCCTCCCGGCCCTCCGGCAGCACGGCGCGGATCTTGCCGAGCGCACTGGCCGCGGCCGTCGTGAGGCCACGATCGGCGGTGCGGCGCAGCAGGGCGATCCCGACCAGCAGCGCCTCGATCTCGGCCTCGCTGAACATCAGCGGCGGCAGGTCGTAGCCGCGCCGCATGAGGTAGCCGATGCCGGCGGCGCCCTCGACCGGCACCCGCAGCGACTGCAACGTGGCGATGTCGCGATAGAGCGTTCGGGTGGACACCTCCAACTCCGCCGCCATGTCCTCGGCGCGCAGCGGGCGACGCGCCGCGCGCAGCAGCTGGATCAGTTGGAAGAGACGGTCGCTTCGTTGCATGACGCCCCCAGATTGCGACGGCTCTCCTGACAGCCTGGTGTCAGGAGAGCTTCGCTAGCCTGCCCGGCCCACTCCCGGAAAGGAAGCAACGATGACGCCCTTCGAGACCCGCTCGCTCAGCCTGCAGCCCTTCTGGCTGCTGACCTTCCAGGCGCCGCAGGAGGACGTCGACCGCGTGATGGCGGCGGTGACCGCCGTGACCCCGCTGGTCATGGGCGCCTATGACGGCAACGCCTGGCAAAGCGCCCCGGGGGTCGAGCGCTACCGCCCCCGCGAAGGCGCCGCCGCCGGCGCCGAGGCGATGCCACGGCAGCGCCCCGGCGTGGTGACCGTGAGCTTCCAGCTGCCGCGCGAACAGGCGGTGCTGGACGGCGTCATCGAGGCCATCTACGAGACCCACAGCTATCAGGAACCGGTGATCGAGCTGCGCGAGATCCTGGCCAGCCGCACCCGGGGGCGCGACGACCGCGCGAATCCCAACCGCTGGTGGAACACGACCGGCGACTGGAAGGCGCGCCAGACATGAGCAGCGGACTGTCGCCCGCGGCGGCCGCTCCCCGCCGGCGGCGACTCGGCGTCCTGCTGGTGCTGCTCTCGGCGCTGGGCTGGAGCACTGCGGGACTGTTCACCAAGGGCGTCGAGGCGGACGGCTGGACGGTGCTCTTCTGGCGCAGCCTCTTCGCCGCGCCGCCGCTCCTGGCCTATGCCCTGCGGCGTGCTGCGGGCGGTGGCGGCGCCGCGTTCCGTCGTCTCGGCTGGCCGGGCTGGACGACCGCGCTCGTCGCCAGCGCCGCCACCGTCTGCTTCCTGCAGGCCTTCAAGCTGACGAGCGTTGCCAAGGTCACCTTGATCTACGCCACCGCGCCCTTCCTCGCCGCCGCCCTGGCCTGGCTGCTGTTCCGGGAACGACCGCGCCGCCGCACCCTGCTGGCGAGTCTCGGCGCGCTCGCCGGCGTCTTGACCATGCTCGGCGGCACCCTGCGGAGCGGCACGATGGCGGGCGACGGGCTGGCCCTGGCGATGACGCTCTGCATGGCCCTCTACCTGGTGATGCTGCGACGCTTCGCCGAGCGGCCGATGCTGCTGGCGGCCGCTCTCTCCTCGCTGCAGATCGCCCTGATCGCCTGGATCGTCGCGCCGAGTCTCATGGCGCCGGCCGGCGAGCTCGCGCTCCTGGCGCTCTTCGGCCTGCTGCAGGCCCTGGCGGTGATCGCGCTGACCGCGGGCGCGGCCCGCCTGGCTGCGGCGGACAGCGCCCTGCTGAGTGCGTTGGAGACGCCGCTGGCCCCGCTCTGGGCCTGGCTGCTGCTGGCCGAACGGCCGGCCGCCGCCACTCTGCTCGGCGGCGCGCTGATCCTCGTGGCGCTCTTCTGGTCGCTGCGCCCGCCAGGCGCTAGCATGGCACCGCCCAGAGGGAGGACCGCCCATGCTCGAACTGCGCCCCTGTTGCGAATGCTGCGGCACGGACCTGCCGCCCGAGAGCCCGGAAGCGCGCATCTGTTCCTACGAGTGCACCTTCTGCCGCGACTGCGCCGAAGGGGTGCTGGCCGGGCGCTGCCCGAACTGCGGCGGCGAGATGGTCCGCCGGCCGGTGCGTCCGGCGGCGCGACTGCTGACCCACCCGGCCTCCACCCAGCGCAAGGTGAAGCCGGAGGGCTGCGTCGCCGCCGACGGCGTCGCGCGATGAGCGGGGAACCCGTCATCGCGGGCTGGCACGCCCACATCTATTACGACGACGAGAGTGTCGAGGCCGCCGCGGCGCTGCGCGAAGCCGCCGGCCAACGCTTTGCCGTGGAGCTCGGCCGGCTGCATCGCAAGCCGGTCGGACCGCATCCGCGCTGGAGCTGCCAGCTCGCCTTCGCGCCGGAGGTCTTTCCCCAGATCGTGCCCTGGCTGGCGCTGAACCGCGGCGAGCTGGTGATCTTCCTGCACCCGGAGACCGGCCAGGCGGTCGAGGATCATCGCGACCGCGCGCTGTGGATGGGCACCGGCCTGGAGCTCAACCTGGCGGTGCTGCCGACCTAGAAGCGCTCCTCCAGCTCGACCCACTCGGCGAAGCCGACGGCCTCCTTGAAGCCCTCGAAGGAGATGAAGTCGTCGGAGGCGAAGTCGAGCGTGCCGGCCTTCAGTTCCCCCAGCATCTCCTGCAGGGCCTTGGCGACCCGCATGATCAGCGTGGTGCCGTGCACCACCATGGCGAAGCCCATGTCGTAGAGCTCGCAGTCGGAGAGGATCGGCGTACGGCCGCCGACCAGCATGTTGCAGAACTGCGGCACGTCGAAGGCCTTGCCGATGCGCGCCAGCTCCTCGACCGTCTCCGGCGCCTCGACGAAGATCCCGTCGGCGCCGGCGGCGATATAGCGCTCGGCGCGGCGCAGCGCATCGTCCAGGCCATGCACGGCGCGGGCATCGGTGCGGGCGATGAGGAAGAGGTCGCTGCCCTCGCGGGCGGCCGCGGCGGCACGGACCTTCTTCTCCATGACCTCGACCGGCACCACGTCCTTGCCGGCCATGTGGCCGCAGCGCTTCGGGGCCACCTGGTCCTCGATGAAGAGGGCGCCGGCGCCCATCCGCGCATAGGTCCGCACCGTGTGGGTGACGTTCTTGACGTCGCCATAGCCGTGATCGCCATCGATCAGTACCGGCAGGGTGGTGGCGTTCAGAATGTCGCGCATGCCGGCCGCCATCTCGCCGAGCCCGACGAGCCCCACGTCGGGCAGGCCGTAGCGAGCGCCCACCAGCGGGAAGCCGCCAACCACCATGGCCTTGAAGCCGGCCTGTTCGATCAGCCGCGCGCTGAGCCCGTCGTAGGCCCCCGGGAGCACCAGCGGCCCCGCGCCGGCCAGCAGCTGGCGCCAGGTGGGTCGCTTCGGCCGGTCGGCGGGGGCGGGATTCTCAGCGGTCATGGGACTACCTTCTGCATCAAGAACGGGGGTCTTCGCGGATCGGCACTTGTGGCCGAGGGAACCGTCAGCATTATTGACTCGAACAGGCGGAATAATAAACAATCGTTTGTTCGGCTTAATAACGAAACCGGCGGCGGAAACGGTCGCCTGCGTATCCTTGGGAGGACCCGTCATGACACGCTCTCTGCGCACTTCGCGCATCTTTTCGACCCGCGCTGCCACCGCCGTCGGCGCCACGCTGCTGGCCGCGGCGCTGGCCAGCGGTGCTGCTGCCACCGAACTGCGGGTGACCAGCCAGCTGCCGCCGACCCATCCGGTGACCGCCAATCTCATCGAGTTCGCCGATCGCGTGAACGAGATCTCCGGCGGCGAGCTGACCTTCGAAATCTTCCACTCGGCGCAGCTCTACAAGGACAACGAGACGCCGGCGGCTGTCTCCTCCGGCGCCGTCGACATGGGCACCGCCTCGCTGACCCAGTTCGCCGGCACCATTCCGGCGGTCGACATCTTCTATGTGCCCTTCACCTTCAAGGATGCCGCCGCGGTCGATGCCGCCACGGCGCAGGGCAGCCCGGTGCGCGGCCCGATCGACGAAGCGATCCTGGCGACCGGTTCGCGCGTCCTCTGGTGGCAGGCGGTTGGCGGTGCCGTCATCATGTCGCGCGACCCGATCATCATGCCGAGTGACATGGCCGGCAAGAAGGTCCGCGTCTTCTCCAAGACCCTCGGCACCTTCGTCGAGACCCTGGGCGGCGCCGCGGCCTCGATCAGCGGCTCCGAGCAGTTCCTCGCCTACCAGCAGGGCACGGTCGATGCCGGCATGTCCTCCGCGGCCGGTGTCACCGCGCGCAAGATCTACGAGGTGCTGGACTACATGACGGTCAGCAACCACGCCGATGTCGAGTTCGTCGTGCTGATGAACGAGGGCGTCTGGCAGGGTCTGACCCAGCAGGAGCGCGATTGGATCGACCTGGCCGGCAAGGAGGTCGAGGCTTCGCTGCGCGCCACGATCAACCAGCAGGACGCCGAGGCCATCGAGTTCATCAAGGCCGAGACCGACATGCAGGTCATCGAGCTGACCCCCGAGCAGCGCGCGGCCTGGGTCGAGGCCAGCAAGCCGGTGCTCGAGTCCTACCTCATGTCTTCCGGCGAACTGGGCGAACGCCTGGTGAAAGGCGCCGCCGAAATCCAGTAAGCTCTTTCGACGCAACGGCAGCGGGGCGCCGGGGACCGGCGTTCCGCTGCCTTTTCTTTTCATCCTCGGCGGTGGGGACAGATGCTCGGCTTCCTGCGACAGCTCGACCGTATCAGCGATGCGGCCGCCCGTCTGGGCGCCATCCTGATCTGCGTCATCGGCGCCATGCTTCTCTACGAGGTCTGCGCCCGCTATCTCTTCTTCGCCCCGACCAGCTGGGCCGAGGAGCTGTCGCGTCTGTTCCAGGCCTGGGCGATCTATCTCGCGGCGGCCTATCTGCTGAAGGGCGACCATTTCATCACCATCGACGTGCTGACCCGCCGGCTCGGGACGCGCGGCCGCAAGCTGCAGCGGCTGCTCGTTCTGCTCATCGTCCTGGCCTTCTCGGGCATTGCCATCGTCTGGGGCATCGGCATCGTCGCCGACAGCCTGCGGCTGGGACGCGCGCAGTCCGGCATGCTCGGCTCGCCGACCTGGATCGGCGAAATCTCGATTCCCATCGGTTTTGCCCTGCTTGCCGTCCAGGCGCTGGCTGAGTTGCTGCGGCTCTTCGTGCCCGGGGCCGCCCGGCAGCAGGACCAGAGCGACAGCGATCACGTGGTTGGAGACCACATATGACCGCGATCCTGGTCTTCGCCGCGCTCTTCATCCTGCTGCTCGGCGGCCTGCCCATCGCCTTCGCTCTGGCCGGCATCGGCGCCACGCTGCTGCTGGTCGACGGCCTGCCGCTGGTGATGGTGCCGCAGGCGCTCTTCAGCGGCGTCGACAATTTCATCCTGCTGTCGGTGCCGCTCTTCCTGCTGATGTCGAACGTGCTGCTGCGCGGCGGCGTCGGCGGCGACCTCTTCGCCGCTGTGCAAAGCTGGGTCGGCCATTGGCCGGGCGGCCTGGCGGTCGCCACGGTGATCTCCTGCGCCCTCTTCTCCGCCATGTCCGGCAGCTCGGTCGCAACCGCCGCCACCATCGCCACCGTCGCGATCCCCGAAATGGTGTCGCGCGGCTATAGCCGGCCCTTTGTCTTCGGCTTGATCGCCGCCGGCGGCACGCTGGGAATCCTTATCCCACCCTCGATTCCGCTGATCGTCTATGGCGTGATCACCGACGCCAGCATCTCCAAGCTCTTCCTCGCCGGCGTCATCCCGGGGCTGTCGCTCTGCCTGCTCTTCATCGGCTATTCCATGATCCGGGCCTATCGCGACCCCAGCTACGTGGCGATCCCCAAGGCCCTGGCCAAGGAACGACTCCGGCTCTCGCTGCGCGCCATCCCGACGCTGCTGATCGCCGCGGCGATCTTCGCCGGCATCTACGGCGGCATCTTCACGCCAACCGAGGCCTCGGCCGCAGGGCTCTTTCTCGCCCTCGTCGTCACGGTGGTCATCCTGCGCTCGATCACCTGGGCCGGGCTGCGCCGTGCCACGATGGATTCGCTGCGCACCACGGCGACGATCTTCATGATCATCGTCGGGGCAAAGCTCTTCGCGAAGGCGCTGACCCTGCACCGCGTGCCGCAGGACGTCGCGGCCTGGGTCACCGCCGGGATCGCCGACCCGACGCTGTTCCTGCTCGCGGTCAGCGGCGTGCTGCTGGTGCTGGGGCTCTTCCTCGAGTCGAACTCGATGCTGCTGATCGTCGTGCCGGTGCTGCTACCGACGCTGGCGGGCTACGGCATCGACCCGCTCTGGTTCGGCATCTATTTCATGATCCTGATCGAGTGCGCGCTGATCACCCCGCCGGTAGGGCTCAACCTCTTCGTGATCCAGGCGGTGGCCAAGGCCGATCCACGAGAAGTGATCGGCGGCGTGCTGCCCTTCATCTGGCTGATGCTGGGCTACGTCGTCCTGCTCTACCTGTTCCCCGGCATGGCGCTGTGGATGACCAAGCTGATCTAGGCGGTCAGATCGCCCCGGCGGCACGGATCGCGGCGATGGCGGCGGCGTCGTAGCCGAGCTCGCCGAGCAGGGCATCGCTGTCGGCGCCGAGATCGGGGGCCGGGCGCTGCGGCCCGCTGCGGCTGCCGGAGAAGGCCATCGGGCTGCCCAGCATGGTGACCGGGCCGTGGCCGGGGTGTTCCAGGGTCACCGCCAGACGCTGCTGCAGCACCTGCGGATCGGCGAAGACCTCCGCCAGGTTCAGCACCTGGCCGCAGGGCACGCCGGCCTTGTTCAGCACCTCGATCCAGTGCGCGCTGGGCTGCAGCCGCGTCTTGGCCTCGATCGCCGCGTTGATCGCCGGCCGGTTTGCCATGCGCAGGGCATTGCTGCGGAAGTCGGGATGCTCGCGCAGCTCGCCCAGCTCGAGCGCGTCGAGCAGGCGGAAATAGAAGCTGTCGTTGCTGGGCGCGATCGCCACCTCGCCGTCGGCGGTGCGGAACAGGCCATAGGGCGCGACCAGCGCATGGTCGTTGCCGGTGCGCCGCGGCAGCTGGCCGGAGCAGAGGAACTCGGTCGCCTGGAAACCCAGCATCGAGACCAGGGCGCCCAGCAGGCTGACGCTGATGGCCTCGCCGGTGCCGCTGACCCGGCGGCGCTGCAGCGCGGCGACGATGGCCAGCGCGGCATAGAGGCCGGCGATCAGGTCGCTGATCGGCGGGCCGGCGCGCAGCGGCGGATCGGCCTCGCCGCCGTTCAGGCTCATGAAGCCGCTCATCGCCTGGGCGATGAAATCGAAGGCCGGCCGGTCGCGATAGGGGCCGTCGGCGCCGAAGCCATTGATGTTGCAATAGACGATGTCCGGCTTGATCGCCTTCAGGCCCTCGTAGTCGAAGCCCATCTTGGCCATCACCCCGGGACGGAAGTTCTCCACCACCACGTCGGCGCCGGCGATCAGCCGCCGCAGCACCTCCCGCCCCTCCTCCTTGTAGAGATCGAGCGTCAGCGAGCGCTTGTTGCGATTGAAGTTGGCGAAGTACCAGCTGAAACCCTCGCGGATCTCGCCCTGGCCGCGCACCGGATCGCCCTTCCCCGGCGGCTCGATCTTGATCACCTCGGCGCCGAGGTCGCCGAGCTGGGCCGTGCAGAAGGGGCCGGAAAGAATGCGCGTGAGGTCGACGACGCGAATGCCGGTCAGCGGCATCGGGTTCTCCTTAGTTGCCAAAGCCGATCGAGGGAAGCCAGAGCGTCAGCCCCGGGAAGGCGGAAATCAGGACCAGGACGATCAGCGACCAGGCCAGGAAGGGCAAGACCTCCCACAGCACGGCCTGCACCTTCATGCGGCCGATGGCGGCCACCACGAAGAGCAGCAGGCCGACCGGTGGCGTCAGCATCCCGATCATCAGGTTCATCACCATGACCATGCCGAACTGCACCGGGTCGATGCCGATCGCCTGCTGCAGCGGGATCAGCGCCGGCAGGAAGATGATCATCGCCGGCAGCGGCTCCAGGATCATGCCGACCGCGAGCAGCAGCAGGTTGACGATCAGCAGCACCAGGAAGGGGTCGGTGGTGATCGCCAGGATGCCGTCGGTCAGGCCCTGGGCGATGCGCGATTCGCTGATCAGCCAGGCAAAGGGGCCGGCGGCAGCCAGCAGGAAGAGTACGCCCGCCGCGGTGCGCCCGGCATCGTAGATCACCGCGCCGACCTCGCGGAACTTCAGGTCGCGGTAGACCAGCAGCGCGATGAGCAGGGCATAGACCACGACGACCGCCGAAGCCTCGGTGTCGGTGACGACGCCGAAGCGGATGCCGCCCAGGATGATGACCGGCATCAGCAGGGCCCAGATCGACCGCCGCGTCGCCTGCACGCGCTCGCCCCAGCTCGAGCGTGGCCGCGCCTGCAGGTTTCGCCGCCGGGCGATCAGCGCGCAGAGCACCATGTAGCCGGCGGCCAGCAGGGCGCCCGGCACGATCCCCGCCAGGAAGAGGCGGATCACCGATTCGTTGGCGATCACCGCGTAGACCACCAGCGGGATGGAGGGCGGGATGATCGGCCCCAGCATGGCGCCGGCGGCGATGACCGCGCCGGCATAGCCCGGGCGGTAGCCCTCGCGCTTCATCGCCGGGATCAAGGCGGCGCCGGTCGCGGTGGCATCGGCGATGGCCGAGCCGCTGACACCCGCCATCACGAGATTGGTCATGATCGAGACCTGCGAGAGGCTGCCGCGCAGGTGGCCGACGATGGTCAGGGCCCAGTCGACGATGCGCTGGGTGACGCCGCCGCGATTCATCAGCTCGCCGGCCAGGATGAACATCGGCACTGCGATCAGCGCCACGGTGTCGACGCTGTTCAGCATGGTGAGCGGCACCATGACCGTGTCGATCGGGTTGCCGTCCTTGAAGAGCATGCCGAGCACGGCGGCGAGAATCATCGACCAGCCGACGTCGAAGCCGATCAGCATGAGGGCGAGGAAGACCAGAGTGATGGCGAGGATCACGTCACCGGCTCCTCGTCATCGAGCGGCCGCTCCGGCGCGCCGTCGTCGAGCGGCAGCCCGAGCGCCCGGCCGATGCGCAGCAGCACGAAGAGGCCATAGAGCAGGGTGCCGGCCAGGATCGCCGAATAGGCCATGGCGAGGGTGAAGGGCGTGCCGAGGATGTTCTGCCGCGCGCCGACCGCCACCACCGGCCAGCCCTTGACGTGGACCAGCACCAGGATCGCCAGCACCAGCAGGTCGAAGAAGAGATTGCGCAGCCGCTTCAGCCGCGGCGACAGGCGGTCCTCGAACAGCTCGATGCGGATGGTGCGGCGGTCGCGGAAGCCGAGCGCGATGCCGATGAAGGTGGTCCAGACCAGCCCGAGCTGGCTCATCTGGTCGAAGGCGTGGAAATCGGTCGCCACCAGATAGCGGTCGAGCACCTGGCCGAAGGTGAAGACCAGGATGACCAGCAGCATGAGGACCAGCCACACGCGGGCCAGACGCTCGATCCAGCGGATCGCACAGTCCAGCCCGCGCAGCATGGCTCTACCTCGTCGGTTCGCAGGTGGGATCGGGATCGCCGGCCTACTCGGCCTGCATCGCGCGGATGCGGGCGACCGTTCCCTCTTCCCAGAGCGTCCCCTCGAACTGCTTGTAGACGTCCTTCAGGGCCTCGCGGAACGCCTCGCGGTCCGGCACCACGTAGGTCCCGCCGCTGCTCTCGATGAGGGCGATGGCATCGGCATCGAGCTCGTTGGTCAGCTCGGTAGCGACCTCGCCGCCGGCGATCGCCGCCTTGGTCAGGATCGCCTGCTCTTCCGGCGTCAGGTCCTGCCAGAACTGATCGGAGATGAACCAACCGGTCATCTCGTAGGCGTGGTCGGTGGCCGACCAGTACTTGGCGACCTCCTGGAACTTCAGCGGTACCGCGAGGTCGAAGCCATTATCCTGGCCGTCGACCATGCCGCGGCTCAACGCGTTGTAGATCTCGGTCATGCTCATCGGCGTGACCTGGGCGCCCAGGGCCTCGAAGGTGGCCTTCAGCGTCGGGATCGAGGGGATGCGCAGGCGCAGGCCCTTCACCTGGCCGGGCTCGGTGATCGGCCCGACGGTAGTCTGCAGCGCACGCGGGCTACGCGCCCCGTAGGCGCCGAGAATCCGCACGCCGGTGTTCTCGGCGATCTCGTCATAGATCGTCTTGAACTCGTCGCTGTTCAGGATCTTCGTCGCCCAGTCCTTGCTGTCGAAGATGTAGGGGACGTAGAGCAGGTTCAGCTTGTCGGCGCCGTTCAGCAGCGTCGCGGCACCGAGGCCGAAGAAGCCCATCTCCAGCGTGCCGAGCTGCATGGAGGAGTACATCTGCTTGATGTCGCCGAGCTGGCCGTCGGTGTAGACCTGGACCGTGATCTCGCCGTTCGACTCCGCGGCGGCCACCTCGGCGAAGCGCAGCATCGCCTTGTGCCAGGGGCTGTTCGCCGCCGAGATGGTGGCGATCTTCACCTCCAGCGCGGCCGCGGGAAGCGCGAAGGCGCCGAGCGTCAGCAGCGCCGCCAGCGCCGCAATCATTCTTTTCATACCGTTTCTCCTCCCGGGTGAACGGTGACCTTGTCGGCCACCTCTTGGCAGCCGGCGACTTTAGGCAAGCCCGCGCCGCCATCCCCGACGTAATTCGCGATGCCCCCCCGCGCGGCTGGTGAAGGGGGTCTGTTGTGGCGCCGCCGGCCGCCCGATAGCATCGCCGTTCCGCCTCCTCGAACAGCTGGAAGCGCGCCGGCATGCGTCTGGATCTCCTGTCATTCCGAGTTTTCCTGTCGGTCATCGAGGAAGGCAACATCGCCCGCGCGGCCGAACGCGAGCACATCGCCGCCTCGGCGATCAGCAAGCGCATCCAGGACCTGGAGACGGAATTCGGCGTCAGGCTGCTCTACCGCCACGTCAAGGGCGTGACGCCAACCGCGGCCGGCGAGGCCCTGACCCGCAACCTGCGCAGCCTCTTCGCCATCGTCGATCGCATCAAGGGCGAGCTGAGCGAGCATGCCGAGGGCAACCGCGGCCGCGTCATCGTCCATGCCAACGGCTCGGCCATCGTCGAGTTCCTGGCCGCCGACCTGAAGGCCTTCGGCATCGCCCATCCGGCGGTGCAGGTCGATCTGCACGAGCAGTTGAGCCCGGCCGTGGTCCGCGCGGTCCACGAGGGGGTCGCCGACCTGGGCATCTATGACGGCGCGCTCGAGGCGCCGGGCGACCTGGAGGTGCGGCCCTATCGCCAGGACCGGCTGCTGGCGGTGCTGCCGCTGGACCATCCGCTGGCCGGCCGCGGGAGCGTCGCCTTCGAGGACCTGCTGGACTACGACATCATCTCGACGCACGAGGGCAGCTCCATCGCCTGGCTGATGGCCCGCGCGGCACGGGAGCTGAAGCGTTCGATCCGCGCCGCGCTGGCCGTCGGCTCCAACGAGGTGGTGCGCTACATGGTCGACGCCGGCCGCGGTGTCGCCATCCTGCCGGAGGGTTTCGTGCGCCCCTACGAGGGACTGCTGGCAATCCGCGGCGTGCCGCTCTCCGACCGCTGGGCAAAGCGGCAGCTCGCCATCTGCCTGCGCAACCCGGCCGGCCTCACCACCGCCGCCCGCCGCCTGCTGGCGCTGCTGGAAGCCGGCAACGAGCCTTCCGGGCGCTGACAGGGGCGCCCCGCCGCTCGCGATCCGCGAGGGGCCCCCTGCCGGATGCGCAATGGTGGGGCTGCCGGCCGCCGCGCATAGTGGCAGCGGAGGAGACCCAAGAAGGAGACTGAACATGCTTCCAGAATCTGTCCTGGTGACCGAAGTCGGAACACGCGATGGCTTCCAGATGGAAAGCGCCGTCATTCCCAGCGCCACCAAGGTCGAGGTGCTGCGCGGCCTCATCGCCGCCGGCCTCAAGCGGATCGAGGCCACGTCCTTCGTCTCGCCGCGCGCCGTGCCGCAGCTGGCCGACGCGGCCGAGGTGCTGGCCGCGCTCGGCCACCCCCCCGGCGTGACCCTGGCCGCCCTGGTGCCGAACGCCCGCGGCGCCGAGCGCGCCGCCGAGGCCGGAGTCGACGAGATGGTCGTCTTCGTGTCGGCTTCGGAGAGCCACAACCATGAACAACGTGAACTGGAGCGTTGACGAGTCGCTCGACGGCGTTCGAGCAGGTCGCCGAAGATCGCGGAAGGCCGCGGGCATTCCAGTTTCACGGCGCCATCGCCACGGCCTTCGGCTGTCCGTTCGAGGGCGACGTGCCGACGGCAAACGTGGTCCGGATTGCCAAGCGCTACAAGGACCTCGGCTTCACGTCCCTGGATCTCGGCGACACCACCGGCATGGCGACACCGCCGATCGTGACCCGGCTGGTCCGCGCCCTGCAGGACGAGGTGCCGGAGTTGCCGGTCGCTCTGCATTTCCACAACACCCGCGGCATCGGCCTGGTCAACGTCATGGCCGGCCTCGAAGCAAGGGATCGACCGCTTCGATGCCTCGTTCGGCGGCATTGGCGGCTGTCCTGTTCGCGGCCGAAGGCGACCGGCAACATCTGCACCGAAGATCTGGTTTATCTGTTGAACGAGCTTGGTATCGAAACCGGCATCGATATCCGAAAGCTGATCGATCTCGCCTGCGACGTTGAAGCGGTCGTCGGCCGCGATCTGCCGGGACAGGTGATGAAGGCCGGCCCGCGCCTGGCTCTGCACGACTGCTCCAACGTCCGCCGCGCGGTCGGTTGAGCCGGATGGAGGGCGGTACCGCCGGGGCCTTCCGGCTCGATCTCGACGCCGTCGACTTTGTCGGCCACGATCTGCAGCGTCCGGAGTGCGTGCTGGCCACGCGCAGCGGCGATCTCTATTGCTCCGACAAGCGCGGCGGCGTCGTGCACATCGCGCCGGACGGCAGCCAGCGGCTGATCGGCGAGGATCCGCGGATCATCGCCAACGGCATCGCGCTGCGCCGCGACGGCAGCTTTCTGGTCGCCAACCTCTCCGACGAGGGCGGCGTCTGGTCGCTCGACCGCAGCGGCCGCTTCGAACCCTTCCTGCTCGAGGTTGAGGGCCGCCGGCTGCCGAGCGTCAACTTCGTCTGGCTCGACTATCAGGACCGCCTCTGGGTCTGCGTCGCCACGCCGCGCGCCGGCGACCATCAGTTCCGTCCCGACCTGGCCGATGGCTATATCGTGCTGGTGGACGACAAGGGGGCGCGAATCGTCGCTGAGGACGTCCACTGGACCAACGAGTGCCGCCTCGACCCGGCCGGGCGCTGGCTCTACCAGAACGAGACCTTCGGACGCCGCCTGCTGCGCTTCCCGGTGGAGACCGACGGCAGCCTCGGCAAGCGCGAGATTGTCGCCGAGTTCGGCGCCGGGATGTTCCCCGACGGCTTGGCGCAGGATGCCGAGGGCGGCATCTGGGTCATCGGCGTGGCCACCAACTCCATCGTCCGCGTGCTGCCCGACGGGCGGCAGGAGCAGATCGCTTTCGACTGCGACGCCCGGCACGCCGCCAGCATCGAGGCCGCCTTCGCCGCCAAGGAGCTGGGCCGTCCGCTGCTCTATCAGGTGCACAGCCGGGTACTGCCCAACGTCACCAGCCTCGCCTTCGGCGGCGCGGATCTGAAGACGGCCTACATGGGCTCGGTGGCCGGCAGCAGCCTGGCGCGCTTCCGCTCGCCGGTGGCGGGCCTGCAGCCGCCCTATTGGGACTTCGGGCCCTTCTGAGGCCGCGTCAGCTCCAGGGCGCCAGGGCCTCGAGATCGCCGCGGCCACGGGGGCGAAAGCGCTCCTCGCGGAGCTCGACCCGTTGCATCCGGTCGGCCCGAAAGACCCGGTAGTCGGCGCGCAGCTCGCACCAGGCGATCAGCACCCAGCTGACGCCGAGATAGCTCAGCGCGACCGGCTCG
Organism: uncultured Alphaproteobacteria bacterium; assembly: GCA_942492185.1. GTDB lineage: Bacteria > Pseudomonadota > Alphaproteobacteria > Kiloniellales > JACOMY01 > CALOEA01. The sequence continues at coordinate 73,086 of CALOEA010000062.1, forward strand.
ACCCGGCGGCGCGACGCTTCGCCCTTCGCGTTCTCATAGTCGAAATCGAGCTTCCGCCGTTCCCGAAGCGCCTGTCGCAGGAGCGCAATCTCGCTGGGCGCGGGCGCGCCGGGGGCCTTCGGGGAATAGAGGCGCAACGCCTCGACCTGGGCCCGGAGCGGCGGTGGCAGGGCGGCGGAGATCTTTTCTCCCAGCGACAGGGCCGCCGCCGCCAGGGCGCGATCGCCGGCACTGGCCACGGTCCTCACCCCCAGGACCAGCGCGTCGAGCTCATCGGGTGTCAGGCCGACCGCCGGCAATGCAAAACGCTCGACCAGGCGGTAGCCGACGCCCCGCTCCCCCTCCAGCGCCAGGCCGCCCGCCCGCAAGGCCTCGACATCGCGGTAGAGCGTGCGCAGCGAGATCTCCAGGGTCTCCGCCAGATCGCCGCCCGTTACGACGCGCCCGCCGGCCGCGTTCAGCAGGCGGGTCAGCAGGAAAAGGCGGTCGGCGCGGCGCATGATACTGACAGGATGCTGTCAGTTGGGGCGCGATAAAAGGGGGGACGTCACCGCGGCGCCTTCCGCGGGAACCGCAAGAGGAGCCCCCCGATGTTCAATCACATATCCGTCGGCACCAACGATCTCGAAGCGGCCGGCCGCTTCTACGACGCAACGCTCGGCGCCCTCGGCTATCGCCGCACTCTCAGCGAGGATTCCGGACTTGCCTGGGGCCTGCGCTGGCCCGAGTTCTGGGCGACCCAGACCTTCGATCGCCGCCCGGCCAGCGTGGGCAACGGCACCCACGTCGCCTTCATCGCCCCGTCGCGGCAAGCCGTCGAGGATTTCCACGCCGCGGCGCTCGCCAACGGCGGCAGCGACGACGGCAAGCCCGGGGAGCGCTCCTATCACCCGGGGTACTACGCCGCCTTCGTGCGCGACCCGGAGGGCAACAAGCTCGAGGCCGTCTTTCTGCCGGAGGTGCCCTTTCCTGAGGAATGAGTTCAGGCGGCGACCCACTCGATGAAGAGACCGCCGGCCGCGCCCGCCGGCGTGATCGCTTGCGCTCCCTTGGCGGTCGCCATGCGCAGGCCGACGAAGGCCGGGCCGGCGCCGGCCGGCGGCAAGGCATCGGGCGCGATTTCGGCCAGCCGGGCCGGAGTGAGGACCAGCAGGCTTTCGCCCTCGCCGCAGGCGACGCTGGCGCCGCCGGCGACCGGCGTCACCGCGCCGCCGGTGATCCGGCTCAGGGCCTCCGCCGCCACCGCCGGCTCCTCGGCCATGAGATAGACCGCGACGATCTTGCGCGCGCCGTTGGCGTGGTTCTGGTAGGCCGGCTTCCAGAAGGATTGCGGAACGCGGTTGTGGCAGACGAAGAAGCCGAGGCCTGGCAACGCCGGGGCGGTGACGAAGCCGAGCGTGAAGGCGACCGTCACCTCGCTGCCGTCCGGCAGGCGCGCGGAGCGCTCGAAGTCGAAGGGCGCGTAGGTTGTCAGGCCGGCGGCGCGCCAGTCGGCCAGGTCGGCGGCCGCGTCGCCGCTCTGCAGCACCAGGAGGGACATGCCTTCGCGCCGCGCCAGGAACTCCTTGTTCGCCGCACCGAAGGAGAAGCGCGGCGGCAGCGCCGCGGGGTCGTGCGGCGTCACCCCTTGCGGCCGGTCGACCTCCAGCAGCTCGATGAAGTTGTGTCCCGGCAGCTGCGCCAGCCGGTTGGAGGTGCCCATGGGGTCCGGATGGCGCGCCAGCGGAGTCAGCACGAAGCCCAGGGCCTCGTAGCGCGCCGCCAGCGTCGCCAGGCTCTTCGCCGCCACCACCACATGATCGAGTCCGCGCGCCATGCCGCCCTGCCTCCCCTGTTTCCTACTGCCCGCGCCGGCGTCCGTCAGCGCTTCAACTCGATCTCGACGAAGGTGAGCGGCCGGCCGCCGGCGTTGATCACGTTGTGCTCGACGCCGGCGGGGCGCGCGTAGGACCCGCCAGCCCGCATCGACGCGTCGTGCTCGCCCTCGGCATCGACGATCAGCAGCTGGCCGTCGGTCACCGGCACGATGACGTAGGCATACTCGTGGCGGTGATGCCCGGTCTCGGCGCCCGGCGCGAAGTCGTAGCGCGTCACCCGCACCGCCTCGTCGTCCTGCTGCAGCGTTGCCTTGGCCTGTTCGCGCGCCATCGCCACGCCTCCCCTTTCTTTTGCCACGATCCGCCCTAGTCTAGCGTCATCGGCCGCGCCGATGGATGCCTTTCGCGGGAGTAAGCCATGCTGATCACGGTCACCGCCTTCTATGCCGGCCTGCTGTCGCTGCTCTTGCTCTTCCTCAGCGCGCGGATTCCGGGGCTGCGGCGGCGCCTGCGGGTCAGCCTGGGCGACGGCGGCGACGAATCGCTGCGCCGCGCCATCCGCATGCATGGCAACGCGGTGGAGACGATTCCCATCGGCCTGCTGCTGCTGCTGCTGATCGAGATGATGGGCTACTCGATCTACATCCTGAACGGCGTCGGCCTCTGCCTCCTGCTGGGGCGGCTGCTGCACCCCTATGGGCTCGCGGGGGCCGGGCACATGTGGGCCCGCGTGTCAGGCATGGTGCTGACCTGGATCGCCCTCCTGGCCGCCGCGGGGCTCTGCCTGCTCTCGGCGACCAGCAACTGGTAGCGGCACGACCGGCGGCCCCGGCGTCGCCGCCGGGGCCCCGGGTGCTCGGCCCCTTACGCTCTTGGCTCAGTGGCCGGCCGCTTCGTTCCACTCCGGCAGCAGCACCAGGCTGTTCGGGTTGAAGCCGGCGTTCTTCAGGCTGTCCATCGAGGCGACGACCTCGCCCTTCTGCAGATCCACCACCGTCACCGCGCCGTCGCTGAGGCCGGGCAGGTTCAGGAGCGCGTTCTGCACGAAGGCATAGCGCCAGTCCTTGGTGAAGCCGACGTGGTGCGCGCCCTCGCCGGTGGCGTAGGAGGCGACCAGCGACGGCAGGCCGCGGTCGGCGGCCAGGTCGAAGACATGCAGCTCTCCCGGCGAGCCGGTGGTTACGAAGAGACGGCTGCCGTCCGGCGTGAAGTAAAGCTCCAGCGGCACCCCGGCGCCGACCGTGGCGAAATCGAAGACCTGTGCCGCATCGAAATCCTGGCTGCCTTCGTTCCAGGTCAAGGTCCAGAGCGTGCCGCCGAACATGTTGGTGACGTAGGCGACCGGCGGACTGGCGCCCGGCACGAAGAGGACCTCGACCGGCGCCTCACCGGAACCCTCGGGCTTCAGGGACAGGCGCTTGCTTCCAAGCACCATGAGCGTTGTCGCATCGAGGATCGTGACGCTCTCGCGCGCATCCTGCAGGTCGCCGCTCACCGTGCTGGTGGTAATGAGCCGGTTGATCGCGCTGTCGACCGCGATGCCGTGCGGATAGGTGTCGGTCACCTCGGAGACCGCAACCAGGGTGTCGTCGCCAACCCGTCCCTTGAAGACATGGCCGGACTGCATGCAGGTCAGGAACCAGTGCTCATTGCTCTCGTCGAAGATCACGTCCTCGGCCATGACGCAGCCTTCGGTCGCCACGGTCCGCAGCCGATAGGGGAATTGCGTCAGATCGAGGACCTGCAGCGACGGCTGGCCCAGTGAGGTGACGTAAGCCTTGGTCATGGTGCGATCATAGAAGATGTGGTGGACGATCTGGCTCGCCGGCATGGGGATGTCCATCAGCATCCGGCCGAACGCCGGTGACTGCGGATCGACATCGAAGATGGCGATGCCCTCGCGGCGTTCCTGCTCGCCACCGAGCTTCAAGGCCTTCAGCGAGTCCGGCGTCTTGGTCTCGTAGTTCATCATGGCGAGAATCTCGGCCTGGGCGGCACCACCGCCGGCCAAGAACAAGGTCAAGAACAGAGATGCAACCATAGCTCCACGCGGACGCATTTTCTGATCCTCCCAATATATGCCCATGATAGGGGCTTCCGAATACTCGACCGCCAATGCGCAATCGGCAAGATAATTAGTGTTTCTGTCATGTTTCTGTTCGATCATTTGTTTCAGCGCTATCGCTCGCCGTGAATTCTCCTAAGATGAGGCGGTCATGGATTCATTTTCGGATCACCCTCCATGAGATCGGCCCCCATGAGATCATCCCTCGCGCGCGCCCTAGGCCGCCTGTGGCTTCTGCTGGTCCTCTTGGCCCCGCCGGCCGCCGGCGCCGCGGCCGAGGAGCTGCAGTTCAAGCTGGTCCTGCACGAGGGCGCCTTGCAGGATGAGAGCCAGAAGACCCTCAGGGTGGTCGAGGGCGACCACCTGACGCTGGAGTTCCTCAGCGACCGTCCGGCGACGCTGCACCTGCACGCCTACGATCTCGAGCTGGAGCTCCGCGCCGGCGAGGTCGGCACCATGGCTTTCGTGGCCGCGATCGCCGGGCGCTTCCCCCTGGAGGCGCACCAGGACCAGCAGGGTCACGGCCATGGCCACGGTCCGCTGCTCTATCTCGAGGTCTATCCTGACTAGCGGGGGCCGGGGCCGGTGGCGTCGCTGCGGCCGGGCGCTGCTGTCGGCAATGGCAATCGCCGTTGCCGGCGCGCGCACGGCTGACGCCCATGCTTTCGGGGCCCGCTATGATCTGCCACTGCCCCTGCAGCTCTATCTGCTCGGCGCCGGCGGCATCGTGCTGCTCAGCTTCGTCGTCCTCGCGTTCCTGCCGCGCACGCAGGCTTTGCCGGGGCACTGGACACTGCCACTGCCGGCGTGGCTGCCGCCGCGATGGCGTCGGTCGCTGCGGCGAGCCGCCGCCGCCTTCGCCATCGGCATCTTCCTGCTGGTGCTGGTTGCCGGCCTGGCCGGCCAGCAGTCCGCCACCGGCAACATCGCGCCGTTGATCGTCTGGGTCCTCTGGTGGATCGGCTTCCTCTTCCTCTGCGTCCTGCTCGGCAACCTCTGGCCGCTGTTCAATCCCTGGAACGCGCTCTATCGGCTGGGCCGCTCCCTCTGCCGCCGGGCGCGGCCAGTGGAAGAGTCCGGCCCGCCGGCTGGCGGCGAGCGCGGCGGCTGGCTGGCGGCGCTGCTGTTCTTCCTCTTCGCCTGGCTCGAGCTGGTGAGCCACATCGCCGATTCGCCGCGCCAGCTGGCCATCGCGATCCTCTGCTTCTCCGCCCTGACCTGGGCCGGCATGGCCTGGCTCGGACCGCAGCGCTGGCTGGCTGGGTTCGACCCCTTCCACCGGGTCTTCGCCCTGATCGGGCGCTTCGCGCCGCTGGGGCGCGACTGCGCCGGCCGCCTGGTGCTGCGCCCGCCGGGCGCCGGGCTGCTCGCCCACCATCCCGACAGCCTGGGGGGCGTTGCCTTCATCGTGCTGCTGCTGGCCAGCGTGACCTTCGACGGCTTCTCGGAGACGCCGCTCTGGCTGGCCGCGCTCGACTTCGTGGCGAACAGCCAGACGCTGCGGCCGGCGCTGCTGTGGCTCCAGGGCCAGGGTCTCGATCTGCTGGTCGTGGTCAAGACCCTCGGCCTGCTGGCGGCCGCCAGCCTCTTCCTGCTGCTTTTCGCCGGCGTCTGCCGCCTCAGCCTATGGGCCGGCGGCGGCGGCGTCAGCACCGCGCAGGCGATGCGCCGCTTCGCGCCCTCGCTGCTGCCGATCGCCATCGCCTACCACCTGTCGCACTATCTCTCTTACCTGCTGCTGGCCGGCCAGCTTGCGCTGCCCCTGGCGTCCGACCCGCTGGGTCTGGGCTGGGACCTCTTCGGCACCCGCGGCACCGGGATCGACGTCAGCGTCATCGGTGCCAGGACGGTCTGGTACGTCGCCGTGGTGGCGATCGTCACCGGCCACGTGCTGTCGGTCGTCCTGGCGCATCTGGAGGCGCAGCGGCTGTTCAGGCACCGACGGGCGGCCGTGGCCAGCCAGCTGCCGATGCTGGCGCTGATGATCGGCTTCACCATGTGCAGCCTCTGGATCCTGTCGCAGCCGATCGTCCAGGACGGCGGATGAACCTCGGCCGTGCTCGCCACAGCCCGCCGCTTGCCCGCTAGGGGCCGGCTGCCCTGCCGCTTCCGGCCGCTCGCCTTGTCACGCCCTTCGCCCCCCCTCTACAGTGGCGGCGATCACCTGCCCGCGACCCCGTCTTGCGTTTTGCCGACGCAGCACCGCCCAAGCAGGAGAAGGGGGATGGTCGAAGACACGCCGGCCAGCAGAGCGGCCGCCGAGTTCTTTCGCGTCGCGCGCCGGCAGCCGGTCCGCAATCGCGCCCTGGCCCTGGTTCTCAACGGCCTCTTCTTCGGCTGTCTGGCGGCTGCGGTTGGCGGCGCGCTCTATATCACGACGCAGAGCGACCTGGCGGGCGGTGCCGACAGGTTCGTGCTCAGCTTCGCCGTCTTCATCGCCGCCCTGCTGGTCTTTCCCCTCCACCACCTGGCCAACAGGCTCGGGGCGGCCTCGGCCGCCGATGTGCTGCGCGACGATCCGCGCTCGCCCGTCCTGTTCCTGCGTGGTTTCGCCGCCGACCGCGACGACTTTCTGTCGCGCTGGATCAAACGGCCTGCCTCCTTGGCTGGCTGGCGCAAGGACGACGGCGTAACGCACGAGGAGAAGCTGGTGCATGCCCTGCGCAGCGTCGGCCCGGTCGTCGCCATCGGCCGACCCGGCGAGACGCTGCAAACGCTCGGCGCGTCGCGGCTCTACGTCAACGACGCCGACTGGCGAGTGACCGTGGAGCGCCTGGCCTCGGACGCCGCGCTGACCGTCATCCAGCTCGGCGACTCTCCCGGGCTCTGGTGGGAGCTCGAACATGCCCTGAAGACCCTCCCGCCCGAACGTCTCCTGCTCTATCTACCGGCATCGCATGAGAACCGGGCGGGGGAGGCCTATCGGGCATTCCGCCACCGCGCGCAGTCCCTGCTTCCGCGCCCGCTGCCACCCGATTGCGCTCACGCGGCCTTCATTGCCTTCGGCCCAGACTGGCGGCCGGTCTTCCTGCGTCGCGAGAGCCCGCTGCTCTTCGATGCGCGCGCACCGGTCCTGCTGTTCGCCCCCGGGCCGGCGAGCCTGAAGCAACGCCAGACGCAACGAGACATCGAAGCGCTGGCGACGGTGTTCTCACAGGTCGGTCCGGTGATCATGCTTGGCGATAGTGGCCTGCAGCCCAGCGGCGCGATTGAGAGCTGGATGCCCGTGCCGGCCGCGGAACGCGCCGCGATCCTCGAGGACGAATGCTGGGGCAGCGGTCCGGTCATCCTCTACGGCGGCACCGAGCCGGACGATCTCGATCTCCTCTCGTCGATCATCGGCAGGGGCGATCCGCAACGGCTGCTGGTCTTCGTGCCGCCCTTCTCCGGCGCCGACAAAACGGAGCAGCACGCCCGCCTGCGCCGGGCGATCTGCGCCTCGGCACGCTGCCAGGAGCGATTCGAGACTGCGGCCGCGGCCTATCTCCTCTTTGACCGGACCTGGCGCCCGCAAACCATCCGGCGGCGCTGGTTCGCCTCGCCCGGCTGGCTGGCTTGGCTTCGCCGACGCGGGCGCGCCGTACGGCGCGTCCATGCGCTGCTGCTGAAGCCCCTGTTCCGGCGGCACGGGCGACACCCTCCCGGACGCTGGACCCGGCGCTTCAGCTGGCTGCTGCCGGCAATCCTTCTTCTCCTCATCGTCCTCGCAGCCGTGGGATCGAAGAGGCCGATCTACAGCCTGAGGCTGACTGCTGAGCACGACATCACGACGAACTGGCAGGGGCTTGTCTGGGGCCTGCCGGCCGACCAGGTCACGTCGCTGATGACGGGCCTCGACATCGCAAAGCTCGAGACCGCGGGTAGCGAGCTGCGCAGCCTCGAGACCGGCCGGTCGATGGCGGTGGCCGGCCACGACCTGGTGATGCTGTTGACCTTCCTGCGCAAGCGGCTGGTCGGCGCCGGGCTTTACACCGCGCTGCGGCCGGAAGAGAGGGCCGAGAGCATCGGTGCCGAACTGACTCGGCTCTACGGGCCTCCAGCGCGTAGCGGCCGGGACCTTCGGTGGATCCGCGGCCCCGTCGTGGTTCAGATGCAGCTGCTGGACGTCGAGACCGCGAAGGGACCGCGGACGACGCTCTACGTCATTGTCCAGAACACGACGCTGATCCGAGAGCTCTTGCGCGAGTAAAGCGTCCGCGTGGGGCTCGGAGGAGCCCCACGCGCAAGACCGAGGCCGCCGCCTTAGCTGTAGCGATAGGGCGGGCCGGCCTTCTTCATCACGTTGTTGTAGGTCTTGAAGATCTCGATCACCCGTGCGTTACGCGGGCTCTCCGCCGCGATCTCGTCCCAGAACTTGAGCGCCTCGGCCTCGACCGTCTGCCACTCGGCGTCGGGGATCGTGGTCAGCTCCATCTTGGCGCCGTTCACCCGCAGGCTCGCCTCGCCACCCCAGTACCAATGCTGGCGGTAGTAGTGGGAGGAATCCATGCAGAGCCGGAAGAGCTCCTTCAGATGCTCCGGCAGCTCGTCCCAGCGCTCCGAGTTCGCGAAGTAGGAGCCGCACCAGGCGCCGGAGATGTTGTTGGTGAGGAAGTACTTGGTCACGTCGGCCCAGCCGACCGTGTAGTCCTCGGTGATGCCTGACCAGGCGATGCCGTCCAGCTCGCCGGTCTGCACCGCCACCTCGACGTCCTCCCACGGCAGCGTCACCGGCACCACGCCGAAGCGCTGCAGGAAGCGGCCGGCAGTCGGGAAGGTGAAGACCCGCTTGCCCTCGAGATCCTTCAGGCTGTGGATCGGCTCCTTGGTGTTGAAGTGGCAGGGGTCCCAGGCGCCGGCCGAGAGCCAGGTGACGTTGTCCACCTCGCCGTAAGCCTCCTCCCAGATCTCCTTCAGGCCGTACTGGTTGAACAGTACCGGCACGTCCAGGGAATAGCGCGTGGCGAAGGGGAAGTAGCCGCCGAAGACCGAGATGTCGACCGGCGCGGCGATGGAATCGTCGTCGCTCTGCACCGCGTCGATCGTGCCGCTCTGCATGGCGCGGAACAGCTCTCCGGTCGGCACCAGCTGGTCGGCAAAGTAGAGTTCGATCTCCATCTCGCCGTTCGCCACCTTGTTGAAGGCGTCGATCGAGGGCTTGATCACGTGCTCGCCCAGCGCCGGCCCGGCGTAGGTCTGCAGGCGCCAACGGATCTTCGACTGCGCCTTGACGTAGGGCGCCGCCACGGCGCTGGCGCCGACCGCCGCGGTGGTCAGGGCCGCGGTCCTCAGGAAATCGCGTCTCTTTGTCATTCTATGTCTCCCTGTTTCTGCACTATCCACTACACAAATCGTGGCCCGCATTCCGCGGCTGCGCCGCGGGGGCAGGCGGCTCTCGAACAGGTCGTCGCACCGGCAGTATCGCGCCCTGCCGGCGTCACTTGCCAGAGTAGAGGTTCGGCAGCCAAAGCGCGATTTCCGGGAAGATCATGATCAGCGCCAGCCCCAGCGTCATGATGAATACGAAGGGCACGATGGAGCGGTAGATGTCGCCCAGCGAGACCTCTGGCGGTGCCATGGCGCGCATCAGGAAGAGGTTGTAGCCGAAGGGCGGCGTCATGTAGGCGATCTGGCAGGTGATGGTGTAGAGCACGCCGTACCAGATCAGATCGAAGCCGAGGGCGATCACCAGCGGCACGTAGAGCGGCGCGACGATCACCAGCATCGCGGTGTCGTCGAGGAACATGCCCATCACGATGTAGGAGAGCTGCATCATGATGAGGATTTCCCAGGGCGTCAGCTCCCAGCGCTCGATGAAGAGGTCCTGCAGCGCCTTGCCGGCGCCCAGGCCATCGAAGACGGCGCCGAAGGAGAGCGCCGCGAGGATGATCCAGAGGAACATCGAGCTGATGGAGAGCGTCTTGCGCACGGTCTCCTCCATCACCGACTTGGTCAGGCGGCGCTTCACCAGCGCCGCCAGCGTCGCCGCCGCGGCGCCGACCGCCGAGCTCTCGACCAGGCTGGTGACGCCGAGCAGGAAGAGGCCGGTCATGGCGAAGAAGATCAGCAGCGGCAGCAGGCCGCCCTGCAGCAGCCGGAAGCGCTCGCCCCAGGTGATCATGCGCCGCTCCTCCTGCGGCAGGGCCGGCCCGAGGCTCGGCTGCAGCCAGCAGCGCACCACGATGTAGAGCACGAAGAGCGAGGCCAGCAGCAGGCCGGGCAGCGCGCCGGCGAGCCAGAGCTGGCCGACCGGCTGGCGGGCGATCATGCCGTAGAGCACCAGCACCACCGAGGGCGGAATCAGGATTCCCAGCGACGAGCCGGCCTGGATGACGCCGGTCACCATCACCTTGTCGTAGCCGCGCCGGAGCATCTCCGGCAAGGCGATCGAGGCGCCGATCGCCATGCCGGCGACGCTGAGGCCGTTCATCGCCGAGATCACCACCATGAGGCCGATGGTGCCGATGGCGAGGCCGCCGCGCACCGGGCCGAACCAGACGTGGAACATGCGGTAGAGGTCATCGGCGATGCCCGATTCCGAGAGCATGTAGCCCATGTAGATGAAGAGCGGCAGCGTGAGCAGCGGATACCAGTTCAGCAGCACGAAGCTGGCGTTGAAGGGCATCTCGAAGCCGCCGTCGCCCCACAGCAGAAGCGCCGCGGCGCTGGCCACGAAGCCGATGGCGCCGAAGACCCGCTGCCCGGTCAGCAGCATGAGCATCATGGTCGAGAACATCAGCAGCGCGATGACGTCGTAGCTCATGACAACGTCTTTCCGCGCGCCCGCGCCAGGTCCTTGAAGAAGGTGGCGATGGCCTGCAGCAGCATCAGCGCCACGCCGAAGGTCATGACGATCTTGATCGGCCAGAGCGGCGGTGCCCAGGTGCTGTAGTTCTTCTGATTGTACTCCAGGGCGTACTGCGTGCTGGAGATGCCGCCGCGCAGCAGCAGGACCAGGTAGAAAATCAGGAAGAAGATGGTGAAGACATCGGTCCAGGCCTGGCGCTTCGGCGACCAGCGGCCGTAGAGCAGGTCCATGCGGACGTGGCTGTCCAGCTGGATGGAGTAGGCGCCGCCCAGCAGGTAGTAGGCCGTCAGCAGGAACTGCGCGATCTCCACCACCCAGATCAGCGGCACGTCGAAGACGGCGCGCGAGATCGAGGAATAGAGCATCACCGCGATCATCACGTAGATCAGGTACATGGCGAAGCGGCCGACCCTGTAGCTCAGGCGGTCGACGTACCTGACATAGAGCCTGACAGCCTTCGGCAAAGAGTCTCCCCCGCTACGGACGCCGCAGACACCCTCCGGCCGCCTCCGCGAACGCTGCGGCCGGTCCGTCCTCCCCTGTCCCGCGGCGCCGACCTCTTGCGGGCGGCCACCGGAGCCGCAGGAACCCTAACAAAGCCTCTGGAGCCCGCCTATCGGGATTTCGCCGCCATAGGGGCCCGGGGTCGCCCGCGGTTGCCTTTGCCGCCCGCATCTGCTTCCACTCTGGCGCCGCTTTCCGAAGGAGCCGAGATGACCGCTGCCAGCCGTGACGACGAGAATGCCATGTTGAGCCGCCTGGAGACCCTGCTGAAGCGCGCCCGGGGACTGGGGGCGGAGGCGGCCGACGCGGTGCTGGTCGCCTCGCAGGGGCTGAGCCAGGCGGTCAGGCTGGGCAAGCCGGAGAACCTGGAACGCGAGGAGAGCGAGGAGGTCGGCCTGCGTGTGCTGATCGGCAAGCGGCAGGCCGTGGTCTCCTCCAGCGATCTCTCCGACCGGGCCCTGGAGGAGCTGGCGGAGCGTGCCGTCGCCATGGCCAAGGTGGTGCCGGAAGACCCCTGGTGCGGCCTGGCCGATCCCGGGCAGTTGGCGCGCGACTGGCCCGATCTCGATCTCGCCGACCCGCTCGAGCCCTCGCCGGAGCAGCTTCAGGAGCGCGCCAAGATCGCCGAGGATGCCGCCCGCTCGGTGGCCGGCATCACCAATTCCGAGGGTGCCGAGACCTACTGGGGCCGCAGCGAGGTCGCGGTGGTGGCGAGCAACGGCTTCGCCGGCCGCTATGCCGTCACCGGTCAGGGTCTCTCGGTGGCGGTGATCGCCGGCAGCGGCGACGGCATGGAGCGCGACTACGACTACGACCGGGCGGCCTACGGCAGCGACCTCAAGGACCCAGCCACGCTCGGTCGTCTCGCCGCGGAACGCACCCTGAAGCGGCTGGGGCCGCAGAAGGCCAAGACCGCCCGCCTGCCGGTGGTCTTCGAGCCGCGCGTGGCGGCCAGCCTGATGGGTCATCTGCTGGGCGCGATCAACGGCCTCTCGGTCGCGCGCGGCACCTCCTTCCTGAAGGACAAGCTGGGGCAGCAGGTCTTCGCCCCCGGAGTCGCCATCCTTGAGGAGCCATTGCGCCCGCGCGGCCACCGCTCCCGCCCCTTCGACGGCGAGGGGCTGCCGACCGTCCGGCGCGCCTGGGTGGACGACGGCCGCCTGACCGGCTGGATCCTCGACCTGGCGACCGCCCGCCAGCTGGACATGGCGCCCAGCGGCAATGCCGGGCGCGGCACCTCCGGCCCGCCCTCGCCCAGCACCTCGAACCTCTCGCTGGCACCGGGCGGACAGAGCCCGCAGGCAATGATCGGCGCCATCGACCAGGGCTTCTACGTCACCGAACTGATGGGCATGGGGGTCAATGGCATCACCGGCGACTACAGCCGCGGCGCCTCCGGCTTCTGGATCGAGAAGGGCGAGCTCGCCTTTCCCGTCGCCGAGATCACCATCGCCGGCAATCTCAAGGAGATGTTCGCCAGCCTGACGCCGGCCGACGACCTGGAGTACCGCACCGGCATGGACAGCCCGACCCTGCTGGTCGAAGGAATGACCATCGCCGGGCGCTGAAGCAGCGGCTAGACTGCTGCCTCTTCGGGCGCCTGCGCCCGCCTCTCGCTGCGGAGTCCATCATGTCCTCTCGTCGTGTCGGCCTCGCCGCTCTGCTGCTCGCCACTCTCCTCGGCGCCCCGTCCGTCCAGGCCGGCCCGCCGGAAATTGTCAGCGCCCTGAAAGCCGCCCCCGCGACGCTGTTCGATCTCTCATTGGTGCGACTGGAGGCGCTGGTGCAGGCCGACGGCATCCAGGGCGACTATTTCGGCTGGGTCTACTACCAGGACGAGGCGATCGTCGTGGCGACCTGGTCGCTCTCGGCGCCGGCGACCGACGAGGCCTGCAAGACGATCATCGATCGCCTCAAGCGCCTGGCGGCAGTCGACCCGGCGACCGGCTTCCCCGACGATCCGGCCTCCCGCTTCGCCGCCTTCTTCAACTACCCGGCGCTCGATGCCGCCTCGATCGACCCGACCTACGCCGAGACGGTCGACAGCATGTTCCTGGTGAAGTCGGTCATCGGGATCGGCGGCGACGGCCAGGCCGTGATCTGCCAGGGACCGCTGCTCTCCGGCGAGGTCCGCTACAGCCGGGAATAGGCGCTGTCCCTTTCGGCCTGATCGCTCATCCCGGGCCTCCCCAGCCGCCCTGCGGGCGGCAAGGAGGGGGGACGCAGCCCCGGCCCAGTCGGCATCGGTTGGACGCGCCCTAAACGAACCTAGGCGGCGCACGGCGGCGCGAGGACCTGCAGCGGCGTCGCCCGCAGGCCCAGTACCAGCGGCAGGCTGGCGATCACGTCGCCGTCGCCCTGCACCACCTCGGGGACACCCTCCGCCGCCTCGCCCTCCACCAGCGAGATCCGCGCCGCGTTGGCCTCCAGCAGCCGTACGCCGCGGCAGCGCGCGACGCGCCCCAGCAGCAGGGCAAGACCGAAGCGCGCGACGGCCAGCGGCCCGCCGCGTTCGAACAGGACCAGGGTCAGCAGCGCCCGCTCCGGCGCGGCATCGCGGGCCAGCACGAAGGGCCCGCCGTAGTGCCGCGCCTTGCAGGCGATCACGCTGCGCGCCGCATGGCCGACCCCCTCGACCTCGACCAGATAGCGGGGGAAGCGGAAGCGGAAGGCCTGGCGCAGGGTCTCCCAGACGTAGGCGCCCTGGCGCAGGCGGCGCTTCAGGCCAGGGTCGATGTTGGCCACCACCGCCGCATCGAACCCGACACCGGCCATCAGCGAGAAGGCGCGGCCATCGGCCTCGCCGAGCACGATCGAACGGCGCTGCCCGGCCAGCACGATCGCCGCCGCCCGGCGGGGATCGCGCGGGATCGCCAGTTCGCGCGCCAGGACATTGGCGGTGCCGAGCGGCAGGATGCCGAGCGCCACCGGCGCCTCGCCGGCGCCCAGGGGCTGGGTCAGGCCGTCCACCACCTCGTTGATCGTGCCGTCGCCGCCGGCCACCACCAGGGCGTAGCAACCGGCCGCCCGCGCCGCGAGGGCGAAGGCGCGCGCATCGCCCGGCGCCGTGGTCTCCCAGAGCTGCGGACTGGCCCCGGCGGCCCGCAGCGCCGCCAGGAAGCCGTCGAGGCGCCGGCGGCGCCGGTTGCCCGCGGTCGGGTTGAAGACCACCACAAGGCGCGTCTCCGCTTCTGCTGCGCGAATCGGCGCCGTTGCTGTCGAATTCATTACGACAGTCGAATAAAACCTCTGTTGCAACGACATGACGCCCCGTGAACCTTCAGTAAAACGCCGTGTTTTACACAAGTTTCATTTACGAGGCTCGCGATAATTTTGTTATCAGCCTTGCAGGAACGCGGCCGCATGAAAGGGCCCCGGGCGCTATGCAGGCTGGCAGGACATCGCAGGGAAGCGCGCCGCCGGAGCGGGCTGGGCAGGAGCCCGAGGAGCCGGAGGCGGAGATCGCCGTGCGCCACTTCCGCACGATCTTCATCTCCGACATCCACCTTGGCAGCCGCGGCTGCAAGGCGGAGTTCCTGCTGGACTTCCTGAAGTACACCGAATGCGAGACGCTGTTCCTGGTCGGCGATATCGTCGACGGCTGGCGCTTGAAGAAGTCCTGGTACTGGCCGCAGGCGCACAACGACGTGGTGCAGAAGCTGCTGCGCAAGGCGCGCAAGGGCACCCGGCTGCTCTACGTCCCGGGAAACCACGACGAGGCCTTCCGCGACTACTGCGGGGTGCATTTCGGCGGGGTCGAGGTGGTGCAGGACTTCGTCTACGAAACGCCGGAGGGCAAGCGCTACCTGGTGATCCACGGCGATGCCTTCGACGGGATCGTGAAGTACCACCGCTGGCTCGCGCTGCTGGGCGACTGGGCCTACAACGCGGCGCTGGCGATGAACGACTGGTACAACCGCCTGCGCCGCCGGCTCGGCTTCGGCTACTGGTCGCTCTCGGCTTTCCTCAAGCTGAAGGTGAAGAATGCCGTGCAGTTCATCGCCGACTTCGAGCGCGCGGTGGCCGAGGAGGCGCGCCGGCGCGGCGTCGACGGCGTGATCTGCGGCCACATCCACCATGCCGAGATCCGCCAGATCGACGGCCTCACCTACTGCAACGACGGCGACTGGGTGGAAAGCTGCACGGCGCTGGTCGAGCACCACGACGGCCGGCTGGAGATCCTGCACTGGGCCGAGGAGCGGGCCTTTTCCATGTTGGCGCCGCGGACGCCAGCCGACGTGCGCGCCGCGGCGTGAACAGGAGACAGCCTTGAAGATCGCCCTCGTCACCGACGCCTGGTTCCCGCAGATCAACGGGGTGGTGCGCACGCTCTCGCGGGTGAAGAGCGAGCTCGAGGCGCTGGGCCACGAGATGGCCGTCATCGCGCCCTCCGATTTCCGCACCCTGCCCTGCCCGACCTATCCGGAGATCCGCCTGGCGGTCCTGCCGGGGCGCGGCGTGCGGCGGCGGCTGGAGGCGCTTGCGCCCGATGCCATCCACATCGCCACCGAGGCGCCGCTCGGCAATGCCGCCCGGCGCTACTGCCTCGCCCGCGGCCTGCCCTTCACCACCAGCTATCACACCCGCTTCCCGGAGTATCTCAGCGCCCGCTTCCCGCTGCCGCTGTCCTGGGGCTACGCGGCCATGCGCCGCTTCCATCGCCCTTCGGCCGGCGTGATGGTCGCCACGGCCTCGCTGGCGGAGGAACTCCGGCGGCGCGGCTTCGCCAACCTGAAGCCCTGGACCCGGGGCGTCGATCTCGCGCTCTTTCGCCCCCGGCCCGGCGAGGCGCCGCCCTACGACCTGCCCCGTCCCGTCTTTCTCTATGTCGGCCGCGTCGCGGTGGAGAAGAACATCGCCGCCTTCCTCGAGCTCGATCTGCCGGGTTCCAAGCTGGTGGTGGGCGGCGGGCCGCAGCTCGAACAGCTGCGACGCCGCTTTCCGGCGGTGAGCTTCGCCGGCCCGAAGCAGGGCGAGGAGCTGGCGCGCCACTACGCCGCCGCCGATGTCTTCGTCTTCCCTTCACTGACCGATACCTTCGGGCTGGTGGTGCTGGAGGCGCTGGCCAGCGGCCTGCCGGTCGCCGCCTTTCCCGTGACCGGCCCCAAGGACATCCTGGCCGGCAGCGCCGCCGGCGCCCTCGAGGAGGACCTGGGCGCGGCGGCCATCGCGGCCCTGGCCCTCGACCCGGCCGCCGCCCGGGTCCATGCCGAGCGCTTCTCCTGGCCGGCGACCGCCCGGCTCTTCCTGGAGAACCTCGCGCCCTTCCGCCGCGAGGGAACGGCCGTGGTGCCGCTTGCGGCCCCGGCCGCCTGAGGCCCGCGGGCAAGATTTCCGTTGGTTTCTAGGCTCGTGGCGGCTAGGAAGCGGCCGGTCGGCTCGGCGCCGGCCGGCATGCTAGACTGCCGCTGGCCGTCGCCGGTGCGGCGATGCGGCGAAAAGGGCCCCAATGGCGAAGAAGTCGAAGAAGATCCGTCTGGATGCCCATACCTGGTCGCTGGTGAAGCGCCTGGTGCGCGGCTACGTGCGGCCGCACGTCTGGCGCATCGTCGCGGCCCTGGCCTGCATGGCGGTGGTCGCGGCGGCCACGGCATCGATGGCGCAGGTGATGAAGCCGCTGATCGACGAGGTCTTCGCCGAGCGCAATCCCGACACCATCTACCTGATCGCCGGCGTCGTGCTGGCGATCTTCATCGCCAAGGGCTTCGCCTCCTTCGGCGAGTCGGTGCTGATGAACTACACCGGCAATAAGGTGGTCGCGACGCTGCAGGGCGATCTCTACCGGCGCCTGATCGGCTCCGACCTCGCCTTCTTCAACAACACCTCGCCGGGCACGCTGGTCTCCCGCTTTCTCAACGACGTCGGGCTGCTGCGCAACGCCGTCTCGACCACGCTGACCGGCTTCGGCCGCGACCTGCTGACCGCGATCGCGTTGATCGGCTTGATGTTCTACCAGGACTGGCTGCTGGCCTCGATCGCCTTCTTCGCCTTCCCGACGGCGATCCTGCCGATGGTTCGCATCGGCCGGCGGATGCGCAAGGTTTCCAACACGACGCAGGAGCAGATGGGGCAGCTCACCACGCTGCTCGACGAGACTTTCCAGGGCGTGCGCCACGTCAAGGCCTACGGCATGGAGAACTACGAGATCCGCCGCGCCGACCAGGCGATCGACACGATCTTCCGGCTGGCGCAGAAGGCCGCCATCACGCGGAACCTGCTGGGCCCGATCATGGAAACGCTCGGCGGCCTCGCCATCGTCGCGGTGCTGATCTACGGCACCGGCCAGGTGCTGGACCGCGGCCAGACCCCGGGCTCCTTCTTCGCCTTCATCACCGCCCTGCTGCTGGCCTATGACCCGATCAAGCGGCTGGCGCGCCTGAACGCCAACCTGCAGGAGGGCCTGGCGGCGGCCGAGCGCATCTTCCGGATCCTCGACCAGAAGCCGATGATCGTCGACCGGCCGGACGCCCGGCCGCTCGAGATCGTCGCCGGCGAGGTCCGCCTCTCCGGCGTCTCCTTCTCCTACGACAGCAATGCGCCGGCGCTGAACGACGTGGATCTGCTGGCCCCCGGCGGCCGCACGGTGGCGCTGGTCGGGCCCTCCGGTGCCGGCAAGACGACGATCCTGAACCTGCTGCCGCGCTTCTACGACGTGACCGCCGGACAGGTCCTGATCGACGGCCAGGACGTCAGGCAGGTGACGATGGACAGCCTGCGCGATGCCATAGCCCTGGTCTCCCAGGAGGTCGTGCTCTTCGACGACACGGTGCGGGCCAACATCGCCTACGGCCGCACCAATGCCAGCGACGCGGAGATCGAGGAGGCGGCGCGCCATGCCGGCGCGCACGACTTCATCGAGGAACTGCCGCAGGGCTACGACACGCAGGTGGGCCCGCGCGGCGTCAAGCTCTCCGGTGGCCAGCGGCAGCGGGTCGCCATCGCGCGGGCCATGTTGAAGAACGCGCCGATCCTGCTGCTGGACGAGGCGACCAGCGCGCTCGATACCGAATCGGAAAGGCACGTCCAGCGCGCCCTCAACTTCCTCATGAAGGGCCGCACCACCTTGGTGATCGCCCACCGCCTCTCCACCGTGGTCGATGCCGACCTGATCTACGTGCTGCGCGACGGCGAGGTCGCCGAGCGCGGCACCCATGCCGAGCTGCTCGCGGCCGGCGGCCTCTACGCCAAGCTCTACGCCCAGCAGTTCGCGTCGCAGGAGCGGGAGGAAGAAGCCCCGGTCCTGCAGCAACGCGCCTGAGCTCAGATGGCGATGTCGCTCAGCAAGCGCGCCTTGAAGACCCCGGCCCTGCAGGCGACCCTGGCCTGGCTGGCGGCGCGCTATCTCGGGCTGGTGCGGCGCACCACCCGCTGGCAGCGCGAGATGCCGCCCGAGACCGCCGCGATCTTCGCCGCCCGCCAGCCTGCCATTGCCTGCTTCTGGCATGGCCGCATGCTGGTGATGCGCGAGGCCTGGCAGGACGAGCCACGGCGCTTCCACATGCTGATTTCCGGTCATCGCGACGGTGCCTTCATCGCCCGCGCCATGCGCCTGATCGGCTGCTCCGTCATCACCGGCTCGGGCACCGCGCCCGACAAGGGCGGCCGCCAGGCGCTGAAGGCGATGGGCGACGTGCTGGACGCCGGACAGGTCGTCGGCATCACGCCGGACGGCCCGCGCGGCCCGCTGATGCGCGCCAAGGGCGGCGCCATCGCGGTGGCGCAGGCAACCGGGGCGCCGATCGTGCCGGTATCCGGGGCGGTGCGCCGCGGCCGGCTGCTCGGCTCCTGGGACCGCTTCCTGCTGCCCTGGCCGGTCAATCGCGGGGTCCTGCTGTTCGGCCCGCCGATCGCGGTCGCTGCCGATGCCCGCCTGGAAGACCTGGAGTTGGCCCGGCGCCGGCTCGAGGCCGAACTGATCCGGCTGACGCAGGAGGCCGATCGCCGCTGCGGCCGCCGGCCCGTGGAACCCGATGTCGACAGCGGCCGCCGGCCGAAGAGCCGCAAGCGCCTGCGGCGCCGGCTGGTCCCGCCGCCCGCCGCCGAGACGAGCGCGCTTGGGCCGCCGGGCGACGCGGAGGGAAGCACCGACGCCACGACCGCGGATGCAGCTGCCCTCGGCCCGCCGCGCTGACATGCAGGCGCCGGGATTCTGGCAGCGCGATGACTGGCTGGGACGGGCCCTGTCGGGTTGTCTTGCTCCCGCCGCCTGGCTCTACGGCACGCTCGCCGCCCGGCGACAGCGCCGCGCTCGGCCGGCGCGCCTGGCGCTGCCGCTGGTCTGCCTCGGCAACCTGGTCTCGGGCGGCGCCGGCAAGACGCCGGCCGCCCTGGCGGTTGCCCGGCGCCTGATCGAGCGTGGCCACCGGCCGGTGTTCCTGACCCGCGGCTACGGCGGTCGGGAGGCCGGCCCGCTGCTGGTCGACCCGGCCCGCCACGACGCGGCGGCGGTCGGCGACGAGCCGCTGCTGCTCGCCCGCCTGGCACCGGTCGTGGTGGCCCGCGACCGCGTGGCCGGCGCCGCCACCGCCCTGGCCGCGGGCGCCGACGTCGTCGTGATGGACGACGGCTACCAGAACCCCTCCCTCGCCAAGGACCTCTCGATCCTGGTGTTCGACGGCGCCCAGGGACTGGGCAACGGTCGCGTGTTGCCCGCCGGGCCGCTGCGCGAACGGCCGGCCGAGGGCCTGGCGCGGGCCGATGCGATCCTGGTGATCGGCGCGCGCGGGCCCAACCTCGCCGATCGCCTTCTGGCGTTGGGCGGCCCGCGCCCGCTGCTGAGCGCGGAACTGGTCGCCAGCGGCCCGCTGCCCGCAGGTCGCCGCCTGCTTGCCTTCGCCGGCATCGGCCGGCCGCAGAAGTTCTTCGACACGCTGCGCGCCGCCGGCGCCCAACTGGCCGCGACCCGCGCCTTTCCCGACCACCATCCCTACCGCCCGGCGGAACTGGCGGCGCTGCGAGCCGAGGCACAGCGCCTCGGGGCGGCGCTGATCACCACCGAAAAGGACCTGATGCGCCTGCCTCCAGCCGCGCGCAGCGACATCGAGGCCCTTGCGGTGACGCTGGCCTTCGACGATAGGGAGGCCCTGGATCGGCTGCTCGATCCCCTCTTCGCCCCTCCCGCCGCCTGAGTTCTGATCCCGTGCCCAAACGCCCCTGGTACCAGCGCTACCTGCGCCATCCGCTCGAAGCCGCCGCGCTCTTCCTGCTGCTCGGCATTGTCCGCCTGATTCCGGCCGACTGGGCCTCGGCCACCGGCGGCTGGATTGCCCGCACCCTGGGACCGCGCGTGAGGATCTCGGAGCGCGCGCGGGCCAATCTACGGCTGGCCTTCCCCGGGATTGCCGAGGCCGAGGTCGAGCGCATCCTGCGCGGCATGTGGGACAATCTCGGCCGCACGCTCTTCGAGTACCCCCATCTCGGCCGCCTGAGCCATCCCGACAGCGGCCGCGTCGAGGTGGTGAACGAAAAGCCCATTGCCGAAGCCTTTGAGGCCGGCCGGCCGGGTGTCTACTTCGGCGCCCACCTCGGCAATTTCGAGGTGGTCCCGCTCTATGCGGCGCGGCGCGGGCTGGTGCTCAATGCCTTCGCCCGCGCGCCCAACAATCCTCTGATCGACAAAGTGGTCCGCGCCATCCGCGGCATCGGCGGCGCGCAGATCCTGGCGAAGGGCGCCAGCGGCGCCCTGGGCGCCATCGACGTGATGCGGCGCAAGGGCTATCTCGCGGTACTGATCGACCAGAAGCAGAACCGCGGCGTGCCGATTCCATTCTTCGGCCATGACGCGATGACCGCGATCGCGCCGGCGAAGCTGGCACTGCGGTTCCAGGCCGTGGTGGTGCTCTGCCGCATAGAGCGCCTGAAGGGCGCGCGTTTCCGCTTCACCTGCTCCGACCCGCTGCCGCTGCCCGACAGCGGCGACCCGGACGCCGACGCCATTGCCCTGACCCGGCAGGTCACCGCCGAGGTCGAGCGCTGGGTCCGCGAGAAGCCGGAGGACTGGCTGTGGCTGCACCGCCGCTGGCCGAAGGCGCTCTACGCACAGGCGGCTGGCTGACGACAGCGGGATCAGCGCCTCTGCGGCTCACGCCGTGGCCGACGCCGCACCGGCCGGTTCGAGAGAGAACCGCCTTGCCGCGATCGAACGCGCCGCAGGGCTGCCCCCCCGAGGGACCGAAACGCCGAGGGGCGGGGTGCGGCGGCGATGCCGGCGCCCCCCGCCCCAGCGGCGGAGTCGTGGAAGGAGGTCGTCTAGAAGCTGGTGCCGACGTTGAGGCTCAGGGCGTGGCTGTTGAAGCCGCCGCCAAAGTCGCCGTCGTAGCGCACGCCGACACTGAGCGAACCGCTGCGCACCTGCAGCCCGGCGCCGACCTCCGCCCAGTCGGTCCCGTACTCGGGGCCGTAGACATCGAAGGTCGAGGACCCGGAGACGTAGGAGAGGTCGGCATTGGTCGCGTCATCGCCGAAGCGGTGGCGCCACTTGGCGTCGAGCTCCCAGGCCGCCGACATGGAGCCGTCCTCGGCAAAGACGCCACTCAGCCGGCCGCCGAGCGCGGTGGTGTAGCTGGCATAGTCGTTGCCATCGCTCTGCAGCGCCGGGCCGGCCCCGGACTCGGTGAAGCCGTCCTGCGACACCCAGGTCGCATCGAAACCGGCCAGCGGTCCGACGGTGAACATCTCCGAAACCGCGATCCCGTAGCTCGCCTCGAAGGAGGTCGAGAAGACATTGCTGTCGACATCGGCCTGGGTCTCGCCCAGCCCGAAGGGCAGGGTCCGGGTCACGTCGCTGGCGATGAAGGCGTAGCTGACCGCGCCGGAGAGGCTGAAGCCGCCGGTGCCCACCGTGCCGTAGAGGCCGACGTGGTAGCCGTTGCTGTCGACATCGCTGTCGCGCCCTTCGCCGATGTCGCCCGAGCTGCGGCTGTAGCCGAAGCCGATGCCGGCCGATCCGGAGACGCCGTCACCGTGCCATCCGGTCTCCAGGCCGGCGGCGGCGCCGGCGACCCAGTGGTCCACGTCGGTGGCGTTGCCGTCCTCGTCGAAGGAATTCACCTGCCCGAAGAAGCCGACCCAGCCGGTGATGCCGCCCGACTCTTCCATGGCGCCGGACGCGGCGACCTGGCTGAAGGGGCTGGTGTCATCGTCGAGGGCGGCGGCGGCAAGCTGCGTGCCGCCGCTGTCGGCCATCATCATCGCCGGCGTGCCGTTCGCACCCTGCACCCGGCCGCGGTGGCGGATCGCCTGGGTGAAGAGCGCGCCGGTCTGCGCCGACAGCAGCTGGTTGGTGGCGTAGATCTCACCGGAGAGCCCATTCAGCAACAGCTTGGCGTCGGTGAGATTGTCGATCAGCGGCAGGAGCGCCTGCAGATCGGCGAGCGCGGGGTCGTCGAGATCGGCGGTCTCGATGCCGCGGGCCGATCCCATCTCGTTCGGGGTCATCGCCACCGTGCTGGAGAGGTTCAGGTCGGCGCGCAGCTGCACCAGCCCGGCGCCCGGCGTGTAGAGCGCCGTGAAGTCGTAGAGGAAGAGATTGTCGAAGACGACCGGATCGAACGCGCCGGCCCCGCCCAGCGTGTCGACATCGATGATGGTAAAGATCTCGCCATTGCTGTAGGGCCCGGCAAAGGCGTTCACCTGGATGACGCCGCCATTCAGCGTGGCCACCCCCGAACCCTCGATCAGGTCGCTGACCGGCGTGCCATCGAGATCGACCATAAAGGTGGAGCCGGCCTCGAAGTCGAGCCCCTGGGTCACCGTCAGGGTCGCAATGTCGCCGAAGAAGTTGCCCGGCAGGACCGTCGCGCCCTCGTCGGCAAAGAAGGACCCGATCGTTCCGGCGCCGCCGAGGAGGGCCGGATCCACGCCGGGCGAGAGGTTGAAGTGCGAGTCCACCAGGACGCCGTTGGCGAGGATGCCGCCGGCGACGACATCCCAGTTGAAGGTCTCGTCGTTGGTCCCGATCAGGGTCCAGATCGAGCCGTCCTCCTTCAGGTAGGTCTCGAAGCCGAGGAACTGCTCGCCCTCGTCGACGCCGTCGCCATCCAGCGACGCCATGTCGAAGGTGCCGTTCAGGTCGCCGCCGAGCACGAAGAGGTCGGTGCCGTCGCCGCCCAGCACGTCGCCGACGATGGCGAAGGTGTTGTGCAGCTCCAGGCGGTCGTCGCCGGAGAAGAGATCGACGGCAACGCCGCCGCCCACACCGGTCGAGACCGTTCCGGCGACCGTCAGGCTGGTCAGCGCCAGGCCGCCGGCGATGCCATTGGGATCCTCGATGATGGCCGCGTTGTTCAGCGAGCTCACCACGCCGCCGTCGGCGACGAAGATGTCATGGGTGGTCGGCGGCGGCATGGCGCCGGGCGCGCCCGGCCGCTCGATGATGATGGCTTGCGAGTTGGCGCCCTCGACCATCACGCTGCCGGTGCTGCCGATGACGATGGTGTTGTGCAGCGGCGTCGCGGAGTTCGCCTGGCCGATGCGGATGCCGTCGGCGCCGGTGCCACCGGTTCCCTGGGCGAAGACACTGCCGTTGATGGTGATGTTGGCGCCGCCGCCCTGCGCCTCGATCGCCGCCCCCGGTGCGGCCGCGTTGGCGACGTAGCCGGTGACCGAGATCGTCGCGCCTTCGTGCATCATCACCGTCAGGTTCTCGCCGCCGATCACCGCCTGGGCCTTGCGGCTGACGAAGATGTCGCCGGAGAGATCGACGACGGCGTCGTTGCCCACGGAGATGGCGTCGGCCACGGCGCCGGCGGAGCTGGAGTCGCCCCGGGTGGTGATGGTGGAGCCGGCCTCCGTGACGATCAGGGCGTTGTTGCCGGCGACGATGCCGCGCCCCGGGTTCGCCAGGCCGGCGATGAGGCCGCCGCTCCGCAGGATGACCTGACTGTCGTCGCCGACCGAGAGCACGTCGTGGTCGGCGTTGAGGGTACCGGCGACGGAGACGAAGGCGCGGTCGCCGGTGAAGATCGCCGAGTCGTTGGCGCCCATCGCCGTGATCTCGCTGCCGGTCTGCGTCGTGATGACGGCGTCGTCGCCGATGTTGATGGCGTCCGGTCCATTCACGTCGATCACCGCGCCGGTCAGCACGTCGATGGTGACATTGTCGTTGCCGCCCGAGATGCCGGTGGTGTCGACCGGCGCCGTGCAGGTCACGGTGGTGCCGGCGGCTGGCGTGTTGTCGTCGCAGTCGGCGCGCGCGGCGCCGCTGAAGAGAACGCTCGCCCCGAGACAGAGCGCGCAGACAGAGGTGCTCGTCCGCAGCGTCCGGCGCAGCGCGGCACTCGAGTTTCCGACCTTCA
This sequence comes from uncultured Alphaproteobacteria bacterium, assembly GCA_942492185.1. Classification (GTDB taxonomy): domain Bacteria; phylum Pseudomonadota; class Alphaproteobacteria; order Kiloniellales; family JACOMY01; genus CALOEA01. The sequence goes on from CALOEA010000062.1 coordinate 97,554, forward strand.
TGTGTTCGACTCCCCCAAAGATGGTCCTAGACCTAAGGTAGCGCTCCTTGGCACCCCACGCTTTGGACAGTATCCAAAACTATTGGACGCTGTCCAGCCTATTAGAACCCATCCGCCACGGGGTGGAAATCTCCTGCTAACTCTGTGATATAGGAGCAACAGTCGGCGAGGCCGGGGCGCGCCCGCCGCGTCAAGCGGTGGCGCTGTTGGGGGCCGTTCTTGCGCGTCGCCGACGCAACTGTTCGGAGAGTCTTTGTCGGACGTCAGGCCATTCTGGGGCGAGAAGGCCAAAGCGATATTCGCCTATCCGAGAGGCATCGAAGGCAGATTTCAACTCCGCTCGGAACAGGCCGTCGAGGGGCCAACCGATATGGTTCATCAGGTTCACAACCTGCTGATGATGCTCTGGGACCGAGAGCGAGATCTTCTCCACCCGGCCGGTGGCAAAGATCCAGTCGATGAGGACGATGCCGAGCTCCTGGGTCACGCCCAATCCCCAGTAGCGCGCCTCGCCGATCACCTGATGGATGGCGCAGGTCAGATGGATCGGATTGAACTCGCAAATCCAGAAGCCGATCTGCCGCCCATTCCAGCGGTCCTGCATGACGAAGAGGTACTTCGCGCGGTTATCGAAGCTCTCGAAGTAGAGCCGCACGCGCTCCGCCGACAGGCTGCGTGCCGGCAGGTTCAGCGGCGTCATGACCTTCGGGTCTGCCGCCCATTGCTGAAAGGGCGCGACCGGCGTCGAGGCCTCCGCCGTCGCCATGGCGAAGCGGGCCGATTCGAGACGCACCGCGGGTCCGCGTTGCATGGCCATCATCCCCCCATGAGTGGCTGCTTCGGGCCACCCATGATGCAGCGATCGGTCGAGCAAGACAATGCAAGACACGCTGTAGCTGCATACACCAGTAGGCCAGCGGGCCGCTTGGTTCCAACGCGCGGGTCGACGCTCGTAGCGCCCGGTCACGCTATTCGACGGGAAACGACACCGTTCTAGGGGAGGTTGGCGGCCGCGAAATCGCGACACATCTGCGTCGTCAGCGCCTCCAGGTCGGCGCCGCCGAAGCGGCCCGCCCGATGGGACCCCGCCAGATGGGGGCCCTGCAGCAGCAGGGCGGCGCCATGCACCAGCGACCAGGCCGCCAAGGTGACCGCGGGGGCCCGCCCGGCCTCGGCGGGTCGGTCGGCGAAATAGGCGCCGACGCACTCCCGCAGGGGTTGGAACGCCCGGTCGGCCTGGGCCTCGAGCTCCGGTGCGGCAGCGGCCAGTTCGTGCGACTGGAACATCACCGCGAAGCGCCGCCGTTCCTCCCGCGCAAACCGCAGGTAGGCCAGGCCGATGGCCGTCAGACGCTCGCAGGCCGGGGCGTTTGCGGCCAGACCCGCGGCGCGGTTCAAGGCGGCCGCCAGCAGCGCGAAGCCCTCGGCCGCGTAGGCCGTCAGCAAGCCCTGCCGATCGCCGAAGTAGTAGCCCGGCAGGCCATGCGACACGCCAGCCGAACGCGCCACGTGGCGCAGCGAGATGGCGTTGGGATGCCCGTCGGCGAGCAGGAGGTCGAGGGCCCGCAGCAGGCGCTCGCGGACCGGGTCCTCGGTCGGCGCTTCGTAGCGGTGGCGCGGTGGCAGGCTGTCCAGGGCGCCGATCCTCCTGTTCGCCGCGGCCCGGCGGGCCTCGTCGGCGGGGGTGAACCTTATCGCATGTAGACGCGATGCCCCTACCTACAGGATAATTTGGTCGCTGTCCAATACGCTCCTAGGGAGACAACAGCAACGCAGGGTCGATCCAGGCCGTGTAGCAATTCACCCGCCAGTCGAGGTGAGCGCCGGTGACCCGGCCGGTGGCGCCGATCGCGCCGATCACCTGACCGCGGGTCACGATGTCGCCGGGAACCACCGCGACCGCGGAGAGGTGCATGAGGCTGGAGTGCAGGCCGAAGCCGTGGTCGATGACGATCATGCCGCCCTGATAGAAGAGATCGGTCTCCGCCATGGTCACCAGGCCGTCGGCCGGCGCCCGCACCGGCGTGCCGACGGGGGCGGCGATGTCGAGCCCCATGTGCGGCGTGCGCGGCTCGCCGTTGAGGATCCGCTGGGTGCCGTAGACGCCGCTGATGCGGCCCTCTGCCGGCCAGATGAAGCCGCCGTATCCCGAGTTCGGGGACCTCGCGCACCGTCAGGCGTTGACGGATCACCTCTGCGCGCTCCGCGGCCAGCCAGCCTCGAGGTCCGGCGGCGGCGTCACCATCTTCGGCGGCAGGCCGTCGATGCGCTGAATGGCGTAGTCGCGCTGCAGCACGCCGAAGGTCTGCTCCAGCCGGCTGCCGTCGGGGCCGACCACCAGCAGCAGCAGCGCGTCCGGCTGGTCGCGGTCGAGCGCCAGCAGGAAGCGCCCCGCCGCCGTCACCGCGACCGCGGTGCCGTCGCGCGTCACGGTCGCGCCCGGCGCCGTCGTGCCGATGACCAGCCCGCCCTGCTGCCAGGGACCATCCAGCGTGACCTCCCACGAATCGCGGCGAAGCGGCGGCCGGCAGCAGCAGCGCGGCCACGGCGGCGAGCGCGGCCAGCCTCACAGCAGGCTTCCCTGGCGCGGCTTCGACGGCCGATCGCCGCCGGCCGGGCGCCCGCCCTTCGGCGGCGCCGCCCCTGCCGCACGGGCCATCACCTTGCCGTCGGCGAAGCCGAGGAGGAGGTCGCTGCCGGGTGCCACCTGCGCCGCGCGAGTCGCCAATTGGCCGGCCACCTCGACGGTGACGAAGCCGCGCTCCAGCACGCGGCGGTGCGACAGGCTCTCCAGCAGCCCGCCGCAGGCCGCCAGCTCCCTCCGCCGCTCGGCCAGCAGCGCCGCGAGGCTGCGGCCCATGCGGCGCGCCGCGTCCAGGTGGTGCCAGGGGTCGGCGGCGCGCTCGTGCAGCCGCGGGCCGATCCGGTTCAACCGCCCGGCCAGGCCGTCCAGCCGTTCGCTGGTCAGGGTCAGCTGCTGGCGCGGATGTGGCAGGCGGGCGGCCAGCTCGGCCAGCGTGGCGCGGCGGCCCTGCAGCAGCCGGCTCATCCCCTGCCCGAGGCGCTCGCCCCGGTCGTCCAGCCGCTGCATCAGGCCTCGTCCAGCAGGTCGCCCGCGGCTCCGGCAGGCGCCAGTCGTCGAGCACGCGCGGCCGCGGCGAGCCGTGCCGGTCGGGGAGCAGCAGGTCGGCGCGCACCGGCACCGCCATCTCGGCGGCGGCGGTGGGCGTCGGCGCGCGGCGATCGGCGGCGAGGTCGATCAGGGTGGTGTCGGTCTCGTGGCCGACGGCGGAGATCAGCGGGATTGCCGAGGCCGCGGCGGCGCGCACCACGATCTCCTCGTTGAAGCCCCAGAGGTCCTCCAGGGAACCGCCGCCGCGCGCGACGATCAGCAGGTCGGGGCGCGGCAGCGTGCCGCCGGGCGTCAGGGCGTTGAAGCCCTCGATGGCGGCCGCCACCTCGCCGGCTGCGGCCTCGCCCTGCACCCGGACCGGCCAGAGCAGCACGTGGCGGGGAAAGCGATCGGCCAGGCGATGCAGGATGTCGCGGATCACCGCGCCGGTCGGCGAGGTGATCACGCCGATCACGTCCGGCAGGTAGGGCAGTGCCCGCTTGCGCCCGGCATCGAAGAGGCCTTCCGCGGCCAGTTTGCGCTTGCGCTCCTCCAGCAGCTTGAGGATTGCCCCCTCGCCGGCCGGTTCCATCGACTCGATGACCACCTGGTACTTCGAGGAGCCGGGATAGGAGGAGACCCGGCCGGTGACGATCACCTCCAGCCCCTGCTCGGCACGCACCGCCAGGCTGCGCACCTTGCCGCGCCAGCAGACCGCGTCGATCACCGCCTGCTCGTCCTTCAGGGTGAAGTAGAGGTGGCCGGAGGCGTGGTAGTTCGGCCGCGAGATCTCGCCGCGGATGCGCACGTGGCTGAAGGCGCCCTCCAGCGAGCGCTTTACCGCCCCGGCGATCTCCGAGACGGTCAGGACGGGATTGTTGGTGGCGGCGGGCTGTTCGGTCGAATCGGTCATGATGGGGCCCATGCTACAGGCCGGGCGCCGGATCGAGAAAGGTCAGGGGGAGGAATGGCGGGCATGACGGCGGCCGGCGATTGCGCTATTCCCCTGACCGCCGGAGCCGTTCCGGCCTGTCGTGCGACTGCAAGAGGGACGCCATGAAGATCCTCCTCGTCGGCTCCGGCGGGCGCGAGCATGCGCTGGCCTGGGCCATCGCCGCCTCCCCCCTGACCGACCAGCTCTGGTGCGCGCCGGGCAATGCCGGGATGGCGGCCTGCGGCAGCTGCGTCGAGATCGGCGCCGAGGACCTGGACGGCCTGGTCGCCTTCGCCCGCGAGAAGGCCGTCGACTTCGTCGTGGTCGGCCCGGAGGCGCCGCTGGTGGCCGGCCTGGTCGACCGCCTGGCCGCCGCCGGCATCAAGGCCTTCGGGCCGAACGCCGCGGCCGCCGTGCTGGAGGGCTCCAAGGGCTTCCTCAAGGACCTCTGCGCCAAGTACGACATCCCCACCGCCGCCTACCGCCGCTTCAGCGATGCCGGCGAGGCGCGGGCCTACCTGCACGAGGTCGGCGCCCCCATCGTGATCAAGGCCGACGGCCTCGCCGCCGGCAAGGGCGTCACCGTCGCGATGACGCAGGACGAGGCGCTGGCCGCGGTGACCGCCGCCCTCGAGGAGGGTGCCTTCGGCGCGGCCGGGGCCGAGGTGGTGATCGAGGAGTTCCTGGAGGGCGAGGAGCTCAGCTTCTTCGCGCTGGTCGATGGCGAGCACTGCCTGGTGCTGGCGGCGGCGCAGGACCACAAGCGCGTCGGCGACGGCGACGAGGGCCCGAACACCGGCGGCATGGGCGCCTACTCCCCCGCCCCGATCGGCACGCCGGAACTGGTCGAGCGCGCGATGGCGGAAATCATCCGGCCGACCGTCGATGCGATGCGCGACCGGGGTACGTCCGTTCAAGGGCGTGCTCTATGCCGGCCTGATGATCGGCCCGCAGGGACCGAAGCTGATCGAGTACAACTGCCGCTTCGGCGATCCCGAATGCCAGGTGCTGATGATGCGCCTGAAGTCGGACCTCCTGCCGGCGCTGATCGCCTCCGCCGAGGGCGCGCTCGGCAGCTTCGACCTGCGCTGGCGTGACGAAGCCGCGCTCATGGTGGTCCTGGCCGCCAGGGGCTATCCCGGCCGCTACGAGAAGGGCACGGTCATCCGCGGCCTGGAGGCCGCTGCGGCGGTCGAGGGGGTGGAGATCTTCCACGCCGGCACCAAGGCCGGGCCGGACGGCGCGGTGCTGGCCAACGGCGGGCGGGTGCTGGGCGTCACCGCGCCGGGTGCCGACCTGCTGGAGGCGCAGGCGCGCGCCTACCGCGCCGTCGACCTCATCGATTGGCCGGAGGGCTTCTGCCGCCGCGACATCGGCTGGCGGGCGGGAGCGGCATAAAGGGCGATCGCCTGCGCGCACATGGCGCAGGGCTCCAGCGTGACATAGAGCGTCGCCCCCTCCAGCCGCTTCAGGCCGGTGGCGGCGGCGGCCTGGCGGATCGCCAGCATCTCGGCGTGCGCGGTCGGATCGCGGTCGCCTCCGATCCGGTTGCCGGCGCGGGCCGATGACGCCGGTCGTCCGGATCGACCACCACGGCGCCGACCGGCACCTCGCCGGCGGCGGCCGCCAGCGCGCGGCCTCGGCCAGCGCCTCGCTCATTTCGGAATCCAGCGCCCCTGGTGCATTGTCGGCATGGCGGCGGACCCTGCGGCAAGCGCGGTCGGGGTCGCGCTTGCTCGTGCCCCGGCGCGCGGCGTAGGTACTGCCGCCATGACCGACAGTCCTTCCGCCGCCGAGCCCCGCGGCGAGCGCATCGCCAAGGCGATCGCCCGGGCCGGCATCTGCTCGCGCCGCGAAGCCGAACGGTGGATCGCCGCCGGCCGCCGTCAACGGCACCGTGCTGACGACGCCGGCCTTCGTCGTCACGGCGACCGATACCATCGTCGTCGACGGCAAGGCCTTGCCGACGAAGGAGCCGGCGCGGCTGTGGCGCTACCACAAGCCGGACGGGCTGGTGACCTCACACAACCGCGACCCGGAGGGCCGGCCGACCGTGTTCGAGGCGCTGCCGAAGCGGATCTGCCGCGCGTGATCTCGATCGGCCGGCTCGACATCAAGTCCGAAGGCTGCTGCTGCTGCTGACCAACGACGGCGAACTGGCGCGCCGGCTGGAACTGCCGGCGACCGGCTGGATGCGGCGCTACCGGGTGCGCGTATTCACGGCTACATCGATATCAAGGCGCTCACCGCGCTCGCCGACGGCGTGACCATCGACGGCGTCGATACGGCCCGATGAAGGCCAGCTGGACCACCGCAAGGGCGCCAACGCCTGGCTGACTTTCGACATGCGCGAAGGCAAGAACCGCGAGGTGCGGCGGGTCATGGAACATCTCGGCCTCAGGGTGAACCGGCTGATCCGCACTGCCTACGGACCGTTCCAGCTCGGCGCCATCTGACGCCTGGCGAGGTCGAAGAGGTGGCGCCGAAGGTGCTCCGCGATCAGCTCGGCGGGACGCTGGCCCTGCCCGGCCTGGAGCGGCCAGCCGCCGCCGCCAAGCCGCGGCCGGGCAAGGCTGCGGAGCCGGCCAAGCCTGCGGCCGGGGAACGCCCCGACGGCTGGGCCCGCGCGGCGCCGCGCAAGCCGGGCGGGCGGAAGCCCGGGACGGCCAAGCCGGCGGGCGCCAACGCCGGCGCTCCCAAGTCTTCGGGCAAGGCCCGGCCCGGCGCCGGCAAGTCCACGGCGACGCCGGGCGGACGGAAGCCGACGCTCTATCTTGGCGACAAGAAGCCCGGCGGACGGAAGCCGGGCCCAGGCCGCGCCGCCGGTGACAGGTCCAAGCCCGGGACGTCCAGCGCCGGCAAACCCGGTGGCGGCAAGCCCGCTGCCGGACGCGGGGGGCCGCGTGCGGATCGTCGGCGGTAGGCTGCGCGGCCGGGCGCTCGAGGGTCCGGAGGACCAGAGCATCCGGCCAACCGCCGACCGGGCCCGCGAAGCGCTCTTCGGCCTGCTGACCCAGGGGCGCGTGGTCCAGGACCATCCGCTCTTTCCCGGCGCCCGGGTGATCGACGCCTTCGCCGGCACCGGCGCGCTCGGCATCGAGGCGCTGTCGCGCGGCGCCGAGAGCGCCGTCTTCCTGGAGAACGCTCCGGCCGCGCTGGCCATCCTGCGGCGCAACCTGCGCAGCGTTGATCTGGTGCGCCAGAGCGAGGTGCTGCCGGCCGACGCGACCCGACCGCCGGCGCCGCGCGCGCCGGCCGATCTGCTGTTGATGGATCCGCCCTACCGCGGCGGCCTCGCCGCCCCCGCCCTGGCGGCACTGGCCGCCGCCGGCTGGCTGGCGACCGATGCGCTGATCGTCGTGGAGCAGGAGCGCGGCGAGGCCTTCCTCGCCCCCGCCGGCTTCCGCGAGGTGGAACGGCGGCGCTATGGGCGCGCAGAGTTCGTCTTCCTGCGCGGCTCCTGACCCGCCGGCGGCCGGCCCCGGGCCTGCTTCAGAGCCAGAGCCAGATTCAGAGCGTACCAGGGATGCCAACACCGCTTGACTCCCAAGATTGTATAAAATATCCATTATCCATGACCGAGACCCTGACCCGCCGCTCGATTCCCGATGAGGTCGCCCGCCGCCTGCGGCGGCGCATCCTGTCCGGCGAGCTGGGCGAGGGCACGCCGCTGCGCCAGGACGCCATCGCGCGCGACTACGGTGTTTCGCGCATCCCGGTGCGCGAGGCCCTGAGCCGGCTGGAGGCCGAGGGGCTGGTGCGCCTCGAGCCGCACAAGGGCGCGGTGGTCGCCGGCCTGGCGCCGGCCGAGATCGCCGAGCTCTTCGAGATGCGCGCGGTCCTGGAGGCCGAGTTGCTGCGCCTGGCGGTCGAGGCCATGACGCCGCGCGCGCTGGAGGCCGCGGCCGCGGCGCTCGCCGACTACGAGGCGGCGCTGGCGGCCGGGACGGTGGCCGACTGGGGCGCCCTCAACTGGCGCTTCCACGCCGCGCTCTACCGCGCCGCTGGGCGGACGCAGTGGGTCGATACCGTGGCCCGGCTCAACCAGCAGACCGACCGCTTCATCCGGCTGCAGCTCGCCCTGACCGGCGCCCTCGACCGCGCCCGCAGCGAGCACCGGGAGATCCTGCGCCTGGCCCGCGCCGGGGCGGCCGAGGCCGCCGCCGACCTCGTCCGCCGCCACATCCTGGAGGCCGGGGCCGCCCTCGCGGCGGCGCTGGAGCGCGACCGGCTGCCCGGCACCACGGAACGGCCCGACGCCGCAGAGTAATCGACAGCCAGGGGATTGAGACAAGCGCATGAAGATCACCCGCATCGCCGCCTACCAGATCGATCTGCCGCTGGTCGAGGGCCGCTACAACTGGTCCGGCGGCAAGTCGGTCGAGGTCTTCGATTCGACGCTGGTGAAGATCGAGACCGACGAGGGCCTGGTCGGCTGGGGCGAGGTCTGCCCGCTCGGACCTTTCTATCTGCCGGCCTACGGCCCCGGCGCCCGCGCCGGCATCAAGGAGCTGGGGCCACAGCTCCTCGGGCTCGACCCGCGCGAGATCGCCAAGGTGAACGACGTGATGGACCGGGCGCTGCTCGGCCACCCCTATGTGAAGAGCCCGCTCGACATGGCCTGCTGGGACCTGCTGGGCAAGGCGGCCGGCCTGCCGGTGGCGACGCTGCTGGGCGGGCGTTTCGGCGAGGCGGTGGACCTCTACCGCGCCATCAGCCAGGAGGCGCCGGAGAAGATGGCGGCGCGCGTCGCGCAGTCCCGCGGCGAGGGCTACCACAAGTTCCAGCTCAAGGTCGGCGGCAGCGTCGAGGACGACATCGCCCGCATCCGCGCCTGCCGCGAGGTGCTGCGGCCGAGCGACCTGCTGGTCTGCGACGCCAACACCGGCTGGCTGATGCACGAGGCAGCGCGCGTGGTGCGCGCCGTGAAGGACCTCGACGTCTACATCGAGCAGCCCTGCCGCTCCTACGAGGAGTGCCTCACCATCCGCCGGCGCACCGACCATCCCTTCGTGCTCGACGAGAACGTCGACTCGATCGAGATGCTGCTGAAGGCGCAGTGCGAGGGCGCGATGGACGTCATCAACCTGAAGATCTCCAAGGTCGGCGGCCTGACCAAGGCGCGCGCTATCCGCGATCTCTGCGTCACGCTCGGCATCGCCATGACCATCGAGGACTCCTGGGGCGGCGACGTCACGACCGCCGCCATCGCCCATCTGGCGCACTCGACACCGCCGGCGCTGCGCTTCTCGGCCACCGACTTCAACAGCTACGTCACCGTCTCCACCGCCGCCGGCGCGCCGCAGCGCGACCACGGCACCATGCGGGCGAGCGAGACCCCCGGCCTCGGCATCGCGCCGCGCCTGGACGTCATCGGCAAGCCGGTGCTGGAGGTTTCCTGAGTTCCACCGGGGCCCCAGGCCCCTGAACCAACCAAGGAGCAAAGCCATGACCGTGACCTGGAAGGGCGTGCTGCCCGCCCTGATGACCGAGATGAAGCAGGGCGGCGCGCTCGACCTGCCGGCGACGCAGCGCCACATCGAGGCGCTGATCGAGGCCGGCGTCGAGGGCTTCATCATGCTGGGCACGCTGGGCGAGAATCTCTCGCTCACCCCGGCCGAGAAGTCGGCCGTGCGCCGCGCCGCCGTCGAGGCCGCCGCCGGCCGCGTGCCGGTGCTCTCCGGCATCGCCGAGTACACCACCGACTTCGCCATCGAGCGTGTCGCCGAGGCCAAGGCGGACGGCTGCGAGGGCGCGATGGTGCTGCCCTGCATGGTCTACAAGACCGACGGCGAGGAGACCCTGGCGCACTTCGAGGCGGTGGCCGAGGCCAGCGACCTGCCCTTGATGATCTACAACAACCCCGTCACCTACGCGATCGACGTGAAGCCCGCCGGCTTCGCCCGCCTGGCCGCGAAGAGTTCCATCGTCGCCATCAAGGAGTCCTCCGACGACGTGCGCCGTGTCACCGACCTGCGCAACGAGGTCGGCGAGCGCTTCAAGATCTTCTGCGGCGTCGACGATATCGTGCTGGAGTCCGTCGCGCTCGGCTGCGACGGCTGGGTCGCCGGACTGGTCAATGCCTTCCCGCGGGAATCGGTGGCGCTCTACCGCCTGGCCGCCCAGGGCAAGGTGACCGACGCGCTCGCGCTCTACCGCTGGTTCATGCCGCTGCTGCACCTCGACTGCCACACCAAGCTGGTGCAGTACATCAAGCTGGCCAACGCCATGACCGGCCTGGGCAGCGAGTGGACCCGCCGCCCGCGCCTGCCGCTGGCCGGCGAGGAGCGCGCCCGCATCCAGGCGATCATCCAGAAGGCGATCGACACGCGGCCCGACCTGAGCGGCCTGGCCCAGGCAGCGGAGTAGGCCGGCAGCCGCGCGGGCGCGACGCCTTAGGTCGCCTGCGTCGCCGGCTCGGTCGTCGGGGCCGGCGACTGCGGCAGCGTGCCGCCCGGCGGGATGTAGTGGCGGATCAGCGCCAGGGCCTCGTCGCTCGCCCAGTCGGCCGGGCCCTCCATGCCGCCGACCACGCGGCCGTGGATGTCGATCAGGAAGGTGGTCGGCAGTCCGCGGATGCCGAAGCCGTCGGCGAGGTAGCCCTTCGGGTCGGTATAGAGGTCGAGCGAGCGGATGCCGCGCTGCCGGAAGAAGGGGATGACGACGGTCTCGCCGGCGCGGTCTTCGGAGACGGCGATCACCGCGGCGCTCTCGCCCTCCAGCGCCCGGTGCAGCTTGTCCAGCGAGGGCATCTCGACGATGCAGGGGCCGCACCAGGTGGCCCAGAAGTTCAGGACCACCACGCGGCCGCGGAAATCGGCCAGGGAGGTCTCGGCGCCGCCGGCCGCGGTGAAGGGTGTCGGCAGCGCTGGCAGCGGCTTCGTCCGGAGGTTAAAGTAGTCGCGGAACTCCCCGCTCAGCGGCGGCGGCCCGGGATCCCACAGCGGCTCGGCCGCCCACGGCGCGGCGGGGCGGAGGAAGAGACCGCTGGCACCGGCCGCGGCGGGGAGGGCACCGAAGGGCCGCGTCAACCCGGACAAGGGACATCTCCCACAGCATGTCAAAACAACCTAGGCAGCGCCCCGGCAAAAGTCAGGGGGCGAAGAGCCGCAGCGCGGATCACAAGGCTGCGACGGCGCCGGCCCGGCGGCCGCGCAAGAAGGCCGCCGCCAGCGGCGGCAAGGCAGCGGCTCCGGCCGCCAACCAGCTCTGGGGCGGCCGCTTCTCGGCCGGCCCGGCGGCCATCATGGCGGAGATCAACGCCTCCATCGGCTTCGACCAGCGGCTGTTCCGCCAGGACATCGCCGGCTCCATGGCGCACTGCGTCATGCTGGTGCGCCAGGGCATCGTGTCCGAGCAGGACGGCGTCGCCATCCTGCGCGGCCTCGACACCATCGCCGGCGAGATCGAGCGCGGCGAGATGGTCTTCCGGCCCGAGCTGGAAGACATCCACATGCACGTCGAGGCCGCGCTGATCGAACGCATCGGCGACGGCGGCCGGCCGGCTGCATACCGCGCGCTCGCGCAACGACCAGGTGGCGCTCGACGTCCATCTCTTCGCCCGCGACGCCATCGACCAGCTCGACGCCGCGCTGGCCGAGCTGCTGGCCGCCCTGATCGAGCGGGCCGAGGCCGAGGCGGCGACCGTCATGCCGGGCTACACGCATCTGCAGGCGGCCCAGCCGGTGACCTTCGGCCACCATCTGATGGCCTATGTCGAGATGCTGGAGCGCGACCGCGGCCGCCTGGCCGACTGCCGCCGGCGGACCAACGAAAGCCCGCTCGGCGCAGCCGCCCTGGCCGGCACCTCCTTTCCCATCGACCGCAAGCTGACCGCCGCGGCGCTCAGTTTCGACCGGCCGATGCGCAACTCGATGGACGCGGTCGCCAGCCGCGACTTCGTGCTGGAGCTCCTGGCCGCCGGCAGCATCCTGGCCATCCACCTCTCGCGCCTGGCCGAGGAGCTGGTTATCTGGATGAGCGACGGCTTCCGCTTCATCCGCCTGCCGGACGCCTTCACCACCGGCTCCTCGATCATGCCGCAGAAGAAGAACCCCGACGCCGCCGAGCTGGTGAAGGGCAAGGCCGGCCGCGTGATCGGCAGCTTCAATGCGCTGGCGATGACCCTGAAGGGCCTGCCGCTGACCTATGGCAAGGACATGCAGGAGGACAAGGAGCCGCTGTTCGACGCGGTCGATACGCTGGCCCTCTCGCTGGCCGCCACCGCCGGCATGGTGCGGGACCTCAGCGTCGAGCGCTCGCGTATGTCGGCGGCCACGGCGACCGGCCACATCACCGCCACCGACCTCGCCGACTGGCTGGTCAGGGTGCTGGACCTGCCGTTCCGCGACGCGCACCATGTCACCGGTGCGCTGGTGAAGCGGGCGGACGAGTTGGGCTGCCAGCTGGCGGAGCTGCCGCTGGCGGAGATGACGGCCGTTGAACCGCGCATCACCGGGGCGGTATACGGAGTGCTGTCGGTCGAGCGTTCGGTCGCCAGCCGCACCTCGGAGGGCGGCACGGCACCCAAGCGCGTTGCGGCGGCGGCCAAGGCGGCCAGGCGCCGGCTGGAGGCCGCCGCCAAGGCGGCAGCGAAGAGGGACTAGGACCAGATGGCTGGAGCGCCGATCGAACGCCGCAGACTGCTGGGCCTCGCGGCCGTACTGCTGCCGCTGCTGGCGGCCTGCGGCCGCAAGGACAGCATCAGCGTGCCCGAGGGGGCCGAGGCGAGCTATCGCTATCCGCGCACCTATCCCGACCCGAAGACGGTGGTGCCGCAGGGCCAGGAACCGGTGCTGCCGCCCCCGCCAGTGGACGAGGCCCCGGCCTTCGGCCAGGAAAACACCACCAGCAAAGTCATCGAATGACGCCGTTCCACTATGCAGCCGGCCAGCTCCACGTCGAGGAGGTGGCCCTCTCCGAGATTGCCCGCAGCGTGGGCACGCCGGCCTATGTCTACTCGGCCGCGGCGCTGGAGAGCGGCTATCGCCGCTTCCATGCCGCGCTGGAGAACGAAGGGCTGAAGCCGCTCATCTGCTACGCGCTGAAGGCCAATTCCAACCAGGCGGTGATCGCCACCTTCGCGGCGCTCGGCGCCGGCGCCGACGTGGTGTCCGAGGGCGAGCTGCGCCGCGCCCTGGCCGCCGGCGTCCCGCCGGAGCGCTGTGTCTTCGCCGGCGTCGGCAAGACCCGCGAGGAGATGGCCTATGCCCTCTCGCAGGGCATCCTGCAGTTCAACGTCGAGAGCCTGCCGGAGCTCGAGAGCCTCTCCGCCGTCGCCAGCGCGCTCGGCCGCGAAGCCGCGGTGGCGCTCAGGGTCAATCCCGACGTCGATGCCCGCACGCACGCCAAGATCTCCACCGGCAAGGCGGAGAACAAGTTCGGCATCGCGCTCGACCAGGCGGCCGCTGCCGCCGACAGGACGGCCGCCCTGCCCGGTCTCAGGCTGACCGGCCTGGCGGTCCATATCGGCTCGCAGCTGACCGAGCTGGCGCCCTACCGCGCCGCCTTCCAGCGGCTGGTGGCGCTCTATCGCGACCTGCGCGCCACCGGCCACGACCTGCGCCATCTCGATCTCGGGGGCGGCCTCGGCATCGCCTATCGCGACGAGCAGCCGCCGCCGGTCGAAGACTACGCCCGTATGGTGCGGGAGGTGACCGAGGGGCTCGGCGCGCAGCTGGTCTTCGAGCCGGGGCGCCACCTGGTCGGCAACGCCGGCCTGCTGCTGACCCGCGTGATTCACGTCAAGCGCGGCAGCAATCGCAGCTTTGTGATCGTCGACGGGGCGATGAACGACCTGATCCGCCCGACCCTCTACGAGGCCTGGCACGACATCCTGCCGGTCGGCGAACCCGCGGCCGACGACAGGGTCGAGCGCTACGACATCGTCGGCCCAATCTGCGAGAGCGGCGACTATTTCGCCAAGCAGCGGCCCCTGCCGCCGCTGGCCGAGGGCGACCTCCTGGCGCTCAACTCGGCCGGGGCCTATGGCGCCGTCATGGCCTCCAACTACAACTCGCGGCCGCTGGTTCCCGAGGTGCTTGTCAAAGCGGGGGCTTTCTTTGTGATCCGACCGCGCCAAGATTATGCCACACTGATCGCCTTGGATCGTGTGCCGCCCTGGCTGGCGCCGCCTCCCTAACGCAGCGGCCGGCCGAGGCGACCGAGAAGGACGCGAGACGGAACGCCGCCGTCGCCGCGTCCTCGCCGCCAGCAAGGAGCCGGACCCCGTGCGACCGACCCAGAGTTCCGACCGGATACTGCCCCTGCCGCTGCGGGCGAAGCTCGCGGCGACCCGTGCCGCGCTGGTCGCCGAGCGGCTGACCCAGGCGCTCTGGCGGCCCTTCGCGCTGCTGCTGGCCGTCCTGGCGCTGGCGCTCTTCGATCTGCCGCAACAGCTTCCCGGCTGGCTGCATCTGGCCCTGCTGGTGCTGGCGGCGGGCGGCTTCGTCTGGCTGCTCTGGCGCGGCCTCGCCGGCTTTGCCTGGCCGGCGCCGCTGGAGGCGCACGAGCGGCTGGAACGCTACAGCGGGCTGCCGCATCGGCCCTTGGCCGCGTCGCTCGACCGCCTGCCGCAGGGTGGCCGGGCCGCCGGCTCGGATCGCCAGGCAGCGCAGCTCTTCGCGCTGCATCAGGCCCGCGCCCGCGCGCAGCTCGCCCAGCTTCGCCCCGCCCCGCCCCGGCCGGTGGTGGCCGGCCTCGATCCGCGCGGCCTCGGCGCCGCGGCGGCCCTGCTCCTGCTGGTCGCCCTGGTCATGGCCGGCGGCGACTGGGGCCGACGGCTGGAGGCCGCGGTCCTGCCGCGCCTCGACGGCTCGGTCGCCGCCGCACCGGCCAGCCTCGACGCCTGGCTCGATCCGCCGGAATACACCGGCCAGGCGCCGCTCTTCCTCGCCGCCACCGAAACCTCCGGCGAGGCCGCCACCGCGGACGGCACGCTCCTGGTCCCGAGCGGCAGCCGGCTGCTCGCCCAGGTGCAGGGCGGCAGCGGCACGCCCAGCCTGCTGATCGACGAGAGCGAGAGCGCCTTCGACGAGACCTCCGCCGGCCTCTGGCGGCTGGAGCAGGAACTCACCGCCGGCCAGACCCTGACCATCCGCCAGGGCGAGCGGACGCTGGGCAGCTGGCAGATTGAAGTGGTGCCAGACCAGCCGCCGACGGCCGGCTTCTCCGAGCCCCCCTCCGAGACCCAGCGCCAGGCCCTGGCGCTGGCCTACGAGGCGGCCGACGACTACGGGCTGGTCGACGTGAAGGCGGTGATCCGCCGCACCGACGAGCCCGGCCTGCCGCCGATCACCCTCGATCTCGCCGACATCAAGGGCACCCGCACCGAGACCGCGGGCAAGGCCTACAAGGATCTGACGGCGCACCTCTGGGCCGGCTTCGCCGTCGAGTTGACCCTGGTGGCCACCGACGAGCTGGGGCAGGAGGGCAGCAGCGAGCCGCTGCGCATCGTGCTGCCGGAACGTTCCTTCAAGCACCCCGTGGCGCGCCAGCTGGTCGAGCTGCGCCGACGCCTGACCATCGCGCCGGACGAGCGCCTGCCCATCGTGCGGGTGCTGGAGACGCTGATCGAGTATCCGCAGGACTATCAGTTCGACAGCGTCGTGGCGCTGGCCATGAGCACCGCCGGGGCCCGCCTGCTGCATGATCGCGACGATGCCGCGGTCGCCGAGGTGCAGGAGATCCTCTGGTTGACCGCGCTGCGCCTCGAGGACGGCGACGTCTCGCTGATGGCGCAGACCCTGCGCGACATCCAGGAGCGACTGCGCGACGCGCTGGAGAACGGCGCCTCGGAGGAGGAGATCCAGGCGCTGATCGACGAGCTCGAGGCAGCGATGGAGCAGTACCTGCAGGCGCTGGCCGAGGAGATGATGAAGCAGCTCGAGCAGGGCGCCGAGCTGCAGCCGATGCCGGACGGCAGCCAGATGCTGCAGGGCCAGGACCTGCAGCGGATGCTCGATCAGATGCGCGAGCTGTCGCAATCGGGCGCGCGCGACAAGGCCGAGCAGTTGCTCGACCAGCTGCAGCGCATGATGGAGAACCTCCAGGCCAACCCGATGGCGATGATGCCGAACGAGCAGATGCAGCAGGCGCTAGACCAGATGCGCCAGATGGAGGACATGCTCCGCCAGCAGCAGGAGCTGCTCGACCAGAGCCACCGCGAGGCTCAGGAGCAGCAGCAGGAAGGCTGGAACCAGCCGCAGGCCGGCAGCGACGAGCCGGGCAAGCGGCCGATGGACGGCCAGGCGCAGAAGCAGGAGGAGCTGCGCCGCCAGCTGGGCGAGATGATGCGCGACCTGGCCAACCAGCTGGGCGACATTCCGGAGAATCTCGGCCGCGCCGAGCAGTCGATGCGCGACGCCACCGGCGAACTGCAGGAGGGCGATGCGGAAGGCGCGATCGGGCCGCAGACCGAGGCCATCGACCAGCTGCAGCAGGGCCTGTCGGAGATGGCGCAGCAGTTCGCCGAGCAGTTCGGCCCGACTCCGGGCGTCGGCCAGGGCCAGACCGGGGTGCGTCCGGGCGGCAGCCTCGATCCACTGGGCCGCCGCAGCGGCGACGGCGCGACCGACGCGGTCGACCGCATCGAGATCCCCGCCGCCGGCGAACTCAGCCGGTCCCGCGAGATCCTGGAGGAGTTGCGGCGACGGCGCGGCGAGCCCGAGCGGCCGCAGCTGGAGCAGGACTACATCGACCGCCTGCTGGAGCAGTTCTGAGCCGCGCTACGGCTGCGTCAGGAAGCCGACCTCGACCTTCAGCTCGCCGCCGTAGTCGGGATGCTCATGCACAGACTCGAACCGCGTGACGGCGCCGGCCGCCAACTGCTGTGCCGCGGCCGAGAAATTCCAGGCGACGATCTCGGTGCCGCTCTCGTCGAGCACCCGGGCCCGGAGTTGCGGCACCGCAATGGCCTCCTGGCTATGGTTCACCACCTCTCCGGCCACCACCAGCTTGCGGTCGCCTTCGACCAGCCGCCGCACGAAGGTGTAGTTCTGGATTTCCAGCCGGCCTTCCTGCATCGGCGTGGCGACCTCGATACCGAGCCAGCGGTAGATCTTCGCGGTCTCCGGCACGTCGGCCACGATCTTGTCGCGCCAGTACCACCCGGCCGCGGCAATCCCCGCCAGCACCAGCAGGAACAGCAGCCAGCCAATCAGGCGCCCGCTGCGCCGGCGCGGCGGCTGATAGCGCGGCCGCTCGAGCGGCAGGCCGCGCGCCTCGGCGCCATAGCCGGGGTCGGGCTCGTAGATCTCCTCGCGGCGCACCGGAACCGGACGCATCGCCGCGCCCTCGACCAGGGGCTCGGAAAGCTCGAGCGGAACCGGTTCGGGCGCCAGCGGCATCTGATGCCAGGAGTATGCGCAGCGCCCGCAGCGCACCACGCGGCCCTCGGCATCGATCTGCTCGTCGGCGACCCGGAAGCGGGCGGAACAGGAGGGGCAGGTTATGATCATGTATCCCCACTGGGCGCGGAGGTAATTTTCGTACGTTATACGGGCGGCCCTGTCGGCAGGCAAGCAAGCCCGCGCCCCACCGCTTTGCTTTGCCGGGCTGTCTATGGCATGCGAACCTCTGGACGCTGCAACGGGGGGAGGGGATAGCAGGCGATGGTTCGCTTCGAGGACGTCGCTCTGCGCTATGGAAGCGGTCCCGCGATCCTAGCCGAGGTCTCCTTCGACCTCGATCCCGGCTCCTTCCACTTCGTCGTCGGGCCGTCCGGCGCCGGCAAGTCGTCGCTGCTGCGCCTGCTCCACCTGGCGCAGGAGCCGACGCACGGCCGCATCATGCTGTTCGGCCGCGACACCCGGACGCTCGACCGCGACGAGCGGGCGCTGGCCCGCCGACGCATCGGCGCGGTGTTCCAGGACTTCCGCCTGCTCGACCACCTCACGGCCCTGGAGAACGTCGCCCTGCCGCTGCGCATCGCCGGGCACCAGAAGCCCGACGTCGAGCAGCACGTCACCGAGCTGCTGAACTGGGTCGGCCTCTCCGAGCACCTGGGCGCCTATCCGCCGACGCTCTCCGGCGGCCAGCAGCAGCGCGTCGCCATCGCCCGCGCGGTGATCGCCCGCCCCTCCCTGCTGCTGGCCGACGAGCCGACCGGCAATCTCGACGACCGCCTCGCCGTGCGGCTGCTCTATCTCTTCGAGGAGCTGAACAAGCTCGGCACCACGGTGGTGATCGCCACCCACAACGAGGGCCTGGTGGCGCGCTTCCAGCATCCCGTGATGCGGCTGCGGGACAATCACATCGAACGCAGCGGCCGCGGCCGCCGGCCGCGGGACTGACGCCATGCTGTTCCGCCGCGCCACCCTGCCGCTGGCCCAGGACCCCTCCGGGCGCTACCTGCCCTGGCTGGTCGCCTTCATGGTCTTTCTGGCCTGCCTGGCACTGGCCAGCGTGCTGGCGGTCGAGCGGGTGATCGATCGCTGGGACCGCGGGCTCTCCGGCCAGATCACCGTGCAGGTCCCGGCCACCGCCGACCCGGCGGCCCAGCCGGAGAGGCTGGAGCGCGTGCTCTCGGTGCTGCAGCAGACCCCCGGGGTGCGCAGCATCAGCCTGCTCGACGAGGCCGACGTGCAGGCGCTGATCGAGCCCTGGCTGGGCGATGCCGTGCTGACCGCCGAACTGCCGCTGCCCGATCTCATCGCCGTGACGCTGGACCCGCTCGGCCCGCCCGACCTGGCGGCGCTGCAGACGCGGCTCTCGGCGGCGGTGCCCGGCACGCTGCTGGACGACCACCAGCGCTGGATGGCCGACCTGCTGGCGCTCGCCGCCTCGATCGAGATCGGCGCGCTGATCGTCGTCGGCCTGGTCGGCTTCGCCGCCGTCGTGACCGTGGTCTTCGCCGCGCGCACCGGGCTGGAGATCCACCGCCAGGTGATCGAACTGCTGCACCTGATCGGCGCGCAGGACCGCTACATCGCCCGCGAGTTCCAGCGCCATGCCCTGCGCTTGGGCCTGCGCGGCGGGATCGCCGGCTACCTGCTGGCGGCCCTGGTGCTGCTCGGCCTGGGCTGGCTGTCCGGCCAGGACAAGATCGGCTTCCTGCCCGAGGTGCGCCTGGCGTGGCAGGACTGGGCGGTGATGGCGCTGCTGCCGCCGGCCGCGGCACTGGTAGCGATGTGGACGGCGCGGCGAACGGTTCTCAGAACCCTGGTGCGCATGGCCTAGGGAGCGTGTAGGAAACCCCCATGGTCGTGCGCAGCCTGTCTCTGGCGATTCTGCTGCTGACCGCCCTTGCCGGCGGCTTCGTCTGGTTCGCCACGTCCCTGCCAACCGCGGCGGAGGCGCCGGACCAGCATACCGACGCCATCGTCGTGCTGACCGGCGGTGCCGAGCGGGTCGCCGAGGGCCTGCGCCTGCTGGCCGCCGGCTCCGCCGACCGGCTGCTGATCTCCGGCGTGCATCCCAGCGTAACCCTGGCCGAGCTCCTGGCGCTGGTGCCCGACGTGCCGCCGGAGGTCGCCGACCGCGTGGTGCTGGGCTATGCCGCCGGCGACACCGAGGGCAATGCCGCCGAGGCCGCCGACTGGGCGAAGGCCGAGGGCGTGGGCTCGCTGCGGCTGGTCACCGCCGCCTATCACATGCCGCGCAGCCTGCTCGAGTTTCGCCGCGCCCTGCCGGAAGTCGAGATCCTTTCGCATCCGGTCTTCCCGGGGGCGGTGAAGCAGGACGCCTGGTGGCAGGACGTCGACTCCGCGACGTTGCTGCTGGGCGAGTACGTCAAGTACCTGGTGGCGCTGGCCGCCGGCCCCTTTCGCGGCTGACCGGGCGGCGGCGGCGCATGACCTTCCTCGGCTCGCTGCTCTTCAACGCCTACTTCTTCGGCTGGACCGCGCTGGCCTCGCTGCTGGGCCTGCCGCTGCTGCTGGCCGGCTGGCGGACGATGAATGGCTACGGCCGCTGGTGGGCGGGCACCATCCTGGCCGGCCTGCGACTCTTCTGCCGCCTCGACGGCAGGGTCAGCGGCCTGCAGCACCTGCCGGCCGGACCCTTCATCGTGGCGATGAAGCACCAGTCGGCCTGGGACACGCTGATGGCGCCGCAGGTGCTCGCGGCGCCGGCCTTCGTGCTGAAGCGCGAACTGATCCGCATCCCCCTCTTCGGCTGGTATCTGCGGCACTGCCGCATGCTGCCGGTGGACCGCAGCGCCGGCGCCGCGGCGCTGAAACAGCTGCTGCGCGACGCCCAGGCGCGCAAGGCCGAGGGCCGCCCCATCGTGATCTATCCGGAGGGCACGCGTCGCGCGCCCGGCGCGCCGCCGGCCTATCAGCCCGGCGTCGCCGCGCTCTATCTGGCGCTCGCGCTGCCGGTGGTGCCGGTGGCCCTGAACTCCGGCCTCTACTGGGGCCGCCAGCGCTTCGCCAAGCGGCCGGGGACGATCGCCATGGAGGTCCTCGAGCCGATCCCGCCGGGCCTGTCGCGGCACGACTTCATGGCCAGGCTGGAGGCCAGCATCGAGGGGGCGACGGCGCGCTTGATCGCAGCGGACGAGCCGCCGCGATGATCCGGAACAGACAGAGAACTTTCACTTGCGCCGCCCTGCCGCGCTTCCTACCCTCTGGTCCATGAGCCAGAGTCTCTCCCCCCTGTCCCGCCACATCTGGGACATCAAGTACCGGCTGAAGGACGGCAGCGGCCGGGCGCTCGAATCCTCGGTGGAGGAGAGCTGGCGCCGCGTCGCCCGCGCGCTGGCCCAGGCGGAGCGCGATCCGGCGGCCTGGGAGGAGCGCTTCTACGGCGCGCTCGAGGGCTTCCAGTTCCTGCCGGCCGGCCGCATCCTCGCCGGCGCCGGGACGGAGCGGCAGGTGACGCTCTTCAACTGCTTCGTCATGGGCGAGATCCCGGACGACATGGGCGGCATCTTCTCCCATCTGCGCGAGGCGGCGCTGACGCTGCAGCAGGGCGGCGGCATCGGCTACGACTTCTCGTCGCTGCGACCGCGCGGCGCGCCGGTGAAGGGCGTCGGCGCCGACGCCTCCGGCCCGCTCTCCTTCATGGAGGTGTGGGACGCCATGTGCCGCACCATCATGTCGGCCGGCGCGCGCCGCGGCGCCATGATGGCGACGCTGCGCTGCGACCATCCCGACATCGAGG
>CALOEA010000063.1:0-11463 GCA_942492185.1 uncultured Alphaproteobacteria bacterium
TCAGGCCATCGAGACGCGTGGCCTGGGGGCCGTACTTCTCCGGCACCCAGCCGCGGCTGACGATGACGCTGCGCCCGTCGTCCAGCACGAAGGGTGTGGCGATCCACTGGCCATAGGTGCCCTTGTAGGTCTTGCCCGGCAGCACCAGCTCGCGATCGTTGAGAAAGTGCCCCGTCAGCAGGACCCGGCGATACTCCAACCCCTCCAGATCGCTGAGGTCGGCCGGCAGCGCGACGGGATCCTCCGCCCAGCGGGCCTGCAGGTCTTCGATCAGCGTTTCCTTCCAGGCGAGCCGTTCCAGCTGCCAGACGCCGAGTCCGAGCAGCACCAGGATCGCCGGCAAGGCGATCAGGCTGGGCCAGAGGCGCGGGCGGAAGGGACGGCCGAGGATGTGCATGAAACCTGTCGGATCAATCGTAGTTGACGGTGCCGGACTCGCTGGCCCGGTGGCGGAACTGCAGGGCGATCAGCAACGCCTTCATCGGCCTGAGGAGGCCCAGGCTCACAGCCAGGATCGCGGCCGGCCAGATTGCCAGATGCACCCACATCGGCGGCTCGAAGCGCGCCTCGGTCCAGAGCGCCAGCGGCACCACCAGGGCCCCGAGGATGAAGATGAGAAAGACCGCCGGCCCGTCGCCGGAATCGGCCTTCCTCAGGTCCAGCCCGCAGGTCTCGCAGCGCTCCCGCACCGTCAGGTAGCCGCTGTAGAGCGGTCCTCGCCCGCAGCGCGGGCAGCGGCAGCGCAGGCCGGTCGAGAGGGGAGAGACGCGACCGTGGAAGCCGGCCATCCGCCTAGTGCGCGGCGGGAACGCCGGCGCCCCACCAGTAGATGAAGGTGAAGAGGAAGAGCCAGACCACGTCGACGAAATGCCAGTACCAGGCCGCCGCCTCGAAGCCGAAGTGGTGATCCTTCGTGAAGTGCCCGGCGCGGGCACGGAACAGGCAGACCGCGAGGAAGATCGTACCGACCATCACGTGGAAGCCGTGGAAGCCGGTCGCCATGTAGAAGGCCGAGGAGTAGACGCCGTCGCGGAAGCCGAAGGCGGCATGGAGGTACTCGTAGACCTGCAGCGAGGTAAAGAGCATGCCGAGCAGGACCGTGATCGTCAGCCCCTGCACGCAGCCCTTCTGGTCGCCGTGGCGCAGCGCGTGGTGCGCCCAGGTCACCGTGCAGCCCGACAGCAGCAGGATCATGGTGTTGAGGAAGGGGATGTCGAAGGGGTCGAAGGTCTGCACCCCGACCGGCGGCCAGGTTCCCCCGAGCACCTCCACGCGGGTCGCCTGGATCGGCTCGTCGAAGAACAGCGCCGGGTCGAAGTAGCCCCAGAAGAAGGCGACGAAGAACATCACCTCCGAAGTGATGAAGAGCAGCACGCCGTAACGCAGGCCGATCTGCACGATCGGCGTATGGAGCTTGCGGAAGGTGGCCTCGCGGATCACCTCGCGCCACCAGAGGAACATGGTGGCCAGCACGCAGAGGAAGCCGATCGGCAGCACCCAGGGCGTGATGTCGTGCATGAAGAGCACGCCGCCCACGGCCAGCACGCCGCCGGCCAGCGCGCCGACCAGCGGCCAGGGGCTGGGGTCCACCAGATGGTAGGGATGCTTGATCTTGCCGCTTTCAGCCTGAGCCATCGCCCCGATCCTCTCTTTGCGCGCTCGTCCCGCCCGTCCCTAGCCTAGCGCGCCGCGGCGGACGCCGGGCGCTCCGCCGACGTTTCCTCGGCGAAGAAGGTATAGGAAAGCGTGATGGTATTCACATCGTCCAGATTGCGGTCGTCCAGGATGGCCGGGTCGATGAAGAAGGAAACGCCCATCTCCACCTCCTCGCCCGCCTGCAGCGTCTGCTCGTCGAAGCAGAAGCAGGCGACCTTGTTGAAGTACTGGCCGGCCTTCAGCGGCGTCACGTTGAAGGTGGCCATGCCGGTCGTCGGCCGGTCGACGAGGCTCTTGGCCAGGTAGAAGACCAGGCCGTTCTCGCCGACATAGACCCGCTCCTCGCGCTGCTCCGGCTGGAACGACCAGGGAAGTCCCGGGTGCACCGAGGCATCGAAGCGCACGGTGATGACCCGATCGCTCGAGGCCTCCGGCAGCGTCTCGGCCACCTGCGTCGTGCCGCCATAGCCGGTCACCTGGCAGAAGAGGCGGTAGAGCGGGACCGAGGCGAAGGCGAGGCCGACCATGCCGCAGACGACGCTGGCCAGGATCACACCGATGCGCGCGTTGCTCCGCCGGCGCATGGTCACAGCCCGCCCATCTTGGTCAGCGCCACCAGATAGACCACCACCACGAAGGCGATGAGGGCCGCCAGCAGCGCCCAGTTGCGCCGGCGGCGCTGGCGGACCAGCTCGCTGCCGCCGCGCGGCTTGAGAGGCTCTGCCACGGCGCTCACCAGACCCCGCCCGGCAGCTGGCCCAGCAGGCCGGGCGCGCGGTCGAGGATCAGCAGCGCGAAGAGCAGGAAGAGATAGAGAATGGAGAAGCCGAAGGTCTGCCGCGCGGCCCGCTCGCCCGGCTGGCGCAGCACCCGCACGGCCAAGCCGACGAAGGCGAGCCCGAGCAGCAGCGCCGCGGCGCCGTAGAGATAGCCGGCCGTTCCCAGCAATGCCGGCAGCGGCGCCAGCGGCAGCAGCGCCAGGGTGTAGAGCAGGATCTGCCGCTTGGTCGCCTCGGGGCCCGCCACCACCGGCAGCATCGGCACGCCGGCGCGCGCGTAGTCGCCGGCGCGATAGAGCGCCAGCGCCCAGAAGTGCGGCGGCGTCCACATGAAGATGATGAGGAAGAGCGCGATCGACTCGAGGCTGACCGAGCCGGTTACCGCGGCCCAGCCGATCATCGGCGGGAAGGCGCCCGCGGCACCGCCGATGACGATGTTCTGCGGCGTGCGGCGCTTCAGCCAGATGGTGTAGACGAAGACGTAGAAGAGGTTGGCGATGGCCAGCAGCGCAGCCGCCGTCCAGTTCACCGCCAATCCCATCAGCATGACCGAGAAGAGCGAGAGCACGACGCCGAAGGCCAGCGCCTCCTCCGGGCGGACCCGGCCGGTGACGATCGGCCGCCGGCGGGTGCGGCTCATCACGGCATCGATGTCGCGGTCGTACCACATGTTGATGGCACCCGCCGCGCCGGCGCCGACGGCGATGCAGACGACGGCGACCAGCGCCAGCACCGGATGCAGGCTGCCGGGCGCCACCGCGAGACCGGCAAGGCCGGTGAAGACCACCAGGCTCATCACCCGCGGCTTCAGGAGCTGCAGCCAGTCGCCGAGGCGCGCCTCGCCACCCAGCGCGCCCTCGACGGCGCCGTCAGCCCGGCCCAAGTCCAATACCCGCTCAGTCACGCTGCTTCATCCGATTCCTGCTAGCCCCGGCCCGCCTGGCCGAGTGCGTCTCAGTGCGCCTCGCTCGGCTTGATCACCGGCAGCTCTTCGAAGGTGTGGAAGGGCGGCGGCGAGGACACGGTCCACTCCAGCGTGGTCGCGCTGGGGCCCCAGTAGTTCGCTGCAACCCGGCGGCCGGCGATCAGCGTGTAGAGCAGCACGCCGACGAAGAAGAGGGTGGAGGCGAAGGAGATGTAGGCGCCGATCGAGGAGACTTGGTTCCAGCCGGCATAGGCGTCCGGATAGTCGATGTAGCGGCGCGGCATGCCCTGCAGCCCGAGGAAGTGCTGCGGGAAGAACGTCAGGTTCACGCCGATGAAGGTGGTCCAGAAGTGCAGCCGGCCGGCCCACTCGGGGTACTGCCGCCCGCTCATCTTGCCCAGCCAGTAGTAGATGCCGCAGAAGATGCCGAAGACGGCGCCGAGGCTCAGCACGTAGTGGAAGTGCGCGACCACGTAGTAGGTGTCGTGCAGCACGATATCCATGCCGGCATTGGAGAGCACCACGCCGGTGACGCCGCCGAGGGTGAAGAGGAAGATGAAGCCCATCGCCCAGAGCATCGGCGTGTCGAAGCGGATCGAGCCGCCCCACATCGTTGCGATCCAGGAGAAGATCTTCACGCCGGTCGGCACCGCGATGACCATGGTGGCGGCGGTGAAGTAGGCGCGCGTGTCGACGTCGAGGCCGACGGTGAACATGTGGTGCGCCCAGACGATGAAGCCGACGAAGCCGATGGCGACCATCGCGTAGGCCATGCCGAGGTAGCCGAAGATCGGCTTCTTCGAGAAGGTGGACACGACCTGGCTGACGATGCCGAAGGCCGGCAGGATCATGATGTAGACCTCGGGGTGCCCGAAGAACCAGAAGAGGTGCTGGAACAGGATCGGGTCGCCGCCGCCGGCGGGATTGAAGAAGGAGGTCCCGAAGTTGCGGTCGGTCAGCAGCATGGTGATCGCGCCGCCCAGCACCGGCACCGCCAGCAGCAGCAGGAAGGCGGTGACCAGCATGGCCCAGATGAACAGCGGCATGCGGTGCAGTGTCATGCCCGGCGCGCGCATGTTGAAGATCGTGGTGATGAAGTTGATGGCGCCGAGGATCGAGGAGGCGCCGGCCAGGTGCAGCGCGAAGATCGCCATGTCGACCGAGGGCCCGGAATGCAGCAGCTTGGTCGAAAGCGGTGGATAGATCGTCCAGCCGGTGCCGGCGCCGGTGTCGATCACGGTCGAGAGGACCAGCAGCGCGAAGGCCGGGACCAGCAGCCAGAAGGAGACGTTGTTCATCCGCGGGAAGGCCATGTCGGGCGACCCGATCATCAGCGGGATGAACCAGTTGCCGAAGCCGCCGATCAGCGCCGGCATCACCACGAAGAACACCATGATGAGGCCGTGCGCCGTGATGATGACGTTCCACAGCTGCCCGTCGGGGCCACCGGCGGCGTCCGTCAGGTACTGCACGCCGGGATCCTGCAGCTCCAGGCGCATCATGATCGACATGGCGCCGCCGATCAGTCCGGCGATGACCGAGAACACCAGATAGAGGGTGCCGATGTCCTTGTGGTTCGTGGAACAGAACCAGCGGACGAAGAAGCCCGGCTTGTGATCGTGATGATCGTGCGCGTCATGCCCATGCGCATCGTCTCCGTGCGCATCATGACCGTGAACCGCGTCAGCCATCGCTCTTCTCTCCTGCTTCGCGTCGTTCCGCGTTAGTAGCGTTTAACCGTCGCCCGGCCTACTGGCCGGCGATCTGGTTGTCCGAGGGCGCCGGCTCCGCGGCGCCGAACTCCTGCTGCGCCTCGCCGACCCAGGTGGCGAAGTCCTCCTTCGAGACCACCTTGATCGCGATTGGCATGTAGGCATGGCCGACGCCGCAGAGTTCGGAGCACTGGCCATAGAAGGTCAGCCCCTCGAACTTGGCCGGCACCAGGGCCCAGGTCTCGTTCAGTCGTCCCGGCACCGCGTCGACCTTCACGCCGAAGGGCTGCATGGCGAAGGAGTGCAGCGTGTCGTTGGAGGTGACGATGAAGCGCACCTTGGTGTCGGAGGGAATGACCGCGACGTAGTCGGTGGCGAGGTTGCGCAGCTGCCCCGGCTGCAGATCCTCCTCCGCCACCATGCTGGCGGTAAAGGAGAAGTTGCCGTGGTCCGGGTACTCCCAGGTCCAGTTCCAGGTATTGCCGTAGACCTTGATGGTCATCTCGGCATCCTGGCTCTTGTCCGTCAGGTACAGCAGCTTGAAGGAGGGAATCGCGATCACCACCAGGATGATCACCGGCACCACGGTCCACAGCACCTCGATCAGGGTGTTGTGGGTGGTGCGCGAGGGGGTCGGGTTGCGGCGCTCGTTGTAGCGCACCATCACCCACAGCAGCAGCAGCAGCACGAAGACCGTGATGGCGGTGATGATGTAGAGCAGCAGCGTGTGGAATTCGTGGATGTCGTCGGCCACCGGCGTCGCCGATTCGAGCAAGCCCATCTTCCAGTTGTGCGCCTCCACCGCGGCGGCCGGAGCGGCCGCCAGCACGGAGGCGGAAATCGCCATCAGGCTCGCAAGAAGCTTGCGCATGTCTGCCCTTTCATTCCCCTCGACTCAGCCCTCCGCCCTCCCTTACGAGAGCGGCCCGCATGGGCTCCAGCCAACGCGCGGACCCTAGTGGAAAGCCGCGCGGCTCTCAAGACTGCCGCAATGCCGCCGCGAGCCTGCCAGAAAGCCAAGCGTTGCAACGGACTATAGGCGGCGGGCGGGCGCTCACATAGCGACCAGTCGCCGCACCGATCCATCCACCGAGCCCCCCTGGGCGGCCCGCGAAACGCAATGCGCCGACGTTGGGGAGGTCGTCGCGGCGATCGAACCCTATATAGTGCTGGGCAAGCCGCCGAACCGCCCCGAGCGAGGGAGTACCCCCTGTCCATGTCCCATCTCGATACCACGCAGCGTCTGTTCTATCAGGAGGCCGGGCTCGACCCGCGCCGGCTCGAGACGCTGCTCGACCGCGCGCTGGCCACCGCCGACGACGGCGAGCTCTTCCTCGAGTACCGCCAGAGCGAGGGCCTGGTGCTGGACGACGGGCGGATCAAGACCGCGTCCTTCAACACCTCCCAGGGCTTCGGCCTGCGCGCCGTCTCCGGCGAGGCGGCCGGCTATGCCCACGCCAGCGAGCTCTCCGAGGCCGCGATCGAGCGCGCGGTCGCGGCGGTCGGTGCGGTGACCGCCGGCCACAGCGGCGTGGTCGGCGAGGCGCCGCTCGGCACCAATTCCCGGCTCTATGCCGACGCCAACCCGATCGAGGCCATCGGTTTCGCCGAGAAGGTGAAGCTGCTGACCGAGATCGACGCCTTCGCCCGCGCCAAGGACCCGCGCGTGCGGCAGGTCACCGCCTCGCTGTTCGGCGAGTGGCAGGCGGTCGAGATCCTGCGCGCCGGCGGCGAGCGGCGCGCCGACGTGCGCCCGCTGATCCGCCTGAACGTGCAGGTCGTGGTCGGCGACGGCGACCGCCAGGAGAGCGGCGGCTACGGCACCGGCGGGCGCATCGCGCTGCCGCTGCTGTTCGATCCGGCGCACTGGCAGCACTCCGGCGGACGAGGCGCTGCGCCAGGCCCTGGTCAACCTCGAGGCCGGCCCGGCGCCGGCCGGCGAGATGCCGGTGCTGCTCGGGCCCGGCTGGCCCGGCATCCTGCTGCACGAGGCGGTGGGCCACGGCCTGGAGGGCGACTTCAACCGCAAG
This sequence comes from uncultured Alphaproteobacteria bacterium, assembly GCA_942492185.1. Classification (GTDB taxonomy): domain Bacteria; phylum Pseudomonadota; class Alphaproteobacteria; order Kiloniellales; family JACOMY01; genus CALOEA01. The sequence goes on from CALOEA010000063.1 coordinate 7,103, forward strand.
GGCACCTCGGCCTTCTCCGGGCGCCTCGGCCAGCGCGTCGCCTCCGAGGGCGTCACCGTGGTCGACGACGGCACGCTCGCCGACCGCCGCGGCAGCCTGACCATCGACGACGAGGGCACCCCCACCAGCCGCACCACGCTGATCGAGGACGGCATCCTGACCGGCTACATGCAGGACCGGCAGAACGCGCGCCTGATGGGCATGCAGCCGACCGGCAACGGCCGCCGCCAGTCCTATGCCCACATCCCCATGCCGCGCATGACCAACACCATCATGCTGGCCGGCCAGGAGGACCCGCAGGAGATCCTGCGCTCGGTGAAGAAGGGGCTCTACGCCGTCTCCTTCGGCGGCGGCCAGGTCGACATCACCTCGGGCAAGTTCGTCTTCTCCGTGCACCGAGGCCTACCGCATCGAGGACGGCAAGATCGGCCGCCCGGTGAAGGGCGCCACCCTGATCGGCAGCGGCGCCGAGGTGATGCAGAAGGTCGAGCGCATCGGCAACGACCTGGAGCTCGACCCCGGCATCGGCACCTGCGGCAAGGAAGGCCAGGGCGTGCCGGTCGGCGTCGGCCAGCCGACCCTGCTGATCTCCTCGATCACCGTCGGCGGCACCGAGGCCGCCTGACGGCGGCCGCGGGGGCGCTGGGTCTCTCCGCGCGCCCCTTGGCCCATCCTTCGAGACGCCGCCTGCGGCGGCTCCTCAGGATGAGGTCGGCGAAAGTCCTTGAGACCGGGCAGCGCATCGGGGCCCCCTCCGCGACCTCATCCTGAGGAGCGCCGCGCAGCGGTGCGTCTCGAAGGAAGGCCAGGGCGTGCCGGTCGGCGTCGGCCAGCCGACCCTGCTGATCTCCTCGATCACCGTCGGCGGCCGCGGGGGCGCTGGGTCTCTTCGCGCGCCCCTTGGCCCATCCTTCGAGACGCCGCCTGCGGCGGCTCCTCAGGATGAGGTCGGCGAAAGTCCTTGAGGCCGGGCAGCGCATCGGGCCCCCTCCGCGACCTCATCCTGAGGAGCGCGGCGCAGCGGTGCGTCTCGAAGCAAGGCCAGGGCGTGCCGGTCGGCGTCGGCCAGCCGACCCTGCTGATCTCCTCGATCACCGTCGGCGGCCGCGGGGGCGCTGGGTCTCTCCGCGCGCCCCTTGGCCCATCCTTCGAGACGCCGCCTGCGGCGGCTCCTCAGGATGAGGTCGGCGAAAGTCCTTGAGACCGGGCAGCGCATCGGGGCCCCCTCCGCGACCTCATCCTGAGGAGCGCCGCGCAGCGGTGCGTCTCGAAGCAAGGCCAGGGCGTGCCGGTCGGCGTCGGCCAGCCGACCCTGCTGATCTCCTCGATCACCGTCGGCGGCACCGAGGCCGCCTGACGGTGGCCGCGGGGGCGCTGGGTCTCTTCGCGCGCCCCTTGGCCCATCCTTCGAGACGCCGCCTGCGGCGGCTCCTCAGGATGAGGTCGGCGAAAGTCCTTGAGACCGGGCAGCGCATCGGAGCCCCCTCCGCGACCTCATCCTGAGAAGCGCCGCGCAGCGGTGCGTCTCGAAGGATGGGCCAGAGGACCAGCCAGAGGACCAACCAGAGGAACGGCCACGGGATCCTCCAGGGGGCGGCCAAAGGACCGCGGCCCCCCCTGCAGCGACCGCACAAAGAAAGAGGGCGCCCCACCACGGTGGGACGCCCTTTTCTCTGCCTTGGCCAGCCCCCCGCGAAGGGGGCGGCTTCGGCGACTAGAAGTTCAGGCGGAGGCCGCCCTGGACCGAGGCGCCGTCCAGCTCGTTGCCGAAGCGGTACTCGCCCTTGACGAAGCCGGAGATGCCGCCGCCGAGATCCACGACGTTGATGCCGCCGCCGACCTCGCCCCAGGTGCCGCTGACGTCGTCGCCGACCTTCACCGAACCGCCCGAGCTCGAAAGCGTGGCATTGTTGTCGCCAAGGAACTCGTGCCAGACGCTGGCCTCGATGAAGGGCTCGATCTGGAGCCGGTCGGTATCGAGGAAGGTCCAGCCGCCACGCATCCCCAGTCGACCGCGCAGGCTCTCGGCATCGTCGATGTTGACGTCGGAAGCCAGCATGGTGACATCGTCGAAGGAGGTGTGGACGTAGGCCAGGGTGCCGCCCGGCTCGACGAACCAGCCCGGGGTGCCGGCCTTGACGCCGAAGCGGTAGCCGGTGTCGAGCACGCCGCCGATCGAGGTGGCGTTGAAGGACTCGGAGGCATCCGGTGCCGCGAAGGTGGTGTCGTAGTCGACGTTGTGGAAGTCCGCCTTGATCAGGGCATCCACGAAGAGGCCGTTGTTCATGTAGGTCGCGTAGCCACCCACGTTGAAGCCGTCGATCGAGGCCTCGCTGCCGGTGTTGTCGAAGTCCATGCTCGACCAGGTGTAGCCGCCCAGCACGCCCAGAAGCAGGGTGCCGTAGGGCTGCGAGACGTCCATCACCTCGAAGTCGATGCCCGCCTGCACACCGTAGATGTTCTGGTCATAGCTGGTATCGGAGTCGACCGGTCCCGAGGCGGTATCGATCGAGTTGCTGGTGTCACGATTGTACCAGGCGCCGAAGCCCTTCACCCACACGCCCGGGGAGACGGCCGCGTTCTCGGCGGCATCCTGGAACATGTAGGTGCGCAGGTCGGCGGTACGCTCGAGCCAGGTGTGGGCCGACTCGTGCCACACTTCCTGGGTGCCGCTGGCGAGCTTCGGCAGTTCGAAGGCCCGCTCGTTCGGACGGTTGCGCAGGTACCAGCGATCGTCGGCCAGGGCGACGCCGTTCTCCTCCGGTACGAAGTAGAGGTCGTAGTCGAAGAAGCCCTTGTCGATCGGGCCGCCGAGCAGCGTGAAGTTGGGCTGCCCGTCGACGCCGCCGTCGACGTCCACGACCAGGAAGCCGGTGGGGTCGTAGGAGGCGGCTGCACCGGGGTTCAGGTCGTTCACGATCACGTCGGTGAAGCCGGTGGCCCCGCCGTTGATGTAGAGCTCGTCGGCATCGCCGCCGAGATCCAGGAAGGCATCGACCACCAGGTCGCCGCTCAGCGGGCCGCCGTCGTAGAGGCCGCTGATCACCACAACGTCGGTGGTATCGGTGCCGTCGCCCATGGAGAGGGTGCCGCCGGTGGCGCCGACAAAGTTGTTGAAGGTCTCCAACTCTTCGAAGACCACCAAGTTGCCGAAGCCGCCCGAGGCGGCGATGAAGCCGTCGTTGTTCAGCGTGTCGTTGCCACCGTTGAAGTCGAACGTCGTGGTGTCGAAGGCAACCTGCACGTCGCCGGCGACGATCAAGCCGGAGTTGTTCAGCGTGTCGTCACCGTCGATACCGATGATGTTCTGGCCGCTGGTCCGCCAGAGGCCTGGGCCGTTGTTGTTGACGGTGTTGCCGGTGGTCGCGCCACTCAGCAGCACCAGGCGGCCGGTGATGAAGCCATCGTTGTTGATCAGGCTGGCGTTGTCGTCCGGCCCGACGCCGATGGCGAGGATCGCCAGTTCTTCGTAGGCCCCGGGAAGACCGGCTGCACCAAGGTCGCCCTGGATGGTCCCGAAGAAGTTGTTGTTGACCGTCAGGCCGCCGTCGGTCAGCGCGCCGATCACCGGGGCACCGATCAGGCTGTTGCCCTGGATCAGACCGTCGTTGTTGACCACCGCGTTGTTGGTAACGCCGGCACCGAGATCGAGGGAGACGAGGCCGATCGCGGTCTCGTCGCTGGTGATCGATCCGGTGAGGCTGTTGTTGATCGTCACGTTGCCGCCCGGGCCGACCTTCAGGCCGCCGACGCCGAGGATGCCGCCGTGGATCGAGCCATCGTTGTTCAGCGTGGCGCTGCCCGAGCCGAGGTTGGAGACGATGGCGCCGACGAAGTCGCCGGCTACCGAGACGCCCGGCAGCACGTTGCCGACCGCCGCACCGGCCCCGACCGTGGCCGAGATCATGCCGAAGAGCGGCGGGTCGATGTCGCCACCCACCGTCACGGTCGAGTCGCCGCCCAGCGACAGCGAGAAGACACCGAAGGTGCCGCTGTCGGCGGTGGTCTTGCCGACCGTGGTGACCGTCGAGTTGCCGCCCAGCGCCGTCGCCACGATGCCGCTGCCCACCGTCGAGGTGACGATGTTGGAGTTCACCGTGACGTTGGTGCCGAAGGCCTGGATGCCGTCGTTGTCGGCCAGCACCGTGGCCTCGGAGGCCTCCACCAGCACGTCGCCGGTGGCGAGCGCGAAGATGCCGATCTGGTCGGTGTTGGTGACCGTGGTGCCGGCGTCGAGCGTGATGGCGACGTCGCCACCGATGGCGAAGGCGCCGATGCCGAAGAGGTCGTTGGCGGTCACGTTGCCGTGGCTGTCGATGTCGACGTTGCCGCCGCCGAAGGCCGTGGCGATGATGCCGCTG
>CALOEA010000064.1:0-8065 GCA_942492185.1 uncultured Alphaproteobacteria bacterium
GCCGGGGTGATCGTCGCCGACCGCGAGACCGCGGCCTTCTTCGAGACGCTGCTGGCCGGCCCCAAGGGGCCGCGCGACGGCAAGCTGGTCGGCTGGATGACCGGCGACTTCTTCGCCTTCCTGAACAAGTCCGGCCTGGCGCTGGGCGAGGCGCCGGTGGATGCCGCCAGGCTCGGCGGGGCTGCTCGACGTGATCGCCGACGGCACGATCTCCGGCCGCCAGGCCAAGGAGGTCTTCGAGGCGATGTGGGAGAGCGGCGGGGAGGCCGCGGCCATTGTCGAGAAGAAGGGCCTGAAGCAGATGCTCGACGAGGGGGCCATCGCCGCCATCGTCGGCAAGATCGTCGACGAGAACCCCGAGCAGGCGGAGCAGGTCCGGGCAGGCAACCAGAAGGTCGTCGGCTGGTTCGTCGGCCAGGCGATGAAGGCCACCCAGGGCAAGGCCAACCCAGGCATGGTCAACAAGATCCTGAAGGAAAAGCTCGGGCTCTAGGATCGTCTCTCCCTCTGGCTCGACCGCATTCGGGTCGATCGCCGCGGCGAGAAAGCACTCCGCCCGCAACGGCCCGGGCGGGTGACCGTGCCGGCGCGGGCGTAGCGAGGCTCCGCGCCAGACGTCTCGCAGCCGCTGTTGCCCGACGCCGCTTACGCCGCCCTCGCCGAGGGTCCTGCCATGAGGCTTTGGCATGGCCTGCCCCTTGCTGGCATTAAAAATGGACACTATAGTCCACTAACGCTGATGGCCGTTCCGCTGTTGGCGTTTCTTTTCGATATTAATTGGACAACGAGGTCCATGAAAGGGGTGCGGCCATGCGCAAGCTGGTCCTGATGGCTCTGGGTTTCCTGCTGCTTGGGGTCGGCGCCTGGCAGGGCTGGGCCTGGTGGAGCGAGGGCCGCTTCGTCGAGACCACCGACAACGCCACGCTGCAGAGCGACATCACCGTGATCGCGCCGAAGATCGCCGGCTACGTCGAGGAGATGCCGGTGGAGGACAACCAGGCGGTGAAGGCGGGGGATGTCCTGCTCCGCCTCGATGACTCGGACTATCGCGCCAGCGTCGATCAGGCCGAGGCGACGCTGGCGGCGAAGGCCGCGGCCGCGGCGCAGGCCGAGGCCGCCATCGTGCAGCAGACGGCGCACATCAGCGAGCTGGAAGCGACGCTGGAGAGCGCCGAGGCCGAGGTCGAGCGCATGACGAAGGACCTGGAGCGCTACAAGACGCTGCTGGAGACCAAGGCCGCCTCGAAGCAGCGCTACGAGGAGGCCGTGTCTGCCGACCGCAAGGCACGCGCCGCGCTCAGCGAGACGCAGGCGGCGGTGGCGGCCGGGAAGGCGCAGCTGGCCGTGCTGGAGGCCAACAGCAAGCAGGCGGCCGCCGAGGGCAAGGCGGCCGCGGCGGCGCTGGAACTGGCGAAGCTCAACCTGGAGAAGACGGTGGTGCGGGCGCCGGTCGACGGCGTCATCGGCAACCGCCGGGCCGAGCGTGGCGCCTGGCTGCAGGCCGGCGCCCAGGCCATGGTGCTGGTGCCGCTGCCCGACATCTACGTCGTCGCCAACTTCAAGGAGACGCAGATCGAGCATATCCGGCCGGGCCAGACGGTGACGGTCACGATCGACGCCTATCCCGACGTCGCGCTCACCGGGACGATCGATTCCTTCGCGCCGGCCTCGGGCTCGCTCTTCAGCCTGCTGCCGCCGGAGAACGCCACCGGAAACTTCACCAAGATCGTCCAGCGCCTGCCGATCAAGGTGCGGCTCGAGGTGATGCCGGAGATGGCCGGCCTGCTGGTTCCGGGCCTCTCCGTGGTGGTGGCGGTCGATACCCGCCAGGACGACGGCGAGCATCAGGCCGCCGGGCTTTCCTTGTTTCGCGAGGCGGCCGCGGCCGAACGGTAATGGCTGCCGTCGCCTCCAGGGCGGGCGCCGCGATCCCCCCCGCGGTGCCCGCCCATCTCCGCCCCCAGGGGCAACCGGTTTCCCGCCGCCATGCGCTGGGCTTCTTCGCCATGGTGTTCGGCATGTTCATGGCGATCCTGGACATCCAGATCGTCTCCTCCTCGATCGCCGAGATCCAGGCCGGCCTGGGCGCGAGCGTCGACGAGATCTCCTGGGTGCAGACGGCCTATCTCATCGCCGAGGTGGTGATGATCCCGCTGTCGGGCTTCCTCTCCCGCGTGCTCTCGACGCGCGTGCTCTACACCCTCTCGGTCGCCGGCTTCACCCTGGCCAGCGTCGGCTGCGCCATGGCGACCTCGATCGATTCGATGATCGTGCTGCGCGCCATCCAGGGCTTCGTCGGCGGCGCCATGATCCCGACCACCTTCGCCACCGCCTATCTGGTCTTTCCCACTGAGCGACGCGCCGCCGTCACCGTCGTCATCGGCCTGGTCGCCACCATGGCGCCGACCATCGGCCCGACGCTGGGCGGCTATCTCACCGAGGTCTTTTCCTGGCACTGGCTCTTCCTGATCAACGTGGTGCCGGGCCTGCTGGTCGGCGGCTTCGTCTGGCGCCTGCTCGACATCGACAAGCCGGATCGCTCGCTGCTCAAGGGCTTCGACTACCTGGGCCTCGCCACCATGGCGATCTTTCTCGGCACGCTGGAGTATGTGCTGGAGGAGGGGCCCGGCGACGACTGGTTCGACAGCGCGACCATCGTGCTGCTGAGCGCGACCTGCATCGCCACCGGCGTCACCTTCTTCTGGCGGGTGACCAGCTACCGCAACCCCATCGTCGACCTCTCGGCCTTCGGCAACGGCAACTTCGCCACCGGCTGCATCTTCTCGCTGGTGATGGGCGTCGGCCTCTATGGCCTGGTCTACGTGCTGCCGCTCTATCTGGCGCAGGTGCGCGGCCTGAACTCGCTGCAGATCGGCGAGATGCTCTTCGTCACCGGGCTGACGCAGTTCCTCTGCGCCCCGCCGGCCGGCATTCTTGGCCGGCGGATCGACCCGCGGAAGCTGCTGGCGCTGGGCTTCGCGGCGCTGGCGCTCTCCACCTGGATGCTCGCCGGTATCACCGCCGAATGGGGCTTCGCCGAGCTCTTCTGGCCGCAGGTGCTGCGCGGCGCCTCCATCATGTTCATCATGATCCCGGTCAACACGCTGGCACTCGGCACCCTGCCGCCGGAGAAGCTGAAGTCCGCCTCCGGGCTCTACAACCTGATGCGCAACATGGGGGGCGCCTTTGGACTGGCGGCCCTCAACACGCTGCTCAGCGACCGCCAGGCGCTGCACTGGTCGCAGCTTGCGGAGTGGGCCAATCCCGCGCGGCCGGAGGTGCAGGGCTATCTGCAGCAGGTGACCGCCCGGCTGGCCCAGCAGGGCGTCGCCGACCCGCAGGCTGGCGCAATCCGCCTGTTGGGTGCGATGGTGGAGCGGGAGGCCTATGTGATGAGCTTTGCCGATTCCTTCGTCGCCCTGACCGTGCTGTTCCTGGGCGTGGCCTGCCTGGTGCCGCTGGTGCGCAAACCGCGCCCGGCCCGCGCGCCGGGGAGGCCACTGATGGGCGGGGCGGCGGAGAGCGCGCTGCGCCACGCCACGCCGGGGCGTCCGCCCGACCCGCGCAAGCGGGCCGCGGTGCTGGAGGCGGCGCGCCAGCTTTTCCTGCGCGAGGGCTACGATACCAGCCTCGAGGCCATCGCCGCCGCCGCCGGGGTGTCGCGCCAGACGATCTACAATCTCTTCGGCAGCAAGGACGAGCTTTTCCTGGCGATCCTCAGCGACCGCGCCGAACAGCTGACGGCGCCGCTGGCGACCGCGTCGGAGGCGGTCGGGCCGCGCGCGGTCCTGACGGAGCTCGCCCGCCGCTTTGCCGCAGCCGTGATGACGCCGGAGGCCGGCCAGTACCAGCGCGCGCTGATCTCCAGCGCCCAGCGCTTTCCCAAGCTCGCTCGCGGCTTCTACGAGGCCGGGCCGGCGGTCGCGCTGAGGCGCATGGCCGCCTACCTCGCCGCCGAGGCGAAGCGCAATCGCCTGACCGTGCCGGACCCCGAGCTTTCGGCCGAGCTCTTCTTCGGCATGCTGAAGGGCCACTGCCATATCCGCCTGATGCTCTGCGGCGAGGGCGCGCCCTCGCCGGCGGAGCAGGAGCGGCGCATCGCCTACAGCGTCGAGGCCTTCCTGCTCTCCCACGCGCCGCCCGACGACGCGACGCGCCAGCGCACCAGCGCCCCGACGTAGAGGGCGCAGGCGGCCAGCGCCCCGAGGGTGCGCACCGGATTCCAGGCTTCCCAGGGAGACGAGTAGGCGTCCCAGAGGACCGCCGCCTCGTCCGGCGGTGGCCGCAGTGGCGCCAGGCCCTCGTTCAGCGGGACGTGGATCAGGAAGGTCACCGTCAGCACGCCGACGCCGTAGACGGCGGCACCGGCGACCGCCAGCGCGAAGGCCGGGCCGCGCCCCCAGAGCGACGCCGCTGCCAGGAGGCCGAAGACGGCACTCCCGAAGAAGCTGGCGGCGAAGAGCGGGTTGCGTACCGAGGCATTCACCGCCTGCATGGCACCGACCGCCGTCTCCGGTTCGGCGGCCGCGAAGCCCGGCATGACCACTGCGTCCCAGGCGAAGAAGAAGCCCGCGGCCAGGGCCGAAGCGGCGATGGCCAGGGCCAGCAGGACCAGGCGCAATCCATTCATGGGTCGGTCGTGCTCCTTGCTGCGATCCCCGATCGTCGTAGGCCAGCCATGCGCCCCGCGGCCCTTTGTCGGGCGAAGCGGACTTGGCGCGGGAAGACGCTCTGCCTAGAGTGCGCAACCTCTAGCAGGGCGGTTAGCTCAGCGGTAGAGCATCTCGTTTACACCGAGAGGGTCGGGGGTTCGATCCCCTCACCGCCCACCATCGCCAATCGCATCGGGACAGGACCGCGTGGTCGCCGAAATCGCTACCATCATCACGCCGGTGCTGATCACGGCGCTCATCGGCTTTCTCTGGGCGCGTTCCGGGGCCAAATTCGACACCTCGATGATCACCTCGGTGGTGATGACCGTCGGCACGCCCTGTCTGGTGATCGATACCTTCCTGCGCGTGCGTCCCGATGCCGGCGTCTTCGTCGAGACGCTGATGGCCGGCATCTGCCTCTACATCGGCTTCGCCACCGTTGGCCTGGTGACGCTGCGCCTGGCGAAGCTCTCCTACCGCGACTATCTCGGGGCGATGCTGTTCCCGAACATGGGGAACATGGGCCTGCCGCTCTGTCTCTTCGCCTTCGGCGACGCCGGCCTCGCCCTGGCCATCGTGCTTTTCGCGCTCTCCGCCATCGGCAACTTCACCATCGGCACCTCGATCGCCGCCGGCCGCGTCGATCCGAAGCTGCTGGCCCGCTCGCCGATCATCTATGCCGTCCTGGTCGCACTGGTCATCGTGATAACGGGCTTCGAGGCACCGCAGTGGGCGGCCAACACCTTCCGGCTGCTGGGCGGCCTGACGATCCCCCTGATGCTGATGGCGCTGGGCGTGTCGCTGTCGCGCCTGAAGGCCAAGAGCCTGCTGAAGAGCGGGCTGCTGTCGCTGGTGCGCATGGTCGGCGGATTCCTCGTCGGCCTGGCGGTCAGCGAGCTCTTCGGCCTGGAGGGAGCGGCGCGCGGCGTCGTCGTGCTGCAGGCCTCGATGCCGACAGCGGTGTTCAACTACCTCTTCGCCGAACGCTATGGCCGCGCCGCGCCGGAGGTGGCGGGGATGGTGCTGATCTCCACGCTGCTGTCCTTCGCCACCCTGCCGCTGCTGCTCTGGTACCTGCTCTGACCGACACGAGGGAGACTCCACCGATGCGCATGATCGACCGCGAGGAAGCCGAGGCCGCCATCGAACTGCTGCCGCTGGTGGACCACATGGAGGCCTGCCATCGTGAGGCGCGGGCCGCGGCCGGCGACATCCTGCTGCTCGATCCCGATGCCTCGACCGGCGCCTCGCTGCTCTGTCGCGCCGCCTGGCGCGGCGGCAAGGCCATCGGCATCAAGTTCGGCCCGATCGTGCCGCGCAACGCGGCCAAAGGACTGCCGACCATCTATTCCCTGGTCGCGCTCTTCGAGGGCGAGAGCGGCCGGCCGGTTGCGGTGATCGACGGGCAGCCGGTGACCAACTGGAAGACCGCCGCGGATTCGGCGCTGGGCCAGCGGCACCTGGCGCGCCCGGGCGCCGAGCGCCTCCTGATGGTCGGGGCCGGCACCCTGGCGCCCTACCTGGTACGCGCGCACTGCGCGGTGCGGCCGAGCCTCCGGCACGTCACCCTGTGGAACCGCTCGCGCCCCCGCGCCGAGGCCTTGGCGGAGGGCTTGGCGGCGGTCGGCATCGCGGCAGAGGTCGTCGACGACCTCGAGGCGGCGGCGCGCCGGGCCGATGTCATCTCGACGGCGACCATGTCCAGCGAGCCGCTGATCAGGGGCGCCTGGCTGAAGCCCGGCGCGCACCTCGACCTGGTGGGCTCCTTCCTGCCGGAGATGCGCGAGGCCGATGCCGAGGCGGTGACGCGCGGGCGGCTCTTCGTCGACAGCCGGGACGGCACCATCGGCCGCTGCGGCGAGTTGATCGATGCCTTCGCGGCCGGTCTTGGCGAAAGCGATCTCGGCGGCGATCTCTACGACATCTGCGGCGCGGGGCAGGGGCGGCGCTCGGAGGCGGAGATCACGGTTTTCAAGAATGCCGGTGGCGGACACCTGGACCTGATGACGGCGGAATTCATCGCCGGGAAGCTGGGTCTGCTCGCCTGAGAGGGTCTTACGGAAAGTTCCCTTGCCTAACAGGATAGGTAAAGAATTATCATTGCATTACAAGATGTTGCCTGATAGTTCTGACTCCTGATGGGACGTTCAATCGGTGAGGACTTGGTATGAATAGCTTTAAGCGAGCGTTGCTCGGCGCTACCGCCGTCGTACTGGCGCTGCAGGTTGCCCCTGCCGTGGCACAGGAGAAGGCGGCCCGGCTCGGCCCGGTGGTGGAGTTTGGCCTCGAGGGCGGCTTCCTGTTCAACGACAGCGACACCACGGCCGGCTTCGACGACAGCGACAAGTATGGCGATCTGAGCGATCTGGTTCCGGGCGATGAAGGCGGCTATTTCGCTCTTTCCGGCCGCTTCCATCTGGACGAGGACTTCGCCATCGATGCGGCGCTGGCTTCGACCTTTCTCGATCAGGACAACAGCTCGACCTTCTTCGAGTCCGGCAGCAATGCCTTCTCCTATCAGACGATGGATGCCTCGCTGGTCTACAAGCTGGGCGACGGCTTCGACCTCTTCGGCGGCCTGCGCGGTCTGCACCTCGACAACGAGATCGAAGCGGCCGGCTTTTTCGCCTCCGACAACATCGACGCGACCGCCTGGCTGGTCGGCCCGCGCCTCGGTGCCGACATGAACCTGCAGTTCGGCGATTTCCCCATCGGCGTGGTCGGCGCGGTCTCCGGCTCGGTCCTCTTCGGCTCCATCGAGGTGGACGGCTCCTATCCGGGCATGAGCCAGGGCGTGACGGTCTACAACCTGGAAGGCTCGCTCGCTCTCGCCTACGAGATCGTCGAGGGTGTCAGCCTGCAGGCCGGCTATCGGGCGCAGCAGTTCTGGGGCCTGGCGCCCGAGTTCAACGAGATCAGCCCGGCCGGCTACAGCTATGGCGGCGAGGGTGACGTGCTGGTGCACGGGCCCTATGCCAAGATCCACCTGAGCTTCTAGGCTCGTCGCCGTGGCAGAGCGCAAGGGCGGCGGCGGTCCGTCGCTGACCGTGGCGCGGCTGCCGAAGAGCTACGAAGCCTTGTCTCTGTTGCTCGACCTCCTGGCCGAAGACGACTTCTTCGGCCAGGAGCCGCTCGGCCGCATGATGAAGGTGGTCAAGAGCCAGATCTCGGCCGGCACCCACTTCGCCGTCTTCCGCGACAAGCGCCTGCTGGCCTATGGCGGGTGGATCTATTGCCTGCCCGCCAATGGCGAAGCCTGGATGAAGGGCGGCGTCACGCTCCAGCCGCTGGAGCCCCAGCGCGTCGCGGCGCTGCCGGCGGAACAGCGGGCCGCGGCGCTGACGGTGGTGGCGGCACGCGAGGCGAGGGCGCTCCCGCCGCTGATGCGCCGGATGCGCGACACCCACCGCGGC
>CALOEA010000065.1:0-31210 GCA_942492185.1 uncultured Alphaproteobacteria bacterium
CGGACGCCCGTTCGTCTCGGCTAGAAGGCGTCCTTCAGCACGTCGACGATCACCGAGGTGGCGGCAACGACCAGGAGGATGTCGTTGTCGATCACCTGCCATTCGTAGCCCGGCCGCAGCGGCAGCTGGCCCAGCAGCGGCTGCGGCAGATAGCGCTTGGCGATGCCGGGCGGCAAGGGCTTGCCGCGCGCCAGGTTCTTCGCGATGCCCGGCGGCAGCCCCTGGGGCGGCCCGAAGGCGGCGGTGCCGTAGCGCTGGATGTAGTCGTAGATGATCGCCGCCTCGGCGGCGGTGATGACGGCGTCGAGCACCGCGTTGCCGCTGGACTGGTAGGTCTGTCCGTAGCCCTTGTTCTTGCCCTTGTTCTTGCCCTTGTTCTTGCCACTGTCGATGTGGATGACCGAGCCGCCGTAGGGGTAGTAGTAGCCGTAGCTCTCCTTGTGGTGCTTGCCGGCCTGGCGTTCGAGCAGCACCACGCCGGGCGCGCCGCCGCGCTGCAGGTAGTCGTAGAACAGGATCACCCCCGCCGCCGTCGCCACGCCGTCCGGAATCACGTCCTTCTTGCCGTGGTGCTGCAGCTCGTAGCCCCCATGCTTGTCCTTGTTCTTGTGCTTGTTCTTGTCCTTGTCGGCCAGGGCCGGGCCGGCGGCGCCGAGCGCCAGGGCGGCGGCGGCGAGAAGGAGCAGTGGGCGGCGCATGGCGCTTGCCTCCAATGTGATGACGTCAGTTCGTCATACGGCCGGTTGCTGCGGACCGTTCCTGGGAAACGCGACGGCCCGCCGGAAACTCTTGCGTGGCCCTATGCCACCGTCGAGAGGAAACGCGGCCGGCCGGCGAAAGTTCCCCGGGGGCCCTACTTGTCGACCGGCTTGATCATGCGGCCGAGGTCCTGGCCGGCGAAGAGGTGCATGTGGAGGTGCGGCACCTCCTGGTGGCCGTCGCGGCCGATGTTGGAGAGCACGCGGTAGCCCGGCTCGGCCAGCCCGAGATCGCGGGCCACCTTGCCGATGGCGCGGACCCAGCCGGCGATCTCCGCCTCCGAGGCCTTCGCCGAGAAGTCGTCGAAGGAGACGTAGGCGCCCTTGGGGATGACCAGGACATGGGTGGGGGTCTGCGGGTTGATGTCGTGGAAGGCCAGGGCGTGCGCGTCCTCGTAGACCTTCTTGCAGGGAATCTCGCCGCGCAGGATGCGGGCGAAGATGTTGGTGGGATCGTAGCTCATCGGGGTGGCAGCCTCCGCGTCGGCGCGCTCTCAGGGGAGGGCGACGCTAGCACCGCCGGTCCGGCGCTGGAAGCCATCGGCCGCGGCACCGACCGGCGGCGCTTGCCTTCGGCGCCCGCTGTCCATAATCTCCCGCGCTTCTGCAGGGATGGTGGACCGAGAAGACCTTTGCCGACGCGCTGACCGATCTCGCTGACGCTTCGTAACACCCGGCCCGGCGGCCCCTTCCGGGGGCGGCGCGGGCGCTTCGGGCGCGTGGCGCTGGGCCGAGATCGGTATGGCCGAGGTCGCCGCCGGCCGTTTCCGCGCCGCGGCCGCCCCCACGCGCAGACTCCCCTTCCAGCCCTTCGTCTGCCCGGCGCCTGCCGGATGTCCAGTGATCGCCACGCGCCCTTCCTCACGGAAGGCCTGCGCGATGCACGATCCCCTCACCGTACGCTGGTCGCTCGGTCCCCTGCCGGCGCCCCGCCCCTGGCGCCACTGCCGTCACTGCGAAACCCTCCGGCCCTTCGTCAGCAGCGGCCGATTCCGCGTCAATGCGCAGAAGAAGCGCCTCGATGCCTGGCTGATCTACCGCTGCGACCACTGTGCGGCGAGCTGGAACCTGCCGCTGGTGGAGCGACAGGCCGTCCAGACCCTGGAGCGCGGCCTGCTCGCCCGCCTGACGGCGAACGACGCGGCCTTGGCGCGGGCGGTCGCCAGCGACAGGGCGCTGTTGCGGCGTCACTGCCACCGGGTCGAGCCCGGCGAAGGGCCGGCGATCGTCAAGGAGAGGCTGGGTGGGCCGCAGGATGCGCCGGCCCTGCGCATTCTCCTGGCCGTCCCGCCGGCCTGCCCCTGGCGCCTGGACCGCCTGCTGGCGGCGGGCCTGGGCCTGCCGCGCGGCGCCGTCCCGCACCTGGCGGCGGCCGGCCTGCTGCGGCTGGTGCCGGACGCGCGCCGGCGGCTGGCGCGCCCGCCGCTGGACGGTCAGGAGGCCTGGTTGGCCTTGGCGGCGATGGACGAGGCCAGTTGCCGGCAGATCCGCGCCGCGGCGTTCTAGTCCTCCTCGCGGCTGGCCTTCTCCAGCAGGCCGGAGACGCCGGCGCGCTCCGCCAGGGTCTGCCAGACGTCGGGCGGGGCGATGTCGCGCGCCGCCCAGAGCACCAGCAGGTGGTAGAGCAGGTCGGCCGACTCGGCGATCACCTCGTCGCGCGTCCCGGCGACGCCGGCCAGGGCGGTCTCCACGCCCTCCTCGCCGAGCTTCTTGGCGATCTTGCCGGTGCCCTTGGCGAAGAGGCGCGCGGTATAGCTCTCCTGCGGATCGGCGTTCTTGCGCGACGCGATCACGCGATAGAGTTCCTCCAGGGGGTGCTGATCCATCGAGCGATCCCTCTCCAATGCCGCCTGCGGGCGGCAAGTCCATTCGTACCGCAATCGGAACAAATCACTCTCGTTCTTGCCCGATTTCCTGGCCGCGCCGCAAGGCTGCGGCCCAGGCCGGCAGCCCTTCAGGCGCGCCGCACCGGCACGCCGGCGGCGGCCAGGGCCGCCTTGGCTTCGCCAATCGTATGCTGTCCGTAGTGGAAGATCGAGGCGGCGAGCAGCGCCGAGGCATGGCCTTCGGTCACCCCGGTCACCAGGTCGGCGAGACCGCCGACCCCGCCGGAGGCGATGACCGGCACGCCGACGGCGTCGGCCACGGCGCGGGTGAGCTCCAGGTCGTAGCCGACCGAGGTGCCGTCGCGGTCCATCGAGGTCAGCAGGATCTCGCCGGCGCCGCTGTCGGCCATGCGCGCTGCCCAGGCGACGGCGTCGAGCCCGGTGGCGCGGCGCCCGCCGTGGGTGAAGACCTCGAAACCGCCGCCTTCGCCACGCTTGGCATCGACCGCGACGGTGATGCACTGGCTGCCGAACTTCTCCGCCGCCTCGGCCACGAACTCCGGACGCGCCACGGCGGCGGTGTTGATCGAGACCTTGTCGGCGCCGGCCAGCAGCAGCTTGCGGATGTCGTCGAGCGCGCGCACGCCGCCGCCGACCGTCAGCGGCATGAAGCAGACCGCCGCGGTCCGTGCCACCACCTCGAAGATCGTGGCGCGCTCCTCGTGGCTGGCGGTGATGTCGAGGAAGCAGAGCTCGTCGGCGCCCTCGGCGTCGTAGCGGCGCGCCTGCTCGACCGGGTCGCCGGCATCGCGCAGCCCCTCGAAGTTGACGCCCTTCACCACGCGGCCGTCCTTCACGTCGAGGCAGGGGATGATGCGGACCTTCAGCATCAGGCCGCCGCCCGCGCCGTCAGCGCCAGCGCCGCCTGCGGGTCGAGGCGCCCGTCGTAGAGCGCGCGGCCGATCACCACCCCTTCGATCAGCGGCTCGCGCAGCGCCAGCAGCCCCTCGATGTCCTCGATCCCGGCGACGCCGCCGGAGGCCAGGACCGGCAGCCCGGAGTCGCGCGCCAGCGCTGCTGTCGCCTGGAGATTGACCCCGGCCAGGGCGCCGTCGCGGGCGACGTCGGTGAAGAGCAGCGCCGCCACGCCGGCATCGGCGAAGCGCCGGGCGAGCTCCAGGGCCGTCAGCTCGGAGGCCTCGGCCCAGCCAGCGACCGCGACCTTGCCGTCGCGCGCATCGACGCCGACCACGATGCGGCCGGGGAAGCGCCGGCAGGCGTCGCGCACCAGATCGGGGTCGCGCACCGCCGCCGTGCCGAGGATGACGCGGCGCACGCCCAGCGCCAGCCAGCGTTCGATCGTCGCCAGGTCGCGAATCCCGCCGCCGAGCTGCACCGGCAGCGAAACGCGGGCCAGGATCGCCTCGACCGCCGCGGCATTGCGCGGGCTGCCGGCGAAGGCGCCGTCGAGATCGACCAGATGCAGCCAGCGGAAGCCGGCGGCGGCGAAGGCGGCCGCCTGCGCCGCCGGGTCGTCGCCATAGACCGTGGCCTGGGCCATCTCGCCCTTGAGGAGGCGGACGACCTGCCCGCCCTTGAGGTCGATGGCGGGAAAGAGGATCACGCCTCTACCTCTTTCAGGTCCTTGGAATAGAAGTGCCCGGCCATCCAGCGCCCGTCGACGTAGGCGTAGCGCGGGTTGCTGCCCCAGCGCTCGTAGCCGAGCTGGCCGTAGACCTCGATGGCGCGGGTCTGGGTCTCGCGCACGTCCAGCGTCATGACCTCCAGCCCCAGCTCGCGGGCGCGCGCCTCGACCGCCAGCACCAGCATCGCGGCGAGGCCGTGCCCGCGCGCCCAGGGGGCGAGAAAGAAGGTGGTGAGCGAGCCGACGCGGGCGCCGGCCTCGTTGTTGCGCGAGGGGCTGAGCAGCTGTGCCGAGCCGCAGATCGTGTCGTCGAGCCGCGCGACGAAGAGCTCGCGGTCGGGCACCAGCAGGACGCCGCGCCAATAGGACTGCATGACGTCGCGCGGCGGCACGGCCAGCCAGCCGAAGCCGCCGCCCTGCTCGATCGCCGCGTCGGCGGCATCGCAGAGATCGTGCAGGTCCGGGCCGCGGAAGGCGGTCAATGCCGCCACCGCGATCGACGGACCGGCGGCCTTCCTGTTCTCCTTGGCGCTCATGCTGCCCCCTTCATGCCGGGTCTCCTCCTAAGGCGTCCAGGCGAGAAAATTCGCCAGGACCCTGAGCCCCAGGGCCTGCGATTTCTCCGGATGGAATTGTGTGCCGACGAGGTTGTCGCGGCCGATTGCGGCGACAAGGGGGCCGCCGTAGTCGACCGTCGCGATGACGTTCTGCGCCTTGCGGGCGCGGAAATGATAGCTATGGACGAAATAGAGATGGCTGCCGGGCGCCAGACCCTCGAACAGCGGATGGGGGTCGAGGCTGGCGAGCTCGTTCCACCCCATGTGCGGCACCTTCAGCGCCTGTTCGCCTGGCGCCGGCGCCGGCGGGGCGATCCGCACCACCTCGCCGGGGATCCAGCCCAGGCCCTCGTGCGTGCCGTGCTCGACCCCCTGGGTCGCCAGCAGCTGCATGCCGACGCAGATGCCGAGGAACGGCCGGCTCTTCTCGATCGCCATCTCGGCCAGCGCCTCGATCAGGCCCGGACGGCCGAGCAGGCCCGCCTTGCAGTCGGCGAAGGCGCCGACGCCCGGCAGCACGATGTGCTCGGCCCGGCGCACCTCCTCCGGGCGGTCGGTCACCACCACCTCGACGGTGAGGCCGGCGGCCTTGGCGGCCGCCACCAGCGCCTTCTCTGCCGAGCGCAGGTTGCCGGAGCCGTAGTCAATGAGCGCGCAGGTGGAGAGGGTCATGGCCGGGACATACGAAAGTCTAGGGGGCGGTGCAATGGGCGAGCGGGTGATGGAATTGTGAAAGACGGGGGCAGGGCGGCCGACCGCCGTCCGCCGCGCCGGTCCCTTCCCGCGAGACAGCCAGGGGGCCGACCGCGGCCCGGCCGGCCTAGAGCGACCCCTTGGTCGAGGGCACGGCGCCGGGGCTGCGCGGGTCGGTCTCGATCGCCTGGCGAAGCGCGCGGGCCAGGCCCTTGTAGCAGGACTCGACGATATGGTGGCTGTTCTCGCCGTAGAGGGTCTCGACGTGCAGCGTCAGCCCGCCGGCCTGCGAGAAGGCCTGGAACCACTCCTTGAAGAGTTCGGTGTCCATCGTGCCGAGCTTGTCGCGCGGCACCTGCACCTTCCAGATCAGGTAGGGCCGGTTGGAGGCGTCGAGCGCGACGCGCGTCAGGGTCTCGTCCATCGGGATCAGCGCGTCGCCGAAGCGGCGGATGCCCTTGCGGTCGCCCAGCGCCTCGGCCAGCGCCTGGCCCAGCACGATGCCGCTGTCCTCGGTGGTGTGGTGATAGTCGATGTGCAGGTCGCCCTCGGCCTTCAGCACGATGTCGATCAGGGAGTGGCGCGCCAGGCTGTCCAGCATGTGGTCGAGAAAGCCGATGCCGGTCGCGATCTCGGCCCGGCCGGTCCCGTCCAGATCGACCGAGGCCTCGATCCTGGTCTCCTTGGTCTCGCGTTTCACCGTCGCCTTGCGCATGGGCGGCCCCTCCTGTTCCGCCCGAGACAAGCCACGAGCCGGCGCCCGGTGCAAGCCCTTCTCGCGGATCGGGGGCCGGCGGCGAACGCTTCCTCGGCGGCCCGGCCCGGCCGGGAAAGGCCTGGGATGGGTGCCTCCTGGGCGGCAGCGGGCGGTGGCGGCGGCCGGCCGGCCCTGGCCTGGCGTCCGGGCCGATCGGACCGAAGGGGCGAGGCCCAGCTTGATCGCCGCGCGCCGGCAGGCCATGTAATGGCCCCATGACAGACGCTAGCCACTCCACGCCCGCGAGCCCCTGGCACGGCACGACCATCCTCTGCGTCCGCAAGGGCGGCCGGGTGGTGGTGGCCGGCGACGGCCAGGTCTCCTTCGGCCAGACCGTGATGAAATCCAACGCCCGCAAGGTGCGGCGCCTCGCCAAGGGCGAGGTGCTGGCCGGCTTCGCCGGTGCCACC
The DNA here is from genome assembly GCA_942492185.1 of uncultured Alphaproteobacteria bacterium. GTDB lineage: Bacteria > Pseudomonadota > Alphaproteobacteria > Kiloniellales > JACOMY01 > CALOEA01. Next base: position 6,647 of record CALOEA010000065.1, read on the forward strand.
GCCGACGCCTTCACGCTCTTCGAGCGGCTGGAGGCGAAGCTGGAGACCTTTCCCGGGCAGCTGACCCGCGCCTGCGTGGAGCTGGCCAAGGACTGGCGCACCGACCGCTACCTGCGCCGCCTGGAGGCGATGATGGCGGTGGCCGACAGCAAGGTCTCGCTGGTCTTGACCGGTTCCGGCGACGTGCTGGAGCCGGAGGACGGGCTGATCGGCATCGGTTCGGGCGGGATGTACGCCCTGGCCGCCGCCCGGGCGCTGGCCGACAGCGACCACGAGGCCGAGTTCATCGCCCGCCGGGCACTGCAGATCGCCGCCGACATCTGCGTCTACACCAACACCAACCTCGTGGTGGAGAGCCTGCCGTCGCAGGACGGCGGCACCCGCCTCGCAGAGATCACGGTCTGAGATGGTCCCCGACATGACAGCACCCGAGAGCTCCCTCTTCCGCAGCCAGGAGGAGCCGGCCGACGAAAGCCCCTCCTTCAGCCCGCGCGAGATCGTCTCCGAACTCGACCGCTTCATCGTCGGCCAGAACGACGCCAAGCGCGCCGTGGCCGTCGCCCTGCGCAACCGCTGGCGCCGCCAGCAGCTGCCGCGATGCGCTGCGCGAAGAGGTCATGCCGAAGAACATCCTGATGATCGGCCCGACCGGCTGCGGCAAGACCGAGATCGCGCGCCGCCTGGCGAAGCTGGCGGAGGCGCCCTTCCTCAAGGTCGAGGCGACCAAGTTCACCGAGGTCGGCTACGTCGGCCGCGATGTCGAGCAGATCGTGCGCGACCTGGTCGAGGTCGCCATCACCATGACGCGCGAGCGCCAGCGCCGGGTGGTGAAGGCCAAGGCCGAGCTGGCGGCCGAGGAGCGCGTGCTCGACGGGCTGGTCGGCGACAAGGCCTCGGAGGACACGCGGCAGAAGTTCCGCAAGCTGCTGCGCGAGGGCAAGCTGGCGGACAAGGAGATCGAGCTCGAGCTGATCGACACAAAGGGCCCCTCGCTGCCGACCTTCGACATCCCCGGCATGCCGGGCGCCCAGATGGGCATGCTCAATCTCAACGACATCTTCGGCAAAGCCTTCGGGCAGCAGAAGAAGCGGCGAAAGGTAACGGTCGGCGAGTCCTACGACCTGCTGCTGGCGGAGGAAAGCGACAAGCTGCTGGACGAGGAGAGCGTGCGCAGCCAGGCCATCGAACTGGTCGAGCAGCACGGCATCGTCTTCCTCGACGAGATCGACAAGATCTCCGCGCGCAGCGACCGCGGCGGAGCCGACGTCAGCCGCGAGGGCGTGCAGCGCGACCTGCTGCCGCTGCTCGAGGGCACCCAGGTGGCGACCAAGCACGGCACGGTGAAGACCGACTTCATCCTCTTCATCGCCTCGGGCGCCTTCCATCTGGCGAAGCCCTCCGACCTGCTGCCGGAGCTGCAGGGCCGCCTGCCGATCCGCGTCGAACTCAAGGCGCTGAACCGCGACGACTTCGAGCGCATCCTGACCGAGCCCGAGGCCTCGCTGATCAAGCAGTACAAGGCGCTGCTCGGCACCGAGCAGGTGACGCTCGACTTCACCGACGAGGGCGTCGCCGCGCTGGCCGACCTCGCCGCCGAGATCAACGGCTCGGTGGAGAACATCGGCGCCCGGCGCCTGCACACGGTGATGGAGAAGCTGCTGGAGGAGATTTCCTTCACCGCCTCCGACCGGCCGGGCGACAGCCTGACGATCGACCGCGCCTACGTGGAGAGCCGTGTCGGCGTGCTGGCCAAGGACAGCGACCTCTCCAAGTTCATCCTCTAGCCACGCCGCCGCTCAGAAGCGCAGCACGCGGATCCAGCGGGCGACGTTCAACAGTCCGGCCAGCGCCGCGGCGACATAGGTCAGCGCGGCGGCACGCAGCACGCTGCCGCGGCTCCACCCCATGGCGTCGCCGCGGCGCCGGAGGCTCAGGGCAGGGTGGCGTCGATCCAGCCGTTGCCGGCGGCGGCGAGCAGCACGAAGCCGGCGGCCGCCAGCAGAAAGAAAATACCGGGCCGCTCGCGTTCGGCGGCACGGCGCTGCCGCGCGACCACGCGGGCGATCGGGCGCGGCGCAGCGGGCTGCGGCCGATGGGAGGGGTGCGACGAGGCCAGGCGCGCGGGGGGTGTGCTGGAGGGAGACGCGACAGGTCATGGACCGGGACTCCACGAAGAATGCCAGCCGGCCGCTCCGGCGGCTTCTGTTCCAGGAAACCCTTTTCGCCGGCCGAACGTTCCCTGGTCATTGCGCTGACGACGGCGAGGGCGTTGGAATGGGCCTGCGCCGCCTGCCACCCGTCCCGCCCAAGGAGCCCGTCATGCCGACAGCCAGCCAAAGCCTGCAGGTCGCCGCCCCGCTCGAGGTCATCTGGCAGCTGCTGCTGGAGAAGATCGAGGACCCTGGCAAGTTCCTGCAGGGCGTGCAGGCCGTCGAGATGCTCGAACGGCAGCCGGGCTACGTGGTGCGCCGCATGCGTACCGCCGCCTTCGAGGTGGTGGAGCGCATCACCGCCTATGAGAAGAGCCACGAGGTCGACTTCGTCATCCTCGAGCATCCGCTCTACGCCGGCCAGGCGGTGAACCGCATCGAGCCGCCGCTGCGCCCCGGCCTCTCGGCCAAGCTCACCTTCAGCATCGACTGGCGGCGCAAGGACGGCCACCCGGACGAGGTCGACCTGACGCCGCAGGTGGCCGCCGCCGTCGAGCGGACGCGGGCGCTGGCGGAGGCGGCCGCGGCCGGGTCTTCCTAGAGGGCTCCGCGTCCGGCGCGATCCCGCGATTCGGCCCTGCCGTTGCGCCGGCGGCCTCACGCCGTCGCGCGGCCGACCTCGCCCAGTTGGCGCAGCAGCGCCGCCGCCTCGCCCTCGCCGAGGCCGCGGATCTTCTCGGCCAGGGCGTTGGCCAGCGCGACGTGGGTCGGCGAAAGGCCGCTGGTATCGACCACGACACGCGGGTGCGAGGTGCGCGCCAGCTGCTGCAGCGTCTCGGCCTCATCCCAGATGATGCCGAAGTGCTGGCAGATCAGCTCCACCAGCCGGCGCGAGGGGCGGCCGCGATGGCCGTGCTCCAGCGCCGAGAGATAGGCCGGCGAGACGCCCAGCGCCTGCGCCAGGTCGCGCGCGGTCTCGCCGCGGGCGCGGCGCAACTGGCGCAGCCGCTCGCCGAAGGGGGTCATTTCGGCTTCCGGACCGCCATGCCGTGGCGGCGGTGCCACTGCGCCAGCGATTCCTCCGGATACTCGTTGTAGCGCGCGTCGCCCTGCCGCCCGCGCGGCAGCGAGACCCAGTCGGGCATGAAGTTGGTCATGATGTCGACGTGCTCCGGCGCCTTCGGTAGCGGCGTGTCGATGGCGCTGGCAAGCGGGTGCACCTGCTCCGGCCAACGCGGGTCGTAGAGCCAGAGGGCCGAGCCGCAGTGCTTGCAGAAATGGCGGCGCGCCTCGCTTTTCCGCCGGGTGCCGGCGGTCTCGCTGGTGTTCTTGGCGCGGTAGACCGAGAGATGCTCGCGGCCCTCGACCTTCAGGGTCTTCTTCCAGGCGCCGAGGTTGATCGCGTAGCCGCCGCCGCCGGCGGTCTTGCGGCAGATCGAGCAGTAGCAGCGCATGTAGGGGACGGGCGCATAGGCCTCGACGGTGAAGCGGACCTGACCGCAGTGGCAGGAGCCTTCGAGATGCATCGCGCTTTCTCCTTCGCAGTTCCAGACGGTCGGGCTCAGCGGCGCTCCGCCACGCTGGCCGGCAGCAGCAGCCAATAGCGGCCGCGTTCCTTCATCCGGCCGGCCTCGGCCAGGGCCGCCTCGCCGGCGCCCCAGAAGAGGTCGCCGCGCACCGGCCCCTTGATCGCGCCGCCGGTATCCTGCGCCACCACTAGGCGGCGCAGCGGCGCGCCGCCGCCGGGCCAGGTGGTGTCGAGCCAGAGCGGCAGGCCGAGCGCCAGGAAGGCGGGATCGACGGCCAGGCTGCGTCCCGGCGTCAGCGCCACACCCTGGGCGCCGAGCGGTCCGGGGCCTTCGATCTGGCGGAAGAAGATATAGCGCTGGTTGCGCTTCATCACCTCCCAGGCCTCGGCGGGGTTGGCGCGCAGCCAGGCCATGATGCCCTGCGCCGTCGCCTCGCCGCTGCCGATCCGGCCTTCGTCGAGCAGCAGGCGGCCGATGGCGGTGAAGTCGTGGCCGTTGTTGCCGGCATAGCCGACGCGCAGCACCCGGCCGTCGGGCAGCGTGACGCGGCCGGAGCCCTGCACCTGGAGGAAGAAGAGCTGCACGTAGTCCTTCAGCCAGACCAGCTCCAGGCCCTGGCCGACCAGCACGTGGCCCTCGTCGATCGCCGCGCGGTCGTAGTAGGGCACGAACTCCTGCCCCTCCAGCCGGCCGAAGAGCGTCTGACCCTCGAGGTCGGCGCGGAAGCGGCCCAGGCGGATGCGCAGCAGGTCGGCCGGCGCGCGGTAGAGCGGCCAGACGTAGTCGCCATCCGGGGCCGTCGCGCCCTCGACCTCCGGCTCGTAGTAGCCGGTGAAGAGGCCGCGGCTGGGCTCCTCCGCCTTGGCCCCGTCGGCGGCGAGGTAGGGGCGGAACCACGATTCCAGGTAGCTCTGCAGCACCAGGTCGTCGGGCGGCATGTCGGCCAAGCCCTGGCAGGGGGCCCGCCAGTCGGCGACCGTGCCGGCGAGCGGCCCTTGCGGGCCGGCCGGGCCGACCGGCGTGGTATCGGGTTGCGCCAGCAGCGCGCGGCAGGAGGCCAGCAACGCCGGCAGCGCCTCGGCGACGGTGTCCGCGCCCCAGCCGGGCAGCTCCTCGAAGCGGGTCGGGGTCAGCGCCAGGGCTGGGCGCCGCGCTGCCGGGCGGCGTCTCGGGGCAGGCGCAGTCGGCGGTGGCCGTGACCGGGGGCGGCTTGGCGGCTTCGGCGGCGGCGGCAAGGGTCCGCGCCAGCGCCGTCAGGCCGGCGTCGTCGCTGGTGTCACCGCCGCAGGCGGCGAGCGTCGTCGCCAGCAGCAGGATCGGCAGGAGGGATCGCATGGGGAACGGGTGCCAAGCCGGGCGGGCGCGCCGCAAGATCGTGCGCGGCCGCCGTGGCGGCCGGCCGGCGGCGGCCGCGGCCGTCACTCCGGCGTGTCGGTGGCGACCAGGGTCCAGTTGGGATCGCGGCTGCGGGTGTTGCGCGCGAAGGTCCAGAGATCGACGATGGTCTGCACGTGCTTCTCACCGCCTTCCAGCAGCTGCCCGCCGCCGTCGATCAGCGTGTTGATCTGCTCGGAGACGAACTTCACCGTGACGAAGGCCGTCTTGCCCTGCAGTTCGGCCTCGACGACCTCGGCGGAGGTGATGCCGACCAGCGTGGTGGTCAGCGTCTCGCCGGCCTCCTCGCGCGCCCGGATGGCGCCGGCGAACTCCTCGAAGACCTCGTTGGCGAGCAGCGGCCGCAGGCTCTTCAGGTCGGCCTTGGCGTAGCTCTGCAGGATGATCTCGAAGGCCATGCGGGCGCCGCTGGCGAAGCCCTGCGGCTCGAAGCTGCGGTCGGCGGCGCGAATCGCCGCCAGGCCCTTGGCCAGCGGCGTGGCGTCCGGCGGCAGGTCGGCGCGGCCGAGCGAGGCGGCATCGCGCTCGTCGCCATCGGTCTCGTCGGCGGGGCCGGGGAAGCGGGCGCTGCCGTCGTCGTCGGCGCGCTCGCCGGAGCGGTCGCGGGTCTGGCGGTTGCGGAAGGCGGCCATCGGATCGGCGCGCTCCTCATGGCCGGTGCGGCGGCCGAGCACGCTGCGCAGGCGCAGGATCAGGAAGCCGGCGACGACCGCGAGAAGGATGATATCGAGAAGCTGGAATCCGCTGCCGCTCATATGGCTATCGCCTGCCTCGATGGATCGCTGAGGCCCCTTTGGTTCTGGTTCGCTGTCAAAGGGCCTCCGGGCCCTGACGAAAGGCGGGGCGGCGCGACAGGGGCATGCGAATCTTTTGATGCCGACTGGGCGCCTACCTTCTTCCACCGGAGCGCGGCAGGCCCTAAGTATCTCGCCCCTGTAGATAGGGGACGCAGCCCCAAAGGGCAAGCTCCCGCTCGCGTTATCAGGTCATCGCCACTCCATGCTCCTCATCCGTCACGGCCAATCGCACTTCAACAAGCACTTCTCGGTGACCCGCCAGGATCCGGGAATCATCGATCCCTCGCTGACCGCCGAGGGGCGGCAGCAGATCGATCAGGCCGGGCGGCGGCTGGCGGCCGAGGAGCGACGTTTCTCGCGGCTGCTGGCCAGCCCCTACTGGCGCACGCTGGAGACCGCGGAGATCCTCGCCCGCCACCTGGAGCTGGAGATCGTGGCCGAGCCGCTGGTCCGCGAGCGCGCTTTCTTCGCCTGCGACATCGGCTCGCCGCGCAGCGAGCTGCAGGCGCGCTTCCCCCAGGTCGCCTTCGGTACGCTGCCGGAGGTCTGGTGGCCGCATCCCGACGAGACCGAGCGCTCGCTGGCCGAACGCTGCAGCCGCTTCCGGCTCGGCGTCGGGGCCACCGCCGACTGGGGCGGCACCCTGGTGGTGACCCACTGGGGCTTCATCCGTGGGCTCACCGGCCGCTCGGTGGAGAACGCCGCGCTGGTGGCCTTCGACCCGACGCTGGCCTGACGCCGCCTAGAGCGGCTCGCCGCGGGCCAGGCGCGGCAGCTCCCCCACCAGCCCCATGGCGTGGCGCATGAAGAGCCGCTTGGCCGGCGGCAGGCGATGCACCGCCGCCAGTCCCAGGTCCCGCGCCAGGCGCAGCGGCGCCAGGTCGTTGGAGAAGAGCCGGTTCAGCGCGTCGGTGACGCCGGCCAGCATCACGGTATCGAAGCGCCGCCAGCGCTCGTAGTGCGCCAGCGCCTCGCCCTGTCCGGGGTCGAGGCCGAGGCGCAGCGCATCGACCACGCACTCCGCCAGCGCCGCGACATCGCGCAGGCCGAGGTTCAGGCCTTGCCCGGCGATCGGATGAATGACGTGCGCCGCCTCGCCGAGCAGCGCCAGGCGCGGTGCCACGAAACGCTCGGCCAACTGCAGCTCCAGATCGTAGGCCCAGCGTCCGCCGATGGGCCGGAAGGCGCCGAGCGAGCCACCGAAGCGTGCCTCCAGCGCGCGGCCGAAGGCGGCCTCGTCAAGCGCCATGATCGCCGGCACCAGCGCCCTGCGCTCGGTCCAGACCAGCGAGGAGCGGTGCGGCGCCTCGCCGCCCCGGCCGTCCTCGCCGCCCACCATCGGCAGCACCGCGAAGGGGCCCGCGGGCAGGAAGTGCTCGTGCGCGACGCCGTGGTGCGGGCGCTGGTGCGCCAGAGTGGCGACGATCCCGGCTTGGCCATAGGCCCAGCGGGTGATGCCGATGCCGGCGGCCTCGCGCAGCCGCGAGCGCTTGCCGTCGGCGGCGACCACCAGGGCGGCCCGGAGCCTGCGGCCGTCCTCCAGGGTCACGGTGGCGCCGCCGCTGCCGGGCAGGGCGCCGGCGACGGCGGCCGGCGCCAGCAGGGTCACGGACGGGAAGGTCGCCAGCGTCTCGTAGAGGGCGCGGCGCAGGGCGCGGTTCTCCACGATGTAGCCCATGGGGCCGCTGCCCGGCGGCAGGTCGTCCTCGCCGTAGTGCAGGAAAAGCGGCGGCCGCGCCGGCGCCCGGCCGCTCGTCGGGCCCCTCGGCCCCCTGTTCCAGGCCGGGGGCGCGGCCATCGGACACGCGGATGTCGCGGATCGCCTGCGCCGCGCCGCCCAGGCGCGACCAGACCCCGAGCGTCGCCAGCACCTGCTGCGAGCCGCGCGCGATCGCCGAGGAGCGGCCGTCGAAGCCGGCGGCCAGAAGGTCGTCCGGGCGGTCGCGATCGACCAGCGCCACCGCCAGTCCGGCGGAGCCGAGCGCGATGGCCAGGCTGAGTCCGGCCAGCCCGCCCCCGGCGATGACCACGTCGTGGCGGCTGTCGCCGGGGCGCTCGCCCGCGCTCTCGCTGTCCCGCTCCCCGCCCATCGTCCGCCTGTCCTCGTCGCTGTGCTCGCGCCGCCGCTGCGGCACGGCAGTCTCCGGTCACCGCCGCGGCCTGTCCAGCCGGCAGCCGCCGTCCGCAGGCAGCGTCATCGCCGGGTCACGGAGTTGATCAAAATATAGGCAAAATCCGCTCGGCGCCTAGAAAGCAGGCATGAAATCTTGTGCGGTGCAGCAGAACGGGGTACTCACCCTTCCCCCGATGGCGCGTCGCTCCGCCAATCGGGGGAGGCGTCCCGATGTTGGCACGATACTTGCTTTCATACTCCGGGAGCCGGCGCGTTTTCGGCGGCCGGCGGCGACGGAAGAGGGAGCGGGTACATGAAGATGGTCATGGCCGTCATCAAGCCCTTCAAGCTCGACGAGGTGCGTGAGGCGCTGACCAGCCTCGGCATCGAGGGCATGACGGTATCTGAGGTCAAGGGTTACGGACGGCAGAAGGGGCAGACGGAAATCTACCGTGGCGCCGAGTACGCCGTGAACTTTCTACCGAAAACCAAGATCGAGGTTGCGGTCGGCGACGATCTGGCCGAGCGCGCAGTCGAGGCGATCCAGCAGGCCGCGAACACCGGCCGGATCGGCGACGGGAAAATCTTCGTCTACGACCTCAGCCGCGCCGTGCGCATCCGCACCGGCGAGGTCGATGCGGAAGCGCTCTAGGCCGGTGGACCCGATCCACGGACTGAGCAGCCTGACAAGGGGAGCGAACAGGACAATGCAGCGCAAATACATCGGTTGGCTGGCAGGTCTGGTGGCGGTGATCGCCGCCGCCTCGCCGGCATTGGCGCAGGACGCCATGGTCAGCGAGGCCACCTACGCCGCCGACAAGGCGGAAACGGCCTTCATCTTCAACACCTTCTCCTTCCTCATCAACGGCGCCCTGGTGATGTGGATGGCGGCGGGCTTCGCCATGCTGGAATCCGGCCTGGTGCGCACCAAGAACACCGCCGCAATCTGCCTGAAGAACATCGCGCTCTATTCGATCGCCTGCATCATGTACTACCTGATCGGCTACAACCTGATGTACGGCAACTACGGCAACGAGGCGGCCGACCACTTCATCGGCAGCTTCACGCTGTTCTACAATCTCGGCGAGGCCGAGGTGGCGCTGCTGGGCGCCGAGGAAGCGACGCAGGAGATGGTCGATGCCGTCTCCGGCAACGGCTACGCGGTGATGTCCGACTGGTTCTTCCAGGTGGTCTTCGTCGCCACCGCGGCCTCGATCGTCTCGGGCACGCTGGCCGAGCGCATCAAGATCTGGCCCTTCATGCTCTTCACCGTGGTCCTGACGGCGGTGATCTATCCGGTCACCGGCTCCTGGACCTGGGGCGGCGGCTGGCTGAACTCGGTCGGCGAGGGCTTCTCCGACTTCGCCGGCTCCACCATCGTCCACTCGGTGGGCGGCTGGGCGGCCCTGACCGGCGCGCTGGTGCTCGGCCCGCGCAAGGGCAAGTACGGCGCGGACGGCAAGATGCACCCGATGCCGGGCTCCAACCTGCCGCTGGCGACCCTGGGGACCTTCATCCTCTGGCTCGGCTGGTTCGGCTTCAACGGCGGCTCGCAGCTCGCGCTGGGCTCCGCCGCCGATGCCGCCAACATGTCGCTGGTCTATGCCAACACCAACCTCGCGGCCTGCGGTGGCGTGGTGGTGGCGATGATCCTGACGCAGCTGCTCTACGGCAAGATCGACCTGACGATGGCGCTGAACGGCGCGATCGCGGGCCTGGTGGCGATCACCGCCAACCCAGACATCCAGTCCTCGCTGTCGGCCATCATCATCGGCGGCATCGGTGCGGTCCTGGTGGTGATCTTCGTGCCGCTGCTCGACAAGCTGAAGATCGACGACGTGGTGGGCGCCATCTCGGTCCACCTGGTCGGCGGCATCTGGGGAACGCTGGCGGTCGCGATCTTCGACGACGGCGACTTCTATGCGCAGATCGTCGGCATCGCCTCGATCGGCGCCTTCACCTTCGTCGCCAGCATGGTGATCTTCCTGATCCTCAAGTTCACCTGCGGGATCCGGGTCAGTGCCGAGGGCGAAGAGGCCGGCCTCGACAAGGACGAGCTTGGCCAGGAGGCCTATCCCGAGTTCGGTCGCGGCGCTCACTCCATCGGCTAGGGCACCGAGACCAAGCAGTCAACGCGGCGATCCTCCGCGTTCACCTGGGGGCCCGGGCAGTTCGCTGTCCGGGCCTCATTTTTTTTGTCGCCGTGCCGGCCGCCGGGTCGGGCCGGGCCGCGGCGGCGGCTACCAGGTCACGCGGACGCCGCCCTGCACCTGGATCGAACTGCCGACCTCGCCGGTGACGTAGTCGCTGTCGAGGAAGAAGCCGAAGCGGCCGCTGGCGTCGACCACCGAGATGCCGAGGCCGAACTCGACCGCGTTGCCGCCGACCGAACTGGCGAAGACCGCGTCGCCGATCACCGCCTCGGTCTCGCCGAGGAACTCGTGCAGCCCGCTGACCTCGGCATAGGGCCGTAGCGTGCCGCGCCGCCGCCAGCGCGGCGCCGAACTTGAGCCCGACGCGGCCGCGCAGCGAGGTGGAGTCCTCGAACACCACGTCCTGGTCGACCCGTCGATATCGTCGAGGTCCTCCAGCTCGACGCGCAGGTAGCTGATCTGGGCCTGCGGCTCGACGAAGATACCGCTGCCGAGCGCGAAGCGGCAGCCGACCTCCAGCGAGCCGCCGAGCGCCAGCGCCTGCTGCCCGGTCTCCACCTCGATCGCCGGAATGCTGTAGTCGAGCTGGAAGAGGTCGCCCTTTAGGACCGCGTCGAGATAGAGGCCCTGCCAGAGATAGCTGGCGTAGAGACCGCCGCCCCAGCCCTCGAGATCCAGCGCGGTGTCGCTGTCCTTCACCTCGGCCTCGGCCTGCGTCATGCCGGCGAAGACGCCGAGAAGCAGCAGGTCGTCGCCGGTCAGCAGGCCGCGGAAGCCGCCGTCGAAGCCGCCCTGCACCACCAGGGTGGTCTGCTCGAAGGGCGTGCCCACCGCGCTGCCGTAGTCGTCGTAATGCGCCGGCGATGCGCAGCCAGCCCGACAGCGGCATCGGTTCCACCACGCTCGCGCGGAGCGCCAGCTGCCCGTCGCCGTAGCCGAGAGACGCCGTCTGGCCCGGCTCCAGCGTCGGGCCGACCAGCTGGCGCAGCTCGCCCAGCCGTTCGTCAGCCGCGCGCAGGCCGGCGTACCAGGCCCCCATGGCGGCGGTGCCCGCCAGGCTGAGGTCGCCGGTCTCGTCCTTGAAGCGCGTCGTGAGGTACCAGTTCTCGTCCGGCTGCAGCAGCAGGCCGTACTCGAACATTCCCACGGTCACCGGCCCGCCCAGCGTGAAGTCGCCCTCGGCCGAGGAACCCCCCGCCGTGCCGACCTCGATCACCAGGATGCCGTTGCCGACCGAGTCCGCGCCCAGCCCGCCGCGGTTGGTCACCAGCACCGTCGTGCTGCCGGCTGACCGTGCCGGTGATCCGCAGCAGGTCGGCCGGCGAGCCATCGGCGCCCAGCATCGACATCCAGCGCCAGCAGGCCGGCACCGTGTAGTCGCCGTCGATCGTCAGCACGCCGAAGGTGCCGTCGTCGCCCGGCACGATGCGGCCGGCGTTCGACAGCGGCCCGACCAGCGTGCCGTCGCCCGACAGCGTCGCCGGCCGCGGCGACGGTGGTGGGTCCGCTCAGAGTCTCGTCCAGCAGCGTGAAGGTACCTTCGGTCCAGCAGGATGCTGTCGAAGGCAGCGCCGGTCACGTCCCAGTTCCAGGTGCCGCCGCCGGTCTTGCGCAGGGTCTCGAAGTTGCTGATCGTGGCACCGTTGGTCGAAGGTCCCCGTGCCGACGCCGAAGAGCTCCAGTTCGTCGGTGTCGGCGCCGCCGTCGAGCAGCGCGCCGGCGGCGATCGTCGTGGTGTCGTCGAGCCGCAGGCGGTCGTTGCCGGCCTCGCCGCGCACCTGGCCGTTGGCGCCGATCTCGGAGCCGGCGTCGAAGGTCACGGTGTCGTCGCCATCGCCGCCGAGGAGGGAGCCGCTGCCGGTGACCCCCAGGCGGCTGGCCAGCAGCGCGACAACGTCGTCGCCCTGGTCGCCGGCGAGCGTGCCGCTGCCGCCCGGCCCGCCGCCGACGTCGGCGAGGACGAGCCTGATCCAGTCCTCGTCGTCGCCGCCGGAGACCAGGCCGCTGCCCAGCCCGCCGACGCTGCCGCCGGAGACCTCGAGGGTGTCGCGCCCGCCGCCGCCGAGCAGGCGGCCGCTGGCGCCGGCCCCGGCACCGAGGTCGCTCATCTGCATCAGTGCGATCCAGTCGTCGCCGGCCCCGCCGGAGACCTCGCCAAGTCGCCGTCGCGGCCGACGTCGCTGTCGAAGGCGAGGAACAGCGTGTCGCTGCCCTCGTCGCCCTGCACCAGGCCGCCGGCCCCGGCGTCCTGGCCCAGGTCGCTGCCGCTCGTCAGCAGCACGAGGTCGTCGCCCAGGCCGCCGAAGATCGTGCCGCTGCCGGCGCGCCCGACGTCGCTGTCGTCGGCCAGCGTGATCCGGTCGTTGCCCTCGTCGCCCTGGATGACGCCCTGCCCCAGGCCGTCCTGCCCGAGGTCGCTGCCGCTGGAGAACTGCATCCTGTCTTCGCCGTCGCCGCCGAAGAGCGTGCCTGCGCCGCCGCGTCCGACGTCGGCGTCCTCCGTCATCACGAAGAGGTCGAGGCCGAGGCCGCCCAGCAGCGTGCCGCTGCTGCCGGCCTGCTGCGCCAGCGCCGAGCCGTTCCGCAGGAAGAAGGTATCGGCGCCGTCGCCGCCGTCGATCAGCGCCTGCCCGGCGTCGGCGACGCGCGAGCCATCGACGACCACTTGGTCGTCGCCGTCACCGGCGAAGAGGCTGAAGGCGGCGCCGGCCTGGGTGGCGACGCTGCTGCCGCCGAGGAACTGGAGGCTGTCGTCGCCGCTGCCGGCGAAGGCCAGGACATCGCCGGCCTGTGCCACGTCGCTGCCGCTGAAGCGGAAGAGGTCGAGACCGGAGCCGCCGAACAGCGTCGCCGCGCCGGTCGCGCTGGCGACGAGGTCGCTGCCGTCGAACAGGAGACTGTCGCCGCCGAGACCGCCGTCAATCGAGACCGCGCCTTCGACCGCGACGGTGTCGCCACCGAACAGCAGCGTATCGGCGCCGGCGCCGGCCAGGATCAGCGCCAGCGAGCCGGCGAGCTCGCCCAGCGTCGAACCGCTGGAGGACAGGAGGTCGCCCCGCTGTCCGAGGTCGAGCGTCGCCGCGCCGCCGCCGCCGAGAACCGCATCGGCGAGAAACAGGCTGTCGAAGCCGTCGCCGCCGAACAGCGTTACGGTGCTGCCGGCCTCGGCGGCCACCCGGGAACCATTGCGGATCTCGAAGCGGTCGTCGTCGCCGCCGCCTTCGAGCGTCACGTCGCCGCGCAGGCCGAGCAGCGCGGCGTCGAAGAGGAAGCTGTCGTTGCCGGCGTCGCCACGGAGCAGGAGCGTCGACCCGGCCTGCTCGGCCAGGGTGCTGCTGGTCGCCGCGAAGCTGTCGGCCTCGCTGCCGAGCTCGATGACGGCATGGCCCGCCGCGGCGACGACCGAGCCCTCGATCGTAACGCTGTCGCTGCCGGCTCCGCCGAAGGCGTGGAAAAGCGCGTCCGCACCGACTGCCAGCACGCTGCCGCCGAGCGCCGCGAGGGAGTCGTTCTCGCCGCCGCCGAACAGCGAGACGCTGCCCGCCACTGCGGCGTCGCTGCCGCTGAAGCGGAAGAGGTCGCCGCCGGAGCCGCCGAACAGCGAGACCGAGGAGTCGATGCCGCTCGCCAGGGCGCTGCCATCGAACAGCAGGTTGTCGTTGCCGAGGCCGCCGTCGAGCGTCACGCTGCCCAGGGCCGCCACCGTGTCGCCGCCGAAGGCCAGGGTGTCGGCGCCGCCGCCGCCGAGGATCTGCACCGTCGCGCCAAGCTGCGCCGCCAGCGTGGAGTTGCTGACGGCGAGCCTATCGCCGCGGTCGCCGAGGTCGAAGGTGACCTGGCCGGCGACGCCGAGCGTGGAGTCGGCGACCGTCACGCTGTCGAAGCCGTCGCCACCGAGAACGGTGGCGCTGCTGTCGGCGCTCTGTGCCACCAGCGAGCCGTTGACGATCTCGATCAGGTCGTCGCTCGCGCCGCCGTCGATCAGCACGTCGCCGTCGCGGCCGAGGATGACGTTGTCGAAGAATAGCGTGTCGTTGCCGTCGCCGCCGCCGAGGCTGGCCGAGGCGGTCACCTGCTCCGCCACGGTGACGCCGCTCAGGGTCAGCGTTTCGTCGCCGGCGCCGAGATCGAGCGTGACGTCGCCGGTGATGGCGACGGTGCCCTCGATGACGACCCGGTCGGTGCCCTCGCCGCCGAGGATGGTGACGCTGCTGTCGGCGCCGAGCGCCAGCTGCGAGCCGTTGACGATCTCGATCAGGTCGTCGTTCGCGCCGCCGTCGATCAGCACGTCGCCGTCGCGGCCGAGGATGACGTTGTCGAAGAATAGCGTGTCGTTGCCGTCGCCGCCGCCGAGGCTGGCCGAGGCGGTCACCTGCTCCGCCACGGTGACGCCGCTCAGCGTCAGCGTTTCGTCGCCGGCGCCGAGATCGAGCGTGACGTCGCCGGCGATGGCGACGGTGCCCTCGATGACGACCCGGTCGGTGCCCTCGCCGCCGAGGATGGTGACGCTGCTGTCGGCGCCGAGCGCCAGCTGCGAGCCGTTGACGATCTCGATCAGGTCGTCGTCCGCGCCGCCGTCGATCAGCACGTCGCCGTCGCGGCCGAGGATGACGTTGTCGAAGGACAGCGTGTCGTTGCCGTCGCCGCCGCCGAGGCTGGCCGAGGCGCTGACCTGCTCCGCCACCATGACGCCGCTCAGGGTCAGCGTTTCGTCGCCGGCGCCGAGATCGAGCGTGACGTCGCCGGCCACCGCCACGGTACTGTCGAGCGTCACATGGTCAACGCCGTCGCCGCCGAGGATGGTGACGCTGCTGGCGGTCCGGAGAGCGATCTGCGCGCCGTTGGCGATCGAGATCAGGTCGTCGTCGGCGCCGCCGTCGATCAGCACGCTGCCGTTGACGCCGACGACCGCGCCCTGGATGTCGATCGTGTCGGCCCCGAGGCCACCCAGCAGGGAGACATCGGCGGCGGCGGCCTCGGCGATCGTGCCACCGTTGACCGTGAGGGTGTCGTCGTCGCTGCCGAGGTCGAAGGTCAGCGAGCCGGAAATGCCCAATGTCGCGTTGTCGATAGCGAGGGTGTCGCTGCCGGCGCCGCCGAGCAGCACCGCCGTTCCGCCGATGCCGACGCCGACGCGCACGCCGTCGAGCGTGATGCGGTCGCCCTCGTCGCCGGCGTCGATCAGCACGCCGCCGTCCTTGGCGATCACGCCGTTCTGGAAGCTCAGCGTGTCGCTGCCGCCGCCGCCGAGGAAGGAGGCGCTGGAGGAGGCGAACTCGGCGATGGTTCCGCCCGTGACCGTGAGGCTGTCGTCGTTGGCGCCGAGATCGAATGTCGCGCCGCCACGCACCGCGATGTGCGCGTCGGCGAATGTCAGCGTGTCGCTGCCGTCGCCGCCGTACAGGCTGGCGCTGCCGCCGAAGAGCGCGATGTTGGTGCCGTTCACGAATTCGAAGGAATCACCGTCGTCGCCGCCGTCGATCACCGCCTGGCCGTCGCTGCCGACGGTGCCGCCGTCGAACAGGAATGCGTCCGCGCCGGCGCCGCCGGCCAGGGTGCCGCCGCTGCCGGCGACCTGCCCGATGATATAGCCGTCGCTGAGCAGCAGCGTGTCGTCGCCGTCGCCGCCGTCGAGCGTGCCGTTGCCGAGGAAGCCGATCACGCTGGCGGAGACGGTGAGCGTGTCCTGCCCGCCGCCGCCCAGCAGGGTCCCGGAGCCGCCGTTCAAGGCGCCGATCTGGGTGCCGTTCGTAGCGATCAGCAGGTCGGCGCCGTCGCCGCCGTCGACGAGGCCGGTGCCGAACAGGCCCAGATCGACGTTGCTCAGCGACAGGGTGTCGTCGTCGAGGCCGCCGAGGATGCTGCCGTGCGCGGCGGCGCTGTTGCCCACCGAGGCGTTGGAGAGGAAGAGGCTGTCGGCGCCGCTGTCGCCGGAGAGCGTGCCGTTGCCGGCGTTGCCCAGGGTGGAGTTGTCGAGCAGGATCAGGTCGGCGCCGCTGCCGCCCAGCACCAAGCCCTGCGCGTTGGCGCCGAAGCCGATCTGCGAGCTGTTGCCGATCGAGACGAGGTCGTCGCCGTCGCCGCCGTCGAGCGTGGCGTGCCCGTCCAGCAGCGCGACGTCGATGTCGTCGAGCAGCAGCGTATCGGCGTCGCCGCCGCCGGTGACCAGCACGCTGCTGCCGCCGCCGCCGTGAATCTGTGTGGCCATGCCCGGCAGCGACGAGAAGTAGATCGTGTCGCTGCCGACGCCGCCGTCGACCGTGACCTGCCCGTTCATCGACGCGCTGACGCTGGCGCCGATGAACTGCAAGGCGTCGTCGCCGGTGCCGCCGAGGACGTAGGCCTCGCCATCCTGGGTGGCGAGGACGCCGGCCCCGCCGCCACGCATGATGACCAGGCTGTCGTTGCCGCTTTCGAGCGCCAGCGTGGCATGGGCGCCGGGCCCGCCGCCGAAGCCGACGTTGCCCGACAGCACGACGGCGTCGTCGCCGTCGCCGGTGAAGAGCGAAGCCTCGCCGCCGAGGCCCGCGGCCACCTGGACCGCGCCGGAGAGGTGCAGGGTGTCGTCGCCCGCGCCGGCGCTGAGGGTGGCCTGGGTCTGGTTGCCGATCTGGATCGCACCGCTGCCGACCAGGGTGTCGCTGCCGCCGTCGAGCGACAGCACGCCGTCGGAGGTCATCGCCCCGCCGATCTGCAGCTGGCCGTTGGCCAGCACCACGTCGTCGCCGTCGCCGCCGAACAGCGAGCCGGAGCCGCGCAGGCCGAGGATCAACGGCCCCTCGATATGGTCGTTGCCGGTCCCGCCGAGCAGCGTGCCGCTTGCCTCGTCGCCCTCGCCCACCAGGATCGGCGAGCCGTCGGCGGCGAACAGGGTGTCGTCGCCGTCGCCGAGGTCGAGCGTGCCGGCGCTCTCGGCGCCGATGGCGTTGCGCAGGTCGTCCAGCAGGTTGCTGTCGCTGAGCTGAAAGGTGTCGTCGCCGGCGCCGCCGGCGAGCAGCGCATCGCCGCCCAGGCCGAGCGGGGCGCCGCCGATCTCGACGCCGTCCTGCAGCAGGAAGTAGTCGGCGCCGGAGCCACCGTCGATCTCGCCGTTCTGGTCGCCGCCGATCCCCACGGTGGTCAGGTCGAAGCTGTCGCTGCCGCTGTTGCCGGCGATCGAGCCGGAGCCGCCGCCGCCGACGAAGACGTTGGTCAGGTCGAACGCGTCGTCGCCGTCCCCGCCGGCCAGGGTGGCGTCGCCGTCATAGCCGAACTGCACGTGCTCGGAGCCGCTGGCGCCGCCGACCATGGTGATGACGTCGTCGCCGATGCCCGCCAGCAGCGTGGCGTCGTTCACCTCGATACGGCTGAAGAGCTCGAGCGTGTCGGCGCCGCTGCCGAGATCGATCAGCGCGGTGCCGCCGCCGGTGTGATCGATGATGCCACCATCCCAGATCAGCAGGTCGTTGCCGGTCTCCCCCAGCAGGGTGCCGGAGCCGGCGGCGCCGCCGAGCTCGCTGCCGTTGAAGCCGTAGATCGTGTCGTCGCCGCCGCCGCCGCTGAGCGTCGTCGCGGCCGAGGGGCCGACCTGGGCGCCGTCGATCAGCAGCGTGTCGTCGCCGTCGAGGGCGCTGTAGAGGCCGCCGGGAATCGGATCGACGCAGGTGATGACCTCGCCGCCGTTGCTCGCCGGATCGGGCGTGCACTGTGCCCGCGCCGGTCCGCCGGCGGCCCCCAGCGCCAAGGCGAGACCGATCGCCGTTCCACACAACAGCCTGTTGCGCATGTCGCCCGCCTCCCCCGTCCCAGGGCGGCCGCGATCCCCGCCCACGCGCCATAGGCTTGCCACCAAGCAGGTCGGAGAAGCAATCAATAGTATCGGTCGATTACAAAGATTCGTCTATTAGTATAGATAAACCTCAGGAGAACTTCGCTTGGTTGGTTCGGCGACCGTGCGCGGTGGCGCCGCGGCCGCGCCTCTGGACCTCTCCTGCCGGGCGCGCCATGGTGCGCCGGCCGCACCCATCGCCGCCGAGACCCGACACCGATGACCGCCGACCTGCTCTCGCTGAACCCCTTTCATCGCCTGGCCGAACTGCTGAAGCCGCTGCGGCCGGGGCCCTCGCCGCTGCCCGACGGCCGCCTCGCGAACCTGTCGGTCGGCGATCCGCG
This sequence comes from uncultured Alphaproteobacteria bacterium, assembly GCA_942492185.1. GTDB lineage: Bacteria > Pseudomonadota > Alphaproteobacteria > Kiloniellales > JACOMY01 > CALOEA01. Next base: position 24,935 of record CALOEA010000065.1, read on the forward strand.
CACGCCGCTGCCGGCCCTGGCGCTGGAGGCCATGCGGGCGGCCGAGGCCGGCTGGTCGCGCTACGCCGGCGCGCGCAATCCCGACTATCTGGCGGCTTGCGCCGACTGGCTGAGCGCGCGCTTCGCCCTGCCCGCCGGCCGGCTGGATCCGGCGCGGCACCTGGTGACGGTCGGCGGCAGCCGCGAGGGGCTCTTTCACCTCTGCCTGGCGGCCGTGGCGGAGAAGCGCGCCGTCCTGGCGGCGGCCGGACGCGGCCAGGAGGCACCGCTGGTGCTGCTGCCCGACCCCGGCTACCACGTCTATGCCGGCGCCGCTGCGGCGGCGGGCGCCGAGGCGCATTTCGTGCCGGTGACGGCGGCCGGCGGCCACCTGCCGCGCTACGACCTGCTGCCGGCGGCGGTGCTGGAGCGCGCCGCCATCGCCTTCCTCTGTTCGCCGGCCAATCCGCAAGGCGTGGTGGCCTCGCCGGAGCTGCTCGGCGAGGCCCTGCTGGCGGCGCGCCGGCACGGCTTCGTACTGGCGGTCGACGAGTGCTACTGCGAGCTCTACGAGGAGACGCCGCCGGTCGGCGCCCTCAGCGTCGCGGAGCGCCTCGGCGACGGGCTGGAACGGCTGGTAGTGGCGCACTCGCTCTCCAAGCGGTCCGGCGGCCCGGGCCTGCGGCTGGGCTTCCTCGCCGGCGACCCGGCGCTGATCCGCGCGGTCGAGGGCTTCCTGCGCTTCGGCGGCTCCGGTCCCGGCCTGCCGCTCCTGGCGGCCGGCAGCGCCCTGTGGCGCGACGAGTCGCATGTCGCGGCGAACCGCGCCTACTATCGCGGCAACATGGCGCTGGCCGAGCGCATCCTCGGCAACGCCTTCGGCTGGCGCCCGCCGGCCGGCGGCTTCTTCCTCTGGCTCGACGTCAGCCCCGGCCGCTTCGCCGACGGCGAGGCAGCGGCCAGCGCGCTCTACGTCGAGGGCGGCATGCAGGTGCTGCCCGGCGCCTACATGAGCCTGGGGCAGAGCGCCCCCGGCGCGGCTCCGGGAGCCCGCTACATCCGTGTCTCGCTGGCCGAGCCGCCGGCCCTGCTGGAGCCGCTGCTCACGCGGATGGCGGAAATTCTGCTATGAAGCCGGACGGACTCTAGAGAGAAGCGGAGACTTCAGCAGTGGCATCACGCAGCGCCGCGTCCAGCGTCACCAGCCGCGACCAGCGGAGCGGCGGAGGCATGCGCCTCTTCCCCGCCGGCACCGGCCGTTGGGCAAAGCGCCGCCTGATGGACCTCGGCGCGCTGGCCCTGCTGGGCTTCGCGGGACTGCTGCTGGCGATCTGCATCACCTACGACCCGACCGACCCCTCGCTGAACCGGGCCACCGACGGCCCGGTGCACAATGCCCTGGGCCTGCCGGGCGCCTACTTCGCCGACGTCTTCATGCAGACCCTGGGGGTCGTCGCCTACCTGCTGCCGCTGCTGCTGCTCGGCTGGGTATGGCGTCTGCTGCGCCACCAGGGGATCCGGCAGTTCTGGCTGCGGCTGGCGGCGGTGCCGGCGGCGCTCTTCCTGCTGTCGCTGGCGGTGCAGGCGATCCCGGCACCGGCAAGCTGGCCGGTCGGCAGCGGCCTTGGCGGGCTGGCCGGATTCCTCTTTCTCGGCCAGCTGGCGGCGCTGACCGGGCTGGGTGCCGGCCTGGTCTCGCTGCTGGCCGCCCTGCTCGGCCTGCCGGCACTGTTCTACGCCTCGGCCAGCCGCTTCTCGGAGTGGCGCGCGCTGGGCCGCGGCTGCGCCCGCCTGGTGACCGGCTTCAGCGCCGGACGCCGGCCGGAGGACAGCCCGGCGGAGCCGGACCTGCGTCGCGGCGCGCTGGCCGCGACGCCGCGCTCGGCGCCGGCCGCCCCGAGCGTCTTCGACGACGAGGAGGAGGAGGGGCCCCGGGCGCCGGCGCGCGACGACGAGCGCCACGAACCGGTGCTGGTGATGGAGCGCGGCGCCGAGGTCGAGGACCAGGCCCCGCCGCCGGCGCCGGCGATCCCGGCCGGGCAGACCGCGCGCAAGGCCGGCGCGAAGGCCAGCCGCGCCGAGCAGCGCCAGCTCGACCTGCGCCGCCGCGGCGACTACCTGCCGCCGCCGCTCGACATCATGGCGCTGCCGGTCGCCGGCCGGCACGATGCCAGCGACACGCGCGACGCCCTGGAGAAGAACGCCCGCCTGCTGGAGGGCGTGCTGGAGGACTTCGGCGTCAAGGGCAAGATCGTCAAGGTCCGCCCCGGCCCGGTGGTGACCCGCTACGAGCTCGAGCCGGCGCCCGGCACCAAGACCAGCCGCGTGATCGGCCTGGCCGACGACATCGCCCGCTCGATGTCGGCGCTCTCGGTGCGCGTCGCGGTGGTCCCGGGCTCCTCGGTGATCGGCATCGAGCTGCCGAACGCCAAGCGCGAAACCGTGTTCCTCGGCGAGCTGCTGGCCTCCGACGCCTATGGCGAGAGCACGGTGAAGCTGCCGCTGGTGCTGGGCAAGGATATCGGCGGCAGCCCGCAGATCGTCGACCTGGCGCGCATGCCGCACCTGCTGATCGCCGGCACCACCGGCTCGGGCAAGTCGGTGGCGATCAACGCGATGATCCTCTCGCTGATGTTCAAGCTGCCGCCCGAGAAGTGCCGCTTCATCATGATCGATCCGAAGATGCTGGAGCTGTCCGTCTACGACGGCATCCCGCATCTGCTCGCGCCGGTGGTCACCGATCCGAAAAAGGCGGTGGTCGCGCTCAAATGGACGGTGCGCGAGATGGAGAGACCGCTACCGCGCCATGTCGACAGCTCGGGGTGCGCAACATCGACGGCTACAACGCCAAGCGCCTCGAGGAGGCGCGCGCAAGAAGGGCGAGGTCCTGACGCGGCGCGTGCAGACCGGCTTCGACCCCGACACCGGCCAGCCGGTGTTCGAGGAGCAGCCGCTCGACATGACGGCCGCTGCCCTTCATCGTCGTCGTCGTCGACGAGATGGCGGACCTGATGCTGGTCGCCGGCAAGGAGATCGAGGGCGCGATCCAGCGCCTCGCGCAGATGGCGCGCGCCGCCGGCATCCATATCATCATGGCGACGCAGCGCCCCTCGGTCGACGTCATCACCGGCACCATCAAGGCCAACTTCCCGACCCGCATTTCCTTCCAGGTCACCTCGAAGATCGACAGCCGCACGATCCTGGGCGAGCAGGGCGCCGAGCAGCTGCTCGGCCAGGGCGACATGCTCTACATGGCCGGCGGCGGGCGCATCACCCGCGTCCACGGCCCGTTCGTGGCCGACGGCGAGGTCGAGGAGGTGGTCGCCTTCCTGAAGGCCCAGGGCGAGCCGCCCGACTATATCGACGCGGTCACCGAAGACGAGGAAGAGGCGCCGACGGCATGGGCCGGCGCCGGCGGCGAGCGGCGGGTAGCGGCGACGATCTCTACGACCAGGCGGTCGCGCTGGTCGCGCGCGAACAGCAAGGCCTCGACCAGCTTCATCCAGCGCCATCTGCAGATCGGCTACAACCGGGCCGCCACGCATCATCGAGCAGATGGAGAGCGAGGGCGTGGTCAGCCAGGCCAACCATGTCGGCAAGCGCGAGGTCCTGGTCGGCGACCAACAGCTCGCTAGCGGCTCGCCCACACGTGCCACAAAATCGCCACTCGCAGCGGGGCGCGGACGCCTATTCTGGCGCCCATGACTGACGTGAAATCTTCGCCGCTGGCACCAGTGTTGGTGGCCCTGTGTGGCCGCATGGCGCCCGCGCGGCAGCGCCCGCGCGCGCCGCCGACGCCGTTCCGGCGCTGAGCGAGGCCGACCGCACCGATCTCGCGCGCATCGAGGCCTATCTCAACGGCCTCACCACCATGCAGGCGCGCTTCCTGCAGTTCTCCTCGGACGGCTGCTACGCCGAGGGCCACATCTACGTCGAGCGGCCGGGCCGCATGCGCATCGAGTACGACCCGCCCAATCACGATCCAGGAGGAGCAGGTCCGAGGGCAACCCCTCCTCGAGGTCACTGCTCACCTTCTCCGAGCCCGCCCGAACTGCTGAACCCCGCTGGGGAGGTGGTCGACAACCAGGGCCTGGTGGTGCAGACCGGCCTGATCAACCCGCAGTACGGCGGCAAGCTCGACCCCTCGCTCTTCGATCTGAAGCTGCTCGACGTCTACAACTTCGATAAGAGCAACCAGTCGGGCGGTTCGAACCGCTAAGGCGGCGCGGGGCCGGCCGGCTGCCGTGGCCGGAACGGCCGCAGCAGCAGGGTGGGGACCGTCTCCTCCGACTGCCCCTCGACGCCGATCTCCATGGCGGCCGAGCGCCGGGTCGCGCTGCGGCTGCCGAACAGGCGGTCCCAGAGGCTGAGGAGCGTGGCGTAGTTGCTGTCGGTGTCGCGGCGGACCCGGTGGTGGTGGACCCAGTGGATCGAGGGCGTCACCAGCAGCCAGGACAGCGGCCCCTCCAGGCGCGCCGGCAGGCGCAGGTTGGAATGGTGGAAGACCGCCGCCAGCAGCACCAGCGTCTCGAAGACCAGCACCGAGACCAGCGGGAAGCCGAGCAGCAGGATCAGCGCGGCGCGCACCAGGCAGGAGAGCGCGACCTCGCCGAAGTGGAAGCGCAGCGCCGAGCTGGCGTCGAGGAAGCGGTCGAGGTGATGCACCGCGTGGAAGCGCCAGAGCAGCGGCACTACGTGATTCAGCCGGTGCCAGTAGAATCAGAAAATCGAGCAGCAGCAGGTCGAGCAGCAGACCGGACCAGCCGCTCCACCCCTCCGGCCGCCAGTCCGGCGCGGGTGGCGCTGGCCCACGCCGTCGCCGGCAGCACGACCAGCAGCGAGAGCGGCAGGTTCAGGCTCCAGACCGCCAGGTTGCGCAGCACCCGCCGCCAGGGGCCGAGGTGCCCGGCCCAGGCGGCCGGCAGGCCGGTCTCGGCCGGCGCCGGCGCCGCGGCGGCGAGCCGCTCGCCGGCCACGAACAGCAGCAGCCAGACGGCGACGATGGCGCCCTTCCAGGCCAGCAGGCTCTCCAGTGCGGTGTCCAGGCTCCCCTCCATGACGGCACGATAGGCCGCCGGCGGGCGGCCGGCGCCGGCCGGCGCCATCACGTCTGCGCGAGCCGCCGGCAGTCTGGGGCCGCCGGCAGTCTGGGGCCGCCGGCAGTCTGGGGCCGCCGGCGTCATGCGTGCCTTGCCGCCGCCGGGTCTTGCCCCCGACCGGCCTCCGGCGTACCTAGTTTGCCATGCAGACCACCGCTCCGCTCCCCCTCGTTGCCGTCCCCGCCTGCATGAAGGAGGTGGGCGGCCAGCCGTTCCATGCCGTGGGCGACAAGTACGTGCGCGCGCTCGCCACGGCGTCCGGCGTGCTGCCGCTGGTGATGCCGAACCTCGGCGACGAGGTCGACATGCGCCAGCTGCTGGCCTCGATCGACGGACTGATGCTGACCGGCAGCCCCTCCAACGTGCATCCGCGGCACTACGGCCTGGCGGCGACACCGGAGGCCGAGCCGCATGACGAGGCCCGCGACGCCGTGACGCTGCCGCTGATCCGCGCCGCGATCGACGGCGGCGTGCCGCTGTTCTGCATCTGCCGCGGCTTCCAGGAGCTGAACGTGGTGCTGGGCGGCACGCTCTTCGCCCGGGTGCACGAGCAGCCGGGGCGCCTCGACCACCGCAGCCCGAACAGCGGCGACATGGCGCTGGACTACGCGCCGCGCCATGCCCTGGCGATGACTCCCGGCGGCCTGCTCGAGCGCATCCTGGGCAAGCCGGCGACCGAGGTGAACTCGCTGCATTGGCAGGCGGTGGACCGCCTGGCCGAGGGGCTGACCTGCGAGGGGCGCGCGCCGGACGGCACCATCGAGGCCGTGTCGGTGACCGGCGCCAAGGCCTTCGCGCTCGGTGTGCAATGGCATCCTGAATACAGGGTGATGGACAACCCTGATTCTCTTGCCCTTTTCGCGGCCTTTGGCGCGGCCGTGCGGGCCCGGCAGGAAGCCCGCCGGCGAGCCGCCGCCGCCTGAGGCGGCCAGCCCGGGAAGAGTTCCCGGGCTCTCGCCACAAAGTCTATTGGCCTGCCATGCAAGATTCGCTGGGGTTGCACACTTGCTCCGGCGCGAGTCGCTCCCAAATTGTCTGGAAAGGCCGCAGGAACTTCCCCGTTCCGGGCCGATGGGAGAGCGGTCGGCAACCCCGTTCTCCCGACTCCGCGCAAACAGGCGGCCCGCCACCCCCCCCGGCCGGCCGCCCCGCGCGGAGAAAGACAGGAACGCCCGGCATCCCCCCTGCCCGGGCGTTC
>CALOEA010000066.1:0-3929 GCA_942492185.1 uncultured Alphaproteobacteria bacterium
CACCCTTCACCTATCGGCCGGAGCGCGCGGCCAAGCTGAAGGCCGTCCTGCGGCTGCTGCTGGAGGCGGCCCTGGCCTGGAGCGATCGGCGGCGGGCCGCCTAGCGGTCGGCGGCGCGTGCCCGCTCAGGAGGGCGTCTCGAGTGCGCGCGCTCGGTCGCGCTTCTCCAGCCAGCGGTCCACGGCGGAGGGCCGCGGTTCGGCCGCCTGCCGCTTCCAGGCCTCATGGCGCCCGGTCATCAGCATCCAGCCCTTCAACAGGTCCCGCAGCATGCTGGCCCAGTAGAACACCAGGAACAGGGCGAGCGAGAAGAGCGCGAAGATCACCAGCAGGGTGACCGATTCGCTGATCGCCGTGCCGAGGTTCTCCGGCACCGTCTGGACCAGGCCGACCGAGAGCCCCACGCTGTCGGCGAGGTCCGCGCCGATCTGCACCCAAACCGCCTCGGCCAAGGCCAGCTGGCGCTGGATCTCGGCCAGCGACCGCTCCAGGCCCTCGTAGTAGCTGCCGATCAGGGCCAGGGAGGCCGAGACGCGGGCATAGGCGGCGAGATAGGGCTGCAGCTGCCGCAGCACATTGGCGACGAGCTGCTGGCGCAGCGGCGCCAGGGCGGTATCGAAGGCCGAACCGATCGCGCTTGAAAGCTTGGCGAAGGTGGCGTTGACCCCGTCCGCCACCCCCTGCAGGGCGTTGCGGATGCCGTTGGCCATCTCGCGGACAATCGGGACGTTCGGAACCTTCCAGTCGAGCAGGATCGCCGGCAGCCGAATCGCCGGGAAGCGCAGCTCCGGCATGACGTTGCTGAGGTCGATCGGCGGCAGGGCCTTGAGCTGGGCGATGGTTCCCTGGACGAAGCCGACCACGACCGTGAAGCCGCGCGTGGCGTCCTCGATGGCGGCCTGCACGGTCGGTTCGATGGCGCCGATCTGGTCGTCGATCCGCTCGAGCAGTGCGTCGTAGCCCTGCAACTGGACCTGCAGCTCGGTCGAATAGCGGAGGGAAACGCGGTCGAAGCGCTCGACGATCGCGTTCGCGAACAGATAGGCGGCGAGCAGCCACAGAAAGGGACTGATCGCCTTCAGGATCAGCAGGAAGCCGATGACGCGACGGATCACGGGCAGCGGGCCGGCGCAGGGGAGCGCCGCTCAGGGAAAGGTTCGTGGAAGGTCGGCATCTCGACCGGCAGGCCTCCTCAGGCAGGAGCCGTCCGCCTGCGGCACCGCTTCACCGAATAAGGAAACAATCGGTCCCTGACGCCGACGAGGCAAGTTCTTTGTCGCGGCTGGCGGTCCTAGGCGGCCTCGTGGCGTCCCAGCAGCCGCCCGATCAGCAGCCCGAGCAGGAAGCCGCCGGCGTGGGCCTGCCAGCCGATCAGGTAGCCGCCGACGAGGCCGGCCTCGCTCATCAGGCCGATGGCGAAGTTCAGCCCCATGAGCACCAGGATCAGTCGGCCGGCGCGGGCTCGCAGCAGGTCGCCGCCGGCGAAGATCGCGATGCCCATCAGGCCGTAGATGCCGCCCGACGCGCCGATCAGCAGGTTGGCGCGCGCCGCCACGTCGAACACGACCCAGACCTGCGCCAGCGCGCCGGCAATGCCGCAGAGCAGGAAGAACAGCAGGAAGAGCGGTGCCCCGGCGCGCCGCTCCACCACCGAGGCGAAGGCCAGCAGGAAGCCGACGTTGACGATCAGGTGCAGGCCGTCGAAGTGCAGCAGCAGGTGGGTCGCCAGCGGCCAGAGGGCCGGGCCCATCTCGCCGCGCCCCTGCAGCGCCTGCAGGAAGAGGTCGGGCTGGAAGCCGAAGGTCAGCAGGATCCAGTCCTGCTCGGCCGGGTCGACGACGCGCAGGATCAGGAAGACCGCGATCAGGGTGACGGCCAGTCCCAGCGTCGCTGGCGGTACGCGGAAGATCGGTTGGCGGGCGGGGCCTTCCGGCTCCAGGCGGGAGGGATCGAACATCAGCGCCTTGTGCCAGCCTGGACGGCGAAGGCCAAGGGGTTGAAGCCGATGCGGTAGGCGAGTTCGGCCGGCCGCTCGATGTCCCAGACCGCGAGGTCGGCGGCCTTGCCGGGCGCCAGCGTGCCGTGACTGGCGGCCAAGCCCAACGCCCGCGCGCCCTCGCGCGTGATGCCGGCCAGCGCCTCCTCCGGGGTCATGCGGAACAGCGTCGCCGCCATGTTCAGGATCAGCAGCAGCGAGGTGACCGGCGAGGAGCCGGGGTTGCAGTCGCTGGCCAGGGCGATCGGCACGCCGGCCCGGCGGCAGGCCTCCAGCGGCGGCAGCTTGGTCTCGCGCAGGAAGTAGAAGGCGCCGGGCAGCACCACGGCGACCGTGCCGGCCTTGGCCATCGCCGCGATGCCGGCCTCGCTGGTGTATTCCAGGTGATCGGCCGAGAGGGCGCCGAACTCGGCCGCCAGCGCCGCGCCGCCGAGGTCGGAGAGCTGGTCGGCGTGCAGCTTGATCGGCAGGCCGGCGGCCTCGGCCGCCGCGAAGAGGCGCCGCGTCTCCTCGGCGGTGAAGGCGATCTTCTCGCAGAAGGCGTCGAGCGCGTCAGCCAGGCCGCTCTGCTTCACCGCCGGCAGCATGGCGATCACCGCCTCGAGGTAGTCGCCCTGGCGGTCCTTGAACTCCGGCGGCACCGCGTGGGCGCCGAGGAAGGAGGTGCGCACCGTCACCGGCCGCAGCTCGCCCAGGCGGCGGGCGGCGGCCAGCATCTTCAGCTCGTTCTCCAGGTCGAGGCCGTAGCCCGACTTGATCTCGATGGTGGTGGCGCCCTCCGACAGCAGCGCATCGAGCCGGGGCAGGGCGCCTTCGACCAGCATGTCCTGGCTGGCGGCGCGGGTGTTCTTCACGGTGGAGACGATGCCGCCGCCGGCGCGCGCGATCTCCTCGTAGCTGGCGCCGGTCAGGCGCAGCTCGAACTCGGCCGCGCGATCGCCGCCGTAGACCAGGTGCGTGTGGCAGTCGACCAGGCCGGGCGTGACCCAGCGGCCTTCGAGATGTCCACGACCTCGCGCGCCAGCCCGCCGGCTGGGCCAGGCAGGTCGGCGGCAGTGCCGACGAAGGCGAGGCGACCCGCCTGCCATGCCAGGGCACCCGCCTCGACCGCGCCGTAGGGCTGGCCGTTCGGCTCCATCGTCGCCAGCCGGGCGTTGGTGAAGAGCGTATCCCACATGGGCCTGTCCTCGAGGTGCGTGCGTGCAAGACGGTGCGGAGCCGGAATCTGCCGGTTCCAGAGTTGTATAGACAACTTGGCGCGACTAAGCTCCGCCCGCAAGACCATAGGAGCCCGTCGATCCCGTGACCATGCACAGCGACCAGACCACCAGCTATCACGCCCCGGCCGCGCTGTTGCCCGGCGGCTGGGCGAAGGACGTGCGGCTGGAGGTGACGGCCGACGGCGACCTGCTGTCGGCGACGCCGGATCAGCCCGCCGGCGACGCCATGGCGCTGGCCGGGCCGCTGGTCCCCGGCATGCCCAACCTGCACAGCCACGCCTTCCAGCGCGCCATGGCCGGTTTGGCCGAGATCGCCGGTCCTGGCGAGGATTCCTTCTGGACCTGGCGCGAGGTGATGTACGGCTTCGTCGGCAGGCTGGCGCCGCCGCAGGTGGAGGCCATCGCGGCGCAGCTCTATGTCGAGATGCTGAAGGGCGGCTACACCGCGGTCGGCGAGTTCCACTACCTGCACCACGACCCGCAGGGCCGGCCCTACGCCAATCTCGGCGAGATGTCGGACCGCATCGTCGCCGCGGCGAAGACCGCCGGCATCGGGCTCACGCACCTGCCGGTGCTCTACGGCTTCGGCGGTTTCGGCGGCCAGGCGGCGGGCGAGGGGCAGCGCCGCTTCCTCAACGATCCGGAACGCTATGCGCGCCTGCTCGAGGGCTTCGCCAAGCGCCACGCCGAGGATCCGCAGGTGCGCCTCGGCA
>CALOEA010000067.1:0-3067 GCA_942492185.1 uncultured Alphaproteobacteria bacterium
CTGGTCTCGGTGCAGCGCGGCCACGACCCCAAGCGCCACGCGCTCTACGGCTACGGCGGCATGGGGCCGATGATCGCCGCGCTGGTCGCCGAGGAGCTGAAAATCGCCCGCGTGGTGATCCCGCCGCATCCCGGCCTGTTCTCGGCCCTCGGCCTGCTGCTGGCCGATCTGAAGCGGATCTACCGCGAGACCGGCTTCCGCCTGCTCGACGCGGCGGCGCTGGCGCCGATCGCGGCCACCTTCGACCGCATGGAGGCGGCGGCGCGCGAAGAGTTCACCACCTATGGCGTGGCGCCGGACGCGCTGGTCTTCGAGCACCTGCTGGAGATGCGCTACGCCGGCCAGGGCTTCGAACTGCTGGTGCCCTTCGAACGGGGGCGTCTGGAGAGCGGCGGCCAGGCCTATCTGCTGGAGCTCTTCCATGCGGTCCACGAGGTGCGCTACGGGACAACGCAGCCCGGCGAGCCGGTGGAGATCGTCACCTTCCGCCTGGTGGCGCAGGCACCGCGCTCGCAAGGGCTGCTGGAGCGGCTGGGCGGCGCCAGCGGTGCCGAGCCGCAGGTCGAAGACGGCCGGATCCGCTACCGCGGCGCGGCGACGGCCTGCCGCTTCGCCTGGCGGGAAAGCCTGCCGGAAGGCTTCGTCGTGGAGGGCTGCGCGGTGATCGAGGAGCCGACAGCCACCACCTTCGTGCCGCCCGGCTGGCGGGCCAGCGTCGGCCCGCTGGGCGCCCTCGAACTTCAGCGGGAGAAAGCGTCGTGAGCCTGGACAGCGCCAGCTTCAACATCATCAGCCACGGCCTGCATGCCATCGCCCAGGAGATGGGCGAGAAGCTGGTGCGGTCGGCCTACTCCACCATCATCCGTGAGGCGCGCGACTGCTCGACCTCCTTCCTCGACCGCGAGGGGCGGATCATCGCGCAGGCGCAGTTCTGCCCGATCCACATGAACTCCTTCGGCATGGTGTTCCGCGAGATGGCGCGGCGCCACGACCTCTCGACCATCCAGCCGGGCGAGGGTCTGATCACCAACGATCCCTACAGCGGCGCGCAGCACCTCAACGACATCCTGATCTTCACGCCGGTCTTCCATCGCGAGCGGCTGGTGGCCTTTGCCGCCTCGCTCGGCCATCACATCGACGTCGGCGGCGGCGCCGCCGGGCCCAACGCCGGGGCCAGCGACGTCTATGCCGAGGGGCTGCGCATCCCGCCGCTGCGCTTCGACACCAAGCGCGACCTCGGGGCCGGCATGCTAGAGCAGTTCATCCGGCTGAACGTGCGCGCGCCCGACCAGGTGATGGGCGACCTGAAGGCGCAGCTCGCCGCCAACCGGACCGGCGCGGCGCGGTTCGTGGAGATGCTGGAGCGTTTCGGCGAGGAGACCGTGATCGCCGCCGCGGCGCAGCTGCAGGACTATGCCGAGCAGCTGACGCGCGAGGCGATCCGCTCGATCCCCAATGGCCGCTACGAGGCGGAGGACTTCGTCGACGACAATGGCTTCGGCTCCGAGCCGCTGCGCGTGCGCGTCGCGGTGACGGTGGAGGACGACTCCATCGCCGTCGACCTCGCCGGCAGCGCGCCGCAGACCAAGGGCATCATCAATTCGCCGCTGGCCTCCACCGTCGCCGCGGTCTATGGCGCACTCGCCCTGGTGCTGGGCGGTGGCGAGATCCCGGTGAACGACGGCCTCTATCGGCCGATCCGCGATGTCGCCGTGCCGCATGGCTCCTTCCTCAATCCCAGCAAGCCGCTGGCGGTCCGGGCGCGGAACAGCGCCTGCCACCGGGTCTACAACGCGGTGATGCGGGCGCTGGCGCCGGTCGCGCCGGAGCGGGTGCTGACCTCGGGTCACGACACCACCAATGCCATCGGCATGGGGCACCTGGGCGATGACCGCTACCGCGTCTACATGGAGGTGGTCGGCGGCGGCTGGGGCGCCTCGGCAGGCGCCGACGGCGCCGACGTGGTCGATGGCTATGTCGGCAACTGCTCCAACGTTCCGGTGGAGTCGCTGGAGCAGGATTTCCCCTTCATGCTGATCGACGAGTACGCGCTGCGCCGCGGCTCGGGCGGGGCCGGCAAGCACCGCGGCGGGCTCGGGGTGCGCCGGGTCTATCGCATCCTGGAGGACGAGGTGGCCTTCAACTGCTACTCGGATCGCTTCCGCATCGCCCCCTGGGGCCTGTTCGGCGGCGAACCCGGGGCCACCTCCCGCTTCCTGGTCGAGCGCGATGGCGAAACCAGCGCCCTGCCGTCGAAGACCAACGCCCTGCTGCGCCGCGGCGACCGCCTGATCGTCGAGACCGCCGGCGGCGGCGGCTACGGTGCGCCGGGCGAACGCGATCCGGCGGCGCTGGCACGCGACCTCGCGCAGGGGCTGGTGACGCCGCAGGAGGCGGACCGCTATCGCGCCTCGGTGCCGACGTAGGCGCTCCGCGCCACAGGGCGGTGCCTGCGCGCGATGGATGGCGGGCGGCCACGGCGGGGAACTTCCCGGCGGGGGTCTTGTTCCCCCTGTGGGACGCTCTATCCTGACGCCGATCCACTAGCGAGTACCGCTGCCTCAATGCCCGCCCCCAGCGCCCCGACACCGCCGAAGCGCGACGGCCTGCCGTCCGAAGGTCACACCGGGGTCCGGCGCAAGCCGCACCTGCGCGAGAATTGCTGCCCGCCGTCGGGCGAGGATCTCTGGGTCTTCGGCTACGGCTCGCTGATGTGGCATCCGGGGATTCCGCACGTCGAGACGCGCATCGCCACGCTGCATGGCTTCCATCGCAGCTTCTGCATCCGCTCGACCCGCTACCGCGGCACGGCGCAGCGCCCGGGGCTGGTGCTGGGGCTCGATCGCGGCGGTGCCTGCCGCGGCCTGGTCTTCCGCGTGCCTTCCGGCGAGGTACAGGACGCGCTGGACTATCTGCACGACCGCGAGATGATGAACGAGGTCTACAGCCCGACGCATCGCCGGCTCGCCACCGAGCAGGGCTGGTCGACCGAGCCTGTTCGTCGACCGCCGGCACCGCTACCACACCGGCCGCCAGCAATACGTAACCGAAACGTGCTGGCCGCGAC
>CALOEA010000068.1:0-89747 GCA_942492185.1 uncultured Alphaproteobacteria bacterium
CGCCTGCTTAGTGAGGCCGCGCGGCCAAAGGCGATCCACCAGCACGCGGGCCCCATCTTCCGGGGCCGGCGCCGCATAGATCCGCTTCACGTCGAAAGCCGCCATCGCGTCTGCTCCCTGCTTCGGCGTGGCGAGCCGTTCCCGCAGCACCGAGCCTTGACCTAGAGTGCCGCCGTTGGGTCGATGGCGAAAGTCCATCCCCCCGCTTTCCAACCGACCGCCGGAGCTGCCATGACCCGCACCGTCCCGATCACGAGTTCCAGCACGAGACCAATACCCTCCCCCTGGCGTCGGACCTCGATCTGGCCGCGTTCAGCGAGCGCGCCTGCCGGCTGGGGCTGCGGAGGCCTTCGCCCTGCGCGGCGACGCCAATACCGAGTTGGCCGGCTTTCTCGATGTCGCGCCGCGCTGGGTGGCAGGTCGTCCACGCGCTACAGCGCTCTGGCGCAGCCGGCGGGTCTGGGCTTCATGCGCGAAGCGTTCGAGACCCTGGGTGGCGCCATCGTGACGGCGGCGCAGGAGCACCGGGCGCAGCTCGACGGCGGCATCCTGCTCGGTCTGCACGGCGATGGTCACCGAGGACTGCGAGGACGGGGAGGGCGAGTCGCGGCGGCTGCGCCAGGTGGTCGGGCCGGACCCGCCGGACGCCATCACCCTGGACCCTGCACGCGAACGTCGAGTGCGGCTATGCGCTCGCCGACATCGTCGTCTCGTACCACACCTATCCGCACGTCGACATGCGCTGACCGGTCGCCAGACAGCGCGAAATCTTTCACGTACGATGTCGGGCGAGTATCCTCCGCGGACGCTCCGGGCAGTACCTGCGCGATGTCGACGAGAGTAACGGCGGCGTGACCGACGTCGGACCGATGATCGCGTGGCTCGAGCAGGCTGCGCGCATGAACGAGCGGCAAAGCGGCGTGCTGGCCGCCCTCGATCAACTCCGGCTTCGGCAATGCCGACATAGTCGAGGTGGGGCCGACCGTTCTGGTGACGGCCGACGGCGATCCGGAGGCCCATCGCCCCTTCGCCGAGGAGATCGCCGACGAGATCTGGGCGGCCCGCTTCGAGGTCTTCAACCGCTATCTGACGGTCGAGGCGGCGGCGGCGCGGGCTGTGACGTGGGATGCGGCGCAGGGACCGCTGATCGTCGCCGACTATGCCGACAATCCTGGCGGCGGCGGCTACGGCGACTCCACGGCCCTGCTGCAGGCGCTGCTTGCGGCCGGCGTGACCGATGCCTGCTTCGGGCCGCTGGTCGACCGGGAGGCGGCGGCGGAACTCCACCGCCATCGTGTCGGCGAGCAGGTGACGCTGGCACTCGGCGGCAAGACCGATCCCCGCTTCGGCGGTGGCCCGCTGGAGGTCACCGGCGAACTGCTCCTGTTGAGCGACGGAGCCTATACTGGCGACGGCCCGATGATCGGGGGCCTGACGCTGAGCTTCGGCCCGAGCGCCGTCCTGCGGGTGGCGGGCCTCGAGCTGTTGGTGGTCTCGCTGCCCGCACAGATGCTCGACCTGCAGCAGTTCCGCGCCTTCGGCATCGACCCCGCCGTCAAGCGGGTGGTGGCACTGAAATCGATGCAGCACTTTCGCGCCGCCTTCGGGCCGATCGCCGGCGAGGTGATCCTCTGCGACAGCGGTGCGCTCTGCACGCTCGATCTCACCAAGCTTCCCTACAGCAGGGTGCCGCGGCCGATCTATCCGCTCGACCGCGACATGCAGCGTGGCTAGCGCGGCGTGAGCCCCAGCGCGGGCGCCAGCAGTTCGTAGCTGCGCCGCCGCACGTCCTCGTCGTAGGTCCAGGTCACCAGCGCCACCTCCTCCGCCTGCAGCTCCGCCGCCAGCGCCTCTAGCCGCGGCACGATCGTCTCGGGCCGGCCGACGAAGGACTTCTGCGCCCAGCGCTCGAGGCGGGCGGCCTCCTCCGGGGTGTAGTCGTGGGCGGCCGCAACCTCCGGCGGCTCCAGCGGTTGAAAGATGCCGCGATCGCGCAGCAGGCGCCATTTTGCGCGCGAGCCGAAGTGGAAGCGCGCCTCCTCGTCGCTGTCGGCCGCCAGCACCCAGACGCAGATGCCGGCGCGCGGCGCGGGGAAGCGTTCGCTCGGGCGATAGCGGGCGTGATAGAGCGCCAGGGCTTCCTCGGCGCCGCTGCCGTCGGTGAAGAACCAGGCGAAGGCGTAGGGCAGCCCGAAATGCGCGGCCACCTGGGCCCCGAAGTTGGAACTGCCGAGGATCCAGATTTCCGGCAGAGTGTCGCCCAGCGGGTGCGCCTGCAGCATCGCGAAAGGGCCGCCGTCGGGCAGCGGCTGGCCGGCGACCCAGGCCAGCAGGTCGCGGACGTCGTTGGGAAACTGGTGCGGGCGCTCGTTGGCCAGCGGATTGAGGGCGAAGGCGGTCCGGCCGTCCGATCCCGGGGCGCGGCCGAGCCCCATGTCGATGCGGCCTGGCGCCAGGGCATCGAGCACGCGGAACTGCTCGGCCACCTTGAAGGGAGCGTAGTGCGGCAGCATGATCCCGGCGCTGCCGATGCGGATCGATTGGGTGCGTGCGGCGATCGCCGCCATCAGGATCTCCGGCGCGCTGCCGACGATGGTGCCGTTGTTGTGGTGCTCGGACACCCAGAAGCGGTCGTATCCCAGGCGATCCGCCAGTTCCGCCAGCGCCAGGGTGGCGCGGATGCTTGCGCCCTCCGGGCGTCCGGCGGCGGCGATCGACTGGTCGAGAATCGAGTAGCGGGTCAAGGAGGGCTCCTTCTGTCCAGGGTCGCGATCCTAGCCGCTCGCGCCTGCGCCCACTCCCCTCCATCGTGCACGACTGTCGGTCGCCGTCGGCACGGCTGCGACCGGCGCTGGCGGCGCGTCTCTGGGCCGAGCCGAGAGGGGCGATCGTCGGCCTAATTCAGAAAGGGCGTTGACAGTTCCCAATAAACATACATCATAACGTTTATGTTTTTTTTGGAGTAGACCGTGCAGCAACGCGTCAAGCGGACCCAGGGCGAACGATCGGAGCAGACCCAGAAGCAGCTGATCGAAGCGGCGATCGATCTGGTCATGGAGCGCGGCCTGGCAAACGCAACGGTCACGGAGATATGCCGGCGCGCGGCGGTGACGACCGGGGCCCTGCAGCATCACTTCGGCTCCAAGAGCGAGCTGATGGCCACGGTGGTGGCGCAGCTCTTCGCCCCCTTCACGCGTGAGATCGAACCGACCGTGGACCCGCGCGGCGTGCCCTTGGACGCTCGAATCGAGCGCCTGGTACAGCGCTACTGGAAGATCTACAGCGATCCGCGCTACTTCGCGGTGGTCGAGATCCTGAGTGCGGTTCGCCACGACCCTCTGCTGAACCAGATTGTCTCCCGCCACCGCAGCGAACAGGTCGTGCTGCTCGAGGGGTTCCTGCCGCAGGAGTTTCCCGAGGTTGCGCTGTCGCCGGTGCAGATGCGCGAGACGGTGCATTTCGTGCTCGACCTCATGCGCGGCTTCGCCATCCGCACGCTTTTCGAGCGCGATCCCGACACCGACCGCGAGGTGGTCTCGAGGTGTTGCGGGATCATCCATGGCGACTTCGCCCCCAAGGTGTCGCCGGTGGTCTCGGCCGGGGCACTGCCGAGAAAGGGACGCCGATGAACGCCGCTGCCGCCCTGCATGCCCGGGCCCTGGTCTGGGACCAGACCTTCCCGGCAACGCCGACCTGCGGCAGCTGGCCCTCCCATCTGCAGGCCTTGGAGCGGATGCGGGCCAGCGGCTATACCGCCGTCTCGATCACCGTGGGGGCCGATCCTGACGATACCTTGACGGCCTTGCGGCGCATCGCGCAGTGGCGGCGCTTCATTCAGCAGAACGCCGATCGCTACCAGCTGCTGCAGCGCGCCGCCGACGCCGAGGAGGCGAAGGCCAGCGGCCGGCTGGCCCTGGGCTTTCACTTCCAGGGGACCACGCCCTTCGACCGCGACGTCGGCCTGGTCGAGGTCTTCTATCGCCTCGGCGTCCGCCACGCCTTGATGGCCTACAACCAGAAGAACCATGTCGGCGACGGCTGCCACGAGCGCACCGACGCCGGGCTGTCGCGCTTCGGTCTGGAGGTGGTGCAGGAGATGCAGCGCCTCGGCATGCTGGTCGACTGCACTCATAGCGGTCGGCAGACCTCGCTCGACGTCTTCGAGGCGGCGAGCGCGCCGGTGATCTACTCCCACTCCAACGCCGCGGCGCTGAAGATGCACCAGCGCAATGTCGAGGACGAGCTGGCGAAGGCCTGCGCCGCCACCGGCGGAGTGATCGGCGTCAACGGCATTGGCATTTTTCTCGGCGACAACGACGATTCCAGCGATGCCCTCTTTCGCCATCTCGACCATTGGGTCCAGCTGGTCGGCCCGCGCCATGTCGGGATCGGTCTGGACAGCGTGTCCGAGCCGGCGGTCCTCACGGCCGCCGTGCAGGCCGCCGCCTCCAAGTATCCTGCCGGCCAGAGCTACGAGACCTCCGAGCTGAAGGTCTCGCGGCCGGAGCAGGTCCCGGAGCTGACCGAGCGCATGGTCGCCGCCGGTTACGGCGACGATGACGTTCTCCTGATCCTGGGCGGCAACTGGCTGCGTCTCGCCCGCGACGTCTGGAAGGACGTGGCATGAAGACGCTCGCCCGGATCGCGGGCTGGGCGGAGCGGCAGCAGCGCCGCCTCGCGCTCCTGATGACCGCGGTCTCGGCAATCGCGGTGGCGCTCATCGTCGTTGTGCTGGTGATCTCCAGCAGCCAGCGCTACCTGCTGGCCAGCCCGATTCCGGCGACCGAGGAGATCGCCGCCTATCTGTTCGTCGTCCTCTCGTTCTTCTCGGTGGTCGGCGGCTTCGTCGAGGGGCGGCACATTCGGGTGCTGCCGCTCTGGCAGCGCCTGCCGCTGAGGCTGCAGGGCTGGTGCATGCTCTTCGGCCACCTCGGTGCCGTCGTCGTTCTGGCCGTGATTATCAAGCAGACCTTCGACTTCGCCTTGTCGAGCCTCGCGTTCGGCACCCGGAGCTACGTGGCGGATGTCCTGGAGTGGCCTTGGATGATGGTCATCCCGATCTGCCTGACGCTGCTGGCGCTGGTCCTGGTGCTGCGGATGCTGGTCGACCTCAAGCGCATCGCCCTGCGCGAGCCGCCGCCGGAAGTGCGGGCGTCGGAGCTGGGGGAGCCGCTCTGAGCCATGCTGACCGCCGCTCTGCTGGGGCTTGTCGGATTCGCGCTGCTCACCGGCTCGATGCTCGGAATCCTGATCGGCGGCGCCGGTCTTCTGGTGCTGCAGTTCGAGTTCCACGGCAACTTCTCGGTGCTCGGCAACGCGACCTGGAACATCTTCAATTCCTTCACCTTCACCGCGGTCCCGACCTTCATCCTGCTGGGCGAGATTCTGGGGCAGTCGGGCCTGGCGAAGCGGATCTACGGTGCCATCTCGCCGACCTTCGAGCGCTTGCCGGGGCAGCTGCTGCAGACCAACATCGGCGCCTGCACCGTGTTCAGCGCGATCAGCGGCTCTTCGACCGCGACGGCCGCGGTGGTCGGCTCCATCGCCTATGACGAGCTGAAGTCGCGCGGCTATTCACGCAGCGCCGTGGTCGGCACGATCGCGGCCGGCGGTACGCTCGGCATCCTGATCCCGCCATCGGTGGCGCTCATCATCTACGGCGCCTGGCAGAACGTCTCGGTCGGCGCGCTCTTCGTCGCCGGCGTGGTTCCGGGCGTTCTGCTTGCCGGGCTCTTCATGGCCTACATCGGCGTTGCCGCCAGGCGCCGCCCCGGCATGATGCCGCCGTCGGCGGCACGCATGCCCTGGGGCCGGGCGCTCGCCAAGTCTGCCGAGGCCTGGCCCTTCCTGGTGCTGGTGCTCGCCATCCTCGGCACGATCTTCTTCGGCCTGGCGACTCCGACCGAGGCGGCGGCGCTCGGCGTCCTCACGGCGCTGCTGCTTTCTGCGCTCTACCGCGAACTGACCTGGGCGCGTCTCTGGGCGGCCCTGGTGGCCACGGTGCGGACCTACTCCACGCTCACCCTGGTGTTGCTGGGGGCGCTGATCCTCAGCCAGGCGGTGGCCCTGACCGGTCTGCCGCGCGAGTTGGTGAAGCTGGTCGCCGAGGCCGGCCTGTCGGCGCCGCTGGTGCTGACGCTGGTTTTTGCCCTGTACCTGGTTCTCGGCTGCTTCTTCGGCCCGGTCGAGATGCTGCTGATCACGCTGCCGTTCGTCTTCCCGCTGGTCACCGGCCTTGGCTACGACCCTGTCTGGTTCGGCATCGCCCTGGTCATCGTCATCGAGGTCGGCCTGCTGACGCCGCCGCTGGGCATCAATCTCTTCGTCGTCATGGCGGTCAGCCGCAACGAGGTGACGCTGGGCGAGGCCGCACTGGCCTGCCTGCCCTATTGGCTGCTGATGCTCGCCCTCCTGGCCTTCATCACGCTGGTTCCCGAAGTCGTCCTCTTTCTGCCGCATGCCGCAGGTCTCGGCTGAACCTGCGTGCCTGTCCCTCACTGACCATCAGCCCACGAACAGGAGGTGACCGTCATGAAACTGAGAACCGTCCTCTGGGGACTGGCCTTCTCCCTGGCCGCGTCCACCGTGTCTGCCGCCGAGGTCGAGTGGCGCCTCGGGAGTTCCGTCGGGCCGCAGGATCCCACCACGCTCGCCCTGCAGGAGCTTGCCGAACGGGTCGGCGAGAAATCCGGCGGCCGTTTCGAGATCGAGGTGATCCCGATCGAGACCATCGGCTTCAAGAACGTCGACACGCTGCGGGTGCTGCAGCAGGGCGTCATCGATGCGATGAACATCATTCCCTACTACGCCGTGCGCGACGAGCCGCTGATGGGTGTCTTCGCCCCCCACGGCGTGCTGCTGGACGCCGAGGAGAACCTGAAGATCGTCGATGTTCAATACGAGGTCGGCGCCGAGATCCTGGCTGACAACTGGGGTGTCGTGCAGGTTTCCCGGGCGCCCTTCGGCGCCCTGCGCGACCTGGTCATCATGTCGAAGGAGCCGGTGAACACGCTCGACGGTCTCCGGCAGATCAAGTTCCGCCATTTCACCAAGGACGGCCTGGAGGCCTTCAACAACCTTGGGGTCTCGACCCAGGTCGTGCCCTCGTCCGAGCTCTATCTCGCGCTCAAGACCGGTGTCGTCGACGCGGCGGTCTATGGCCCGACCTATGGCAAGTCGCAGTCGATCTACGAGGTCACCTGCTGCCTGAGCTACCTGGCGGCCTTCTCGATGGCCTACCCCTTCTCCATCGGTGTGAACGAGGACGTCTGGGCCGCGGTGCCCGAGGACCTGAAGGCGGTCTTCACCGACGAGGCCAACGCGATGTGGCAGGAGGCGGTCGATCGCTGGAAGACCGGCGCGGCCGAAACCGAGGTCTACGAATGGCTGACCACGGAGGGTGGGATGACGATGCTCGACCCGATGCCGCTTGAGGATCAGAAGGCAATCCAGGCCGAGCTCCTGAAGATCTGGCAGGCGCAGGCGGAAGCCATCGGCCCGAAGGGTGCCGACTACTACGAGCGCATCGTCGGCGCGCTGAATGCCGCTGACTGACGATCGATTCGCCCGCCCTCCGCTGATTCAACCCCAGGCAGGACCACGCTCATGTTCGCTTTCACCAATGCCAAGGTCTTCGATGGCCTCAACGAGCGGCTGACGCCGGCCACCGTGGTCGTCGAGGATGAGCGGATCCTGTCGGTCTCCGAGGCGCCGCCGCCACCGGCAGCGGAGCTCGTCGACTGCGGAGGGCGGGTGCTGATGCCCGGCCTGATCGACGCCCACATCCATGCCTATTTCTACGATCTGAACGTC
This sequence comes from uncultured Alphaproteobacteria bacterium, assembly GCA_942492185.1. Classification (GTDB taxonomy): domain Bacteria; phylum Pseudomonadota; class Alphaproteobacteria; order Kiloniellales; family JACOMY01; genus CALOEA01. The sequence goes on from CALOEA010000068.1 coordinate 7,813, forward strand.
AATCGGATGCAGCACTATCCGGTGACGATGTACAGCCATCATGCGGCGAACACGCTGCGCGCCATGCTCGACCGCGGCTTTACCTCGGTGCGCGATACCGGCGGCGCCGACTATGGACTCTGGCTGGCGATCCAGAACGGCCTGATCGAGGCGCCGCGCCTCTTCTATTGCGAGAAGGCCTTGAGTCAGACCGGCGGCCATACCGACTTCCGCCATCACCACCAGCATCACGTGCACGACGACCACGTCGTCCTGTGCGGCTGCTGCTTCACCAATCCGCTGGGCGTCGTGGTCGACGGCGTGGATGCCGTGCGCAAGGTGATCCGCGAGCAGCTTCGCCGCGGCGCCAGCTTCATCAAGTTCTGCGGCTCCGGTGGGGTCTCCAGCGTCTCCGACCCGCTCGACGGCATCCAGTTCTCCAACGACGAGGTGCGCGCCATCGTCGAGGAGGTGGAGAACCACCTGGTCTACTGCACCGCTCATATCCATCCCGACCGGGCCTTGAGGCGCGCCATCGAACTGGGCGTGCATTGCATCGAGCACGGCACACTGATCGAGGCCGACACTGCCAACATGGCGGCGGACAAGGGGGTGAACATCGTGCCCACCCTGGCGGTGATCGCCGGCCTTGCGGAGCAGGGGGAGAGTTTCGGCTATCCGCGTGAATCGCTGGACAAGCTCATGCGGATCAAGGATCAGGCGATCGACCGGCTGCACCACATGAAACGCGCGGGCGTGCGGATCGGTTTCGGGACCGACCTGATCGGTGGGATCCAGCCGTTGCAGTGCATCGAGTTTGCCCTCCGCTCGCCGGTCTTCTCGAACTTCGAGATCCTGCACCAGGCGACCGGTTCCAATGCCGAGATCATCGGTGCCAAGGGTGAGATCGGCGTGGTGGCGGCCGGGGCGTTGGCCGACCTGCTGGTCGTCGATGGCGACCCCCTGGCGAACCTGAAGCTGATGGAGGACGACGGCGCCCATATCCCGGTGGTGATGAAGGGCGGCCGCTTCCACCGCAACCGGCTGGCATCGGGCGGCGAAGCGGCTGGGCCGGCCGCATAGGGGCCGGCAGCCGCGCTATGCGGCGGCGGCCGGCGGGCGGACGAAGCGCCTGAGACCGGCGACGAGCCAGATCAGCGCAAGGGACTCCACGCCGAGCAGCGCGGCGAAGGCGAGGCGGTAGCCATCGGGCGAGAAGCCCTGGCCGCCATCGGTGTCGTAGAGCCCGATCAGCAGTCCGGCCAGCCATTGGCCCAGGAAGGCGCCGAGGAAGGTCGCGAGATTGATGGCGGCCGAGACGCGGCCGGAGATCTCGCTGGGGAAGCGGGGGACGAGCGCCGAGAACAGCAGCGTCGAGGCGGTGCCGAAGAAACCGAGCAGCACGAAGAGCGGCACCGCCATGTCGGCCGCGCCGGCGACCAAGCCGACCTGCGCCAGGAGAAAGAGGGCGATGGCGCCGGTCGTAACCTTCAGGCCGTCGAAACCGCGGCGCAGCAGTCCCTGCAGCAGGGCGCCGAGCAGCAAGAAGCCTGCGGTCATCGCCATCGCCATCACCATCAGCAGCGTCGAGGTGGTGGCTGCGTCATAGCCGCCGACATCGCGCAGCCATGGGCCGGCCCAGAGGCCGGCGAAGGACTGTGCCGCGGCGGAACTGGTCAGGATGACGGGCGCTATGCGCCAGAAGAGCGGGCTGGCAAAGACCTGCACGAGGCCGGCAAGGGCGCTGCCCAGGCCTTCGCGCCGGGACAGCTTCTGGCGTTCCGGCACCACGAGGAAGATCGTGGCAGCCGCCGCCAGCGTGACGGCGGCCAGGACGAGGAACAGCGTTCGCCAGCCGGCGAGACCCAGGGCTGCCTCGACCGGTGCCGTCGCCATGATGGCACCCAGACCGCCGACGGCCAGAACGCAGCCGTTCAGGAACGGCAGGCGATCGGGCGGATACCAGAGGACGAAGGCCTTGAAGCTGGCCATCAGGCAGGCCGAGGCCCCGAGGCCGATCAGCGCGCGGGCGACGATCAGTCCGCTCTCGTCGCCGGCCAGGGCGAAGAGCAGCGCCCCGCCGGCGGCGAAGAGCAGGAGGAAGGCCTCGGTCCGTCGCGGTCCGAAGCGATCGAGCGCGACGCCCACCGGCAGCTGCACCGCGGCGAAGGTGAGGAAGTAGGCGCTGGTCATGAAGCCCAGGGCTTCCGGCGATAGGCCGAACTCCTCGACCAGCCGGGGCCCCACCACGGCATTGATGGAGCGAAAGAGGTAGGAGAGAAAGTAGCCCAGGGCGAAGGGCAGGAAGATGCGGATCGGCAGCATGTGATCTTGGGCCTGGCGTGCTAGGGGTGTCGCCAGGCCGGCAGCAGCCGGTGGCTTTCTCGGATCGCTGTGCGGCTCAGTACTCGCGGCCGAGGAGATCGTCCTCGAATGGATAGGTCGTCAACAGCTCATAGCCCGTCTCGGTCACCACCACCTGCTGCTCCAGCTTGACGCCCTCCAGGCCGCCCACCGCGCCGACGTAGGACTCGCAGCAGAGCACCATGCCGGGCTCGACGACGCCATCCAGCCCGCTGTCCGGCCTGTACCAGCCAGGGCCGACGATGGTCGGCCACTGCCCATAGAGGCCGACGCCGTGCCAGGTCATCGGCATCTGCTGCGCATAGAATTCCTCCGGCAGGCGGAATCCGGCCTCCGACATCTCGCGGAACGCGCGGCCCGGACGGATCAGCGCCAGGTTGTGCTGCAGCTGCTCGAAGGCGACGCCATAGAGCCGGCGTTGCTGCGCCGTCGGCCTGCCGGGGCCGCAGAAGAAGCTGCGCGAGATGTCGGCGTCGTAGCCGAAGGGGCCGATCATGTCGGTGTCGAAGGAGACCAGTTCGCCCGGCCGGACGCGGCGGTCGGTCGCCTCCTGGTACCAGGGGTTGGTGCGCCCGCCCGACGAGAGCAGCCGGGTGTCGGAGTAGTCGCCGCCCATGGCGATGTTGTGGCCGTTCAGCAGTCCCCAGAGCTCGTTCTCGCTGACGCCCGGCTGCAAGGCCGCCCGCATCTTCGCGATGCCGGCCTCGGTGGTGCCGATGGCGATGGTAATGCACTGGATCTCCTCCAGCGACTTGATCGCCTGCGCCTGGCTGAGTGCCGGGCCGCCGTTGACCAGCTCCAGGCCCTGATCGGCCAGCGCCAGGGCGGCGAAGTGGCTGACGTGGCTGTCGATGGCCAGGCGGTTGGAGCCCTGGGCCCGGGTCAGTTCGGCAATCTCCTGCGCCCAGGCGATGACGAAGCGGTTCTCCTCGCCTTTCGGGCCGCGCTCGATGCCGGCCTTGAAGCTGCTTTGCGCGGGGCGCGCCTCGGCGACCGTTTCCAGACCGCTGGCCAGATGCTCCGAGCCGCCGTACTCGAAGGCGATGGCCTTGCCCTCGGTCGGCTGGAAGGCCGTGCAGTAGCGTGTGTGCAGCGACCAGGCCTGCATGTTGCGGATGCCGGTGGCGTAGCGGATGTTGATCGCCTCGGCCAGCAGGATGCCGGCGACGTCGAGCCTCTTCAGCTCTGCCTGCAGACGGGCCTGGCGATAGCCGCGCAGGCGCACCATGTCGAGCTGGCCGCTGCCGGTGTCGGCGACCCCGACCCCCGGTACCTTCCGGGCGTGGCGGGTCAGTAGGTAGTCGCGGTCCGCTTGGCTGCTTTCCGGGGACAGCGTCTGGTCTGGCATGGTCACTCCTCTTGCTTCTTCTCGCCGGCCGCTTTCAGGCCGTCAGCCGACCTTGCAACGCCGCAGCCACGCCTCGTTCAGCGTCACCCCGAAGCCGGGCTGCTCCGAGAGCTCCACCTCGCCGTCGTGCATCGGCAGGTGTTCCTCGAAGAGGTAGCCCCAGGTCGGATCGCTGTGCTCGCGGTAGTACTCGATGATCAGGCCGTTGGGGATGGCACAGGCAAGCTGTGCGTGGATCTCGGCATTGCCGTGGGTGGCGATCGGCAGGTCGTGCGCCTGGGCCAGGACGGCGGCCTTCATGAACTCGGTGACACCGCCCATGCGCTGCGCGTCGGGGCAGAGGATGCTGGCCGCCCGGTGCTCGATCAGGTCGCGGAATCCGTAGCGCGTGTACTCGTTCTCGCCGGTCGCGATGGGAATGCGGGTCGAGGCGGCGATGGCGGCATGGCCGCGGTAGTTGTCCGGTCCGACGGGATCCTCGAACCAGTAGGGGTCGTAGGGCTCGATACGGCGGGCGAACTCGATCGCCTCGTGCACGGCATGGGCGCTGTTGGAATCGACCATCAGCTTGACGTCCGGGCCGATGGCCTCGCGCACCGCCCGTACGCGCTCCACGTCCTCCTTGATCGGCAGGCGGCCGATCTTCATCTTCACCGCGCGCGCTCCGGACTCCACATAGCCGGCCATCTCCTCGGCCAGCTCCCCCAGCCCCTTGCCGTCGGCGTAGTAGCCGCCCGCGACATAGGCCGGAATCCGGTTGCGGTAACCGCCGAGCAGGCGCCAGAGCGGCAGGCCCAGGGCCTTGCCCTTGATGTCCCAGAGGGCGAGGTCGACGGCACCGACGATGCGGGTGGTCAGGCTGCGCCGGCCGATCATCGAGGGGCGGTACATCTTCGCCCAGAGGCGCTCGCTGTCGAAGGGGTTCTCACCGAGGAGCAGGCTCTCCAACCCGGAGGTGAAGGCGGCGATCGTCTCCGCGCCGCCGGGCATGTTGGAGGCATAGAGCAGGCCGAAGCCGCTCACCCCCTCGTCGGTCTCGACCCGCACGATGCTGAAATGCATCTCCGCGTAGCTGTTGTCGCCGGTGCTCATCGGCACCCGCTGCGCGCACTGGTAGGCATCGGCGCGGACGGCGGTGATCTTCATCGACTCTGGTTCTCCGGCAGTGGCAGCAGGGCAGGGTGCGAGGCGGCCCAGGCTAATCCGCCGGACCCGCTGTCGCTAATGAGTTTTCCTGGATAGATTTTTACTTTTTGTCATGGAGCTGTGCGACGTAAACTATGCGAACAGCTTGCCGGCCGCGTTCTCTTGCGGGGCTGGCGGCGTAGATCTTGATCTCCCGTACCGGAGCTGGCGAACTGCCCCATGGCCCGCGCGCCTTCTCTCACCGCCATGCGCGCCTTCGAGGCGGTCGGCCGCCTGGGCTCCCTGACGGCTGCGGCCCGCGAGCTTTTCGTGACGCCGGCGGCGGTCAGCCACCGCATCGGGGACCTGGAGCGCCAGCTCGACACGCCGCTCTTTCACCGCCAGGGGAAGCGCTACGAGCTGACCGAGGTCGGCCTCGCCGGCTATCGGGTGATCGGCGATTCGTTCCAGCGCATCAACCTGGCCCTGGAGTCGATGACGCGACAGGAGCAGCGGCAGGACATCAACCTTTCGGCGCCCACCTCCCTGGCGCTGCTCTGGATCCTGCCCCGGCTCGCCCGCTTCGAAGAGGGGCGGCGCAACGTGACGGTCTATCTCGAGGCCTCGGACGATCCGCTGGCGCCGCGCGAGTATTTCCCCGACGTCATCATCGCCCAGTCGATGCAGCAGCCCGACGAACGACCCTGGACGACGCTGATGGGCAATCATCAGATCGTCGCCGCGGCCCCGTCGCTCCTCCGCAGCGTTGGCCCGGTGAAGCAGGCGGCCGACCTGCTGGGCGTGCCGCTGATCCACTCGGACTGGAGGGAGAACCGCCGCCAGGGCGGACCCTCCTGGAGCCGGTGGTTCCAGGCGATGGGGGTCGAAGCCCGGCGGCTCCCCGGTGGCGTGCACGTCAATCAGGGGCAACTGGCGATCTCGCTGGCGATCGCCGGCCGGGGCTTCATCGTTACCAACGTGGCGATGGCGGAGCGCGCTCTGCTCTCCGGCGAGCTCGAGGTGGTGTTCGACCAGCCGGTGCTGCGCAGCACGCGCTTCTGGCTGCTGGTGCAGGGCGCGGAGCCGGAGAATCCCTCGGTGGCCTTGTTCCGCGACTGGCTGCTGGCCGAGGCGGAGCGCACGCGCGGCCTGCTGCGGGGCGACCTGGCGGCCCGGCGCGAGATATCTCCTGGTGCCTGACGAACTTTGTTATAAAGCCAGCTGCCTGGAGAGGCGGCGCCTTCCAGAGACTGCGATGACCGATGGACAGCGGCCGAGAAAGGTTCCCGAGCGGTGCGAGGGCTGAAGCTTGACGATCGCGACCTGAAGATACTGGCGATCCTGCAGCAGGACGGCCGCATCTCGAAGACCGCCCTGGCGGACCGCGTCAATCTTTCGCCCACCCCCTGCTGGGAACGCCTGCGCCGCCTCGAGGAATCGGGAATCATCCAGGGATACGAGGCGCAGATCGAGGTCACCGCCTTCGGCCCCATGGCAACGGTCTTCGTGCAGGCCGAGCTGGAAAGCCACCGGGCGGAGGACTTCGAGCGTTTCGAGGCCGCGCTGGAGACCATTCCGGAGATCGTCGAGGCCTGGGCCATCGGCGGCGGGATGGACTACATCCTCAAGGTCATCACGCGCGACGTCGAAGCCTACCAGGCCCTGATCGAGCGCATCCTGGCGGCCGAGATCGGCCTGCTGCGCTACTACACCTACATGGTGACCAAGCCGGTGAAGCGGACGCCGACGCCACCGATCGGCGTGCTCGCGAGCAGCGAGTAGCGGCCTGTCGCGGCGGCGCTGCGATAGCAGAGGAATCCTTTGTTTCATGCCATTGCGGCCCGAGAGGTCGCCGCATCCTCGCGGCGGCTTTGGAGAGATCGTCTCGGCTGCCGGCTTCTAGGCTGAGCCTCCAGGGAGGTCAGCATGAAGAAAGCCAAAGCGCCGGCAACGGCGGGCGCCATCGTTTCACACCTTCGCGATAGCGGACTGCTGCGCCGGGAGGGCTACGTCGGCGGCCGCTGGCTGTCCAGCGACGCCACCTTCGACGTGCGCAATCCGGCCGACGGCACGCTGGTGGCGGCAGTCGCGCTGCTCGGCGCCGGGGAGGCGCGTCGTGCGGTCCGCGCCGCCGATCAGGCCTTCGCCCTCTGGTCGGGTTTCCTGCCGCAGGAGCGCTCTGTCCTGCTGCGGCGCTGGTACGAGGCGATCCTCGCGGTGCGCGAGGATCTTGCCCTGCTCATGGTGCTGGAGCAGGGCAAGCCGCTGTCGGAGGCGCGCGGTGAGATCGACTACGCAGCCTCCTTCGTCGAGTTCTATGCCGAGGAGGCGAAGCGCCCCAACATAGAGAGCGTCACCTCGCACCTGCCGGACGCCGAGGTCGAGGTCTGGCGCGAGCCGGCCGGCGTGGCCGCGCTGGTGACACCCTGGAATTTCCCTACCGCGATGATCACCCGCAAGGCGGCGGCAGCCCTGGCGGCCGGCTGCCCGGTCGTCGTGCATCCGGCCAAGGCGACGCCCCTCTCTGCCTTGGCGCTCGCGGTGCTGGCCGAGCGCGTCGGACTGCCGGCCGGCGTCTTCAACGTGGTGACCGGCGAGGCCCCGGAGATCGTCTCCGCCTGGACCGAGGATCCCCAGGTGCGGGTGCTCTCCTTCACCGGCTCGACCGAGGTGGGGCGCTTGCTCTACCGGCAGTCGGCGGCGACGGTGAAGCGCCTGGTGATGGAGCTTGGCGGCCATGCGCCCTTTCTCGTCTTCGCCGACGCCGACCTGGCGCTGGCGGTGGAGGAGGCGATCAAGGCGAAGTTCGCGACCTCCGGCCAGGACTGCCTCGCCGCCAATCGCTTCCTGGTGGAGCGGCCGCTCTACGCGGACTTCTGCGACAGCTTCGCCGCCGCCGCCCAGCGCCTGACCGTCGGCCCCGGCCTGGAGGATCCCGCTATCGGACCGCTGATCAACGAGGCAGCGATGGCCAAGCAGGAGTCGCAGGTGGCCGACGCGCTGCAGCGCGGCGCGCGGCTGCTCACCGGCGGCCGGCGCCATGCCGCCGGGCCGCTCTTCTTCGAGCCGACGGTGCTGGCCGACGTGCCGGCCGATGCCGCGATCTTCCGCGAGGAAACCTTCGGGCCGGTCGCCGCCATCGCCGCCTTCGATGGCGAGGCGGAGGCGCTGCGCCGTGCCAACGACAGCGAGTTCGGCCTGGTGGCCTATCTCCACACCAACGATCCGCGCCGGGTCTATCGCGCCAGCCGGGCGCTGGCCTACGGAATGGTGGCGGTCAACCGCACCAAGGTCACCGGGGCGCCGATACCCTTCGGCGGCATGAAGCAGTCCGGTATCGGGCGCGAAGGCGCGCGCCTCGGGCTCGAGGAGTTCACCGAGGTCAAGTACGTCTGCCGCGACTGGGCCTGACGACAGCAGCGACCAACGGCCCGCACCGCGGCCGAAGAAACCCGAAACGCAGAGGATCGCAACATGCTCGACAACGACCAGCTCGACCGGTGGGACCGCGAGAACTTCTTTCACCCCTCGACCAACCTCGGCCAGTTCGCCCGCGGCGAGGCGCCGAACCGCATCATGACCGGCGGCGAGGGGGTCTTCATCGAAGATCGCGACGGCAACCGCCTGCTCGATGCCTTCGCCGGGCTCTATTGCGTGAACGTCGGCTACGGCCGCCAGCGCATCGCCGAGGCGATCGCCAAGCAGGCCAAGGAGCTCGCCTACTATCACGCCTATGTCGGCCACGGCACCGAAGCCAGCATCACCCTGGCGAAGATGATCCTGGAGCGGGCGCCGGCCAACATGAGCAAGGTCTACTTCGGCCTCTCGGGCTCCGACGCCAACGAGACCAACGTGAAGCTCGTCTGGTACTACAACAACATTCTCGGCCGGCCGCAGAAGAAGAAGATCATCTCGCGCTGGCGCGGCTATCACGGTTCCGGCCTGATGACCGGTTCGCTGACCGGCCTGAAGCTGTTCCACGACCGCTTCGACCTGCCCTTGGCGCCGGTCCTCCATACCGAGGCGCCCTACTACTACCGGCGGCCCGATCTGGCGATGAGCGAGGCGGACTTCACCGCTCACTGCGTCGCCAAGCTCGAGGAGTTGATCGATGCCGAGGGCGCCGACAGCATCGCGGCCTTCATCGGCGAGCCCGCACTGGGGACCGGGGGATTGGTTCCGCCGCCGGAGGGCTACTGGCCGGCAATCCAGGCGGTGCTCGAGCGGCATGACATCCTGCTGATCGCCGACGAGGTGGTAACCGGCTTCGGGCGTCTCGGCTCGATGTTCGGCTCCGACCACTACGGCATGCGCCCCGACCTCATCACCCTGGCGAAGGGCCTGACCTCGGCCTATGCGCCGCTCTCCGGCACTATCGTCTCGGAGCGCCTCTACGAGGTCCTGATGCGCGGCAGCGACGAGACCGGACCGATCGGACACGGTTGGACCTACTCGGCGCATCCGATCTGCGCTGCTGCCGGCGTCGCCAACCTGGAACTGGTCGACGAGCTGGGCCTGGTCGAGAACGCGGCGCGGGTCGGCGGCCACTTCCGCAAGGGCCTGGCCGATGCCCTGGCAGGGCACCGCCACGTCGGCGAGGTTCGCGGCGAGGGCTTGCTCGCCGCCGTCGAGCTCGTCGAGGGCAAGGACGACCGGCGCTTCTTCGACCCGGCGCGCAAGATCGGTCCGGCAGTGGCCGCTGCGATGCTGAAGCGCGGCGTCATCTGCCGCGCCATGCCGCAGGGCGACATCCTCGGCTTTGCACCGCCGCTCTGCATCACCGAAGCGGAAGCGGACAGCGTGGTCGCCGCGGCCGCGGCGGCGATCGGCGAGGTCCTGGGCGACTGAGCGGACGGCCTGGGCCGCCGGGAACCCGGCGGCCTAGGCCTTCACCACCAGTTCGCGCGGCACCTTGGCCAGCAGCTCCGGGCCATTCGGACGGATCACGATACTCTCGGTCAGCTCCAGGCCCCAGTCGTCGGACCAGATCGCCGGCATGAAGTGGAAGGTCATGTTTTCCTCCAGGACCGTCTGGTCGCCGGCGCGCAGACTCATGGTCCGCTCGCCCCAGTCCGGCGGGTAGGAGCAGCCGATGGAATAGCCGGTGCGGCTGTTCTTCTCGATGCCGTGCTTGCGCAGCACGCCGAAGAAGGCGCCGGCGATCATCTCGCAGGTGTTTCCCGGCTTGGCGACCTCCAGGCCGGCCTCGACCCCCTCCAGCACCGCCTTCTCGGTCTCCAGCATCTCCGTCGGCGGCTGCCCGAGGAAGATGGTGCGCGAGAGCGGGCAGTGATAGCGCCGATAGACGCCGGCGATCTCGAAGAAGGTGCCCTGGCCGCTCTGCAGGGGCTGGTCGTTCCAGGTGAGGTGGGCGGCGGCGGCCTCGGGGCCGGAGGGCAGCAGCGGCACGATGGCCGGATAGTCGCCGCCGAAGTCCTCGGTGCCGCGCAGCGCGGCATCGTAGATCTCCGCCACCAGGTCGCACTTGCGGATACCCGGCTCGGTCTTCTCGCGGATGCGTGCGTGCATGGCCTCGACGATGCGTGCCGCCTTGCGCATGTAGTCCAGCTCGGTCGGTGACTTCACCGCGCGGCGCCAGTTCACCAAGCCGGTGCCATCGAAGAGGGTGGAGTAGGGCAGCTCGGCGTTCAGCACTTCCAGACAGGCCCCGGAGAAGTAGTAGTTGTCCTTCTCGACGCCGATGCGCGCCGAGTCCCAGCCGCGCTCGCGAAAGATCTCGGCGAGCTGGGAGTAGGGGTGCTGCGTGCGGTTCTGCACGTAGTGGTCGGGATAGGAGTGGATCGAATCGTCCGACAGCCAGGTGGTCTTCTGCGCACCCACGGCATCCATCGGCCGGCCCCACCACAGCGGCTCGCCCTCCAGCGGCAGGATCACGGCCTGGTGCACATAGAAGGACCAGCCGTCATAGCCGGTGAGCCAGTGCATGTTGGAGGGGTCCGAGACGATCATCACCTCATAGCCCAGCACCTCCATGGCGGCGCGGGTGCGGCGGATGCGCTCGGCATACTCCTCGCGGGTGAAACGCAGATGAGCGTCGGTCATGCGGGATACCTTCGTCAGCTGTTGAAGGAGGTGCCGGCTCCGGCGGCCCTGGCGCGTGCGAAGGCCAGGGTGGCGATGGCGGTATCCTGCACACCGGTGCCGGTGAGGTCGCAATAGGTGATGTCCCGGTCGCGGCGCCGGCCGGGCACGATACCGGCGATGACCTGGCCGAGTTCGTCGAACGGCTGTTCCGCCGGTACCAGCCCGGCGGCGATGGCGTGGTGCAGCTCTCCCAGCCGGCGCGTCTGCGCCAGGCGGTCGGCGAGATAGCGGTCGGCGCGCCGGACCAGCGCCGGATCGACCTCGTTCTTGTGCTCGCTGTCCGAACCCATGGCCGTCAGGTGCTGGCCGGGCGCCATCCAGTCGGCCTGCAGGATCGGCTGACCGCTGGGCGTCGTGGTGACGACGATGTCGGCGCCCTCGATCGCAGCCCGCGCGCTTGCGCGCGCTGCGACCGGCAGGCCCAGGCGGGTGCCGAGCGCAGCGGCCGCCACGGCGGCCTTGGCGGGGTCGCGCGCCCACAGCGTTGCGCGCGCGATGGGCCGGACCAGGCAGAGCGCTTCGAGTTGCAACGCCGCCTGGGCGCCAGCCCCCAGAATGGCCGCATGGGTGGCATCCGGGCGCGCCAGGTGGCGGGCCGCCACGGCCCCGGCGGCGGCGGTGCGCAGATCGGTCAGGTAGCCGTTGTCGAGCAGCACCGCCTCCAGCAGGCCGGTACGCGCGCTGAACAGCGTCATCAGTCCGTTCAGGCTGGGCAGCCCAAGCTTGGGATTGTCGAAGAAGCCGGGGCTGATCTTGATGGCGAAGCTCTCCAGCCCTGGGACATAGGCCGTCTTGACGTCGACCTCGCCGCGCGCCTCGACGATGTCGAGCCGCAGGATCGGCGGCATGACGACGCCGCCGCCGGCCAGCGCGGCAAAGGCCTGCTCGACGCAGTCCACCGCCGCGATATCGAGCGGCAGGAGGCGGCGCAGCTCGGCTTCCTTCAGGATCGAGATCTCGGCCACGGCTCGTCCTTCCTCAGAGTGCGGCGGCTTCGCCGTTCACCAGGCGGCGATGCAGCGCCATGTCGATGTTGCGGCCGCTGAGCAGGGCGACGGTCGGTCCCTCGCCGCGTTTCGGCCCCGGCAGCTTGCCGGACAGCAGGGCCGCGATGGCGACCGCCCCGGCGCCTTCCACCACCTCGCACTCCTGGAGGTAGGCGAAGCGGATCGCGGTCGCGATTTCGGCCTCGCTGACCAGCAGGAGGTCATCGACCAGATCGCGGACGATCGCGAAGGTGTAGCGATTGTCCAGGCCGATGCCGCCGCCCAGAGAGTCGGCCAGGCTCGGCTTCTCCTCCACCTGCACCGGCTTGCCAGCGCGCTGGCTGGCGACCATGGCACAGCCGCGTTGCATCGTGATGCCGACGAGGCGGATGTTCGGGTTCAGGCTCTTCGCGGCCAGCGCGATGCCGGCGATCAGCCCGCCGCCGGAGAGCGGCACCAGGATCGTCGCGGCCTCCGGCGCGTCCTCGAGGATCTCCAGGCCCAGAGTGCCCTGGCCGGCGATGACGGCGGGATGGTCGAAGGGCGGCAGCAGGGTGAGGCCCTCCTCCTGCACCAGGCGGTCGACCTCCCGCTGCGCCTCGTCCTGGCTGCGGCCGACGATCCTGGCCTCGGCGCCGAGGGCCTCGATGGCCGCGATCTTGTTGGCCGGCACCAGTTCAGACATGCAGACGACCGCCCGCACGCCGGCGGCGCGTGCGGCATAGGCGAGGCCGCGGCCGTGGTTGCCGGTGGAGACGGCGGCCACGCCGCGTGCCCGCGCGTCGGCATCGAGCGAGAGGATGGCGTTGGTGGCGCCGCGCAGCTTGAAGCTGCCGGTGATCTGGCGCTGCTCCTGCTTCAGCAGAACCTGGCCGCCGAACGCGTCGCTCAAGGCCTGGCTGGGATCCAGCGGCGTGCGGCGAATGCGCCCCGCGAGGCGCTGCCGGGCGGCGAGTATGTCGGTCGTTGCGATCGGCACGGCCCTGGCCCGTCCTTCGGCAGGAGGCAGATGAATTGCCCGACTACTCTCGATCCCAGCCCTGTTCCACCGCAAGTCCGCCTTGCAGGAAGATGCTCTGTATGCGGCCCGCCAGAATGATGAAATTTCCTATTTCGCCGCGATTTTCAGAAATATTGATAATCGACATAGAATCTCTATTTGTCGCACAATCAGGCAACTGACATTTATTAAGCTTTTCCTCGCTCTTGATTGGGCGAGAGCGAAAGAAGCAAGAATAGGGAGACTGTCCATGACCCATCGCTTGGGAACGATGCTTGCTGCCACGGCTCTGCTCGGGCTTTTCTCGACCGGCGCCGTCGCGGCCGAATGGAAGTATGCGATCGAGGAGGCGCTGGACGAGGTCCAGGGCGTCTACGCGACCAAGTTCAAGGAGTATGTCGAGGCGAACTCCGACCATACGGTCGCGATCTTCCCCTTCGGCACGCTCGGAGAGTCCGCTGACACGACGGAGCTCGCGCAGCTCGGCGCCATCCAGTTCGTCGATGCCTCGCCGGGCTTCACCGGCAGCCTGATCCCGGAGCTCCAGGTGTTCCTGCTGCCCTACGTGCTGCCGGAGGACCCGGCCGTCCTCGCCGACTTCTACGCCACCTCGCCGACGATCAACGAGACCCTGGCTGCGATGTACGAGGACCAGAGCCTGCACCTGCTCGACATGTTCCCCGAGGGTGAGGTGGTGATGACCACCAAGGAGGCGGTGACCTCGCCGGCCGACCTGGACGGCGTCAAGTTCCGTGTCATGACCACGCCGCTGCTGGTCGAGACCTATGCGGCCTTCGGTGCCACGCCGACGCCGCTGCCCTGGGGCGAGGTCTTCGGTGCGCTGCAGCTCAACATGATCCAGGGCCAGGAGAACCCGATGTTCTTCGTCGAGTCGACGAAGATGTATGAGGTGACCGACTACATCACCTTCACCGGGCACAACAACTTCACCACCGCCGTTGCCGCCAACAAGGCCTTCTGGGATGGCCTGACCAACGAGGAGCGGGGCGTGATCGAGGGCGCCGCGGATGCGGCCTACGGCTACATCATCGAGTACCAGAAGGGCCTCGAGGAGAAGGCGCTCGACAAGATCATGGCCGCCAAGCCCTCGATGACGGTGACGCGCCTGACCGACGAACAGCGTGAGCCCTTCCGCGAGGCCGCCAAGCAGGTGAAGGCCGTCTTCGTCGAGATGGTCGGCGCTGGCGGCGAGGAAGTGCTTGCCGGCTTCGAAGCCGACATCGAGGCCTCGAAGGCCCGCGTCGGCAACTGAGCAAGTGACGGGGCGGCGACCCGCAGGTCAGCGGGTCGCCGCCCGTTCTGCATAGCGGGAGGGCCACCATGGCGGAAGGCGACAAGCCGGCGTCCGGCGGGCGCGAGACGGCGCCCGGTGGCGCCAGCCAGGGCAGCGGCTTCCGCGGCGTGTTGCGGCCCTTGGCGCTGATCGACGGCGCGCTGGCGCGGTTCGAGGCCGTGGTCCTGGCGGCCGGCATCATCCTGATGGCGGTGAATACCATGGCCAACGTGCTTGGCCGCTTCCTGCTGGGCGAGAGCATCTTCTTCGCCAACGAACTGAACCAGTTCCTCATCGTTCTGATCACCTTCATCGGCATCGGCTATGCCGTACGGCACGGCCGCCACATCCGCATGTCGGCGATCTACGATGCCCTGCCGGACGGTCTGCGCAAGGTCGTGATGATCCTGATCTGCCTGGTCACGGCGGCGGCGATGTTCGTCCTGGCCTGGTACGCCTACGGCTACGTCGTTAGCGTTGCCGACACCGGGCGCATCGCGCCATCGCTCCGGGTCCCGATCTACCTGACCCTGCTCTGGGTCCCGGTCGGCTTCGTCATCACCGGCATCCAGTACATCCTGACCGCGATCGCCAATCTGACCCGTCCCGATGTCTACATCTCGGCAACGCTCGTCGACACCTACGACGAAGCCGAGACAGAGGTTTGAGTGGGCAGGGGACGACCATGAGCCGCCGCAACGATACCGCCGGGGAGATGCGTCATGGCTGAGGTGATGCTGGTCGTGATGGTGCTGCTCCTGTTGCTCGGCTTTCCGATGATGATCCCGCTGATCGCCGGCTCCTTCGTGGCCTTCTTCATCTACATGCCGGTGCCGCCGGAGATCATGGTGCAGCAGATGCTGGGCGGTATCCGCCCGGCAGCGCTGGTCGCGGTGCCGATGTTCATCCTCGCCGCCGACATCATCACCAAGGGACATTCGGCCAATCGGCTGATCGACATGGTGATGCGGTTCGTCGGCCACATGCGCGGCGGCCTCGGTGTCGCCACCGCCACGAGCTGCACGCTGTTCGGAGCGGTCTCGGGATCGACCCAGGCGACGGTGGTCGCGATCGGCGGACCGCTGCGTCCGCGCATGCTCAATGCCGGCTACAGCGACAACTTCACCCTGGCGCTGATCATCAACGCTTCCGACATCGCCATGCTGATCCCGCCTTCGATCGGCATGATCATCTACGGCGTCATTTCCGGCACCTCGATCTCGGAGCTCTTCATTGCCGGCGTCGGTCCCGGGCTGCTGATCTGGCTGCTGTTCTGCGGCTACTGCGTGTTCTATGCCAAGCGCCACAAGATCCCGACCGAGGAGCGCTCCTCCTGGGCGCAGCGGATCTCTTCGGTGAAGCTCGCCCTCTGGCCGCTGGGCTTCCCGGTGATCGTGGTCGGCGGCATCTATGGCGGCATCTTCAGCCCGACCGAAGCCGCGGCCGTCTGCGTCGCCTATGCCGCGATCCTCGAGTTCATCGTCTTCCGTTCGCTGAAGGCGCGCGATCTTTACGAGATCGCCAAGTCCACCGGCCTCATCACGGCGGTGGTCTTCATACTGGTGGCGGCCGGCGCCGCCTTCTCCTGGGCGATCTCCTTCAACCAGATACCGCAGCAGATTCTCTCCGCCATAGGCCTTGCTGAGGCCAGCGACACGATGATCCTGGTGTCGATCTCGATCGCCTTCTTCATCGGCTGCATGTTCGTCGACCCGATCGTGGTGATCCTGGTCCTGGTGCCGATCTTCGCGCCGATCGTCGAGGGCGCGGCTATCGACCCGGTGCTGGTCGGCGTCATCATCACGCTGCAGGTCGCCATCGGCTCCGCGACACCGCCCTTCGGCTGCGATATCTTCACCGCCATCGCCATCTTCAAGCGACCCTACATGGACGTGGTGCGCGGCACGCCGCCCTTCGTCGTCATGCTGCTGGCGGTCGCCGCAGGGCTGATCTTCTTCCCCGACATCGCCCTCTTCCTGCGCGATCTCGCCTTCCGCTGAGCGCCAGAGCCGAAAGAGGACCATCCGGCATGTTCAAATCCATTCTCGCACCGGTCGACGGCTCCGAGCAGTCCGGCCGCGCCCTGGAGGTCGCGGTCGACCTGGCCGCGAAGTACGGCGGCAAGGTGATGATCCTCTGCGTCTATCGCCACCACAGCCCGCTTGAGGCCTCGCTCTCCATGGTCCGGGCGGCAACGACCGAGACGCCGGATGATGCGCTCAAGAGCTACGCCAAGGAGATTGTCGCGGCGGCCAAGGAGCGCGCGGCCAGTGTCGGCGCGGTGCCGCTGGAGGGCTACGTGCGCCGCGGCCAGCCGGCACGCACGATCGTCACCTTCGCCGCGAAGCACGAGGCCGATGCCATCGTGCTGGGCGCCCGCGGCGCCGGCGACCTCAGCGGCTACCTGCTGGGCTCGGTCTCGCACAAGGTCGCGGGGCTGGCGAAAGTCACCTGTGTGACGGTGAAGTAGGCGCCGCCGCGGCGGCGCTGGGCCGCAATCCTTCCGCCGATGAGGCG
This sequence comes from uncultured Alphaproteobacteria bacterium, assembly GCA_942492185.1. Classification (GTDB taxonomy): domain Bacteria; phylum Pseudomonadota; class Alphaproteobacteria; order Kiloniellales; family JACOMY01; genus CALOEA01. The sequence goes on from CALOEA010000068.1 coordinate 24,531, forward strand.
TTCTCGACTGGCCTTCGCTGCGCGATGAGTCCAGACTCCCGAAGTCTGCGTTGCCGATCGGGGAGGGTGCGGCGGGGGAATGGCGATCAACTTTTTTCTGCTGCTGCTGATCTCCTTCGCGTGGGCCAGCGACTACATCTTCATTAAGTGGGCCGACGAGGCCCTGCCGCCGATCACCGTCGGGGCCGGCATGGCAACGATGGCCGCGATCATGCTGGTCATCGTGGTGCGCGGCCTCTTGCGGCGGCCGCTGATGCCGACGCTGCGCAGCGCGCCGCTGGTTCCCCTGGTGCTCGGCGCTACGGCGGTCGCCTGGCCCCGGATCACCGTCGTCTACGCCGAGACCGACATCAGCCCCGACACCGCTTCGCTGACCGGAACCACCGTGCCGATCCTGACGATGCTGGTCACGGTCTTCATCACCAAGCAGGTCGCCTACTCGCACCTGCGCATGATGGGCGTCCTGGTCGCGGTGATCGGCCTCTACGTCTTCGTCTCTTTCGACAGCACGGGCGAGGGCAGCTCGACGCTGGTCGGCATGCTGATCATGATGTCCGGCGGGGTGACCTTCGTCTTCAGCGGGATCTACACCTCCCTCAAGGCGGCGGAGCTGGACAAGATGGTCATGACCGTGTGGGTGATGGCTGCCGGCGCGGTGATGCTGGCCGTGCCGGCCTTGATCTTCGAGGGCGGCCAGCTCGAAATGCCGTCGGCCCTGGCCCTCGGCTCGATCGCGGCTTCCGGCCTGGTCCCGATGGCGATGGCCTATCTCCTCTACTTCGTCGTGATCGACCGCGCCGGCCCGGCCTTCGCGTCGATGTTCGCCTATCTGATTCCCCCCTTGGCGATGGGCATCGGCGTCATCTTCTTGGGCCACAGCCTCACGGTCAGCCATATCGCTGGCCTTGTGCTGGTCTTGATTGGCCTCTGGATGATCACCCACCAGGACAAGCAGCCACATCCCGCGATGGCGGTGGGAGAAGCGGCGAGCTGAGAGGGAGATGCGGAGATGGCGTTCGTGAAGAGGTTCTCCGGCGCGACGGTCGGAGTCATCGCCCTGCTGGCCACCAGCGTTGCGCAGGCCGACTGCCCGGCCGACCAAGGCGTGCGCCTGGTGCCCGAGGATCCCGCCCTTTGCGCCTCACTGGCCGACAGCGTGCGCCATCCGGGAGCGCTGCCGCTGGGCGAGTACGAGACCAAGCTCGGCGACTACCTGCGGGCGTTCTGCCATCGCGACGAGGCGGGCGGCTGGGTACGGGACAAGTCGGTGCGCGATACCGGGCCCTTCACCTCCGTCCTGACCGCCGAGGGCTGGAGCGGCTCCTATCACGGAACCCATGCGCCGGTGGTCATCTGGTACTCGCCCGAGGCGGCGGCCTGGGTGCGCGAGAACCGCGGGGCCGACGACGAGGGCTACGGCCTCGATGGCGCGCCGATGCCGGACGGGGCGATGCTGGTCAAGGAGATGTATCCGGCGCCGGCCGCGCGCTGCGCCGAAGTCGATCCGCTGCAGCTGCTGCCGACCAGCGGCGCTGCGGTCATGATCCGGGATTCCGCCGCCTCGCACGATGGCTGGTTCTGGGGCTGGTTCGGCTGGAGCGGCTGGGACCCCGACTGGCCGCCCTCGCCGGAGGAGAACCGGCTGCCCTACATGGGCTTCGGGCAGTACTGCGTGAACTGCCACGGCTCGGCGCGCGACAATCTCACCTTCTCCTCGGCGCGCAACCTGCTGGGCGAGGAGGGCATGCCCCTGGTCTTCCTCTCGCAGGATGAGGCCGGCGTGCCGGCGGTCCTGCCGCACCACAGCCAGGTGGTGCTGCCGGATGGCGACGGGCTGCGCCTGGGCCAGCCGCACGACCGCTACGATCCGGATTTCCTCGCCGCCTTCGCGCTCGCCTACCTCAAGGGCGGGCCGACCTGGGACGAGGTGACGGCCCTGCCCTCGGAGACCTACGAGAATGTCTGGATGGGGCCGGGCGTGCCGGACGATCACGGCCAGTACGTCACCTCCGACCAGTGCCTCGGCTGCCACGACGCCGGCTCCACCGGCCTGCACTTCGACATGACAGAGTTCGATGCCGAGAGCGGCCTGCTGCGCAACATCTCGCCCTACGCCACCTGGCGCAGCTCGCCGATGGGCCTGGCCGGGCGCGACCCCTTCTTCTTCGCGCAGCTGGCCAGCGAGACGCAGACCTTCCATCCCGACCAGGCCGACCTGGTGCAGAACACCTGCCTGGGCTGTCACGGCATCATGGGAGAGCGGCAAGCCGCGATCGACAGTTTCGTCGCCACCGGCGAGTGCGGCACCTTCACGCGCGCCGATGTGGAGGCGATCCCGGGTCACGGCGACGACGACAAGGCGGCCGACTACGGCGCGCTGGCGCGCGACGGCATCTCCTGCCTGGCCTGCCACCACATGGTGCTGGGCGAAGCGGCGACGACGGCCAATGCCGGCACGGCGCGGAACGCCTGCGTCGAGCAGCGCCAGGCGCTGCTCAACCCGACAACAGCGGCTTCGCCAGGACCTTCACCGGCAGCTTCCTGGTCGGGCCGCCCGACCGGCTGTTCGGCCCCTTCGAGTCGCCGGTCACCGCGCCGATGGAAACCGCGCTCGGCATCATCCCCGAGCACAGCGACATCATGGCGACCTCCGAGGTCTGCGGCACCTGCCACACGGTGCATCTGCCGGTGCTGCGCGCCGGCGAGACCCTGGCGCGGGTCTACGAGCAGACGACCTACCCCGAGTGGGCCTTCAGCGCCTACCGCACCGGCATCTCGGCCGACGGGCCGCTGCCCGAAGGGGCGGGCGAGAGGGCCGAGAGCTGCCAGGGGTGCCACATGCCCTCGACCGCCGCCGACGGCTCGCCGCTGCTCTCCAAGATCGCCTCGATCCAGGAGTATCTCGGCTTTCCGCAGGCGGAGTTCACCAAGGCGCCGGAGGAGATCGACCTCCCGGTCCGCGAGGGCTTCGCCCGCCACAGCCTGGTCGGCCTCAACGTCTTCCTGATCAAGATGGCGCAGCAGTTCCCCGAGCTGCTCGGCATCCGCACGCAGGACCCCATGCTGGTGTCCAAGGGCATCGACCCGCTGATCTACACGGAACAGCAGATGCTCGATCAGGCGGCGACGAAGAGCGTCGCGATGAGCCTGGGCAAGGTGATAAAGAGCGCCGATACGCTCTCAGCCGAGGTGACCTTGACGAACCTCACGGGTCACAAGTTTCCCTCTGGCGTCGGCTTCAGGCGCGCCTTCGTGACCTTCGAGGTGGTCGACGCGCGCGGCCGGGTGCTCTGGGCCTCGGGACGGAGCGACGGCGCCGGGCGTCTCCTCGATGCCGCCGGCCAGATGCTGCCCGGCGAACTCTGGTGGCAGGACGACTGTTCCGCGCGGATCGCGCCGGAGCAGCGGCTGCATCAGCCGCACTACCAGACGATCACCGGCCAGGGGCAGGCCCAGATCTATCAGGAACTGGTCAGCACGCCCCCGGCCGCTGGACCGGCGCAGTGCGGTCACGCCGTGGCTCCGGCCGGGCAGCTCACCACCTCTTTCCTCTCGATCTGCGCCGAGGTGAAGGACAACCGGCTGCTGCCGCATGGTTTCCTGCCCCTGGACAAGCGCTTGTCCATCGCCACGGCGCTGGGCGCCGGTCGCAATCTGGCGGAGGACGTCGGCACAACGGCGGTGGGCGACGATCCGGACTACCAGCCGATGGCCGGCGGCAAGGACAGCCTGACCTATGCCGTCCCGCTGGCGGACCTCAAGGGCACGCCCTCAGGCGTGCGGGCTCGGCTCTACTACCAGGCGACGCCGCCCTTCTATCTGCAGGACCGCTTCTGCACCGCCAAGGGCAGCGATCGCGACCGCCTGTACTTCCTCGCCGGCCACCTCAACCTGGAGGGCACGCAGGCCGAAGGCTGGAAGCTGCTGGTGGCCGACAGCGGCGTGGTGCCGCTGGACGCCAAGTAAGCCTTCCGGGGCTCAGCCGGCGTGCTCCGCGGGGAAGGTGCGCGCGCTGATCGGGGTCGCGGCGATCTCGGCGTGGAGCGCGTCCAGCAGGCCGCGTTCGGCGCGGTTCATGTGGGCGCGCGGATTGTGGACCACATAGATGTCGATCGCCGCCGGCTTGTCGTAGGGCGGCAGGCGCCATAGCAGGCCGTCGCGGACGTCGCGTTCGACGACGTGAATCGGCAGCGGGCCGATGCCGAGCCCGGCCACGATCATCCGGCGCACCTCCTCCAGCGCCGAGGAGACGCCGACGATGCGCTCGTCGAACTGTGCATTGGCGCGGATCAGCGCCACCGGGCGCAGAGCGTCGCTCATGCGGTCGGTCTTGAAGGAAACCGAGGGCTCGCCGCGCAGATCGACCAGGCGGAGGCCGCGCCGGCCGAACAGGCGGTGGGTCGGGCCGCAGAAGAAGCCGAAATGCTCGCGGAAGATGCGGCGGTACTCCAGGCGCGGGTGCTTGCGATGCACCAGGCAGATGCCGAAGGAGGCCTGCTTGGTCAGTACCTGCTCGATCACCGTGGCGCTGGTCGAGACGTCGATGGTGTAGGTGGCGCGAGGGTGGTCGCGGTGAAACTGCGCGAGCACCTGGTCGAAGAGCGGCGAGACCACATGGCTGGCCATCGCGATGGTGACCTGGCCGGTAACCTCGTCGCGAATCTCGCGCACCAGGACCGAGAGCCGCGAGACCGAACCGAAGATCTCGACGCATTCGCGCTGCAGCAGCCGTCCGGTCGGGGTCACCTCGAAGCTGCCGGGCGTGCGGTCGATCAGGCGCCGCCCCAGGCGCTCCTCGAGGCGGCGCAGGGCGTTGCTGACGGTCGGCTGCTTCAGCCGCAGCCGCTCGGCGGCGGCCGTGATCCCCTGCTCGTCGACGATCACCATGAAGGTGCGCAACAGGTTCCAGTCCAGGTCCCAGGCGATCCGACCCAGCCGCGGTTCTTCGTCTTCCGGTTCGAGCATTCTCATAATCTATAATATGCATTCTGATTATCTATTTGGAGAATGTCCAGGCAGTCGCGATCCTGGGGGCCTCGCCGCTTGAGGTGAAGAGGACGGCCGATGGCTCGGCAGGGGATCTGACATGGACGAGAAGGGACGCCGCCTTCGCCCCTGGCTGCTCCTGTCGCCCTCGCTGGGTGCGGTCGTGCTGCTGCTGGTGGTGCCCGTCGGCTTCATCCTGGTCTATTCCTTCTGGCTCAGGACGGCGGCCGGCGCCACGCAGGCCGGCTTCTATCTCGACAACTGGCAGGAGGTCCTGACCGACCCCTTCTATCGCGACATTCTCTTCGCGACGCTGCGCATCGCCCTCATCACCACCGTGGTCTGCGCGCTGCTTGGCTACCTGCCGGCCTACTTCATCGCCTACTCCGGCAGCAAGAACCGCACGCTCCTGCTGGTGCTGCTGATGCTGCCCTTCTGGATCAGCTACATCATCCGGACCATGTCCTGGATCAACATCCTGGGCGTCAGCGGGGCGCTGAACTCCCTGCTGGTCGGCAGCGGCCTGCTCGATGAGCCGCTGCAGATGCTCTACAACGAGACGACGGTCATCCTGGGCCTGGTGCACTTCCTGCTGCCCTTCATGATCCTCAACATCTACGTCAGCCTGGAGTCGATCGACCGCAACCTGGTCGATGCCGCGCGCTCGCTGGGCTGCACCTCCTGGCAGGCCTTCCGCGAGGTGACGCTGCCGCTCTCGATGCCCGGGCTGGCGGCGGGCAGCCTGCTCTGCTTCGTCCTGGGGGCGGGGACCTACATCACGCCGCTGGTGCTGGGCGGACCGACCGACGCCATGTTCGCGAACCTGGTGTTCGAGGCGGTAATCACCCAGCTCAATTGGCCGTTGGGCTCGGCCCTTTCCCTGGTCCTCCTGGTCGTCCTGGGGCTCGTGGTCGCGGTTTACAACCGCTTCCTCGGCCTCGGCCAGATCGCCAAGTCCTTCGGCTAGGGGGGAGCATGAGCAGCTGGGGCCTCCTCCGCTTCGGGACCATCCTGGTCTACCTCTTCCTCTTCCTGCCGATCGGCGCGGTCGTGCTGCTGTCCTTCAACGACAGCCAGTTCGGCTCCTTCCCGATGGAAGGCCTCTCGTTCCGCTGGTTCGTCGAGCTGTGGGAGAACGATGCGATCCGCCGCGCCTTCCGCATCTCGATGCTCCTCGGCGCGCTGACGGCGGCGATCTCGACCACCATCGGCGTGCTCGCCGCCCTGGCCCTGGTGCGCTACGACTTCCGCGGCCGCAACCTGATCTCCACCGCGCTGATCGCGCCGATCCTGGTGCCCGAGGTGGTGCTGGCCGTCGCCCTGCTGCTGTTCCTGCGCTGGCTGGAGTTGCCGCGCAGCTTCTTCCTGCTGCTGCTGGGCCACGTCATCTTCACGCTGCCGTTTGTCGTGCTGGTGGTGCAGGCGCGTCTGGTCGCCATCCGTCGCGATGTCGAGGAGGCGGCGATGAGCCTCGGTGCCGGCCCGATCGCGACCTTCTTCGAGATCACCCTGCCGCTCTTGATGCCGGCGGTCTTCGCCGGCGGCCTCTTCGCCTTCACGATTTCCTTCGACGACATCACCGGCACGCTGTTCTGGAAGCCGGGCGGCATCGAGACCGTGCCGACGCAGATCTTCGCCATGCTGCGCAACTCGATCTCGCCGGAAATCAACGCGCTGGGAACCGTGATGATCGTCGTCACCGTGGGCCTGCCGCTCCTGGGAGCGGGGATCGCGCGCCGGCTGGCGCGAAAACGTGGCGGCTGAGCGCCGCTGCCTGTACCGGCGCCACCGCTCGGTCCGCCGGAGACCTAAAGAGATCAACAAGGGAGACTTGGACAATGGAAAACGGCAAACGCTATGAACGGCTGCTCGAACGCTACCGCAACGGCGGCATCGAGCGGCGCACCTTCCTCGGCCTGATCGGCGCCGCCGGCCTCGCCAGCGGCCTGGCCACACCCTTCTCGCGCCAGGCCCTGGCGGCGATGCCCGACGAGGTCCGCTTCGACGGTTGGGGCGGCGTCGTCTCCGAGGCCTTCCGCGAGTACGCCTTCGATTCCTACACCGCGAAGACCGGAATCACCGTGGTGGACGGCACCTTCGGCGGCGCCGACGAGTATCTGGCCCGCGTGCAGGCGAGCCAGCCGGGCGAGTTCAACATCGCCCACCTCAGCGGCGTCTTCGACTACGTGCGCTATCACAACCTTGGTCTTTCCAGCGAGCTGAACGAGGCCAACATCCCCAATCTCGCATTGGTCATCCCGGCCCTGTCCGAGGTCCTGCGCAGCCAGAGCGGCGGCACGCTCTCCGCCGTGCCCTACGACTACGGCACCACCGGGCTCGCCTACAATCGCAAGCACATTTCCGACGAGGAGATGCACGAGAAGGGCGTGATGCTGCTGGTCGACGAGAAGCTGAAGGGCAAGATCGGCGGCTGGGGCGAGTGGAAGACCCGCATCTGGTACGGCGCCCTGCAGAGCCAGCAGGACCCCAACGACATCAAGGATATGGAGGCGGTGTGGGATCAGATCCGCGCGCACCGCGATCTGGCCTTGAAGTATTGGAGCTCCGGGGCCGAGCTGATGAGCCTGCTGGCCGAGGAGGAGATCTACGTCACCGAGGCCTGGTCCGGCCGGGTAAAGGCGCTGCAGGACCAGGGTCACGACATCGGCTACTACGATCCGCCGGGCGGCCTCGCCTGGCAGGAGTGTCTCTTTGTCATCAAGGGCAGCCCGATGGCGGCCTGCGAGGAGCTGCTCGACTTCCTGCTGGCACCGCAGGTCTCGATCGCCGTCGCCGAGGGGCAGAACTACCCGCCGGCCCTGAACCCGAAGGAGGTCGATCTGGGGGCGATCGTGCCGACCCTGCCGGCCTTCGACCCGAGCGGCACCATGGACAGCCTGAACTTCTTCCAGCCGGCCTACTGGAACGGCAACGAGGCCGAGTGGTCGAAGCAGTTCGCCCGCGTCCAGCGCGGCTACTGATCCCTTGGCGCAATGGGGGCCGGCGTCCCGGCGCCGGTCCCCGCCAGTTCCCGCAGGAGAGAGCACCGTGCCAGATCCTACGACCGCGGCCGTCGCGCTGAAGGCGGTGGCCAAGCGCTTCGGCGGCTTCGTCGCCCTGCATCCGACCGATCTGGAGATCGAGGAGGGCAGCTTCCTCACCCTCCTGGGACCCAGCGGTTGCGGCAAGACCACGACGCTCAGGATGATCGCCGGTCTGCTGACCCCCAGCGAGGGGGACATCATGATCAGGGGCCAGCGGGTCAACGATACGCCGATCTACCGCCGCAACCTTGGCCTGGTGTTCCAGAACTACGCGCTCTTCCCGCATCGCAGCGTGTTCGACAACGTCGCGTTTGGGCTGAAGTACCATCGCGTGCCGCGCGCCGATATCCCGCGCCGCGTCGCGGCGGCCCTGGAGCTGGTGCAGCTCCCTCATCTCGCGTCCCGCTATCCCCGCGAGCTCTCTGGCGGCCAGCAGCAGCGCATCGCGCTGGCCCGCGCCATCGTGATCGAGCCGGATGTGCTGCTGCTCGACGAGCCGCTGTCCGCCCTCGACGCCAACCTGCGCGAGGACATGCGTGTCGAGTTGAAGCGGATCCAGGATCAGCTCGGCATCACCACGGTCTTCGTCACCCACGACCAGTCGGAGGCGCTGGCGATGTCGGACCGCGTCGTGGTCATGCGCCAGGGACACATCGAGCAGGTCGGGGCGCCGCAGGAGGTCTACAACCGGCCGGCCTCCGAGTTCGTTGCCTCGTTCCTCGGCAACGCCAACATCCTCTCCTGCCGCGTCGCGGAGGTGGCCGGCGACGAGGCGAGAATCGCGGTCGAGGGACTGGGCGAGCTTGCGGTGCCGCTGCAGGGGCGCCGCGACATCAAGGGCGGTGACGAGGCCCGCCTGGTCATCAAGGCCGAGAAGCTGCTGCTGAGCGAAGACGGGGGCGGGCCGCAGGACGGCCGGCTGGCGTTTCCCGCTCAGGTCGAAACCGTGGACTATCAGGGTCAGGCGGTGCGCTATTTCCTGGCGGTGGCCGGCCATCAACTGCAGGCGATCAATGCCATCGACGAGCGGCCGATCGCCCAGGGCAGTGCGGTTACCGTCAGCGTGCGGGCGCGCGACTGCGTCTTGCTGCCTGCCGACGGCACCTAGACGGTGGCCGCTTCCCCGCCGAAGCCGAAAGCCGTCGGGCGGGACCTGCCGCGGCCTTCGCATCTCTTCTACCAGGGCCGGCAGCGCCGGCCGCTGCTCAGCGAGGCACGCGGAGTCTATCTGTGGGACGTCGACGGGCGGCGCTATCTCGACGGTGCCTCCGGCGCCATGGTCGCGAACATCGGCCACGGCAATCCCCGGGTGCTGGAAGCGATGCGCCGGCAGATGGAACGGGCCACCTTCGCCTATCGCCTGCATTTCGAGAACGAACCGGCAGAGGAACTGGCGGCGCGCGTCGCCGGCCTGATGCCACCCGGGCTCGACCGCATCTTCTTCGTGTCCGGCGGGTCGGAGGCGGTGGAGAGCACGATCAAGCTGGCCCGCCAGTGCGCCCTCGCGACGGGCGAGGCCGAACGCTGCAAGGTCATCTCGCGCATCCCCTCCTATCACGGCTCGACGCTCGGCGCGCTCTCGCTCACGGGCGATCCGGACATGTTCGGTCCGTTCGCGCCGATGATGCCGGAGATGCCGAAAATCCCCGCGCCGACGTCGCTATCTGGACGGCGACGACCTGAGCCTGGACGCGGCGGCGCTCGCCTATGCCGAGCTGCTGCGAGGAGCATTCTGGCCAAGGTCCGGAGACCGTGCTGGCCTTCGTCATGGAGCCGGTCGGCGGCGCCTCGACCGGCGCGCTGGTCGCACCGGACAGCTACTACGCGCGCATCCGGGAAATCTGCGACGAGTACGGCATCCTGCTGATCCTCGACGAGGTGATGAGCGGGGCCGGACGGACCGGGCGCTTCCTCGCCGCCGAGCACTGGAGTCTGCGTCCCGACCTGGTGGCTCTCTCCAAGGGCTTCGCCGCCGGCTACGCGCCGCTGGGTGCCATGGCGGCCGACCGCCGCCTGGTCGAGCCGGTGCTGGCCGCAGGCGGCTTTCAGCACGGTCATACCTATGCCGGCAATCCGCTGGCCTGCGCCGCCGGGCTCGCCGTGATCGACGAGATCCTCGACAACGACCTGATGGGCAATGCCGGCGCCCAGGGGATGAGGCTGAAGGGAGCGCTGGAGTCTCTGGCAGAGCGGCACGCCTGTATCGGCGACGTGCGCGGCAAGGGGCTGCTTCTGGCCATCGAACTGGTGGCGGAGCGCGAGGGGATGAGGCCTTTCGCGCCGCCGCTGGAGGCAGGCCGGCGCCTGGTGGAGCAGGCCTACCGCCGCGGCCTCATCCTCTACCATCGCCGCACCCGCGGCGGCCTGTCGGGCGATCACGTCATGGTCTGCCCGCCGTTGATCCTGAACAAGCCGCAGCTGGGCGAGCTGCTCGACAAGCTGGACGAGAGCCTGACCGCGCTGGCTGCCGAACTGGCGGCGGAGACGCTCTCGGCCTAGCGCTGCGGCGCGACCTTCAGCGCAGCAGCGCCTCTTCGAAGGGAAAATGCGACAGGACCTCATGCCCGCTCTCGGTGATGAGGACCTGATCCTCCAGCTTGATGCCCTCGCGCCCGCCAGGGGTGCCGATGTAGCTCTCGACGCAAAGCACCATCCCGGGCTGCAGCTCGGTCTCCGGGTCGCTGAGGTGCTCCATGTCGGCGCCATTCGGCAGGAAGGGAAACTCGTCCTTGATGCCGAGGCCGTGCGCGATGCCGTAGCGGAAGGGTAGGAACTCCGCCGGCATCGGCCACTCGTTCTCCACGATGTCGCGCAGGCTGCGCCCTGGCCGCAGCAGGCCGACGTTGTGCCGCAGCTGTTCCAGGGCATTGTGGTAGAGCCGGCGCTGCTCGTCGCTCGGTCGCGCGTCGCCGCAGTGGAAGCTGCGCGAGATGTCGGCGCAGTAGCCGTAGGGGCCGATCATGTCGGTATCGATGCCGACCAGGTCGCCGGCCTCGATCGGCCGCTCGCTCGCCTCCTGCATCCAGGGATTGGTGCGCGGACCGGAGGAGAGCAGGCGGGTCTCGATCCAGTCGCCGCCCTGCTCGATGTTGGTCTGGTGGAGCAGCGACCAGATGTAGTTCTCGGTGACGCCGGGGACCAATGCATCGCGCATCCGGCGCAGGCCGAGCTCGCAGGCCGCCAGCGAGCGGCGCATGCAGGCGATCTCGTCATCCGACTTGATCAGGCGGGCATGCTCCATGAGCCCCTCGCCGTCGCAGAGCGCAAGGCCCTCGGCGCGCAGCGCGTCGGCCGCGAGAGGATCGAGGCAGTCGTAGGCGAGGCGGCCGCCGCCGCCTTGCGCGCGGAAGAGGTCGGCGATCTCCTGGGCCCACTGGGCGATGCAGGCCCCCTTCTGGCTGCCCTTGTAGAAATGGATCATGGGATGGGCCTGGCGCACCTCGGCGATCGTCGAGAGCCCCTCGGCCTGCGAGCCGAAGATCTTGTAGGCGAAGTCGAACAGCGTCGAGAGACCGGCTGCGGGCACGAAGGCGCACCGGAAGCGGTTGTGCAGCGTCCAGACGGCCATGTTCCGCGTGTCGGTGGCATAGCGGATGTTGCCGGGGTCGAAGAGCAGGATGGCGCCGCAGTCATGGCGCGCCAGCGCCTGCTGCACGCGGCCGAGGCGATAGTGGCGCAGGGCCTCGACATCGGGCGCGGGTAGAGCCGGCGGGGCGGCGACGTTCATGAGCCCTCCTGGGGAGCGCACGGGGAAGCCTGCAGTCTTCTCCTGCCGCTGGGTCGCCGTAAAGCCCTCGACGGGCCGCCTCAGTCGATCAGCCGGCCGTCGGGCTCGTAGAAGGGAAAGGGCCCCGGCCAGTCGCCCAGCGTGGCGCTGTGGGTGGTGAGCGTGCCGTCGGCGAAGCGGTGCAGGTGGAAGCCGGCCGGCTCGAGCCGAAAGGCGGAGGGCGCGTCCTCGCGCAGATCCAGTGCGACCAGGTGCGCCGGCGAGGGCGCGATCGAGGCCGCCGTGCCGCCGAACTGCCCGAAGATGCTGCGGTGCACGTGGCCGCAGATCACCCGCAGGACCTGCGGCTGGTCCGCCAGCACGTCGGCCAGGGCCGTGGCGTTCCGCAGGTTCTGCCGATCCATGTGGCCGATGCCGGTGGTGAAGGGCGGGTGATGCAACGCGATCACCGTCGGCATATGCGGAGCGCCGGCCAGGCTGCGTCGCAGGAAGGCCAGGCTCTCCGGCGCCAGCAGGCCGAAGGGTTGCCCCTCCTCGAGGCTGTCGAGGGCGATCAGGCGCAGCGGCCCGAGGTTGACGGCATAGTCGAGACGCCCGGTGGCCGGAAGGTAGCGGTGCCCGGGGAAGCCGCGCCGCAGGCCCTCGCGGGTGTCGTGATTGCCCGGCAGGAGGTACAGCGGCATCGTCAGCGGCGCGAGCAGCGCGGCGAGGGTCTCGAACTCCTCGTCGCTGCCGGCGTCGGTCAGGTCGCCGGTGGCGATCACCGCGTCCGGCTTCGGCGTCACGTCATTCACGGCCGCGACGCAGGCGGCCAGGGCGGCGGCGGTGTCGACCCGGCCGTAGGCCAGGCGTCCGCCGGACTTGATGTGGGTGTCGGTAATCTGGGCAAGCAGCATGTCTGGACGCTCGTCTGTCGCTAGTCGAGATAGATCAGGGAGGAGGTGGGGATCGTCAGGCCGACCTCCTGCCCCAGTTCGAAGACCTCATGGCCGGGGCGCTCCAGCACCAGAGGACGCCTTGTCGCGCCCTCGATCACCAGGCGCTGCTGGGCGCCGAGGAACAGGCGGTTGGCGACGCGGCCGCGCAGGCTGGCGCTCTCCGGCGGGCCCAGGGCCGCGGCCTCGGGCCGGAAGAGCGCGAGGGATGCCGCCGCCGGAGCCCCCTCGCCCAGCATCAGGCTGCCACCGGGAAGCTGCAGGGTGTCACCCTCTCGCCGGCCCTCCAGCCGGTTCATCGTGCCGATGAAATCGGCGACGAAACTGGTCTGCGGCGAGAAGTAGACATCCCGCGGGCTGCCGATCTGCGCGATCCGCCCGGCCTGCATCACCACGATGCGATCGCCCAGTGCCATCGCTTCGGCCTGATCGTGGGTCACGTAGATGGCGGTAATGCCCAGGCGGTTCAGCAGCGTGTCGATCTCGATGCGCAGCTGCTCGCGCAGGATGGCGTCGAGCGCCGTGAGCGGCTCGTCCAACAGCAGGACTCGCGGCCGGATGGCGAGCGCGCGGGCCAGCGCCACGCGCTGACGCTGGCCGCCGGAGAGTTGATCGACGTGGCGCTCGGCCAAGGCCTCGATCTGCATCATCGCAAGCATCTGCTCGGCCTGCGCGCGTCGTTCCCGGCGCCCAAGCCCGCGCACCTTCAGGCCGTAGGCCACGTTCTCCCACACCCGCATGTTGGGAAAGAGCGCATAGGACTGAAAGACCATGCCGACCTGTCGGCGTTCCACCGGCAGGGCCGTCACCTCCTCGCCGGCAATGAACACGCGGCCGCCGGGATCGGGGCTTTCCAGGCCGGCGATGATGCGCAGCGTCGTGGTCTTGCCGCAGCCCGACGGTCCGAGGAAGACGACCGTCTCGCCGCTCTCGATCTCCAGCGACAGCGGCTCCAGCGCGCGCGTGCCATCGGCGAAGGTCTTGCCGCAGCTCTCCAGGCGGACCGTGCCGCCGTTGTCGTCATTCATTGGTCAGCTCCACGGGGGCTTCGGCGACCACCAGGCGGCGCTTCTGCCGCTGCCGCATGTCGTGGGTGGCCAGGACCTGCATCGCCACCAGCAGGGGCACGATCATCAGCAGGAAGATGAGGGTGTAGGCGCTGCCGATCTCCAGCCGCATCGAGGCGTAGGAGTCGGCGAGCCCGACCGGCAGGGTCTTGGTGAGGGGTGTGTGCAGCATCCAGGTCAGGTTGAACTCGCCGATCGACAGCGTGACCACCGTGAGGGCGCCCGCGAGGATGCCGGGCTTGATGTTCGGCAGCACGACGTCGCGGAAGCGGCGCAGCCGTCCGGCTCCCAGACTGGCCGCCCCTTCCTCCAGCGTCTTCAGGTCGCTGGCGGCGATGACGGCCATCACCGCCCGCAGCATGAAGGGGAGGGTGTAGAGCACATGCCCGACCAGGATGAAGGCCCAGGAGGTGCGGAAGTCTGTGAAGCCGCCATAGGTCTGGATCAACGCCAGCGCGATGGCGAGGCCGGGGATGGCCACCGGCAGGGTCACCAGCTCCTCCGTGAAGCGGGCCCAGCGGCCACCCAGGTGGGAGAGCGCATAGGCGCCGGGGACGCCGAGGAGCAGCGTGCCGGCCAGGCAGGCCAGGGCGATGCCGAGCGAGCGCCATATGGTGTCCTGGTAGAGCGTCCAGACCTCGCCGATCCAGCGCAGCGTGAAGCCGCTGGAGAGGCCTTTCTGGAAGTTTGCGGTGACGCCGGCCAGCAGCGACAGCACCACCGGCACCAGGATCAGGGAGGCCACCGTCAGGGTGAAGGCCAGCTGGAACCAGAACGCGCGCGGACGGCGCTGGGCCGAGGAGGGCAGGGCGCGGCTCATCCGCCGGCCGCCACGCTTTGCCCGGCCAGCGAGCGACCGAGCCAGAGCGCGATCCAGGTGGTAATGCCGAGCACGACGGAGAGCGCGGCCGCCATGGCGATGTTCGCGTTCAGGGTGAACTCGGTATAGATCAGCATCGGCAGCACATCGATGCGCGTGGCCAGGGTGAAGGCCGTGCCGAAGGCGCCCATGGCGGTGGCGAAGGCGATGGCGCCGGATGCCAGCAGGGCGGGCCGGATGCCCGGCAGCACCACGTCGAAGAAGACCCTGAGACGCCGGGCGCCGAGCGACCGGGCCGCCTCCTCCAACGCCGGATCGAGCTTCTCCACCGCCGCCATGACCGTCAACATGACCCGCGGCACCGAGAAGTAGACATAGCCGAGCAGCAACCCCCACGCAGAGTAGGCGAAGACCAGCTTGCTGCCGGTCAAGGCCTGGCTGATGTCGCCGATCAGGCCCTGCCGCCCGGCCAGCAGGATGACCAGGAAGCCGATGACCACGCCGGGAAAGGCGAGGGGAAAGGTCAGCATGGCGACGAGGAAGGCGCGCCCGGGGAAGCGGTTGCGCTGCAGGAAGAGGCCGGTGACGGTGGCCAGCACGAGCGCGATGGCGGTGGTGGCGAGCGACAGCACGACGGTGGCGAGCAACACCCTCAGGTAGCGCGGCTCGGTGAAGGCCTTGAGATAGAGCGCCCAGCCCTCCTCGCTGTCGGCGCCGGCCACCACCAGGCGGCCCATCGGCAGCAGGAAGAAGGCGGCGAGCATGGCCGCCAGCGGCAGCAGCAGAGCGAAGAGGTAGAGACGATTGCTGGGCATGGACGATCCGGCCGGAACGGTGGGGCCGCCGGAGGATTCCGGCGGCCCCCACTGCACGATCCCGGAGCCTACTGCACTTCGGCGAGGTAGCGATCGGCGAAGCCCTTCTGGGCCTCTTCCATCCTGGCGTAGTCGACCGCGACGGCCCGCTCGTACTCGCTGTCCGGGAGGAACTTCGCCGCCACCTCGGGAGGCAGGGCGACGTTCCGCGCCGGCTTCAGGAAGGCATTGGTCCAGAGCGCCTGGCCCTTGTCGGACAGCACGTAGTCGAGGATCTGCTTGGCCTGCTCCGGATGCGGCGCATTGGCCACCATCGACATGACGTAGGGGACGACGACCGTGCCCTCGCAGGGAATCACGAACTCGAAGTTGCCCTCCTCGCGGTACTTGGCGCGATAGGCGTTGAAGTCGTAGTCGAAGAGGATCGGGATCTCGCCTGAGACGACGCGCGCGTAGGAGGTCTGCTTCGGGACGATCGGGTCGTTTTCCTGCAGGCCCTTGAAATAGTCGATCGCGGCGTCGAAGTCGTCCAGGTCGCCGCCCATGGCGCCGTTGACCGCCACCGCGCCGACATAGCCGACGAAGGCCGAGGTCGGATCGAGGTAGCCGACCATGCCGGAGTACTCGGGCTTCAGCAGGTCCGCCCAGCATTGCGGCACCGGCGCGCCGCCCAGCGCATCGACATTCACGAAGAGGCCGAGGGTGCCGTAGTGGATGGTGAACCAGTAGCCGTCCGGATCCTTCAGGCCATCGGGGATCTCGTCGAAGCCCGCCGGCTTGTAGGCCTGGGCGACGCCTTCGTTCTTCGCCTTGATGCCGAAGGTCACGCCGTAGTAGGCGACATCGGCCACCGGATGGTCCTTCTCGGCAATGAGCTGCGAGAGGGTCTGGCCGGAGTTCTTGTTGTCGTGCGGGATGTCGAGCCCGAGATCCTCCTTGATCGCGGCGAGCTGCGAGGCCCAGTCGGCCCACTGCGGCGGGCAGTTGTAGCAGATGGCGTCCTCCGCCTGACCCGGGCTGCTGAGCCCGGCGGTGAGCATGAAGGCGGCACTGAGCAGTAGCTTTCTCATGACACGGCACTCCTTTTCGGTCGTGGGGACGTGGGAAGAGGTCTGGCGGACCGGGACGCGGCCCGGGGTGCCGGGCCGATGGTCTCGCCATCGCGGATTTCGAACGGCAGAAGGTCGGTCCGGCCGCGCCGCTCGCCTGCGATCTCGCTGGCCAGGCGGTCGACCGCGACGCGCCCCATCTCGCGCGACGGTTGGATGACCGTGGTCAGCGAGGGCCGCAGGAGCCCGGAGAGCGCGATACCGTCGAAGCCGACGAGCGAGAGGTCGCGCGGCACCGCCAGGCCGAGCTGCGCGGCGGCGCCGAGGACGGCCAGTGCCAGGATATCGGTCGAGCAGAAGAGCGCGGTCGGTGCCTCGGGGGCCTCCAGCACCGTCGCCAAGCGGTCGGTCAGGCTGGTCGCGTCGAAATCGACCTCGATGACCGGGCCGGGCGACAGGCCGGCGCGGGCAATGGCGTCCTCGAAGCCGATCCAGCGCAGCCGCTGCCGGTCGGAGGCGCCGAAGTGGCCGGCCACCATGCCGATGCGCTGATGGCCGGCGGCGGTCAGGCGCTCGACCAGGGCGCGGGCGGCGGCGACATTGTCCACCGTGACCGCCGGCCGGCCGCTGCGGGTCGGCTGATTGTAGAGCAGGACGTAGGGGAGCTTGATCGCATCGAGCGTGCGCAGCACGGCGGCCTCGTCGGGGTCGCCGACCGTCAGGATCATGCCGTCGACGTGGTGCGAGAGCAGCGTCTCGACCGCCTGCTCCTCGCCGCCGCGGTCGTAGCTGGTGGCGGTCAGCAGCAGGGAGTAGCCGAGCGCCTTGGCGCGGCTGCGCACGCCCTCGGTGGAGGCCGCGAAGATCGGGTTGTCCAGGCTGGGCACCACCAGGCCGAGCGTCGCCGTGGTCTGGGTCTTGAGATTGCGGCCCAGGCGCGAGGGGCGGAAGCCGAGCTGCACGATGGCCTGGCGGACGCGCCGCGCCGTCGCACTATGTTCCGCCGTCAGGCCATTGATCACGCGGCTCACCGTGGCGACCGAGACACCGGCCGCCTTGGCAACCTGCTGCATGGTCGGTGGCTTCTGCTCCACTGCGCTCCTCCCTCAGGGCCGTCTGGCGCGGCCTTGTCGTCTTCTCTCTAGTCCAGTGCCTCGGGCAAGGCATGTAATCGTTTTCTTTCACTGCGTGAAAATCGATGTAAGAGCTTTAAACAGAACCATAAAAATGCGCTTCCGCGAGGCTATCGTACCGCAATCGCAATGAAATGTCGCGGCGGGGGAGAGGCGCTCGGGACCGCGCTGCTGCCCGCTCTGCAGGCATAAAGTTGACCGGCTGTGCGATTTTTATTGGACAAGCGTACGAGTTTTTGTAAGCTCCGCGGAACGTCATAACAAGCCAAGGGAGAGCTGACGATGAAAGGGGATCTTACCCGGGAGATCGTGCGCGAGGTCAAAGAGGGCCGGCTGAGCCGCCGGCGCCTGCTGCAGACCATGGCCTCGGTCGGCGTTGCGGTGGTCTCGATGCCGACAATCGGCCGCCGCGCCTTTGCGGCCGACGAGCTGCTGGTCCAGACCTGGTCGGGCTACGACATCGAGGAGCTGGCGCCGAGCTACTTCGCCGCGCACGGCCAGCCGAACTTCAGCCTGATGGGGTCCGATGAAGAGGGCTTCCAGAAGGTGGCCGCGGGCTTTAAGCCGGACCTGACGCACCACACCAGTTTCATGGTCGGCAAGCTGCGCGACGCCGGGCTGATCCAGCCGATCGACATCGACCGCTTGACGCACTGGAACGACTTCTTCCCTGAACTGAAGCAGATCGAGAATGTCGACGGCAAGCAGTGGATCGCGCCCTTCAGCTGGGGCAACACCTCGGTCATCTACCGTCAGGACCTGATCCAGCCGAAGGAGGAGACCTGGGGCGTTCTCTGGGACGAGCAGTATGCCGGCCGGCTCGGTCTGCGCGATGCCGTCGAGGGGCTGTTGATCGTCGGCGGCCTCTATGTCGGCGCCAGCGATCCCTGGAACATGAGCGACGAGGAGATCGCCAAGGTCCGCACGGCGCTGCTGGAGCAGAAGCCGCTGGCGCGCTTCTACTGGAACAGCCAGACCGATATGGAGCAGGCCTTCGCCAACGGCGAGATCGTCGCGGCCTACGGCTGGAATGCCTCGGTGGCGCTGCTGCGCAAGCAGGGCATCGACATGGCGATGATGAAGCCCAAGGAAGGGATCATCACCTGGACCGACGGGCTGGTGCTCTACAAGGACCACCCCAATTCCGAGGATCTCGCCTACGAGTATATCAACGCCTACATGGCACCGGAGGTCGGCGAGTTCCTGATCAATGCCTACGGCTACGGCAGCGGTAACATGAAGGCCTACGACAAGGTGCCGCCTGCGCGCCTCGAAGAGCTCGGCATCTCCGATCCGGGCGCCGTGCTGTCGACCTCGCGCTTCCAGAAGCAGGTCGATCCGGCCGTGCGGCAGAAGTACCAGGCGGTCTTCGACGAGGTGAAGATTTCCTGATCGGCGGCGAGCGGCCGGGCTCCGCGAGGGGCCCGGCTCCTCACCCCGGGCGGGGGCGGTCCAGGCGAACGCCGGGCGTGCCTCGCGAACCGACAATGACCCCTTCGTGCCATGATGGCTGCGTCCGCAGGAATGCCGGCAGCGCCGGTCCCCTGCCGCAATGAACGAGGTCGAGATGAAGGCGCAGACGAGGCCACGGACCCACCCCGAGATCCAGGAGTTTCGCCGCAAGGCGCTGATCGAGGCGACGATCTCCTCGTTGGCGAAGCATGGCGTGGCCCATACCACCGTGCGGATGATCTGTGCCGCCGCCGGCATCTCGCACGGCCTGCTGACGCACTACTACGATAGCAAGGACGACTTGATGGCCGCGGCCTTCAAGCATCTCTTCAGCGAGCTGACGGCCAAGGTGCAGAAGGCCCAGCAGAAGGCCGGGGACAGCGCCTACGCACGTCTGAGCAGCATGCCGGCGGCCCTCTTCTCCCCGACGCTCTGCAATGCCACCAACCGCCATGCCTTTCTGGCCTTCTGGCACGACATCCGCTTCTCCAAGCCGGTCCGCGAGGTCAATCGCACGCTCTACAAGGACTACACCGCGCGCATGCTGGCGCTCTTCACCGAGGCGGCCGCCGAACACGGCCGCACGATCGATGCCGAGAGCGCCGCCATCGGTTACATCGCGCTGATCGACGGTCTCTGGCTGGAGCTCTCTTTCGACGACCAGGTGGTCTCGCGGGAGCGGGCGATCGGCCTCTGCCGCACTTTCATCGACCGCTCGCTGGAACTCGGCGCCCGATGATTCGGCCGGAAACCACGCGGGCCTATCTGCTGCTCTCGCCGGTCATCGTCACGGTGATCCTGGCGCTGGTGGGCTGCCTGGGCCTGCTGGCGGTCGCCTCCTTCGGCACGCAGAACTATCTCGACTTCGATTTCGGCTTCTCGCTGGCCAGCTACGAGCAGATCGCCAGCAGCCCGGCGATCCAGAAGCTGATGCTGCGCTCTGCCGGAATCTCGGCGACGGTGGCCGCGCTCTCGGTGATGCTGGCCTTCCCGGTCGCCTACTTCGTGGCCTATGACGTCACGCGCAACCGCCTGCTCTGGCTCATTATCCTCACCTTGCCGTCCTGGATCAGCTATCTGCTGCGCGTGCTCTCCTGGAAACTGATCCTGGGCTACAAGGGCGTCATCAACAGCGGGCTGGAAGGGGCCGGAGTCATCTCCGAGCCGCTCGAGTTCCTGCTCTACAACCCGACATCCGTGGCGATCGCCCTGGCGCATGCCTGGGCTCCCTTCGCCATCCTGCCGATCTATGTCTCGCTGCAGCGCATCGACCGCTCGCTGATCCACATGGCCGGCGACCTGGGCGACGGGCCGCTGCGCAGCTTCTTCCGCGTCACCCTGCCGCTGTCGCTGCCCGGCATCTTCGCCGCCTTCGTGCTGATTTTCATTCCCACCTTCGGCGACTACGTCACGCCGCAGCTGATCGGCGGCCCGAGCGGCGTGATGATCGGCGTCTTCATTGCCATGCAGTTCGGCGCTTCCAACAACGTGCCGCTCGGCGGTGCCCTGGCGATCACCACCATGTTGGTGGCAAGCCTCATCGCCTGCTGCTTCGTGCTGGCGGTCCGGCGGCTGGTGAGGTCGCTGCGATGAGGAAGCTGCGCAAGACCTACGTCGCGCTCTACATCGCGATCCTCTACCTGCCGATTTCCTTCATTCCGCTCTTCGCGTTTCACGATTCGGTCTACATCTCCTTTCCCTGGCGCGGCTTCACGCTGAAGTGGTTCGGCGCGCTCTTCGAGGCCGAAGGCCTGATCGCCGCGCTGGAGAACTCGCTGATCGTCGCCGCCGTCACCGCGGTCTGGGCGACCGTGACCGCGACGCTGGCGGCACTGGCCACCGCGCGCATGACCTTCCCGGGCCGCCGTCTCATCAGCCTCGGGTTGCTGATGCCGCTGGCGTTGCCGACCGTCGTGATCGGCGTGTCGCTGCTCTCGGTCTTCTCGCTGGCCGGCGTCACGCTGTCGCTCGGCACGGTGATCCTGGCGCACTGCCTCTTCTGCACACCCTTTGCATACGGCGTCATGCTGTCCCAGTTCCAGGGGCTCGGCGCCAACCTCGAGCAGGCCTCGATGGACCTTGGCGAGCCGCCGCTCCGCACCTTCTTCCGCGTGACGCTGCCGCTGGCCTGGCCGGGCATCCTCTCCAGCCTGATGCTGACCTTCACGGTCTCCTTCGACGAGTTCATCCTGGCCTTCTTTCTCTCCAGCAATTCGCCGACCCTGCCGGTCTACATGTGGAGCCAGATGCGCTTCCCTGACCGGTTGCCACTGGTCCTGGCCCTGGCGACGCTGGTCATCCTCTTTTCCATCGCTGCCGTCGTGGGTTCGCAGCTGCTGCGCCGCCAGGGCCGCCGCCGCCGGGACGCAGCCGTGAAGCCCGGGGAGGGTTGAATGACCGACGCCTTCATCGACATTCGCCGTATTGAGAAGCGCTTCGGCGCGATCACCGCCGTCGCACCCTCCGACCTGCAGATCGGCAGTGGCGAGTTCTTCTCGCTGCTCGGCGCCTCAGGCTGCGGCAAGACCACGCTGCTGCGCATGATCGGCGGACTGGAGCAGCCGAGCGGCGGCAAGGTCTTCATCGATGGCAGCGACATCACGCGCCTGCCGGCCTATCGCCGGCCGACCAACATGGTGTTCCAGAACTACGCCATCTTCCCGCACCTGACGGTGGGGGAGAACATCGCGTACGGCCTGATGCGCCGTCGCCTGACGTCGGAGCAGCGGGCAACCGAAGTGGAACGGATGCTGGAGCTGATCCGCCTGCCCGGTTTCGCCGCACGGCAGCCGGACCAGCTCTCGGGCGGGCAGCTGCAGCGCGTCGCCCTGGCGCGGGCGCTGGTGCTGAAGCCGAAGGTTCTGCTGCTCGACGAGCCCCTGGCGGCGCTGGACAAGAAGCTGCGCGAGAACATGCAGATCGAGCTGCGCCGCCTGCAGCGCGAGGTCGGTATCACCTTCATCCTGGTGACCCACGATCAGGAGGAGGCGCTGACGCTCTCCGACCGGATCGCGGTGATGCAGGCCGGCCGCATCCTGCAGTGTTCCTCGCCACGCGAGCTCTACGAGCGGCCGGTCAGCCGCGACGTCGCCGAGTTCGTCGGTGAGATGAACTTCCTGCCCGGGCGGGTGGTCGCGGTCAACGGCAGCCATCTCTCGGTCGAGGTGGCCGGTTTCGGCCGCCTCACCGTGCCGCCGGCGCCCGGTCATCTCGGCGCCGGCCAGGCCGTCACCCTGGCGCTGCGGCCGGAACGGCTCTCCATCCTGGCCGATCCGGGCGACGGGCCGGCCTTCGAGGTCCGGCAGAGCATCTATTTCGGCAACCGCACCCTCTATCAGCTCAATGGCCCCGGCCTGGCGCAGCCGCTCAGCGTCTTCCATGCCAACGACCTGGAACGCGCCGCCGATGTCTTCGAGGCGGGCGCGCGGGTCGGGCTACTGCCCGATGCCGGCGCCGCCGTGATCCTTCCCGAACCCGCCGCAGCCGGGCCGAGGCCCGGGGCCGGCTCCGCCGCAGCCTGACAACCATGGAGGCACCCTTGAGCAAGCAGCCGATGAAACCGGAAGAGGTGGTCAATCTCGAAGCCTGGCCGATTGCCGACCTTGGCGATCCGCGGCGGGCCGAACTGGTGCGCAAGCTGCGCCACGACCTCGACAGCCTGCAGTACTGCGTCCTGCCGCACTTCCTCACCGAGGCGGCGCTGCAGCGCACTATCGCCGATGCCAGGGAGGTGCAGGAGCAGGGTTACCGGAACACCTCGCATCGCACCTGCTACCTCTACAAGAAGGGCGATCCGACGAAGCCGGAGGACCACCCCTCCAACATCTTCTTCGATGCCTCCTACCGGATGATTGCCGCCGACATCCTGCCGGCGGAGATCCCGATCAAGACGATGTATTTCTGGCCGGCGATGATCCGTTTCGTCGAGGAGGTCGTCGGTGCCGAGAAGCTCTATCCCAGCGACGATCCCTTCCAGCCGGTCAACGTCGTCTGCTACCAAGAGGGCGACAGCTCGGCCTGGCATTTCGACTCGACCAGCCCCTTCACCATGACGCTGATGCTGCAGTCGGCTCACGCGGGCGGCGAGTTCGAGATCGTGCCCAACACGCGCACACAGGACGACCCGATGCCCGAGGAGGTCTCCAAGGTGCTGAAGGGCGACCGTTCGCGGCTGAAGACCGTGCCGCGCGAACCGGGGGCCCTGGTGATCTTCCGCGGCTGCAACTCGCTGCACCGCGTGACCAGGGTCTCGGGCGAGCGCATGCGCCTCATGTCGGTCTTCGTCTATGAGGACCACCCCGGGGTGATCGGCGATCCAGGGGTCAACGAGACGGTCTACGGGCCGCGGACGCGCTCGCCGCAACCCGCCTAGCGGCCGGCCGGGGTCCCGGCGAGCCTTGACCCCATCGCGCGCCGGGGCTACGGCAGAAAGAGTGACTGAACCTGCAAGCAAGAGGCCCGGCCGGCCGCGGCCGGGCCCGGCGGGACTAGGGGGGCCATGACCAGGGCGCGATCGGGGGACCTCAGCCGGCAACAGCTGATCGAGGCGGCGGCCCAGGCGATCTACAAGCATGGCTACTACGATGCCACGGTCTCCCGCATTGCCGAGGAGAGCGGTCTCTCAGCCGGCAACATCCACTATCACTTCGGCGGCAAGGACGGCCTGCTGGAGGCGACGATGCGCGCCCTGCTCAGCGACATTCACGATGTCATGGTCGAGCAGCTGACCCAGGCCGGCGGCGCGCTCGAACGGGTGCGCGCGGTGATCCGGACCAACCTGACCGAGCGTCTTTTCCGGCCCGAGATCTGCCGGGTCTGGCTGCACTTCTGGGCGCAGACGCCGCATCAGGAGCGCCTCGCCCGGCTGGAGCAGATCAACGCCACGCGCTTTCGCGCCAACCTGCAGGAGGGGTTGCGCCAGCTGGTCCCGGCGGAGCGCGTGCAGGGCCTGGCGAAGGAGATCGTCGCCATGGTCGACGGCCTCTGGGTCCGCTGCGCGCAGCGCGGCGCGGCCGTCGATGCGGAGGCGGCCTGTGCCCTGGTGCTCGACTATCTCGACCGGCGGCTCGAGTCGGCGCGATGACCGCCGGCCGCCGCCAGGCCAACCGCGAGCTGCGCCGGCTGCAGCTGATCGAGGCCACGATCGCCTCGATCAACGAACGCGGCCTGATGGAGGCGACGATCAGCCAGATCGCCGCCGCCGCCGGTTTCACCGGCGCCAACCTCTATCGCTATTTCGGCGACAAGGAAGGGCTGCTGGAAGCGACGATGCGGCACATCATCGAGCTGGTGAACATCGAGCAGCGGCGCCTGCTGGCGCAGGCCGAGGGTCCCGAGGAACGGCTCCTGGCGATCGTTCGCGCGAACCTCTCGCCAGCCGTCTTCCGCGTCGAGATCTGCCGTGCCTGGGTGCATTTCTGGGCCCAGGCCTCGCACATCCGGGCGCTCGCCCGACTGGAGCGCCTCGGCGGTCGCCTGCTGCGCCGCAGTCTGCGGCGCGCGGCCGGGGACCTGCTGCCGCCGGCGGCGGCCGAACGCCTGACCGACGAGACGGTCGCGCTGCTCGACGGCCTCTGGGTGCAGCGTGCCCAGGTCGACGGCGGCATCGGGCCGGACGCCGCCGCGGCGCTGCTGGTCAACGCCGTCGGCGAGCGTCTGCGGCAGCTGTCGGCGGGCTAGGCGGCGACCCGGGTCAGACCGACCAGTGCTCCTGCCAGTCTCCCGCAAGCCGAAGGTCGGTGCCCACGGCGTCCTCGATCAGCTTGGCGACATGCAACTCGCCCTTGCCGCCACCGTAGGTCTGCTGCGCCAACGCGAATCGTGCCGCCGCGGCCTGCCCGACCGGCAGCGGCACACCGCCGCGCTCGCCCAGCGCTGCGATCAGCCCGAGGTCCTTGACGCAGAGGTCGAGCGTGAAGGAGGGGTCATAGTGACCGGCGAAGATCGAGGGCGCATCGTGGCGCGCGACGAAGGAGTCGCCGACCGAGTCCTTGATAGCCTCCCAGAGCACGCCGAGCTCCACGCCGGCCTGCTTGCCCAGCATCATGGCCTCGCCGATCACCGCCGCATGGGTGAACCAGAGGAAGTTGGTCACCAGCTTCACGGCGTTGCCGTGGCCCAGGCCGCCGCAGGCGATCACCCTGCCCATGTCCTGCAGCAGCGGTGTGGCGCGCGCCAGGCCGGCGTCCGTGCCGCCGGCGAAGATCGTCAGCTCGCCGCGCCTGGCGCCGTCGACCGCGCCGGTGACCGGGGCGTCGACCAGCGTGACGCCACGCCCGGCCACCGTGTCCGCCAGGCGATGCAGCAGGCCGGCATCGTTCGTCGTCATGTCGATCCACAGGGCACCGTCGGGCAGGGCGGCCAGCGTGCCGGCCCGTTCCATCACCGCCTCGACCTGCGGCGGTCCAGGCAACGAAGTGATGAGGATGTCGCTGCTCTGCGCGCAGTCGGCGGCGCTTTCGGCGAAGCGGGCGCCGTGTGCCTCCAGCTCCACCGCCTTGCTGCGGTCGAGATCGAAGACCGTCAGCGCGCGCCCCTTGCGTTGCAGCTGCCGCGCCATGTTGGCGCCCATGAAACCGAGACCGATGAACCCGATCCGCATCGTCAGACTCCCAGGGCGACAGCCCGTCTGTGTTTGGCGGGGCAATATTAGTGAATGATCGTGCAATAGCAAGCTCCTATCGCCCCTGATGTTATGGCGATATGGCTCATAAGATATTGATATAGCGTAGAGAAAATACGAGAATCGAAATGATTGATCGATCAGGAGCAATGCGCTAATGGTCCCCGCTTCGGGTGCCCGGCCTTGCGCAACGGGTTGCGGAGCAGGCGTCATTGTCGAGAAGCGCCGAGCCGGCGCGCAGCAGCGGAGGAGGGGCCGATGCAGGAGGCCGATTTCATCATCGTGGGCGCCGGCTCCGCCGGATCGGCCATGGCCTATCGGCTGAGCGAGGACGGCACGCAGCAGGTCCTGGTTCTGGAGTTCGGCGGCAGCGACATCGGGCCGCTGATCCAGATGCCGGCGGCGCTCTCCTACCCGATGAACATGGCGCGCTACGACTGGGGCTTCTCGACCGAGCCCGAGCCGCATCTCGGCGGCCGCCGCCTGGTGACGCCGCGCGGCAAGGTGATCGGCGGCTCCTCCTCGATCAACGGCATGGTCTACGTGCGCGGCCATGCCTGCGACTTCGACGGCTGGGAGGAGATGGGGGCGAAGGGCTGGGGGTACCGCCACGTGCTGCCCTACTTCAAGCGGCAGGAATCCAGCCATGGCGGGCAGGACGGCTGGCGTGGCGAAAGCGGGCCGCTGCACGTGACCCGCGGACGGCGCGACAACCCGCTGTTCCACGCCTTCGTCGAGTCCGGCCGGCAGGCCGGGTACGAGGTCACCGAGGACTACAACGGCGAGAAGCAGGAAGGCTTCGGCGCCATGGAGATGACGGTCTGGAACGGCCGCCGCTGGTCGACCGCCAACGCCTACCTGAAGCCGGCTCTGAAGCGTCCCAACGTCACGCTGCGCCGCGGCCTGGTGCGGCGCGTGCTCTTCGAGGGCAAGCGCTGCGTCGGCGTCGAGTTCGAGGCCGGGGGGCGGATCGAGCAGCTGCGCGCCCGGCGCGAGGTGGTGCTGGCGGCCTCCTCGATCATGTCGCCGGTCCTGCTCAAGCTATCGGGCATCGGCCCGGCGGCGGAGCTCAAGGAGCACGGCATCGAGGTCGTGGCCGACCGCGCCGGCGTCGGCGAGAACCTGCAGGACCACCTGGAGCTCTACCTGCAGATGGAGTGCCTGCAGCCGATCACGCTCTATTCCAAGCTGAACCTGGTCTCCAAGGGCCTGATCGGCGCGCAGTGGCTGTTCTTCAAGAGCGGGCTGGGGGCCACCAACCACTTCGAGACCTGCGCCTTCGTGCGCTCCAAGGCCGGCGTGAAGTGGCCCGACATCCAGTATCACTTCCTGCCGGTGGCCATCCGCTACGACGGCAAGGCGCCGGCGAAGAGCCACGGCTTCCAGGCGCACGTCGGGCCGATGCGCTCGCCCTCGCGCGGCCATGTGCGGCTGCGCTCGGCCGATCCCAAGGACAAGCCCTCGATCCTCTTCAACTACATGAGCCGGGAGGAGGACTGGGCCGACTTCCGCAACTGCATCCGCCTGACCCGCGAACTCTTCGACCAGGAGGCTTTCAAGCCCTACGCCGGCCGGGAGATCCAGCCGGGCAAGGCGGTCGAGAGCGACGAGCAGCTGAACGACTTCATTCGCGAGGCGGTGGAGAGTGCCTACCATCCCTGCGGCACCTGCCGCCTGGGGGCGCCCGACGATCCCCTGGCGGTGATCGACCCGCAGTGCCGGGTCATCGGCGTCGAGGGGCTGCGCGTCGCCGACAGCTCGATCTTCCCGCGGATTCCCAACGGCAACCTGAACGGCCCCTCGATCATGGTCGGCGAAAAGGCCAGCGACCTGTTGCTGGGCAAGGAGCCGCTGGCGCCCTCGAACCAGGAGCCCTGGATCTCGCCGCGCTGGGAGAGCAGCCAGCGCTAGGCGGCGGTGGGCATCGGGCGCCGCGAGACGTTGTAGAAGGCGGCGATCAGCAGCCCGGTCAGCGCCAGCAGGCCGGCGGCGAACCACAGCGGCGTCGCCGGGCTGCCGGTCAGGTCGGTCAGCCAGCCGGCAACCGCTGGAAAGGCGAAGAAGCCGCAATAGAAGAGCGTGAAGTAGAGGCCGTAGCCGGCGCCATGCGCCTGCGGCGGCAGCATCCGCTGGAGCAGGCCAGTGAAGGGTGCCGCCGGCAGGCCCCAGACGATGCCGAGCAGCAGGCCGATGGCCAGGGGCGCGTAGCCGAGGGTGATCAGCGACACCAGGAGGGCCGAGCCGAGAATTCCGAGGTAGAGCACCATGCGCGCATCGCCGCGGCGGTCGGCCAGCCAGCCGCCGAGCGGCGTGCCGACCAGCCCGAGCCAGACGATCAGGCTGGCCGCGGTGCTGGCCTCGGTCAGGCTCATGCCGGCCGCCATGAGGAAGGGTGGCGCGAAGCTGAGGAAGACGATGCCGCCGGCGGTGTAGCAGGCGAAGGCCGTACCCAGCAGCAGTGCCAACTGCCAGCTGCGGCTGTCGAGCTGCAGGGTCCAGAGGCGGGAGGGGGCCGCAACCCGCCGCGCCGGCTCGCGCACGAAGAGGCCGACGCTGATCGCCGAGACCGCGGTCAGGCCGGTCAGCAGCCAGACCGGCAGACGCCAGCCGCCATCGGCCAGCATCGGGAAGGTGACGGCGGCGAGGCCCAGGCCGACAGGCCAGGAACTCATGACCAGGGCAATCGCGCGATTCATCGCGCGGCCGTCGAAGAGCTGCGTCACCAGCCGCAGGAAGGTGATGTTCACCAGGATGCCGCCGGTGCCGGCGACCAGGCGCGACGCCGCGGCGCTCCAGAAGTCATTGGAAAAGCCCAGCCACAGGCTGCCGGCGGCCATCAGCAGCACGCCCAGCACCCCAAGGCGGCGATAGCCAAAGCGCACGCCCAGCAGGGAGCCCGGCATGCCCAGCACCACGCCGGGCGCCAGGAACAGGCCGATCAGAAGGCCGATCTCGCTGTAGCTGAAGCCGAGGTCGGTCATCAGGAAAGGGGTCAGCGACGCGATCGCCTGCAGCTGCAGCCCCATGCAGAAGCGGCCGAAGGCAAGCGAGGCCAGGACGGCCCAAGGCCGCCCGGCCAAGCGCTGGGTCACACCGGTCATTCGCCGGGCGCTACTCGACGGTGGCGTGGAGGTGCTGTTCGCCGATCGTCGGGGTCAGGATGGCACGCACCGCGCGCAGCAGTGTGGCCAGGACCAGCAGGCCGAAGGAGGCCGGCAGGAAGAAGCGGCTGGGCCAGATCTCGATGAAGGCGTTGCCCATCACCATCTCGCGCGCCGCCATGGCCTTCAGGGAGTCGAACCAGGACTGGTAGGCGAAGAGGCCGAAGAAGAGCGCCGTCATCAGCGTCGAGAAGACGAAGACGATCCGGCGCAGCAGCATGGGCAGCTTCAGGTAGATGATCTCCACGGTGATGTGGTCGTCGCGCAGTTCCATGTAGGCCAGCGGCAGGCAGACGACCGCGACCATGTAGTAGAACGAGACGATCTCGGTGGTGCCGTAGACCGGCTTGGTGAAGATCAGGCGGCCGATGACGTCGGAGGTGACGTGCACCGCCATGAGGATGAGGGCGATGGTGCCGACCACCAGCAACACCTTGGTGAGCCAGCCGAGGACCCGTTCGATTGCCTGCAGGGCCACGACCCTGCCGCTTGCTGCTTCGCTCACGCCAACTCCTCCATTGCATCGCCCGGGCGGCGATCGCACGCCGCGGGCATTTCATCTCGACTCCGCCTTCGCTCGCCTGCTAGTTTGAAATATCGAAGCGAATGTTTCAATGTCTCTCCCTTCGCTGCATTGCGGTGCAAATCGAAGGGGCCCCCGCTGGGGGGCAGGGAACAAGGTGAGGAGTCGACATTTGGGCGCTGCGTTGCTGGAGAAGCTTACCCTGAAGGGCGTTACCCTTCCCAACCGAATCGTGATCTCGCCGATGCAGCAGTACATGGCGGGACGCGACGGAATGGCGCGCGACTGGCATTTCGTGCATCTCTCCAAGATGGCCGTCGGCGGTGCCGGTCTCGTCTTCACCGAGGCCCTGGCGATCGAGCCCGATGCCCGCGTCACCTACCATGACCTGGGGGTTTGGAGCGACGACCACCTCGAGGGCCTGAAGCGCCTGGCCGGCGGCATCGCCGACAGCGGCGCGGTCCCCGCCACCCAGCTCATTCATGCCGGCCGCAAGGCCAGCGTCTCGCCGCCTTACCACGGCTTCGAACCGCTGACCGCCAAGGACGACGCCGAGCGCGGCGAAAAGCCCTGGCCGGTCGTGGCGCCCTCGGCGCTGGAGGCCAACCCCGGCTGGCCGATGCCGCGCGCGCTCGGCCGCGACGAGATCAAGCGGCTGGTCGAGCTCTTCGCGGTCTGCACGCGGCGTGTCCGCCAGGCCGGATTCCGTGTGCTCGACATGCACGGGGCGCACGGTTACCTGATCCACACCTTCCTCTCGCAGCTGTCCAACAGGCGCGACGACGAGTACGGCGGCGATCTGGACGGGCGGATGCGCTTCGCCCTCGAAGTGGCCGACGCCGTGCGTTCGGAGTGGCCTGCGGAACTGCCCTTCTTCTATCGCCTGTCCTGCATCGACGACGCCGAGGGCGGCTGGACGCTGGACGACAGCGTGGTGCTCTCGCAGGCGCTGAAGCGCCATGGCGTCGACGTGATCGACTGCTCCTCCGGCGGGCTCGGGCGCCGCACGACGCCGCTCATCATCCCGCGCGAGCCTGGCTACCAGGTGCCCTACGCGGCCCGCATCCGGCGCGAGGCGGAGATGCCGACCATGGCGGTCGGCCTGATCATGGATCCGCTGCACGCCAACGCCATCGTCGAGGCGGGCGATGCCGACCTCATCGCCATCGGGCGCGAGGCCCTGCACAATCCCAATTGGGGCGTGCAGGCGCAGGTGGCTCTGCAGGGCCCGGAAGCCTATGAACACAACTGGCCGAAGGCCTATGGCTGGTGGCTCTACCGCCGCGCCAAGGCTCTGGAGGCGTCGGCTCGCGCCAAGGCGAGCTGAAGACGGCGCGTGTGAGGGCCCGCGCAAGCGGGTCGCAAGAGGGTGGCCGGGCAGTCTGGAGACTGTTGCGGTTTTGCTAGGGTCCGCGGATCCGCTGAACAGGGAGAAAAGAACCCATGCTCAAGAAATTGCTAGCCTCCGTGGCGGTCGCAGCCTCCTGCGCCGTCACACCCCAGGCCGGGGCGGAGACCTTCTCGGCCAACAACTTCCTCGACGCCAGCCACCCCTTCTCGGTGGAGAACTACACCAACTGGGCGGAGAAGGTTAAGGAGCGGACCAACGGCGACATCGAGTTCGACGTCTTCCTCGGTGGCGTCCTGCTCGGTGGCCGCGCCTCGCTCAGTGGCACGGCCGACGGCGTGGCGCAGGTGGCCTATCACGCCGGCACCTACACGCCGGCCGAGCTGCCGATCACCAACATCATCTCCGAGCTGGCCTTCCTGACCGACAATTTCTATGCCCTGGCGGCGGCCTCGACGATCATGTCCTTCACTCATCCGGCGCTGCTGGAAGAGTACAAGAAGAACGGTGTGGTGTTCGGCGGCGGCTACGGCACCCCGATCTACTACCTGATCTGCAACAAGCCGATCCATTCCGCCGCCGATCTCGAAGGCAAGCGTATCCGCATGCCGGGCGGCATCTGGGACCGCTGGGCGACGGACATGGGCGCGGTGTCGGTCAACGTGCCCTCCAGCGAGATCTACACCGGTCTCGATCGCGGGACGCTCGACTGCGGCGTGAACCCGCTCGATTCGCTGCTCTCGCGCAGCTACTGGGATGTTGCCAAGTACGTTCCGATGATCCCGCTCGGGTCCTACTACTCGGGGCCGATGTGGGCCTACAACATCGAGTTCTGGCAGAGCCGGACCGATGAGCAGCGGGCGATCATGATGGAAGAGGCGGCCTCTGCCTGGGTGCGCTCGGCCATCCTCTACCTGAACAACACCCAGGAGGCGCAGAAGGTCGGCGCCGCCGAACACGGCATGGAGTTCATCGAGGTCGAGCCGGCGCTGATGGAGAAGCACAACGCCTTCGTCGAGACGGATGCGAAGAACCTCGTGAAGCTGGCGCAGGAGCAGTACGGCGTCAGCGAGGAGCTCGCGGTCGACCTGATCGACACCTTCAAGGCGCTGGTCGCCGAGTGGGAAGTGAAGCTTGACGGCATCGACTACAAGGACGAGGAGGCCCTGACCAAGCTCTTCCTCGAAGAGGTCTACAAGTCGGTGGACGTCTCCACCTACGGCATGAACTGACCTTCCGCCTTCGCGCGGCGACAAGCGGCGCCCGATCCCAGGCTGGGGTCGGGCGCCGTTTCCGTTTCGGCTGTCGCGTCGGCGCTCAGTAGAAGGGCGGAGAGGTGACCCAGATGACCCGCGTCATGACCTTGCCCGGATTGACCGACTGGTGCGGCAGCTCGCTGCGGAAGCGAAAGGAGTCGCCCTTGCGCAGGTGGAAGTGCTCGCCGTCGACCCAGAGGTCGAGCTCGCCCTCCAGCAGATAGCCGCACTCCTCGCCGGGGTGCCAGTAGGTCTCGCTGCCGGTGTGGCCGCCGGGCTCGATGTTGACGATCAGCATCTGCAGCGATCCGGACAGATCGGGCGTCACCAGTTCCTTCATCAGCCGCTTGTGTGGCAGCTCGAGGCGCCGCCCCGCGCCGCGGCGCACGATCGTTGTGCGCTCGCGCTTCGGCGGCAGTTTGCCATCGTTGAAGAACCAGACCGGCGGTACGCCGAGCGCCTTGGAGAGCGCCTGCAGCGACCGCAGCGAGGGCGAGGAGGCACCGCGCTCGATCTGGCTGAGCAGACCGATCGAGAGTCCCGATGCCTCGCACAGCTGCTTCAGGGACATGCGACGGGCCTTGCGCAGGTCGCGCACCTGCCGCCCGACCCAAGTGTCGGAGTTCTCGCCGACTTCGGCGACGAAGGTCTGCCGGACGCTCTTGAGGTCCGGCTCGTCAGTGGGCTGTGTTGATGTCATGGTTTAAAATTGAAATCTCAGTTTGCAAAGTTCAGATTTCTCACCTACGATTTTAACTCCAGGCAGGCGGAAATCCAGCATTTTCCCAAAGAGGGCCGAGCAAACGGTGCCTGCCGAGGTGAGGAATCCCAAGGATTCGGGGTGGGCGGTCCATTGCGGCCGGCCGAGCATTTTGGTGTCCTGTTCCAGGCTGTCCGTAAGGGGGCTCGCGGGCGGGCGGTGCGGCAAATGAGAGTTGGGGCGGGATGGAACGCGTTGAAGTTGGTTTGGCCGGCATCGGGGTGCTTCTGCTCCTGCTGATCCTGCGGGTGCCCATCGGAGTCGGTCTGGCGGTCGTTGCCTTCTTCGGCGTCGTCATCATCACGAATCCCAACGTCGCCTTCGGCCTGCTGAGCAACGTCCCCTTCGAGTTCATCGGCGATTGGTCGCTCTCGGCCGTGCCGATGTTCATGTTCATGGGCTTTCTCGCCACCGAGATGAACCTGACGAAATCGCTCTTCGCCGCGATGCGCATCCTGCTGGCCGGGCTGCCGGGCAGCCTCGCGGTCTCCAGCGTCTCGGCCTGCGCGCTCTTCGCCGCCGCCTCCGGCTCCTCGGTCGCCACCTCGGCCTCGATGAGCCGCATCGCCGTGCCGGAGATGCTGAAGCTGGGCTACAACCCCGGCCTCGCCGCCGGTTCGGTGGCCGCCGCCGGTACCCTGGGGTCGCTGATCCCGCCCTCGATCCTGATGGTGATCTTCGGCATCTTCGCCGAGACCTCGATCGGCAAGCTCTTCGCCGCCGGCATCCTGCCCGGGGTGCTCTCGGCCGTCATGTTCTGCAGCATGATCATGCTGCGCGCGAGGCTCAACCCGCGGTTGGCGCCCGACATGGTGGAGCGGCCGAGCTTCGGCGACCGCATCTGGGCCGTGCGCCAGATCTGGCCCCTGCCGGTGCTGGTCATCGGTGTGCTGGGCGGCATCTACACCGGCATCTGCACGCCGACCGAGGCCGGTGCGGTGGGCTCGCTGCTGACCGTCATCATCGCGCTGGTGCAGCGCCAGTTTTCCTTCGCCGCCTCCTGGACGGCGGCGAAGCAGGCGGTCGAAGGCACGGCCTCGATCTTCATCATCGCCGTCGGTGCCGGGCTCTTCGCCCGCTTCATGGCGCTGACCGGCGTGCCGGACTTCCTGGCCGAGCAGTTCCTGACCTTCGGCGATTCGCCGATCCTGCTGATCCTGCAGATCTCCCTGCTCTATCTCCTGCTCGGCTGCTTCATCGACTCCATCGGCATCATGCTGCTGACGCTGCCGATCATCCTGCCGCTGCTGAACGAGGCGAACGTCGACCTGATCTGGTTCGGCGTTATCGTGATCAAGCTGCTGGAGATCGGGCTGGTCACGCCGCCGGTGGGCCTGAACGTCTTCGTCATGAAATCGTCGCTGGGGAACCTGGTGTCGCTGTCGCAGATCTTTCGCGGCGTGACCTGGTTCATCGCGGTCGATCTCGTGACGCTCGGAATCCTGATCGCCTTCCCGGTGATCTCAACCTGGTTGCCGTCGCTGATGCAGTGACGCTGCGGGACGGCGCCCCCGCTGCAAGCGGGAAGAGGGCGGCCGCCTGGAACGACCTTGCCGTTTGAGAGGAGTACGCGATGCGCGTGGGTGTTGAAGTCGGTGGTACCTTTACGGATCTGGTCGCGGTGGAAGACGGCCGCATCGTCATCACCAAGGTGCGCAGCACCCCGCACAGCCCCGATATCGGCGCCCTGAACGCTGTCGAACAGGCCAAGCTGTCGCTTGCCTCGGTGGTCGATCTGGCGCATGGCTCGACGGTCGCGACCAATGCCGTGCTGGAGCGCAAGGGAGCCAAGATCGCCTTCGTGGCGACCGCCGGGTTCCGCGACATCCTCTTCCTGCAGCGCCACGACCGCAGCTCGATCTACGACATCCGCTATCAGAAGCCGGAGCCGGTGGTGGCGCGGCAAGGACTGCTTCGAGGTCACCGAGCGGGTGCTCGCCGACGGCGAGGTGATCGAGGCGCTCGACGAGGACGGGGTCCGCGCCGAACTCGATGCCGGCCCTGGACCAAGGGCGACTACGGTGCGGTCGCGATCTGCCTGCTCAACGCCTACGCCAATCCGGCGCACGAGAAGCGGGTGCAGGAGATCCTGGCCGAGGCGCTGCCCGAGCTGCTGGTCACGCGTTCGAGCGAGGTCGTCCGCGTCTTCCGCGAGTACGAGCGCGCCTCGACCACCAGCCTCTCGGCCTATGTGCAGCCGGTGATCGACCGCTATCTCGGCAAGTTCGAGCAGAAGCTGGGCGACTCGGGGTTCAAGGGGCACCTGACAGTGATGCAGTCGAACGGCGGCCGTCTGCCGGCCACCGCGATGCGACGCAGCGCCATAACCGCGCTCTTCTCCGGGCCGGCGGCCGGCGTCGTCGGCGCGGCACGCCAGGCGGCCAAGTCAGGCCTCGAGAATCTCATCACCTTCGACATGGGCGGCACCTCGACCGATGTCTGCCTGGTGGAGGAGGGTCGCCCCGCCTTGACCTCTGAGACCGAGATCGACGGCCTGCCGATGATGACTCCCGTTCTCGACATCGTGACGGTGGGCGGCGGCGGCGGCTCCATCGCCTGGATCGACGACGGCGGCATGCTGCGCGTCGGGCCGCAGAGCGCCGGCGCCGACCCTGGACCGGCCTGCTACGGCAACGGCGGCACCGAGCCCGACCATGACCGATGCCCAGATCGTGCGCGGTACCATCCGGCCGGAGGCCTTCCTCGGCGGCCGGATGACGATCGACGGCGGAGGCGGCGCGCGCCGCCTTCGAGGCCCATCGCCGCGCACTTCGGATGTCGGATCGACGAGGCGGCGTCGAGAGCGCCATGCGCGTGGCCAACGCCAACATCGTGCGCGCCATCCAGCTCGTCTCCACCGAGCGCGGCCGCGATCCGCGCGACTACGCCCTGGTGCCCTTCGGCGGCGCCGGGCCGCTGCATGCCGCCGCCATCGCGCAGGAGCTCGGCATCGAAACGATCTGCGTGCCGCCGAACGCCGGCGTCATCTCGGCCTACGGCCTGCTGGCCTCCGATTTCGTGAAGTTCGCCAGCCGCACCCAGAAGATGCCGATGGATGCCGGCCCGGCGGAGGGCGCCGAGGTGCTGCGCCAACTGCGGGACGAGCTGCTGGCCGAGTTCCGCCAGATGGGGCTCGACACCGAGCGCCTGGAGTTCACCTTCACCGCCGACATGCGCTTCGTCGGCCAGGCCTTCGAGCTGGGCGTCGAGCTGCCGCCGGACCGCATCGATGCCCTGACGGTGGACGATTTCCGCAAGGGCTTCGAAGAGGCCCACTACCGCATGTTCTATCACGGCATCGGGGCCAACCGCCCGATCGAGATCGTCTCCATGCGGGTCGGCGCCACCTTCCCGGCGGAATCGATCCCGGAGATGCAGGCCGTCGGCGACAGCGACCACGACCCGGCCGACCACCCGATCTTCGACGGCGGCGCCTGGAGCCCCTGCGAGCATCTGGCGAGCGGCGCCATGAAGGTCGGCCTGAAGATCACCAAGCCGACGATCATCGAAGGCAGCACCGCCACCACGCTCATTCCCTCTGGCTGGCAGGCCGAACTCGACGGTGCCAGCAACCTCATCATGAAGAGGAGCTAAGTCATGAAGATCAGCGCTCTCGACTATGCCGTGATCAGCCAGGGTATCCAGGCCGCCGCCCGCGAGATGGGCGTGAAGCTGATCCGCTCCGCCTACTCGACCATCCTGCGCGAGGCGCGCGACGGGTCGGCCGCCCTGCTCGACGCCAAGGGCCAGACCATCGCGCAGGCCGAACTCATTCCCCATGCAGCTCGGCACCATCGACGCCATCGTGCAGCCCTGCCTCGAGCTCTTTCCGCCGGAGACGCTGGTGGAGGGGGACTTCCTGATCAACAACCACCCCTATCACGGCGGCCAGCATCTGCAGGACGTCTTCATCTTCAACCCGATCTTCTACGAGGGCGAGCTGATCGGCTTCGGCGCCAGCGTCGCGCACCACCTCGACCTCGGTGGCGGCAGCGCCGGCCTCAATCCCAAGGCGTCCGACGTCTACCAGGAGGGCATCCTGATCCCGCCCTCGAAGTACAACATGGAGCGCGACTGGAACGGCGGGCCCTTCGAGCGCCTGATCGCCGCCAACATCCGCGTTCCGATCCAGACCATCGGCGACTTCAACGCCCAGTTCGCTGCCAACTTCATGGGCGGCGGGCGCCTGAAGGAGCTCTGCGCCAAGCACGGGCTCGAGGCGGTGCGCGAGACCATGGCGGAGATGCTGAACTACTCGGAGCGCCGGGTCCGCGCCGCCATCCAGGAAGTGCCGGACGGCGTCTACACCGGCGAGGATTGCATCGACGACGCCGGGATCGACGGTGACGATCCGGTCTGGATCCGCGCCAAGGTGACGGTGAAGGGCGACAGCGTCGACATCGACTTCGAAGGCACCGACGACCAGGTCGAGTGCAACATCAACTGCCCCTTCGCCTCCACGCAGTCGGTGGCGCTCTCCGCGGTGAAGGTCGTGCTGACCGGCTCCGACGTGCCCTTCAACTCCGGCTTGCGACGGCCGATCACCTTCCGCGCGCCCTACGGCTCGGTGCTCAATCCGAAGCCGCCGGCGCCGGTGCGTGCGCGGATGATCTCGGCCTATCGAGCCTACGACGCCATCATGAAGGCTCTTGCCAAGGCGGTGCCTGAGAAGGTGACGGCGATGGGCTTCGACTGCACCACCATCGCCTGCCTCTCGCACCACGACGACCGCGGCTTCGCCGTGCACATCGAGCCCTACGGCGGCGGCTTCGGCGGCGCGATCGATATCGACGGTTGCGACGCCATCGACAACCAGCTCTCGAATTGCGCCAACACCCCGGTCGAGGCGCTGGACGCCGGCTACGATTTCTTCCGCATCAAGTCCTACTCGATGGTCGAGGACTCCTTCGGCCACGGCAAGCATCGCGGCGGCGCCGGTTTCCTGCGCACCTACGAGGTGCTCAAGGAGGGCGCCCGCTTTGCCATCTACTCCGATCACCACAAGTTCGCCGCGGCCGGCCTCTTCGGCGGCACCGAGGGCAGCATGGGCTATTGCCAGGTGAAGCGCGGCAACGAGGTCATCGTGGTCGGCTCGAAGAACCTGGTCGAGTTGGAGAAGGGCGACGTCGTCGAGGTCTTCTGCGGCGGCGGCGGCGGCTATGGCGATCCCGCCGAGCGTTCGGCCAGCGAAGTCGCCAACGACATCGCCGAGGGTTTGCTGTCGCCGGCGGAGGCGGCACGCCACTACAAGCTGGCGCCCGCTGCCGAATAGCGCCATGCGCGGCATCCTCTGGCAGGACACCGCCGGCGAGCCGGCGCTGGACGCGCCGGCGCTCGCCGGGGCCGCCGACTGCTCCGTCGCCGTGATCGGCGGCGGCTTCGCCGGCCTCTCGGCTGCGCTGCATCTGGCGGAGCAGGGGACTGCCTGCCATCTGCTCGAGGCCGGGAAGCTCGGCACCGGTGCCTCCGGGCGCAACAACGGCCAGGTGATTCCCGGACTGAAGCTGGGCCCCGACGCCCTGGAGCAGCGCTACGGCGATGCCGGTGCGGCGGTGCTGGAGACGGCCGCCGGTGCCGCCGATCTCGTCTTCTCGCTGATCGAGCGTCATGCCATAGCCTGCGAACCGGAGCGCAAGGGCTGGCTGCGCGCCGGGCACAGCGCGGCCGCCATGGGCTCGGTGGAGAAGCTGGCGCGGCAGTGGCAGGCGCGCGGCGCTCCGGTGGAGCTGCTCGACAGCGCCGCGACCGCCAAGGCTCTGGGCAGCGATAGCTATGTCGGCGGCATGATCGACCGGCGGGCCGGCCGACTGCAGCCGCTGGCCTATTGCCGGGGCCTCGGCCGCGCCGCGAGCGCCGCCGGCGCGCAGCTGCACGAGGACAGCCCGGCGACGAAACTCGAGCGCCTGGGCGGCCGGTGGCGGGTGACGACGCCCCAGGGCAGCCTGACCGCCGATGCGGTCGTCATGGCGGTCGGGGCCTACGGCGAGCGCCTCTGGCCGGGCTGGTCGCGCGGCTACATGACCGTGCAGTCGATGCAGCTCGCCTCGGCACCGCTCTCGGCCAACCTGCGCGCCTCGGTGATGCCGGGCGCCTCGGCCATGTCTGACACGCGCAAGCTCGCCAATGCCATCCGTCTCGATGCCGCCGGGCGGATATGCATAGCCGGCCGCGGTCCGCTCAACGGGCGCGTCGACGAAGGTGTGCATCGCCAGCTTCGGCGCGGGGTCACCCGACTCTTTCCAGCTCTGGAGAGCCTGGAATGGAGCCATGCCTGGCCGGGTCGCATCGCCGTCACCATGGACGAGCTCCCACGCCTGGCCTCGCCGGCACCGGGGCTCTACGGCATCGTCGGCTTCAACGGGCGTGGCGTCGCCATGGCGACGGCGCTGGGCCGCGCGGCCGCAGACCACATCCTCGGCCGGCCGGCAGGCTTCCCGCTGGTGCCGGCGCCGGCGGTGCCGCTGCACGCCCTGCGGCGGCCGATCCTGGCCGCTGCGGTCTCCTACTACCGACTCCGCGATGCCTTGGGGCTGGCCAGCCGCTAGACGCATGCCAGCCCCTGGCCAGCGGGGATTTGTGCCCTGCGGAGCGCTGCGCCAGGATCGGTGTCGAACAGCTGAACCGAGGAGAAGTCCATGCAGGCGCAGGCCATGATCAGCACGCCGCAGCCGGAGGCGACCGAGACCGGCGTGGAGATCCTGCGGCGCGGCGGCAATGCCGTCGACGCCGCCATCGCTACCGCGCTGGTGCAGGGCGTTGTCGACCCGCAGATGTGCGGCATTGCCGGCTTCGGCAGCCTGCAGATCTACATGCCGAAGAAGGGGTTCCACGGCTGCATCGACTTCCACGGCAAGACTCCCGGCGCGGCGCGGCCGGAGATGTGGGAAGACATCGTCGAGGGTGAGACCCGCGACGGCTTCGGCTTCGTGCTGAAGGGCCGGGTGAACGATGCCGGCTACCAGTCGATCACCGTGCCGGGCAGCCTCAAGGCCTATTTCGAGGCTCAGACGGCGCACGGCGTGATGGATTGGTCCGACGTGGTGCAGCCCGCCATCGCCCATGCCGAGGCTGGTGTCACCATCCGTCCGCACGTGCATTTCTTCTGGGTCGAGGACGACGGCATGGGCCGCGTCGTGGTGGCCGACCGCCTCGCCATGACGCCCTCGGGCCGGCGGATCTACTTCCATGCCGACGGCACCCTGAAGAAGCCGGGCGAGCGCCTGGAGAACCCCGACATGGCACAGACGCTGCGGCGCATCGCCAAGGAGGGCGCCGACGTCTTCTATCTGGGCGAGATTGCCGAGCAGATCGACGCCGACATGAAGGCCAACGGCGGCCTGCTCTCGGCGCAGGACCTGAGGGACTACCGCACCACCCACGTCGAGCCGCTGCGCGGCCGCTTCCGCGACTTCGACGTCGCCAGCAACCATCCGCCGGGCGGCGGCATCATGCTGATCGAGATGCTGAACATCCTGGAGAACTTCGATCTCACGGCGCTGGGCCACAACAGGGCCGACTACCTCCGGTCGTCTGCGAGGCGATGAAGCGGGCGACCAGCGACAAGGACAACTTCGTCGGCGACCCCGCCTTCTTCGACGTGCCGGTCGATCGCCTGACCGACCCCGCCTACGCCAAGACGCTGGCCGAGCAGATCAAGGCCGGCGAGGTGGCGCACGTCGAGCGCTATGGCGACGGTGGCCAGCCGGAGTCGAAGAACACCACGCAGATCTCCGTGGTCGACGCCGAGGGCAACATCGTCACCATGACCCATTCGCTGGGCATGCCCTCGGGCGTCATCACCGACGGGCTGGGGTTCATGTACAACGGCTGCATGGGGGTCTTCGACCCGCGGCCGGGCCGGGCGGGCTCGATCGCGCCGGGCAAGGCGCGCTTCAGCTCGGTCTGCCCGACCATCGTCTTCAGGGGCGGCGAGCCCTGTCTGATCATCGGCGCCCCCGGCGGCACGCAGATCGCCATGGGCGTGCTGCAGGCGACCCTCAACGCGCTGGAGTTCGACATGCCGATCCTCGAGGCGATCTCGGCGCCGCGCTTCTCGGCCACCAGCGACACCATCGACGTCAGCAATCGGATACCCCGCTTCGTCACGGCCGAGTTGGAGCGCCGCGGCTATCCGATCTACCGCAGCCACCTGAGCTACGGCTTCGCCGCCGTTCACGGCCTGAAGCGCAACGCCGACGGCAGCTGGTCCGGCGCCGCCGATCCCGGCCACGACGGCATGGCCCTGGGAGTCTAGCGAAGCGCCGCCGCTCGGCCGCGGCCGCGCTATTCAACCACGAAGGTCGGGGTGAACCAGGCCGGGGCCAGCGACTGCTCGCGGTCGAAGGTCTCGACGTTGCCCTGGTCGACGATGAGGATCTGCGGGCCGGCGTGGGCCGCCTCCGGCTTGCCCTCGAGCAGACGGACCGCCTGATCGACCGCGAGACGGCCCTGGAGGACCGGCGAGTCGGTCGGCGCTGCCAGGACCTTGCCGCGCTTGATCCCGCGATAGACGCCGTGGGTGAAATAGTCCGCCAGCACGCCGATCCGGTCGGCAAGACCGCGGGCGCGCAGCACCGATATGGCGGCCTCGGCGGTAACGGCCGAGCCGACGATGTAGTCGATGTCCTGCCGCTCCTCCAGCGCCTCCTCGATCAGCAGGTGCTGGATCTCGGTCCCGGTATCGCCCCACTTAGTGACGACGATCTCGGCCGAACTCTCCGCCAGGGCGGCCTTGAAGCCTTCCTCGACGAAGACCACCCAGCCGGCGCCGTGCGGCCCGGGAAACCAGGCGAGCTTCACCGGCGGGCTGCCCTTGGGGTGCAGGCGGGCGAAGTAGGTGCCGATGGCGCGCCCCATCTCCGCCCAGGAGACCGCGGCCTTGGCCGAGATGCCGCGGCGGTCGATGTCGTTCACCGCCGCGACGATCGGGACCGCTCGGCTGAGTTCCTCCACCGTGTCGCTGAGTCCCTCGTAGGAAACCGCGCCGAGGATCAGCGCCTCGGCACCCTGGGCGACGCAGTCGACGATCTGTTGTCGCTGGCGTTCGACGTTCGGATAGCCGCCGGCCTCGACGACCCGCAGCTTGACCCCCAGCCGCCTGGCCTCCTCGACCATCCCATAGTTGACCGAGAGCCAGTAGGCATCCTTCAGGTGCGGATAGCTGGCGCACAACACCCAGGGACGGCTCGCCGTCTCCAGCGGCCGGTAGGTCATCGGCTCCGGCGTCCCCTCGTAGGTCAG
The DNA here is from genome assembly GCA_942492185.1 of uncultured Alphaproteobacteria bacterium. Lineage (GTDB taxonomy): Bacteria > Pseudomonadota > Alphaproteobacteria > Kiloniellales > JACOMY01 > CALOEA01. The sequence goes on from CALOEA010000068.1 coordinate 66,469, forward strand.
GTCGCCGGACCAGCGGTCGAGTCTCCAGCTCTCGGCCGCAATGGCGGGCGGCGTCAGCAAGACCAGGAGCATCAGGGCGCAGAGGCGGGCCATCGCGGCCAGTCTACGCCGCCTTGGCAGGAAAGGGGCAAGGCGGCTTAGACTGGGACCATGCGGATCCGGCTCGGCATCGGCGCTCGCCTCTTCCTCGCCTTCGCGGCCATCGCTGGCCTTTCGAGCGCGAGCGCGCTGGTCGGCTGGCTGGCGCTGCGCGACGTCGCCTCCAGCCAGGCCATCGTGCTGACTCGCGCGATGCCCGCGGCCGCCTCGGCGCAGGCGGTGGCCGAGCTGTCCGCGCGGCTGCTGGCGGTCGGCCCGCTGCTGAACAACGCCCGCAGCGAGGCCGAGCGGCAACAGTCCATCGCCCAGCTCAACAGCGAGGCCGGTGCCCTGACCGAGGCGCTCGAGCGGCTGCGCTCGGTCGCACCGGATCCGGCGACGACGCGGACCCTGGCCGAGACGGTCGAGGCGCTCATCGCCAACAGCGAGCGGCAGGGCGTCCTGGTCGGCCAGCGGCTCGAGACCGAGGCCCGCTTCGCCACCGCAAGCCAGACGGCGCTCGACGCCGCGGTCACCATCACCGACCTCTCCGAGACCCTGGTGTCCAATGCCGCCTCGGGCGCCTCGGCGGTGATCGCCAACCTCTACGACATGATCGAGGCCGGCGAGCAGGGGACGGCCTACGACGCGCTGGACCGCCTGATCGAGGTCGACATCTACCTGATGGAGCGCATGTTCGAGCTGCGCCTGCGGTCCTCGCAGGTGGCGCTGCTGGTGAACCAGGTGGGCAAGACCACGGAGACTGGCGAGCTCAATGCGCTGGAGCGGGCGTGGGAGGGCCATCTGCGCGTGCTCGACCGGCGGGTCGCCTCGATCGCCGATCCGGTGCGCCGGCAGCAGGCCGAGGCCGCCTTGGAGACCCTGCAGGGGGCCAGCGGCTACTGGGCAGTCGACAACCTCTTCACGCTGCGGCGCGAGCAGCTCGCCCAGCAGCGCCAGATCGCCCAGCTCGGCGAGGAGAACCGCGGCCTGACCGCGGACCTCTCGAGCGGCGCCAGCGACCTGGTCGAGGAGGCGCGCGCCTTCTCCGCGGCCGCGGCGGAGGAGGCCGACCGCGCCGTTGACACCGGGCTGCTGCTGCAGATCCTCGCTGCCTTCGCGGCTCTGGCGCTGGCCGGCCTGATCGTCTGGCTCTATGTGCAGCGAGGCGTGGCGCGCCGGCTGAAGCATCTGGCCGGCAACATGCGTCAGCTGACCGATGGCGACCTGGCCATCGAGATCGACGCCGGCGGCAGTGACGAACTGGCCGACATGGGCCGCGCCATGGCATTCTTCCGCACCGAGGCGCTGCGCAAGCGCGAGCTCGAGGCCGAGCGCGAGCGGACCAATGCCGAGCTGCGCCGCCACCGCGAGGAACTGCAGCTCCTGGTCGAGGAGCGCACCGAGCAGCTGACCGAGGCGAACCGCCGCCTGACCGACGCCGTGGAGCAGCACGCCGCGGCGCGCGAGCGGGCGGAGGCGGCGAGCAACGCCAAGTCTGATTTCCTCGCCACCATGAGCCACGAGATCCGAACGCCGATGAGCGGCATGCTGGGCATGCTGCGCCTGGTGGAGGGTGGGCCGCTGGAGGGCCGGCAGCGCCGCTCCCTGCAGCTCGCCTCCTCGGCCGGCCAGTCGCTGCTGGCGATCCTGAACAACATCCTCGACTACTCGAAGATCGAGAGCGGTCACCTGGAACTGGACGAGACCGTCTTCGACGCCCGCGAACTGGTTCTCGGGCTGGCCTCACTGATGCGCCCGGTGGCGGAGGAGAAGGGGCTGACGCTGACCGCCTGGGTCTCGCCGCGCCTTGCCGGGCCGCTGATCGGTGATGCGGGCAAACTGCGGCAGATTCTGTTCAACCTTGTGGGCAACGCGGTGAAGTTCACCGAGCAGGGCGGCGTCGAGATCGTGCTCGATGCGGCGGCGCCGGAGCAAGGCCGCCAGGCCCTGACGCTCTCGGTCTCGGACAGCGGCATCGGCATTCCGGCATCGGGGCAGGAACACGTCTTCGAGGTCTTCTCGCAGCTCGATCCCTCGATCGCCCGGCGCTACGGCGGCACCGGCCTGGGTTTGGCGATCTGCCGGCGCCTGAGCGAGCTGCTTTGCGCGCGCTTGAGCCTGGCCAGCGATGTGGGCAAGGGCAGCCGCTTCACGCTGTCGCTGTCTCTGGCGCTGGCGGGCGAGCAGGAGGGCGATGCGGCGGCCGGCGCCCTGGCGGAGCCGGCGGCGATGCGACCGCTTTCGGTGCTGGTGGTCGAGGACAGCCCGATCAATCGCGAGGTGGCCGAGGCCTTCCTGCGCGATCTGGGCCACTGCGTGGCTCTGGCGGTCGACGGTCACCAGGCCGTGGAGCGCGCCGCGACCGGCGTCTTCGACCTGATCCTGATGGATATCTCCCTGCCGGGCATGGACGGGCTGGAGGCGACACGCCGGATCCGTGCGCTGCCGGAGCAGGAGCGTGCGCGCGTACCGATCATCGCGACCTCCGCGCACGTGTTCCGCAGCGAGATCGACATGCATCTGGCCCACGACATCGACGCCTTCCTCGCCAAGCCGGTCTTTCCCGAGACCCTGGCCCGGGCCATCGCGGCGGTGATCTCCGGCAGTGGCGAGCGGGTCTTCCTGCCGTCCGAGGCGCAGCACAAGGCGGGGCGCGCGCCGCTGGTCCTCACCCAGCTGCTGAAGGACGATGGCCAGGCGCTCGGCTGGCCGAAGCTGCAGCAGCTGGCCGAGCTTTTCGCTGCCGGCCTGACCGACGACCTGGAGACGATGCGAGCGGCGCAGCAGGCAGCCGACTGGCCGGCCCTGGCGCGGCGGCTGCACCGGGTGAAAAGTGCGGCCGCGGCGCTCGGCCTGGTGGCACTGGCGGAGTCCCTGGGCGAGGCCGAGGCCGGCGCCGACGGCGGACCGCTGGCGATGGCCAGGCTGCAGGAGATCGAGGAGACCGCGGCGCTGTCGCTGGAGGCCCTGCGTCGTGCGCTCAGCGAACTGGCGCCCGTGGCGGCGGAGTAGGCGCGCTTCAGGTCAGCGGGGCGATGAAGAGATAGCCCTCGCCGTGCGCCGTCTGGATGAAGCGCGCCTGGCGCGGCTGGTCGCCGAGCTTGCGCCGCAGCCGCTGTACCAGAACGTCGGCGGTGCGGTCATAGGCGTCCCAGCTGCGCTGCGCCACCTGCCGCAGGATCTGCTCGCGGGTCAGCAGCTGGCCGGCATTGCGCAGGAACAGCGCCAGGAGCTGGTGCTCCGCATGGGTCAGTTCGACCGCCTGGTTTTCGGGATCGACCAGGCGGCGGCGTGCCAGGTCATAGCGCCAGCCCTCGAACTGCCGCTCGAGGCCGCCGCCGAAGGCCTCGTGCTGCACGCGGCGCAGCAGGTTCTTCACCCGCGCCTGCAGTTCGCGGTGATTGAAGGGTTTCGTGATGTAGTCGTCGGCGCCCATCTCCAGCCCGACGATACGGTCGACCATGTCGCTCCGCCCGGTGACCAGGATGATGCCGACCTCCGACTGGCTGCGCAGGTCGCGTGTCAGCTTCAGGCCGTCCTCGCCGGGTAGCTGGATGTCGATCAGCAGCAGGTGCGCCGGGTCGCGCAGCACCAGGGCGCGCATCGCCTCGGCGCTGTCCGCCTCGCTGACGCGGTAGCCGTCGGTGGCGAGGTAGGCAGCCAGCTTGCCCCGCGTCACGGCATCGTCCTCGACCACCACGAGGTGGAATGCGCTGGGAGTCATCGCCGATCCTTTGTTTACATAATTTCACAATTTTGCACGAAGCCTTAACGCAATCAAACACGGCTTTAACTTGGCGGGCGTTAGCCTTCTCCCCGAGGGCCGCGAAAGTCGGCCCAACGAAGCCAAGGAAAGCGGGCCGCAGGGTCCCGCAACGAACAGGCAATTCACGGGCGAGAAAAAGGGAGACCACAAATGGCGAAGTTTCGGATGGCCCTGATGGCCGCCGCGATCGGCGGTGCGACCGGTCTGGCTGCGCTCGGCGGCGCCGCTCAGGCGGCGGCTCCCGAGTCGAGCGAGCCGATCAAGATCGTGATGAACAACTGGACCAGCCAGAACGTCCTGGCCCTGGTCACCGGCGGCCTGCTTGAGGAGATGGGCTACACGGTGGAGTACGTCCCCTCCGACACCCAGCTGCAGTTCCAGGCGATGGCGAGCGGCGACCTGCACTTCCAGGTCGAGGTCTGGGAGGGCTCCATGCTGGGGGCCTTCGAGGAAGCTCTGACGAGCGGCCTCGTGGACTACGGCAGCCATGACGCGGTGACTCGCGAGGACTGGTGGTATCCGGCCTATATGAACGAGCGCTGCCCGGGCCTGCCGGACTGGAAGGCCCTGGACGCCTGCGCCGAGGAGTTCTCCACGGCCGAGACCTCGCCGAAGGGCCGCTTCGTCGGACCGCCGGCCGACTGGGGCAAGCACTACTCCGAGCGGATCCAGTCGCTGGGCATGAACTTCACCGAGGTGCCGGTCGGGCAGGCGGCGACGCTCTGGGCGGAGTTGCAGGCGGCCTATGACCGCCAGGAGCCGATCGTCCTCTTCAACTGGACGCCGAACTTCATCGAGGCGAAGTTCGAGGGCGAGTTCGTGGATTTCCCGACCTACGAGCCCGCCTGCCTGACCGATCCGGCCTGGGGCATGAACCCCGACGCGCTCTACGACTGCGGCGCGCCGGCGAGCGGCTGGCTGAAGAAGGCCGGCTGGCCGGGCATCGCCGAGACCTGGCCGATGGCCGACAAGCTGCTGCACAACATCGACTTCTCCAACGCGCAGATCGCCGCGGCGGCGGCCATGGTCGATGTCGATGGCCTGACGCCGGAAGAGGCCGGCCACGAAGTGGATCGCCGACAACGAGGCGACCTGGAAGGCCTGGATGCCCGCGGAGTAGCGTTTTCCGCTAGACTGGCTTGGCGAGTGCGACGGACGGCGGTGGTTTTCCCGCCGTCCGTCCGCATTCCTCGGCGATGGAGCAGGGGCATCGAAAGGATGGCGGCATGACGACGACGGCGAAGGTCGCCTGCAAGGGCCTCTGGAAAATCTACGGGCCCTCCCCGGCGGCACAGCTTGCCGGCGGCCGGGCACCCTCGATCGAGGAGCTGAAGTCCAGCGGCCACATCGCGGCGGTCGCCGATGTCTCCTTCGATGTCGCGGCCGGCGAGATCCTGGTGGTGATGGGCCTGTCGGGCTCCGGCAAGTCCACCTTGATCCGCTGCCTGGCGCGCCTGATCGAGCCGACGGCCGGCAGCGTCGCCTTCGACGGCCAGGACATCACCACCGCCGATCAGCATGCCTTGACCGAACTGCGGCGCCACAAGATGGGCATGGTGTTCCAGAACTTCGGCCTGCTGCCGCATCGCACCGTGGCAGACAATATCGCCTTCCCTCTTGAGCTACAGGGCGTGCCGCGGCCGCAACGCCGGGCACGGGCCGAGGAACTCATCGCCCTGGTCGGGCTCGATGGGCGGGAGGACTACTTCCCGCGCGAGCTGTCCGGCGGGCAGCAGCAGCGGGTCGGCATCGCCCGCTCCCTGGCCGGTGAGCCCGACGTCTGGTTCCTCGACGAGCCCTTCTCGGCGCTGGATCCGCTCATCCGCCGCGAAATGCAGGACGAGTTCCTCCGGCTGCAGTCGATGTTGAGCAAGACCATCGTCTTCATCACCCACGATTTCGAAGAGGCGGTACGGGTCGCCGATCGCATCGCCATCATGAAGGACGGGGCGGTGATCCAACTGGGCACGCCGGAGGAGCTGGTGATGCGGCCGGCCGACGGCTATGTCGCCGAATTCACCAAGACGGCGCCGAAGGCGCGCCTGATCACCGCCGGCAGCGTCATGGGCCCGGTGAACGGCACGGTGCCGGACAGCAGCGTGCCGGCCGGCGCCCGCCTTGCCGAGGTGGCCGCGCAGGTGCTGGAGAGCGACCGGCCGGTCGGCGTGCGCGATGCCAGCGGGGCGCTGGTCGGCCTGCTCGCCCGCCAACAGATGGTCGACCTTCTGTTCGATCCTGCCGACGCGAAGGCATGAGCGCGCCGGCGACAACCGGATTGCTCGAGCGCGACATGGCCGCACGCGTGCCCGCCTGGCGGCGCCCCTGGCTGCTGGCGCTGGGCCTGCTGATCCTGGTGATGGCGGTCGGTCCGGCCTGGCTCTGGGATTGGCCGGAGGCCTGGATCGTGCCGTTGCGCGGCTGGACCACCGGGCTCTTCGACTGGTTGTCGAAGGATCTCGACTTCGGCCTCTTCACCTTCCGCGAGGCGACCCGGGGGCTCGGCTGGCTGCTCGACTGGCCGCTGGAGTGGGCTGAACGCGTGCTCTATCGCGGCTTTTCCGATCTCGGCCTGCCACCCCTGCCGTGGGTGGCACTGATGACCGGCGCCGCGCTGCTCGGCCACTGGCTGGGCGGTTGGCGCCTCGCACTGCTGGCCGGCGGCGGCGTCTTCTACCTGGCGATCTTCGGTGTCTGGACCGACGCCATGCGGACCCTGGCCCTGGTCGTCATCACCGTGCCGCTGGCCGGCGGGCTCGGCCTGCTGCTCGGCATCTGGGCAGACTCGCGGGCGGGCGTCGAGCGGTCCCTGAGCTCGCTGTTCGATGTCATGCAGGCGACGCCGCACTTGGCCTATCTCGCCCCGGTCGCCGTCTTCTTCGGCTTCGGTCCGGTGCCGGCGATGATCGCCACCGCCATCTTCGCCCTGCCGCCGATGGCGCGCTGCGTCGTGCTCGGTCTCAAGACCGTGGCGCCGGAGGTGGTGGAGGCCGGCATGATGGCGGGCGCCAGCCGGCGGCAGCTGCTCTGGCGGGTGCGGGTGCCGGCGGCGCAGCCCACCATTCTCGTCGGCCTCAACCAGGTGATCATGCAGACGCTGGCGATGGCGGTGATCGCCTCGCTGATCGGCGCGACCGGTCTCGGCCACAAGCTGCTGTTCTCGCTGCAGCAGCTGCAGATGGGCAAGGCGATCGAGAACGGCGTCGCCATCGTCATCATCGCGGTGGTGCTCGACCGCCTGAGCCAGGCAGCGGCGCGCCGCCAGCCCTCGCATCGCGAGGGCGGCCGCGGCTGGCTGCATCGCCACTGGCACCTGGCCCTCTTCCTGGCGGTGGCGGTGGTGGCCGGGCTGCTGGCGGCCCACGCGGCGCCCTGGCTGGCGACCTTGCCGAAAAAGCTGACGGTCACCACCGCACCCTTCTGGGACGACGGCATTCGCTGGCTCTCGAAGACGCTGTTCGATCCGCTGGCGATCCTGCGCGACGACTTCACCCTCTATGTGTTGATCCCTGTGCGCAACTTCGTCGTCTGGCTGCCGTGGAGCGGCATCGCCCTGGGAACGGCGTTGGTGGGCTGGTGCCTCGGCGGCTGGCGTCTGGCCGTTCTGGCCTTCTCCCTGCTGGCTTGGATCGCCCTGGTCGGCCTCTGGCCGCAGGCCGCGCTGACCCTCTACCTGACCACGCTGGCGGTCATCATCTGCATGGCGGTCGGCGTGCCGCTCGGCATCCTGGCGGCGCGACGGCCGCGATTGGGGCGGGTCATCCTGACGATCTGCGACACCTTGCAGACCTTCCCCTCCTTCATCTACCTGATCCCGGTGATCATGCTGTTCCGCGTCGGCGATCTCGCCTCGCTGGTGGCCATCATCGGCTACGCCATGGTACCGGCGATCCGCTACACCCACCTGGGCCTGACCCAGGTGCCGACCACCCTGACGGAGGCGACGCTGGCATCCGGCGCCACACGGCGCCAGCTGCTCTGGAAGGTCGAGCTGCCGATGGCGCTGCCGCAGATCATGCTGGGCCTGACGCAGACCGTCATCATGGCGCTGGCGATGACGGCGATCACCGCCTTGATCGGCTCCCGCGACCTCGGCCAGGAGATCCTCAAGGCGCTGCCGGATACCGACACCGGCCGCGGCCTGTTGGCGGGCCTAGCCATCGCGTCTTTCGGCATCGTCGTCAGCCGCCTTGTCCAGGCGTGGGCGGTGCCACGGCAGCGCGAGCTCGGCCTGGCCTGACGCTCCGGCCGGGCTCTTGCCAAACGCCAGGCGCTGATCGAGACTGCCCGGCCCTTTTTGGACGTCGGTCCAATCTTTCTGTCGCCAGCAGCCGGGTCCCCGCGCATGACCGATCCCCTCGTCCAGACCGAGCGCCGCGGCCGCGTTCTGGAGATCACCCTCAATCGCCCGCCGGTCAATGCCATCAGCGGCAGTCTCAGCCGCGCGCTGGCAGCCGCCGCCCGCCTGCTGCAGGACGACCCTGAGCTGCGGGTCGGACTCCTGACCGCGCCCGGCGAGCGGGTCTTCTGCGCCGGCTGGGATTTCACCGAGGCGCTGGCGCCGAGCGCCGAGGGCGGCGACCACCTCGGAGACGATATCCTCGAGGGGCACGGTCCCGGCGGGTTCGGCGGCATCACCCGCGCCCACTGGCTGCGCAAGCCGATGATCGCGGCAGTGAATGGCGCCGCGGTGGGCGGCGGGTTCGAGATCGTGCTGGCCTGCGACCTGATCCTGCTCTCCGAGGCGGCTTGGTTCCAGTTGCCGGAGATGCAGCGGGGCTTCCTGCCGGATGTCGGCGGGGTCCAGCGGCTGCCGCGGCGCCTACCGTACAACGTCGCGCTCGACCTGCTGCTGACGGGCCGGCGTTTCGAGGCCGAGGAAGCCTTGAGCTGGGGCCTGGCGCGCTCGCTGCACGCACCGGCCGAGCTGTTGCCGGCGGCCCGCGCGCTGGCGGCGCAGGTCGCCGAGGGTGCGCCGCTCGCCCTGCAGGCGCTGAAGGAGGTACTGGAGGCGGTCGAGGGATTACCGCTGCCTGAGGCTCTGGCGTTCGCCGGCAACGGCGAGCTCGATCTCTCGACCTATCGCCGGATGATGGCGAGCGAGGACGCGCGCGAGGGGCCACGCGCCTTTCTGGAGAAGCGGAAGCCGGCCTTCACCGGCCGCTAGCGCCCTGCAATGAGCGCGGGCCGAAGCCCGCCGAGGAGGAGGATCGTCATGAGTGCCAAGCAGCAGGTCGACCCGCGGGTCGAGCCCACGATGAGCGTCGGCCAGGTGATGATGCGCCTGCTGAAGCGCCACGGTGTCGATACGGTCTTCGGCATACCGGGGGTGCATACGCTGGAGCTCTATCGCGGCATCGCGGCGGAGAGCATGAACCACATACTGGTGCGCCATGAGCAGGGGGCGGGATTCATGGCCGACGGCTATGCCCGCGTCTCCGGGCGTCCCGGCGTCTGCACGCTCATCACCGGGCCGGGGCTGACCAACGCTCTGACGCCGATCGGTCAGGCCTTCTCCGACTCCGTGCCGATGCTGGTGATCACCAGCGTCAATGCCACCACCGATCTTGGCCGCGGCTGGGGGCGGCTGCACGAGATCACCGATCAGGCAGCCTCGGCGGCGCCGCTGGTCGGCCTCTCCCGCACCGCCAACAACGCCGGCGAGGTTGCCGCCTATCTCGCCGAATCCTTCGCGCTCTTCGGTGCCGGGCGCCCGCGTCCGGTTCACCTGCAGTTGCCGATCGATGTGCTGGGCGCCGCCGCCGGCCTGGACCTGCTGCCGGCGGAGTGCGCCTTGCCGGCCCGGCCGGTCGCGCCGGCCTCGGAGATCGACCGCGCCGCGCGCCTGCTGGCCGAGGCCGCGCGTCCGCTGATCGTGGCGGGCGGCGGCGCGTTGGATGCCGCGCCATCGCTGGCGGCGCTGGCCGAACGCCTCGGCGCGCCGGTCGTCACCACCGTCGCGGGCAAGGGGCTGTTGCCCGATCGCCACGCCCTCTCGCTGGCTGCGACCCTGGCGTTTCCCGAGACCCAGGCACTGCTGGCGGAGGCCGACGTGGTGCTGGTGCTGGGCAGCGAGCTCTCGGAGACCGACCACTGGGGCGACCACCTGACCTTCGGTGGCCGCCTCATTCGCGTCGACCTCGATCAGCGCAAGCTGACCGACAACTATCCCGCCGCGCTGGCGCTGCAGGCCGACGCCGGCGCCACCGCCGCCTCCTTGCTGCAGGCCCTGGGCAAGGGGGGCGGCAAGGGCTGGGATGGGGAGGCGGCGGCGCGCGTGAAGCGGGCGCGCGACGCCATCGATGCGGCGCAGGCCGGCCGCGAAGGCGGCTACCTGCGCGCGCTGGCGGCGCTGCGCCGCGGCCTGCCGGCCGATGGCGTGGTGGTCAGCGACATGACGCAGATCGCCTATGCCGCCAACTCCGCCTTTCCCGTCGACCGGCCGCGCAGCTACCTCCATCCGGTCGGCTTCGGCACGCTGGGCTATGCGCTGCCGGCGGCGATCGGGGCGAAGCTCGGTGCGCCCGAGCGGCCGGTGGTGGCGATGGTCGGCGACGGCGGCCTGCTGTTCACCCTGCCGGAACTCGGCACCGCCATCGAGCTGGAGATGCCGCTGCCGATCCTGCTGTGGGACAATGACGGCCTGGGGCAGATCCGCGACGGCATGATCAGCCGGCAGATGCCGCAGATCGGCGTCTCGCCACGCAATCCCGACTACGTCGCCGTGGCCCGCGGGTTCGGGGCCGCCGCCGAGGAGGTGCCGGGACCGGACGCCCTGCCCAAGGCCCTGGCGGCCGCGTTCGATCGTGCCGGTCCCACGCTGTTGCGCCTGAAGGCCTGAGCAGGGGACGGCCAGCTTCCACCGCATCCGGCCTCCGTCCTGGCCGCGGAGATCGTGGCAGCGGGCACGGGCGCCGGTGTTGCCCGGCAGTCCTTAGAAATTTGTTGGACGTCCAACAAAAATATGACAGCCTCGCACCCGATTTCGGCTGCAAAGACCTGCGGCGGCACCGCCCCGGTGCCGGATGAACAGGGTCGGCGGCTACAACGCGGAGGAACGCACATCATGTCTCGTCACGCCCTTGCCGCTCTCGCGGCCACCTCCCTGCTTGCGCTCGCGGCTGTCGGCCCGGCGGTGGCGGAGGAGTCGCTCGCCGTCGCATCCTATGGCGGTGCCTACCAGGATGCCCTGCGCAAGTCCTTCTACGACCCGACCGCCGAGGCGCTCGGCATCGAGATCAAGGACTACACCCTCTCCTCCATCGCCGACGTACGCACCCAGGTGAAGGCCGGCGCCGTCGAGTGGGATATCGTCGAGCTCTATTCCGGCCAGTGCCAGCAGGCGGCGAACGAGGGCCTGGTGATGCCGCTCGACTACAACGTCATCGAAACCGACGGCATCCCCGAGGAGCTGGTGCAGAGTCACTGGGTGGGCTTCACGGCCTACTCGACCGTGCTGGCCTGGAACACCGAGGTCTATGGCGACAATCCACCGAAGTCCTGGGCCGATTTCTGGGACGTCGAGGCCTTCCCCGGCACCCGTGCGCTCGGCGGCTACGGCATCTCGACCAATGCCGAGATCGCCCTGCAGGCCGACGGCGTCGCGCGCGACGCGATCTATCCCGTCGACCTCGACCGCGCCTTCGACAAGATGCGCGAGATCAAGCCGCACATCACCGCCTTCTGGACCTCCGGCGCGCAGGCCGGCCAGTTCGCGCTGAACGAGGAGGCCGACATGCTCTCCATCTGGGTCGCCCGCATCGATGCGGCGATCAAGGAGGGCGCGCCCTACGACTTCACCTACGAGGGCGCGGTGCTCGACGTCGAGTGCCTGGTCGTGCCGGTCGGCGCGAAGAACCCCGAATTGGCGATGCAGGCGATCAACCTCTTCCTCACCGCCGACCAGCAGGCCAACCTGCCGCAGTACGTGCCCTACGGCCCGGTCAACACCAAGGCCTACGAGACCGGCAAGATCTCCGAGGACATGCTGGAATATGCCAACTCGACGCCGGAGAACCTCGCCAAGCAGGTGATCCAGAACAAGGCCTATTGGGCCGAGAACGGCCAGGCCGCGCAGGAGCAGTGGGACGCCTTCATGCAGGAATGAGGCCGTGTCGGCGGCGGAGCGGGATGCTCCGTCGCCGCTGCCTCTAGCCGCCCGCCTGTAGTCCACCGTTTCGGGAAACCGCCATGGAGCGCGATAGCGCCAGGACTCCGGCCTCCTCGGCACTGCCGGTGGCCGTCGAGCAACTCAGCAAGTCCTACGGCAGCGTCGTGGCGATCGACGACATCTCGCTCTCGGTCGAGCGCGGCGAGTTCGTCACGCTGCTCGGGCCATCGGGGTCGGGCAAGACCACGCTGCTGATGATGATCGCCGGCTTCGCCCGCCCGACCGCCGGCTCGATCCGCATCGGCGAGACCGAGATCGTCCGCCTGCCGCCGCACAAGCGCGACGTCGGCATGGTTTTCCAGTCCTACGCCCTCTTCCCGCACATGAACGTCGGCGAGAACATCGCCTATCCGCTGAAGCTGCGCGGCGTCGATCGCGAGACGCGGCGGCGGCGCGTCGCCCACGCGCTGGAGATGATCCAGCTGGCCGGCTACGAGAGCCGGCGGGTCGACCAGCTGTCCGGCGGCCAGCGCCAGCGCGTGGCGCTGGCCCGCGCCATCGTCTTCGAGCCGCGCATCCTGCTGATGGACGAGCCGCTCTCGGCGCTCGACAAGAAGCTGCGCGAGGCCATGCAGATCGAGATCCGCCACCTGCACGAGCGGCTTGGCATGACCACGGTCTACGTCACCCACGACCAGCGCGAGGCGCTGACCATGTCGGACCGGGTGGCGGTGATCCATCAGGGGCGCTTCGCCCAGATCGACAAGCCCGCACACGCTCTACGAGCGCCCGGCCAACCGCTTCGTCGCCGACTTCATCGGCGAATCCTCCTTCCTGCCGGTCGAGGTGGCACGCGGCGAAGCGCGCTATGCCGGCCAGCGGCTGCTGCCTGGCCGAGCCGGCCGCCGGCAGCGGCGAGCGCGAACTGCTGGTGCGGCCCGGAGAAGCTGGTCTGCTGCGCGCGGGCGAGCCCTTGGTCGAGGGGCCTGAACCGCTTCGAAGGCAAGCGTTGACCCAGGCGGTCTTCCAGGGCGAGAGCTTCCTGCTCAGCGTCGGCCTCCAGGGCGGCGAGACCATGGCGATCCGCCTGCCGACCCGCCGGCGAGACCCTGGCCTCGCATGCCCAAGGAGGGCGAGGCGATCTGCCCTGGGGCTCCATGCCGAGGATACCATCGTCGTGCTGGAGCGCCGGAGCGTGAGCGACAGCCTCCTTCTGGCGTTCCAGGGCCGGAATGCCGCCGCGCTGCGCGCCGATGCGCGGCGGGAGCGCGGCCGGCTGCTGCTGCTGACCTCGCCCTCCTTCCTGCTGCTGGGCGTCATCCTCTTCCTGCCGATCGGCTGGCTCTTCTGGCTCTCGCTCTCGACAAGGACGATCAGCTCACCTGGGAGAACTACGAGCGGCTGTTCGATCCGCTCTACATCAAGACCTTCACCACACCTTCGAGGTCAGCTTGCTGGTCACCGGCCTCTGCATCGCTGCTCGGCTATCCGCTGGCCTACTTCCTGTCGCAGCTTCTCCGGCGCGCTGGCCGGCCATCTGCATGCTCGCCGTGCTGCTGCCCTTCTGGACCTCGCTGCTGGTGCGCACCTACGCCTGGCTGGTGATCCTGCAGCGCAAGGGCCTGATCAACACCTGGCTGCAGGACTGGGGCCTGATCGACGCGCCAATGAAGCTGGTGCACAACCAGACCGGCACGGTGATCGGCATGACGCACATCATGCTGCCCTTCATGGTGCTGCCGCTCTATGCCGCCATGAAATCGATCCCCGGCGACCTGATGCGCGCGGCCTCCAACTGCGGCGCCTCGCCGACCAAGGCCTTCTGGCAGGTCTTCTTCCCGCTCTCGCTACCGGGCCTGGCCGCCGGCTTCACCCTGGTCTTCGTGCTCTGCCTGGGCTTCTACGTGACCCCGGTGCTGCTGGGCGGCGGGCGCGTGCAGATGTGGGCCATGCGGATCGAGACCAACGTCGCGGTCTACTTCAACTGGGGGGCGGCCTCCTCGCTGGGGGTGGCGCTCTTGCTGGTAACCCTGGTGATCCTCTACTTCGCCAACCGCCTCTTCGGCATCAACAAGATCTACGGACGCTAAGGGGGCATCGCGATGAGCTGGCTGAACCGACCGGCGTCCGACACCCAGATCACCCACGGCCAGCGCCTCTGGCTCTACCTGGCCTCTGCGGGCTGGTGATGGCTCTTCCTCGTGGCGCCGAGCCTGCATGGTCATCCCCATGTCCTTCTCGGATCCCGCTTCCTGGGAGTTCCCGCCGCGGGAGTTCTCCTGCGCTGGTACGAGAACTACCTCTTCTCCATCGAGTGGATGGACGCCACCTGGGTCTCCTTCAAGGCGGCCTTCGCCACCGTGCTGCTGGCGATCCCGCTGGGCATGGTGGCGGCCTACGCCATCTGCACGTCTCGGCCGCTTCCGCTACGGCGCACTTGATCTACGGCGCCCTGCTGACGCCGATCATGGTGCCGGTGATCCTGATCGCCATCGGCGTCTTCTTCCTCTACGCGCAGCTCGACATGGTCAACACCATGCTGGGACTGGTCCTGGTCGACACGCTGCTGGCCCTGCCCTTCGTGCTGGTCACGGTCTCGGCCGGCCTCAAGACCTACGACATGAGCCAGGAGCTGGTGGCGCGCTCGCTCGGCGCCTCGCGCCTGGTCGCCTTCCTGACGGTGACCCTGCCGCAGATCCGGTCCTCGGTAACGGCCGGTGCCTTCTTGGCCTTCCTCACTCGCCTTCGACGAGGTGGTGGTCGCCCTCTTCCTCTCGGGCGGCGAGAACGCCACCCTGACCAAGCGGATGTTCAACGCCCTGCGCGACGAGATCGACCCGACCATCGCCTCCATCTCCTCCCTGCTGATCCTCGTCACCACCGTGCCCCCGCTGATCGGCCACCTGCTGGCCGAGCGGCGCCGCGCCCGGCGGCGGCGCTGACTCTCCTGTCGCCAGAAAGAGGCCCCCATGAGCGAACTCATCCAAATCGAGGACCGCGGCGCGGTTCGCCTGATCGCGATCAATCGGCCGGAAGCGCGCAATGCGATCAATACCGCTGTGCTGCTCGGCCTTCGCCGGGCCGTGAAGGAGGCGGCCGCTGCCGAGAGCGTGCGGGCGGTGGTTCTGACCGGCCGTGGCGGCGCCTTCTCCGGCGGTGCCGACGTGAAGGAGTGGGCCGACAAGGCCAAGGGGATCGACCCCCATCCCGACCACGACTGGGTGGAGGAGGCGATCGCCCTGGTGCGCGCCGTGCATGCCCTGCCGAAGCCCACCGTTGCGATGATGGACGGACCGGCGGTCGGCGCCGGCCTCGACCTCGCGCTGGCCTGCGATTTCCGCGTGGCGTCGGAGCGTGCCCGCTACATCTGCGCCTATACCCGGATCGGCTATCCGCCGGACTGTGGCGGATCGTGGCTGCTGCCGCGCCTGATCGGCCTGGAGCAGGCCAAGCTCTTCGTCTACAGCGGCGACCTCTGGGATGCCGCCAAGGCGCTGGCGGTCGGCATGGTCAGCGAGGTGGTGCCGCTGGATGCGCTGGAAGAGCGGGCCTTCGCGCTGGCGGGGAAAATGGCCGCGGGCCCCACCGTCGCCATCGGCCTGGCCAAGGGGCTGCTGGAGGCGGCGCACCGGCGCAGCTTCGCCGAGCAGCTCGCCGAGGAGCAGATCGCCGGCAAGGCCTGTGCGTCCACCGAGGACCATGCCGAGGGGCTGCGCGCCGCCAACGAGAAGCGCGCGCCGCAGTTCGTCGGCCGCTGACAGAGGAGCAACGCCTGTGGATTTCTCTCTCACCTTCGAGCAGAAGGCGCTGGTCGAGTCGCTGACGGCGTTCGTCGAGACGGAGCTCTATCCCCACGAGGAGGTGGTGGAAGAGCAGCGCGCGGTTCCCCCGGAGATTGCCGAAGACATCAAACGCAAGGCCAAGGCGGCGGGCTTCAATGCGATGAACCTGCCGGAATCGGTCGGCGGCGGCGGCCTCGACTGCCAGACCATGGCGCAGGTCGAGCGCGTGCTCGGCCGCCCCTCGACCGCGCTCTCGCTGCTGATCCGCCGGCCCACGGCCATTCTCCTGGCCTGCAGGGGCGAACAGGTGGAGCAGTACCTGAAGCCCTGCATCGAGGGCGAGAAGACCGACTGCTTCGCGCTGACCGAGCCCGGTGCCGGCTCCGATGCCCGCGCCATCGTCACCGCGGCGAAGCGCGAGGGCGGCGACTGGGTGATCAATGGCGTCAAGCAGTTCATCTCCCATGCCGACGTCGCCGACTTCATCATCCTGATCGCGGTGACCGGCCTGGACGAGACGCCGAAGGGCCCGCGCAAGCGCTTCACCGCCTTCCTGGTCGACAAGGACACGCCCGGCGTCACGGTCAAGCCGATGCGCTCCATCTGCACCCGCGGCTACAACCCCAACATGATCTACCTCGAAAACGTGCGGTTGCCGGACGCGAAGATCCTCGGCGAGGAGGGCAGGGGATTCGAGCTGGCCAACGACTGGCTCTATGCCGGGCGCGTGATGCTCTCGGCGCACTGCGTCGGGCGCGCCGAGCGGGCCTACGAGATGGCCTGCGAATGGGCCGCGACGCGCAAGGCCTTCGGCAAGACCATCGGCGAGTTCCAGGGCACCGGCTACAAGATCGCCGACATGGCCACCGATATCCGCCTCGGGCTGCTGATGGTCCAGGAGGCGGCCTGGAAGGTCGACGAAGGCACCATCACCCGCCACGAGGCCTCGATGGCCAACCTCTTCTGCTCGGAGATGGTCAACCGCGTCACCGACAACGCGGTGCAGGTCTTCGGCGGCATGGGCATGATGGAGGACTTTCCGATCCAGCGCTTCTGGCGCGACGCCCGGATCGAGCGGATCTGGGAAGGCACCTCGGAGATCCACCGCGATATCATCGCGCGCGACATTCTCCGGCAGTATCGGAGCTGAGCCGTGGCCGTGGCCGGGAAGCGGACAAAGACCATCATCGCGCGGCGTCAGGACCTGATTCGCGGCACGATCCAGTCGGTCGCCCGCCTCGGCTATGCCAACTCCACGGTGCAGACGATCTGCGAGGCGGCCGGACTCTCGCGGGGGCTGATCGGCCACTACTTCAAGGGCAAGGACGAGCTGCTGCTGGAGGCCTTCCGCCACATGGTGGGGGAGGCCGACGAAGCCATGCGCAAGGCGATCCGCGCCGTCGGCGAGGATCCGCTGCAGCGCCTCATGGCCTGCGTCAGCACCACCTTCCGCTTCTCTCACGCCGACGAGGAGCCCTCCGTCGGCTTCGCGTTCTGGGCCGTGGCGCGCTGGAATCCGGAGATGCTGCGCCTGCATCGCAAGATCTGGCGGCGCTATCGCGCCTGGGTCGAGCGCATGATGGTCGCCGCCGCGGCCGAGCGGGGGCTGGAGATCGACGCCCGCAAGGCGGCGCTGACCTATGCGCAGATGGTCGACGGCTTCTGGCTCGGCTGGGTGATGGACGAGGAGGCCTTCTCGCCGCAGGAGGCCGAGGAGACGATCCATGCCTGGCTGCGCCAGCTCTTCCACGAGGGTCCCGGCCTGACGCGCAAGGCCGGCGAACCGGTCCCGGCCGCACCGGTCGTCCGCCGGCGCCGGACGAAGCCGCTGCCGATCGCAGCGAAAAGCTGACTGAGCAAGGTAGGTAGAACATGTTCACCAAGGATCTCCTCGCCGGTCGGCGCATCCTCGTCACCGGCGGCGGCACCGGCATCGGCCTCTCGCTCGGACGCCGCTTCCTGGACCTCGGTGCCGAGCTGGTGATCTGTGGCCGGCGCGAGGCGGTCCTGGCGGAGGCCAAGGAGGCGCTGGAAAGGGAGAGCGGCGGCAAGGTGGCTTACCGGCCTTGCGACATTCGCGACGCCGAACAGGTCGAGGCACTGCTCGCGTGGGCCTTTGCCGAGGGTGGACTCGATGGCCTGGTGAACAACGCCGCCGGCAACTTCATCTCCCGCTCCGAGGATCTCAGCCCGCGGGCGCTCGATGCCGTGCTGGGCATCGTGCTGCATGGCTCGGCCTACGTGACGCTGGGCTGCGGCAGGCGCTGGCTGGCCGCCGGCACCCGCGCCTCGGTGCTCTCGATCCTGACCACCTACGCCTGGACCGGCTCGGCCTACGTCGCGCCCTCGGCCATGGCCAAGGCGGGCGTGCTGGCGATGACCCGTTCGCTCGCCGTCGAGTGGGGCGGTCGCGGCGTGCGGCTCAATGCCGTGGCGCCGGGGCCCTTCCCGACCGCCGGGGCCTGGGAGCGGCTGGTGCCGAAGCCGGAGATGGCGGCTGCCTTCGAAGCGAAGAACCCGCTGAAGCGCCCCGGACAGCACGCGGAACTGGCGAACCTCGCCGCCTTCCTCCTGTCCGAGGGGGCCGGCTATATCAACGGCGAGGTCGTGACCATCGACGGCGGCGAATGGCTGCAGGGCGCCGGCCAGTTCAACTTCGTCGGCGAGATGATGAGCGACGAGGACTGGCAGGCCCTGCGGCCGCGCAAGAAATAGGCGAGAAGATCATGGAGACCGGTCTCATGGCGGACGACCCCGCGGCCCTGGCGCTGCGCCGGCGGCGGAACCTGCGGCGCCTGCTGAATCCGCGCCATATGGCCTTTCTCGGCGGCGACCGCGCCGCCTCTGCCATCGATGCCTGCCGCAGCGCCGGTTACGCCGGCGACATCTACGTCGTCCATCCCACGCGCAGCGAGATCGCCGGAATCGCCTGTACGCCTTCGATCGCGGCGCTGCCGATCGCCCCCGATGCCGCCTTCCTGGGGATCGCCGCCGAGCCGACCGTCCGCACGGTGGCGGAGCTGTCGGCCATCGGTGCCGGCGGCGCCGTCTGCTATGCCTCGGGCTTCGCCGAGATGGGCGAGGTGGGGCGCGAGCGCAATGCCAGGCTGCTGCAGGCGGCCGGCGACCTGGCACTGGTCGGGCCCAACTGCTTCGGCATCATCAACTACGTGAACCACGGCAGCCTCTGGTCGGTGCCCTATCCCGGCGGGACCGGCCCGCGTGGCGCGGCGGTGATCGGTCAGAGCGGCAACGTCTGCATCAATCTGTCGATGAACCAGCGGGAGGTGCCCTTCAGCTGGATCATCAGCGCCGGCAACCAGGCGGTGCTCGGCTTCGAGGACTACATCGAGGCGCTGCTGGACGATCCCAACGTCACGGCCATCGGCCTCTTCCTCGAGGGCATCCGCGATGTTCCGGCCTTCTCCGCGGCCTGTCTCAGGGCGCTCGACCGCGGCATTCCGCTGGTCGCCTTCCGGGTCGGCGTCTCCGAACTCGGGGCGCAGCTCGCGGCCAGCCACACCTCTTCCCTGGCCGGTCAGAACGAACTCTACGATGCTCTCTTCGAGCGCCTCGGGGTGATGAGCACGGCCTCGGTGCCGCAGTTTCTCGAGTTGCTGAAGACTGCATCCCTGGCACCGCTGTCGCGTGGCCTGCGCCTGGCCGTCTTCTCCAGCTCCGGCGGCGACAACGGCATGGCCGCCGACTATGCCTCGGCCGCCGGCCTGGAGATGCCGCAGCCGAACGCCGCGCAGCACCGCGAGGTGAAGGCCCTGCTGCCGGACTATGGGCAGGTCTCCAACCCGCTCGACTTCACCGCCGGCTATTGGGGGCAGGAGCAGCTCCTGACGCCGATGTTCACCCATATGCTGGCAGAGGGCTACGACCAGGGCCTGCTGGTGATCGACCACCCGCGCCCCGAACTGGGCGAGGAGGTGGCCAGGCCGATGGCGGCGATGGTGCGCTCGCTCGGTGCCGCCAGCCGCGCGACCGGCACTCCCGGCGCGGTCTGCTGCGTCAATCCGGAATCGATGCCGGCGTTCATGCGTCGCCAGGTGATCGAGGAGGGCCTGCTGCCGCTGCAGGGCCTGCATGACGGCGGCGCCGTGCTAGGGCACTGGGCGGCCTACGGCGAGCGTCGCCGCCGGATCGCGCGCGAGGGCCTGCCGCCGGCGCCCTTTGCCGTCGCGCCGCTGACCGCCGGGTCCGGCCGCCTGCTCGACGAGGTCGAGAGCAAGCGGCGGCTCGCGGCCCACGGGCTGGCCATCCCGGCCGGTCGTGTCGGCGCGCTCGCCGATCTGGCCGCCCTGGCCGATGGCATGGAGGGCCCGCTGGCCCTGAAGGCGGTGAGCGCGGCGCTGCCGCACAAGACCGAAGCCGGCGCTGTGGTGCTGGGGCTGCAGGGCGCTGAGGCCGTGGCGCGGGCCGCCGAAGCGATGGCGCTCCGTATCGCCACCGAGAGCGGGCTCGCCGTCGAACGCTTTCTGCTGGAGCCGATGGTGCAGCGCCCGGTGGCCGAACTGCTGGTCGGCGTCAAGCGCGACCCGCTCTTCGGCCTGGTGCTGGTGGTGGCCTCCGGCGGCGTCCTGGTGGAGCTGACCCGCGATGCCGAACGTCTGCTGCTGCCGGCTGGCGCGGCTGCGATCGAGGCCGCGCTGCGCCGCCTGAAGGCCTACCGGCTCATCGAGGGCTTCCGCGGCCGGCCGCGCGGCGACTTGCCAGCGGCGGTGGCCGCGGTTGAGGCCGTGGCGGCCTATGCCGCGGCGACCCGCGACCGGGTGATGGAGATCGACGTCAATCCCCTGCTGGTGCTGCCGGAGGGCGAGGGGGCGGTGGCCGTCGACGCTCTTATTGTCGAGGCGCCGGAAGGCGGCACGGCGTGATGCGCCAAGGCGTCATCATCGCGGTTGCCTGCCGCGCCCTGTGCATCGGTGGCGGCATGGGGGCGGCCGGCCTCTTCGAACTGTCCTGATCCGCCCTCCGCGCTTGCGGGCAGCCGCCAAGCTGCCAGAATGGCCGTCGCCGCCAGCCGGAGGGACACACTGGACGACCTCATCGCCACGAAACTGGCTGCGCCGAGCGGCCGCAGCGACCTCATCCGTCGGCCGCGGCTTCTCGGGCTGCTGGCGCGCACCGAGGAAACGCCGGCCGCGCTCCTCGTCGCGCCGGCTGGTTTCGGCAAGTCGACCCTGATGGCCGACTGGCATGCGGCGCTCGCGGCGCAGGGCCTGGGAGTCGGCTGGCTGTCGCTCGATGCCGAGGACAACGAGCCGCTGCGGTTCCTGACCTATCTGGTGGCGGCCTTGAACCGGGCCGACCCGACCGTCGGCCTGCGCGCCGGAGCCCTGCTGCGGTCCATCCCCTTGGGCGAGCCGGAAACCCTGCTGCCGCTGATCGTCAACGACCTGGCGGCGACCGACAGCCGTGTCGCGCTCTTCCTCGACGACCTGCACCACCTGAGCCACCCAGCGATCATCGCCTTCCTCGACCGCCTGCTGGCCTATGCGCCCCAGACGCTCTGTCTCTACATGGCAAGCCGCAGCGAGTCGCCGTTGCAGATCCAGCGTCTCCGCCTGGCGCAGCAGATCGTCGTTCTGGGGGTCGAGCAACTGCGCTTCGACCGCGAGGAGGCAAGCCTCTTCCTCAATGCCAAGCGCGGCCTGGCCCTGCCGGAGGCGGAGCTCAGCCTGCTGCATGGCAAGACCGAGGGTTGGGCGGCTGGCCTGCAACTCGCTTCGCTGTCCCTGCAGCAGCGCAGCGAGCGCGGCTCCTTCCTCAAGTCCTTCACCGGGACCGATCGCGACGTCGCCGACTTCCTGGCGCACGACGTGCTGCTGCGCCAGCCGCAGGAGGTGCAGGATTTCCTGCTGGCCACCGCCGTGCTGACGCGCTTCGACGCCGCCCTGGCGAGGGCCGTGACGGGGCGTGCCGACGCCGGGGCGATGCTGGAGCGGATCTGGGCGCAGAACCTCTTCATCGTGCCGCTCGACCGGGAGCGGCGCTGGTTCCGCTATCACCACCTCTTCGCCGATTTCCTGCGGGCCCGCCTGGAGCGCCTGCGTCCGGGCGCCGCCGCCTCGCTGCACGCGCTGGCCGCCGACTGGTACGGCGCCGCCGGCGATACCGCCATGGCGCTGCACCACCTGCTGGCGGGCGGCGAGAGCGAGCGCGCGGCCGACCTGGTCGAGGGCGCCGCCATGGCACAGATCGAACGCGGCCAGCTCACCCTGCTGCGAGATTGGCTGGGCCGCCTGCCCGAGTCGGCCGCCGGCGGGCGGCCCCGCCTGCACCTGATCCATGCCTGGATCGATTTCCACATGCTGGAGCCGCGCCGGGGCCTGCGCCACCTGCGCGCCGCACGACGCACGCTGGGTATCGTCGGCGGCTCGACGCCGGAGCCGGGCAAGCCCCGCGAAGCGGCGCTGCTGCACGAGTTCCGGACCTTGGCCGTCGGGACGCTGTCCGCTGCGGACCACAATCGCTGGGCTCGCGACATGGCCCGCCGCTGGCTGCCGGAGATTCCCCGGGAGCTGGCCTTCCTGCGCGGGACGCTGGCCAACATCCTGGCTTTCAGCTGCTACACGCTGGGCGACATGCAGGAGGCTGCCGAGGCTGCCCGCCGCGGCCGGCAGGAACACCGCCGCGCCGGGTCTCCCTTCGGCCTGATCTACGCCGACCTGATCCTGGCGCTGGTGGAGAAGGCGAGGGGCCGGCTCTCAGCCGCCGAGGAGCTGCTGGAACAGGCCCGCACGCTGGCGCGGGAGACCCAGGGCCAGGCCGGCTACTGCGAAGCCATGGTCGCGATCTTCCAGGCCGAGCTGGCCTACGAGCGCGGCGAGATCGCCGCGGCCGAGCACCTGCTGCAGGAGAACCACTACATCATCGAGGGGACGGCGTTGATCGTCCATTCGCTCTCCGGCCACCTGCATCAGGCGCGCCTGGAGGCGTTCCAGGGGCGGCGGCAGTCGGCCCTGGCAATCCTCGGGCGAGCCGAGACCCTGGGACGGGAGCGCCTCTATCGCCGCCTGCGCGCCGGCGTACTGAACGACGAGATCCGCCTGCGACTTGCCGCCGGCGATCTCTCCGCGGCCCAGGCGGCGCTGGACCGCGTCGGCCTGCTTGCCGGCCGCCTGCGGCCGCCGGTCGGCCTGCCTTCGCCAGCCGTCGAGCTGGAGGAGGTGGCGATCGCGCGTGTCCTGCTGGCCGAGCGCCGCTCCGAGGAAGCGCTGCGCCGGCTGGAGCCTCTGGCACGGCGCATGGATCACCAGGGGCGCTGGCGCCGGCTCCTGCAGATCGCGTGCCTGCAAGCCCTCGCCTTGCATCGCCTGGGCCGGCAGCGGGCGGCGGAGGACCTGCTCGGCCGCAGCCTCGTCGAGGCCGAGCGGCTCGGCTTTCTGCGCACGGTCGCCGATGAGGGCCGGGCGCTGCGCCCGCTCTTGATCGGCCTGCTGAATCGCCAGGGCGGCGGCGGCGCGCTCCCGGGGCCCGGCTATCTCCAGCGGCTGCTCGGTGCCCTTGCCGCCGAGCCGGCGATGCCGCCGCC